>CAMDCE010000018.1 GCA_945889625.1 Asaia bogorensis | reverse complement strand
GGTCGTCGCCACCAACCAGGCCGCAATGCCGCTCTATGCCGCGCAGGGCTTCCGGACGCTCTACGAATACGAGTATCGGGTGCCTCCTGCTCCTTGACCCGTCGCCGCCCCGGCTCACATAGTCGCCGCGGGAGGAACGAATAAAATGGCGAATTATCCTTGGGAGAAGAGCTACCCGCCGGGCGTGAAATGGGAGCTCGACGTACCGAAGAAGACGATCCACCAGCTGTTCGAGGATAGCTGCGCCCAGTACGGCGACCGGCCGTTCACCGACTTCCTCGACAAGATCATGACCTTCCGCGACTACAAGGAGGCGTCCGACCGCGCCGCGGCGGGCTTCCAGAAGCTCGGCGTCAAGCCCGGCGTCAATGTCGGCCTCTACCTGCCCAACACGCCGCACTACATCATCGCCTTCTTCGGCGTGCTGAAGGCCGGCGGCAAGGTGGTCAACTACAGTCCGCTCGATGCCGCGCGCGAGCTCGAGTTCAAGATCGGCGATTCGGAGACCGACATCCTGGTCACGCTCGACGTCACCGCGCTCTACCCGAAGATGGCGGCGATGCGCGGCAAGACGCGGCTCAAGAAACTGATCGTGGGCTCGATCGCCGACTATCTGCCGTGGCCCAAGAACTGGCTTTATCCGATCGCCAAGAAGAAGGACCTCTCGGCCTGGCCGCGCGATGACTGGCACATGTCGTTCAAGGACCTGCTCGCCAGCGACGGCAAGTACACGCCCTATCCGTCGAACGAGAATCTGTGGGACGAGGTGGCGCTGCTGCAATATACCGGCGGCACGACCGGCCTGCCCAAAGCCGCGATGCTGACGCACGGCTGTGTCGTGGCCGCCATGAGCCAGGGCCAGGCCTGGACCACGCCCTACACCACGCCCGGCACCGAGAAGGTCGTTTGCGTGCTGCCGCTGTTCCACATCTATGCGCTGTCGGGAATCATGCTGGGCGCGGTGCGCAACGGCAACCAGCTCATCCTCTATCCGCGGCCCGACATCGACATGATCGTGAAGGATCTCGCGACCAAGAAGCCGACCTTCCTGCCCGGTGTGCCGACGCTCTACACCGCGATCAACAAGCATCCCAAGGCGCAGGGTCTGGACCTCAGCTCGCTCAAGATCTGCATGTCGGGCGGCGCGCCGCTGCCCGTCGAGGTGCAGCAGGCCTTCGAGAAGCTGACCGGCGCCACCCTGATCGAGGGCTATGGCCTCACCGAAACCTCGCCGACCGGCGCGATCTGCCCGGTCGACAAGAGCGTACGGCGTGTCGGCTCGTGCGGGGTGCCGATGCCGGGCACGATCATCGAGATCCGCGACATGGAGAACAAGGACCGCGTCCTGCCGGCCGGCAAGGACCAGGTCGGCGAGGTCTGCATCATCGGCCCGCAGGTCATGAAGGGCTACTGGAAGAAGCAGGAGGAAACCGACCAGGTGCTGTTCAGCCATCCCGCCAGCAACTGGAAGGGCCTGCGCACCGGCGACATGGGCTACATGGACAGCGACGGCTGGCTCTACCTCGTCGATCGCTCCAAAGACCTGATCATCTCGTCGGGCTACAACGTCTATCCGCGCATGATCGAAGAGGCCGTCTACGAGCATCCCGCGGTCGACGAGGTGATCGTGATCGGCATTCCCGATCCCTATCGCCAGGAAGCGCCCAAGGTGTTCGTCAAGCTGAAGCCCGGCGCCTCGCTCACCTTCGAGGAGCTGAAGAAGCATCTCGAAGGCAAGATCGGCAAGCACGAGATGCCGGTCGCGCTCGAGATCCGGCCGGAGCTGCCCAAGACGCCGGTCGGCAAGCTCTCCAAGAAGGAACTGAAGGAAGAGGAGCGCGCCAAAGCCAAGGCGAAAGCGGCCTAGTTTTTCCTGCTCGTCTCCCTCTTGGGGGAGGCTAAAGTGAGGGGGTGAGCCACGACATGCCCCCCCTCACCTCGCGGCGCGTCTTCCTGCTCGGCAGCACCGGCCTTGCTCTCGGCGCCTGCGACCGTCCCTGCTACGAGCAGAACGAGGCGCAGAAGGCGTTCCTGGGCGGGCTGCAGTCGCTCGCCAAGACCGCGCTCGCCTCGAACAATCCGCTGAAGATCGAGGCCGCCGCCGAACAGAGCATGGTGCTCGCTGCCAAGGTCGGCGCCTTCTCCGACTGGTGCGGCACGCTCAAGACCATCGAAGGCAGCGCCCAGACGGCGGCCGTCACGGTCGAGATCGGTCCGCAAGTTTCGCTCTACGCGTTCAACGACTGGACCCTGGCGATGGCGGGCTCGATCGCCGACCTGTTCTCCACACGATCGCGCGAGGCGCCGCCACCGGGCCTTTCCGATGCAGCCATCGCGGCGCTAAAAACCTTCCGGCTGGGCGAGCGCGTGAAGATTGCCGGGCGGATGGGCGAGATCGCGGGCTCCGGCCTGTTCGATCTTTCCCGCCTGTTCGGCAAGGGCGAAGCGGAGAACCGGCTGTTCCTGCAATCGCCGCGCTTCGTCGCACGCATCGAGGCTCTCGGGCCATCGAAGAAATAAGTAGAAAGGATTCCGAGTTGCCGTCTTTCAATTACGATTTTCCCTACGCTTCCAAGAAACTCCCGATCTTTGCCAGTAACGTCGTCGCCTCCTCGCAGCACCTCGCCGCGACCGCGGGGCTGCGCATGATGGCCAAGGGCGGCAACGCGGTGGATGCGGCGATCGCCAGCGCCATCGCCATCACCATCGTCGAGCCGACCATGAACGGCATCGGCTCGGACGCCTTCTGCATCCTGTGGGACGGAACCAAGCTCGTCGGCCTCAATGCCTCGGGCCATTCGCCGGCGCTGATGACGCCCGATCAGTACAAGGGCCAGGCCAGCGTGGCGAACGTCGGCTGGGGTTGCGTGACGGTCCCGGGCGCAGTGTCGCTGTGGATGGAGCTGCACAAGCGCTACGGCAAGCTGCCCTTCGCCGACCTGTTCGAGCCGGCGATCAAGTATGCCCACGACGGCTTCCGCGTCTCCTACATGGTATCGCGCCAGTGGGAGACGGCGATCGACCGGCTCAAGGGCCAGGAGAGCTGGGTCAAGGCCTTCCTTCCGAACGGCCGCGCGCCCAAGCCGGGCGAGGTGTGGAAGTTCCCCGACCAGGCCAAGACGCTCACCATGATCGCCGAGAGCAAAGGCGAGGCGTTCTATCGCGGCGAGCTTGCCGAGCGGATGGACAGGTACGCCCGGGAAACCGGCGGTGCGCTCCGGCGCAACGACCTTGCCGAACACAGGGCCGACTGGGTCGATCCGATCGGGCTCACCTATCGCGGCACCACGCTGCACGAGATCCCGCCGTCGGGTCAGGGCATCGCTGCCTGCATGGCGCTCGGCATCCTGGAGAACTTCGACCTCGCGGGCCACGAAGCCGACAGCCCCGAAGTGGCGCACCTGCGCATCGAGGCGATGAAGCTCGCCTTCGCCGACATCTATCGCTACGTGGCCGACCCGCGCTTCATGGAGGTGACGCCCAGGCAAATGCTCGACAAGGGCTACCTCAAGAGCCGCGCCAAGCTGATCGATCCCAGGAAGGCCAAGGAGTTCGGCCCGGGCGTCCCGAAGGATGGCGGCACGATCTATCTCGGCACCGCCGACGAGTCCGGCATGATGGTGTCGCTGATCCAGTCGAACTTCACCGGCTTCGGCTCGGGCATCGTGCCGCCGGGCACGGGCATCGCGCTGCAGAATCGCGGCTCGGGGTTCGTCACGACCAAGGGCCATCCCAACGAGGTCGGCCCGAACAAGCGGCCCTTCCATACGATTATCCCCGCGTTCATCACCAAGGACGGCAAGCCGGTCGCGACCTTCGGCCTGATGGGCGGCGCCATGCAGCCGCAGGGCCACATGCAGGTCTTCTCGCGCATCGTCGACTACGGGCAGAACCCCCAGGCCGCGATCGACGCGCCGCGCTGGCGGGTGCACGAGAGCGACGGCACGGTGTGGACCGAGGCTCACATGGCGGCGGACCTCGCCAGCGGTCTCGAGGCGCGCGGCCACAGGCTCACGCGTACGAGCTGGCCGAGCTTTGCCTTCGGCTCGAGCCAGATCATCTGGCGCTTTCCCGAAGGCGGCCCCTATCTCGGCGCTTCGGAGAGCCGGCGCGACGGCGCGGCGGTCGGGTTCTAGGCGATGCCCAGCACCGTCGTCTCGATCGCCGACGGCGGCTTTGCCATCAATGGCACGCCGACCTACCCCGGCCGCCGCTGGAAGGGCCATCGCATCGAGGGCCTCCTGTTCAACAGCCGCATGGCCAACGCCATCGCCGACGACGACAACCCGGCGACGCGCGGCGCCTGGGCCTATGCCGACGGCGACTGGGACACCGAGCGCAACACCGCCGAGTTCATCGCCGCCCTGCCCGCCTATCGCGCCCACGGCCTGCTCGCGGTGTGCCTCAACATTTCGGGCGGCAGCCCGCAGGGCTATTCCTGGAACCAGCCGTGGCAGATCTGCGGCTTCACGCCCGAGGGCACGATCAAGCCGGCCTGGGCGGCAAGACTCGAAAAGGTGATCAAGGCCACCGACCGACTCGGCATGGTCGTGATCGTGGGCCTGTTCTACGGCAAGCAGAGCGGCACACTGAAGGACGAGAGCGCTGTGAAGGCCGCGGTCACCAACACCGTCGACTGGCTGATCGCAAAGAACGCGGCCAACGTGCTGGTCGAGATCGGCAACGAGGTCGACCTCGAGAACGTATGGGCGCATCCCATCATCGCCGCCGCGCGCTGCCACGAGCTGATCGAGCTGGCGCAAAGGCGCAGCAAGGGGAAGCTGCTGGTGAGCACCAGCCTGATCATGCTCGAGACGCCGCCCGCCGCCATCGTGGCGAGCGCCGACTTCCTGCTGCCGCACGGCAACCGCGTCTACGGCCCAAATGGACATTTCCAGCCGAGCCCGCACGGCATCCGCCTGCAGATGAAGAACTGGCGGTCGGCACCCGGCTATCGCGGCCAGCCGATCGTCTACAACGAGGACGACCATTTCGAGTTCGACAAGCCCGACAACCATTTCGTGGCGGCGGTGGAGAGTGGCGCGAGCTGGGGCTACTTCGACTACCGCATGAGTCGCGAGCGCTTCGAGGACGGCTTCCAGTCGCTGCCCGTCGACTGGACGATCTCGTCGGTCCGCAAGCGCGCCTTCTTCGGGCTCTTGAAGGAGATCACGGGAGCATGAACTGGGGCAGCATGAGCCGCGCCGAACGCGACGCGGCCTACAATAATTCGGCGGCGGTAAAGAACAGTTCCGAGCTCAATGCTGCGCGCGAGGCGGCGTCGGCGGCCTTCCGGCAGAAGCATCCGAAGCATCTCGACCTGCGCTATGGCCCGAAGGAGCGCAACACCTGGGATCTCTTTCCGGCAAGCGACCCGAATGCGCCGTGCATCGTGTTCATCCATGGCGGCTACTGGCAACGCAATGCCAAGGACATGTTCGCCAGCCTGATCGGCGGACCCTACGCGCATGGCTGGGCGGCGGCGCTGCCGGGGTACACGCTGGCACCCGATGCATCGCTCACCGAGATCGTCGCCGAGATCAAGGCGGCGCTCGACTGGCTGGCGACGAACGGAGCGGCACACGGCATCAACGGCAAGGTCGTGCTGTCGGGTTGGTCGGCCGGCGGTCACCTCACTGCGGCCTGCCTCGGCCACAACCGCGTCAGCGCCGGCCTCGCGATTTCCGGCGTGTTCGAGCTCGGCCCGATCCGCGACACCTATCTCAACGAGAAGCTGCAGCTCAGCGACGCCGAGATCGAGACGCTGTCGCCGCTCCGCCTGCCCATGGTGGCCAAGCCGATGGCGATCACCTACGGCACGGCCGAGCTGCCGCCGCTGGTCGCCGACAGCCGTCATCTTCATGCCAAGCGCGCGGCGACCCATCTGCCGGGCGCGCTGATCCCGGTGGCCGGCGCCGACCATTTCACCATCACCCACGAGCTGCGCGATGCCGATGGCGTGCTGACTAAACAAGCGCTCCTGCTGCTCGACTGAGGGTCACCGCATCATGAAAAGCCGCCCGGCAGCGCTGGTATGTTTGGTGACGCTGCTGTGGGCAGCGCCCGGCCATGCCCAGCGCATGCACGACGACGAGATCCGCAAGATCCTCGTCGAGGAATCCGTCGCCACCTACAACGGCCCTTGTCCGTGTCCCTACAGCTACGCGCGCAACGGCAGCCAATGTGCCGGCGCGAGCGCCTACAGCACGGCAACGGCGCCAAGCTTGCTGTGCTACGCCGCCGACGTCACACGGCACATGATCCAAGACTACCGCGTACGCCGCGGCATTCGATAGAGCGGCTTTCGCTCAAATGAAACCGCGTTGCGCCAGGCGACTCCTTTGTCGGCATAGTCCGTCCGGCTGATCGCGGCGCGTTTATGCGCCTCAGCCGGACGGACTATGCTCTGGGCTATTTCCCGCAATAGGCCTCGATGCGATAGCCATCGGGATCGACGACGAAGGCGGCGTAATATTTCGGGCTGTAGTCGGCCCGCACACCGGGTTTGCCGTTGTCCTTGCCGCCGGCCTTTAGCGCGGCGGCATGGAAGGCGTCGACCGCCTTGCGGTCGGGCGCCACGAAGCAGAAATGCAGGCCCGACTCCATGTCGGCCTTCACCGGCTTGGTGGTGGCGCCGAGCCACAGCGCCACGCCCTTGTCGCCGTAACCCAGCGAGCTCTCGCCGTCGCTCAGCCGCGTATAGCCGAGCGGCGCCAGGGCCGCGTCATAGAACTTGCCGGATCGCTTGATGTCGCTGACGCCGATGGAAACATGGTCAAACATGATTTCACTCCCATATAACTAGATAACCGGTTATCTAGTTATCCAAAGAACGATTTCCAGTCAACCGGTCAACCGGTTATTGAGGGAGCCCGATGACCCGTCCCGATCTCTGCCTGGAGTACGCCAATAGCCGCTATTGGCGGGGCCAGGCCGTGCCCACGGAGACGCTGAAGGCCGCGGAGGATCTGGCGGGCTGGATCGCGGCCAATGGCGGGCCCAAGCCCGCCAGGGCGCCGGCACGCAAGGAATTCGAGCGTGCCGTGGAACTGCGCGAAATGCTCTATCGCCTGTTCGATGCCCAGGCCCAGGACAGGACCCCGCCCGCGCGCGATCTTGCCGCGCTGAACGAGGCGCTGGCTGCAGCGCCTTCACGCACCACGCTCAAGCGTGAGCGCGACGGCTATGGCTGGGATGTCGATATGCGGTCGGGAACGGCGCTCGCCCTTCTGGCGCCGGTGCTGTGGTCGGCCGGCGACCTTTTGGCCGGCCCGCGGCTCGATCGCGTGCGCCGGTGCGCCAATGCCGAATGCGGCTGGCTGTTCCTCGACGACAGCCGCGCGGGTAAGCGGCGCTGGTGCTCGATGCAGGCCTGTGGCAACCGCGCCAAGGCGCGGCGCCACTATCACAAGAGTCGTGCCGAGTAGAAAAGCAAAGGGCCCCGCAAGGGGCCCTTCGGTCGTCAGCGCGCAGATCCTAGCGCAAAATCGTCTGCAGCTTCATGGCGACGCCCATGTCGCCCTCGATCTTGAGCTTGCCGGTCATGAAGGCGGTCATGCCGTCGAGCTTGCCGCCGATCAGGTCGGAGAAGTCGCCGAAATCCATCTTCAGCGTGCAGTCGGCGGCCTTGTCGTCATTGGTCACGGTCGGCGGATTCTGGTGACCGTCGATATAGACGACGCCCTGGTCGGTGCTGAATTTGACCGAGTTGCCGAAGGCGGTTTTCTTCGACGCGCCTTCCTTCATTTTCGCGGTGATTTCCTGCAAGGTCATGTCGATCCCCTCTCGTCGGCGAATGGTCTGGGGGGCTTACTTGACCTTTACGTAAACGTCAAATAGAGGCCGATAAACGGCCGTTCAGGGCGTCCGGAGGAAACATGCCGTCGTATCGCTCGGTCTTCAAACCGGGATTGTTTGAGGGCCAGACCATTGTCGTGACCGGAGGCGGCAGCGGCATCGGCCGCTGCACGGCGCACGAAATCGCAGCCCTCGGTGCGCATGTCGTGATCACCGGCCGCAAGCCCGACAAGTTGGCCACCGTGAAAGGCGAGATCGAGGCTGCCGGCGGCTCCTGCGAGAGCCATGCCTTCGACATCCGCGAGGAGGCCCAGGTGAAGGACGCGGTCGCGGCGATCGTCGCCGGTCGCGGCCGCATCCACGGCCTGTTCAACAACGCCGGCGGCCAATTCCCTGCTGCCGCCGTCGACATGAGCGCCAAGGGTTTCGACGTCGTGGTGCGCAACAACCTGACCGGCGGCTTCATCGTCAGCCGCGAGGTCTTCACCCAGTCGATGGAAAAGACCGGCGGCTCGATTGTCAACATGGCCGCCGACATGCGGAACGGCTTTCCCAACATGGCCCACACCGGCGCCGCCCGCGCCGGCATGGTGAACCTCTCCATGACGCTGGCCCACGAATGGGCCTATGCCGCCGTGCGCGTGAACTCTGTCTCGCCGGGCTGGATCGCATCGTCGGGCATGGACACCTACCAGGGCGAGTTCAAGGAACGCATTCCCAAGCTCAAGAATTATTGCCCGCTCGGCCGGCTCGGCACCGAAAGCGAGGTCTCGGCCGTCGTCTGCTTCCTGCTGAGCGATGCGGCAGCCTACATCACCGGCACCGAGATCAGGATCGACGGCGGCGTGCCGCTCGGCAACCGCTCGATGGATCTGGTGACGACCGACCGCTCCAAGCCCTTCGACGGCTTCCATCTCGCCGTGACGCCCAAAGTGCTGGGCGGCTGACGACCATGCCGATCCTCGAAAGCCAGGTCGATCGCAACAGCGACGAGTTCAGGCAAAATCGCGAAAAGATGCTGGCGGCGGTCGCCGAGTTCCGCGCCGCCGAAGCCAGCGTGCAGGCGACGTCGGAAAAATCGCGCGAGCGCTTCCGCAAACGCAAGCAGCTGATGCCGCGCGAGCGCATCGCCCTGCTGCTCGATCGCGGCGCGCCGTTCCTCGAGCTGATGCCGCTGGCCGGCTACCGCATGCACGACGACAAGGACGGCACGAGTGCCGGCGGCGGCTCGGTCGCGGGCATCGGCTACGTCGATGGCGTGCGCTGCGTCGTTACGGCCTCGAACAGCGCCATCAAGGGCGGCACCGTGGCGCCCTCCGGCCAGCGCAAGGGCCAGCGCATCCAGCAGGTCGTGATGGAGAACAAGCTGCCGGTGGTGAATCTGGTCGAATCGGGCGGCGCCAACCTCCTCTACCAGGCCGAGATCTTCGTGCCCGGCGGCCGCGGCTTTGCCAACCAGGCGCGCATGTCGGCGCGCGGCATCCCGCAGGTCACGGTGGTGCACGGT
Source organism: Asaia bogorensis (assembly GCA_945889625.1). Lineage (GTDB taxonomy): Bacteria > Pseudomonadota > Alphaproteobacteria > Reyranellales > Reyranellaceae > Reyranella. Next base: position 71,646 of record CAMDCE010000018.1, on the reverse strand, counting down.
TCTTCGACGGCCGGCGGCGCCTATCTGCCGGGCTTGAGCGACTACGTCATCATGGTGCGCAATCAAGCCAAAGTGTTTCTGGCCGGCCCACCCCTGTTGAAGGCCGCGACCGGCGAGATCGCGACCGACGAGGATCTTGGCGGCGCCGAGATGCACGCGACCGTCTCGGGCGTCGCCGAATGGATGGCCGAGAACGACGCCGACGGCATCCGCATGGCCCGCGAGGTCATCGCCAAGTGGCACTGGAACGACAAGCTGCCGCCGTGCAAAAAACGCACCTTCAAGGAACCGCTGTACGACATCGACGAGCTGTGCGGCGTGGTGCCGCCATCGCACAAGGACCCCTACGACGTGCGCGAGGTCATCGCCCGTCTGGTCGACGGCTCGGACTTCCTCGAATTCAAGGGCCTCTACGACCAGCAGACGATCTGCGGCTGGGCCGAGATCGAGGGCGAACCGGTGGCCTTCATCGGCAACAACGGCCCGATCACCGTGAAGGGCTCGGTCAAGGCGGCACAATTCATCCAGCTCTGCTGCCAGCAGGGCACTCCGATCGTCTACCTGCAGAACACCACCGGCTACATGGTGGGCACCGAAGCCGAGCGCGGCGGCATCGTCAAGCACGGCTCCAAGATGATCCAGGCCGTGGCCAATGCCACCGTGCCGCAGATCACCATCGTGATCGGCGGCAGTTTTGGCGCCGGCAACTACGGCATGTGCGGCCGTGCCTATGACCCGCGCTTCATCTTCGCCTGGCCGAACAACCGCACCGCCGTCATGGGCGGCGAGCAGGCGGCGGGCGTGATGAAGACCGTGACCGAGCAGAAATTCCTGCGCGAGGGAAAGGAGCCGCCCCACGAGCAGATCGACAAGATGTACAAGGGCATCGTCGATCAGTTCGACCGCGAATCGACGGCGCTGTTCGGCACGGCGCATCTGTGGGACGACGGCATCATCGATCCGCGCGATACGCGCCGGATCCTCGCCTTCACCCTGTCGATCGCCCGTGAATCGCTGGTGCGGCCGCTCAATCCCATCACCTTCGGCGTTGCAAGGATGTAGAGATGAAGTTCACGCCCGAACACGAGGCACTGCGCGCGACCTGGAAGACGCTGATCGACCGCGAGGTCAATCCGCATGTCGATCAGTGGGAGAAGGAAGGCCAGTTCCCCGCCCACGAGCTGTTCAAGAAGATGGGCAATGCCGGCCTGCTGGGCGTCGACAAGCCGGTGCAGTTCGGCGGTTCAGGCCTCGACTTCTCCTACGCCATGATCTGCTCGGAATCGCTCGGCCAGGTGAATGGCGGCTCGATTCCCATGGCGACCGGCGTGCAGATCTCCATGGCAACGCCGGCGCTGGCCCGCTACGGCAGCGACGAGCTGCGACAGGAATTTTTGGCACCATCGATCAGCGGCGACTACGTGGCCTGCCTCGGCGTGTCGGAGACCGGTGCCGGTTCCGACGTCGCCTCGATCAAAACTACCGCGACCCGGGTCGGCGGCGACTGGGTGATCAACGGCGGCAAGATGTGGACGACCAACGGCGCGCAGGCCGACTGGATGTGCCTGCTGGCCAACACCGGCGACGGGCCGGCGCACAAGAACAAGTCGCTGATCGTCGTTCCGATGAAAACCAAGGGCATCTCGATCGCCAAGAAGCTGAACAAACTTGGCATGCGCGCCTCCGACACCGTGCAGACCTTCTTCGACGAGGTGAAGGTGCCGGTGCGCTACACGATCGGCCAGCCGGGCATGGGTTTCGTCTATCAGATGCAGCAATTCCAGGAGGAGCGGCTGTGGGCCGGCGCCGGCACGCTGATGGGCTGCGACCGCATCATCAACGCCACCATCGACTACACGCGCGAGCGCCAGGTGTTCGGCAAGCCGCTCCTGGACAACCAGGTCGTCCACTTCCGCCTGGCCGAGCTCAAAAGCGAGGTCGAGGCCTTGCGGTCGCTGGTCTATCGCGCCTGCGAGGACTATCTCGCCGGCAACGACGTCACCATGCTGGCCTCGATGGCCAAGCTGAAGGCCGGCCGGCTCCGCCGCGAGGTCTCCGACGCCTGCCTGCAGTACTGGGGCGGCGCCGGCTATCTCTGGGATAGTCCGGTGGCGCGCAGCTACCGCGATGGCCGCCTGGGCTCGATCGGCGGCGGCGCCGACGAGGTCATGCTGCAGATCATCTCGAAGCTGATGGGCACGATGCCGAGATTGGGGAATCGTTAGATGCTGTTCACCCAGGAACATGCCGAGATCCGCCGCACGCTGCGGGCGATCATCGACAAGGACATCAATCCCCACGTCGACCAGTGGGAAGAAGAAGGTATCTTCCCCGCCCACCAGGTCTTCAAGAAGCTGGGCGATGCCGGGCTGCTCGGCATCCACAAGCCGGTCGAATACGGCGGCATGGGGCTCGATTATTCCTACGCCATGGTGATGGCCGAGGAGCTGGGCAACATCCATTGTGGCTCGGTGCCGATGGCGATCGGCGTGCAGACCGACATGGCGACGCCCGCCCTTGCCCGCTACGGCAGCGACGAGTTGCGCAAGGAGTTCCTGACACCGTCGATCAGCGGCGACTACGTGGCCTGCCTCGGCGTCTCCGAAGTCGGCGCCGGCTCCGACGTCGCCTCGATCAAGACCACGGCCAAGCGGGTTGGCGGCGACTACGTCATCAACGGCGGCAAGATGTGGACGACCAACGGCACCCAGGCCGACTGGATGTGCCTGCTCGCCGGCACCGGCGAAGGCCCGGCGCACAAGAACAAGTCGCTGATCTGCCTGCCCATGAAGACCAAGGCCGTGCAGGTGGTGAAGAAACTCGACAAGCTCGGCATGAGGAGTTCCGACACCGCGCAGATCTTCTTCGACGAGGTCAAGGTGCCGGTGCGTTACCTGATCGGCCAGGAAGGCATGGGCTTCGTCTATCAGATGCAGCAGTTCCAGGAAGAGCGGCTGTGGGGGGCGATCAGCGGCGTGGTCGGCATGGAGCGGCTGATCGACGAGACGGTCGAATACACCCGCGAGCGCAAGGTGTTCGGCAAGCCGCTGCTCGACAACCAGGTCATTCACTTCAAGCTCGCGGAGCTGCGCACCGAGATCGAGCTGGTGCGCTCGCTCTGCTACCGGGCCTGCGAGGACTATCTCGCCGGCAACGACGTCACCATGCTGGCCTCGATGGCCAAGCTCAAGGCCGGCCGCATGATGCGGCTGGTCACGGACGGCTGCCTGCAATATTGGGGCGGCGCCGGCTATCTCTGGGAATCTCCGACGGCGCGCGCCTTCCGCGATTCGCGCCTGGCCTCGATCGGCGGCGGCGCCGATGAAGTGATGCTGCAGATCATCTCCAAGCTGATGGGCACCCTGCCACGGCTGGAAAACCGCTGATGGGGGACGTCATGCCGGAATTCGCCTCCAGGTACGACACGCTGCTGCTCCGCCGCGAGCGCTCGCGCCTCCACGTCACGCTCAATCGGCCGCAGGTCAAGAACGCGCTCAATCCGACTCTGATCGGCGAGCTGCGCACGGTGTTCGAGAACCTGCGCGCGCGGCGCGACATCAAGGTGGTGATCCTGCGCGGCGCCGGCGGCACCTTCTGCGCCGGCGCCGATCTCAAGAACATGGAGCAGAGCCTGGGCGACAAGCCGAGGCTGGGCGAGAAGGACCCGATCGCGCTCGGCAACCGCGAGTTCGGCACATTCCTCGAGATGGTCAACACCACGCCGCAGGTCGTCGTGGCGGCGGTCGAGGGCTACGCCATTGCCGGCGGCTTCGGCATCCTTTGCGTCTCCGACGTGGCGATCTGCACCGAGGATGCGGGCTTTGCCATGAGCGAGACGGCGATCGGCATCGTGCCGGCCCAGATCGCTCCTTTCGTGGCCGCACGCATCGGCGTGCCGCAGACCCGGCATCTCGCGCTGACCGCCGCGCGCTTCAAGGGCCCGGAGGCCCATCGCCTCGGCATCGCTCACTATCTCGTTAAGGACTCCGCTGGTCTCGACATCAAGCTCGAGGAAGTCCTGAAGCAGATCGATCGGTGCGCCCCCATGGCCAATGCAGCGACCAAGGCCGTGGTGATGAAGGTCGGCAGCGAGCCGCTCAACCAGGTCCTCGATTTCGCCGCCGACAAGTTCGCCGAGGCGCGGCGCAGCCCCGAGGCCGCCGAAGGCCTGCGCGCATTCGCCGAGAAGCGGCCGCCGAAATGGGCGATCGAGTGATACCGGAGATGCACACCATGTCAGCGATACCCGTTGCAGTACGCGCAGCCGATTTGCCGGCAAAGATCGGGACAGCCTACCCCGCGCCGCACGACGTGCCTTGTCGGGAGCGCCGCCGAACACGGCTGGGCGATGCCTTCGGGCTGTCCCAGTTCGGCGTCAATCAGTTGGAGTTGCCACCCGGCGCTTGGTCATCCCAGCGGCACTGGCACGAGCGGCAGGACGAGCTTGTCTATGTGCTCGAAGGCGAGGTCGTGTTGGTGACGGACGAAGGCGAAACGGTCCTGACGCCCGGCATGACCGCGGGCTTTCGTGCCGGCAGCGGCAACGGCCATCATCTCGTCAACCGGTCCGCCTCGGTCGTTCGCATACTCGAAGTCGGCACGCGCACCGTCGACGAGATCGCGCACTATCCCGACATCGCGATGATGTATCGCGAGAATGGTGGCAGCGGAGGTTACTTCACTGCGGGCGGACGGCCTCTGAAATGACGGCATTCGGCAAGATCCTGGTCGCCAACCGCGGCGAGATCGCCTGGAGGATCATGCGGACGGCCAAGGCGATGGGCTATCGCTCCGTCGCGGTCTATTCCGACGCCGACAGGGACGCACCGCACGTGGCCTTCGCCGACGAGGCTGTGCGCATCGGCCCGCCGCCGGTCGGCGAGAGCTATCTCAGCATCGACCGCATTCTCGAGGCCGCGCACAAATCGGGCGCCGACGCGATCCACCCCGGCTACGGTTTTCTGTCCGAGAACGAGACCTTTGCCGCCGCCTGCGAGAAGGCGGGCCTGGTCTTCATCGGCCCGCCGCCCGCCGCCATCGCGGCCATGGGAAACAAGGCCGCCGCCAAACGGCGCATGATCGACGCCGGTGTTCCCTGCGTGCCGGGATATCAGGGCGCCGACCAGGGCGACGGGCATCTCGAGAAAGAGGCGCGCAAGATCGGGCTGCCGGTCATGGTCAAGGCGGCCGCTGGAGGCGGCGGTCGCGGCATGCGGCTGGTCGAGCGCACCGACGATCTCCTCGAGGCGATCCGCACGGCGCGCGCCGAGGCCGAGAGCGCCTTCGGCTCGGGCGAGCTGATCCTGGAAAAGGCCGTGGTCGATGCCCGCCACGTCGAGATCCAGGTCTTCGCTGACAACCACGGCAACGTCATCCATCTCGGCGAGCGCGACTGCTCGGTGCAGCGCCGCCATCAGAAGGTGATCGAGGAGGCGCCCTCTCCCGCTGTCAACGCCGTCCTGCGCGACCGCATGGGTGCCGCCGCGGTCGCCGCCGCCAAGGCGATCGGCTATCGCGGCGCCGGCACGGTCGAATTCCTGCTCGCTGCAGACGGCGCGTTCTATTTCCTCGAGATGAACACCCGCCTGCAAGTCGAGCATCCCGTCACCGAGGCGATCACCGGCCAGGATCTCGTGGCCTGGCAGTTCAAGGTCGCCGCCGGCGAGAAGCTGCCGCTCACCCAGGAGCAGGTGCGCTTCGGCGGCCATGCGATCGAAGTCCGGCTCTATGCCGAGGACGCCTATGCCGGCTTCCTGCCGCAGACCGGGCGCTTCGACGTTTGGCGTCCGGCGACGGGGGCCGGCATTCGCGTCGATCACGGCATGAAGGACGGGCTCGCCATCTCGCCGTTCTACGATCCCATGATCGCCAAGGTGATCGCAACCGGCCACACGCGCGAGCAAGCCCGCACACGGCTGGTCCAGGCGTTGCGTGACACGGTCGTGCTGGGTCCCACCACCAACCGGCACTTCCTGATCCGCCTGCTCGAGCATCCCGAGTTCGCCAGGGGCAAGGCAACGACCGCCTTCATCGGCCGGAATTTCACCGGCGAGGCGCTGAAGCCGCCGGAGGTGACGGCACGTCACTGGGCGCTGGCGGCGGCGCTGCTGTGGCGGCAGTCGGCCGAGCGCTACCCGGCAGCGCTGCGCGGCTGGCGCAATTCCAACCCCGAACCGACGCCGATCAGGCTCGCGGTCGGCGACAGCGAACGCACGATCCTCGTCAGCCCGGACGATGTCGCGCAGCTCGACGGCAGCGCGCCTTACCATATCGACGGCGACGATATCGTGGTCGATCTCGAGGCGCTCACCGTGCGTTTCACCGACCGGACCTACGCTCCACCAGCCTCCGCGGCGGCGGGCAGCGATGGCAAGCTGCGCGCGCCGATGGACGGCCGCATCGTGGCCATCAAGGTCGCAGCCGGCGACAGGGTCACGCGTGGCCAGACGCTGGTCGTGCTGGAGGCGATGAAGATCCAGCATCAGATCAAGGCGGTCCTCGATGCCTCCATCGAATCGGTGTCGGTGCAGGAGGGCCAGCAGGTCGCCAACCGGACGGTTCTGGTGACAATGGCGACCGATGCCGCTGCACGTTGAGGGCGTCGCCCATCGCTATGGCGCGGTCGAGGCCCTCGAAGCGATCAATCTCGATATCGCCGACGGCGAGACGGTAGCGCTGATCGGCCCGTCGGGCTGCGGCAAGTCGACCCTGCTCGGCATCCTGGGCGGCCTGCTGCAGCCGAGCGCCGGTAAGGTGACGCTGTCGGGCCCGGTTCTGGCCGATTCGCTCAATCCCTTCACCTACATCTTCCAGGACTTCGCGCTGCTGCCGTGGCGCTGTGTCGCCGACAATGTGGCGCTGGCGCTCGAGCATCGTGCGCTCGCCGCAAACGAGCGGCTCGAGCGCGCGGCCGCGGCGCTGGCCCTCACCGGCCTCACCGAGTTTGCTGCGGCGTTTCCCAAGCAACTTTCCGGCGGCATGCGCCAGCGGGTCGGCATCGCCCGCGCCCTGGTGGTGCGGCCGGCCGTGCTGCTGCTCGACGAGCCCCTCTCGGCGCTCGATGCCCAGACGCGCGAACTCCTGATGGAGGATCTCTTGAAGATCTGGGCGCGCGAGAAGAGTACGCGCGTCTACGTCACCCACAATCTCGAGGAGGCGGCGCGCCTTGCCGACCGGGTCGTCGTGCTGTCGCGCCGGCCCGGCAAGGTGCGCGAGATCCTGGCGATCGACGTGCCGGTGGCCGAGCGCGGGCGGCCCGAACACACCAGCCTGCTGGTCGACGTGCATCGCAGGCTGTGGGCGCTGATCCGCGACGAGGCCGCCACCGCCGACCGCGAGATGCAGCATGTCTGAGCGCCGGCAAGTCCCGTTTCGCGGCGGCGGCTTCAACCCGGTGCCGCGCCGCGCGCTGCCGTGGATCGTGTTCGTCGTGCTGATCGGCCTGTGGCAGGCGTCCTCGAGCGCGGGCCTGCTGCCGGCCCTCTTCATGCCGAGCCCGGTGAGCGTCGTGCGGGCGCTGCACGGGCTGTGGCTCGACGGCACGCTGGTTGACAGCGTCGACGCATCGCTCCGGCGCCTGATCCCGGGCTGGATCATAGGCACCGCCGTGGGACTGGCCTTCGGCCTCGCCATGGGGATCTTCTCGGCGGCGCGGGCCGCCGGCCTGCCGGTCGTGTCGGCGCTGTTCCCGATCCCCAAGATCGCACTGCTGCCGCTCTTGATCCTGTGGTTCGGCATCGGCGAGCCGTCCAAGATCGCCACGATAGCGCTCGGCGTGTTCTTCCCGACCGCGATCTCGGCCTACAGCGCCTGCGATTCGGTGCCGCGCAACCTCATCCGCATGGGCCAGAGCTTCGGCCTGCCGGCGACCGACATCGTGCGCAAGATCCTGCTGCCCGGCGCCATGCCCGGCATACTGGCGGGCTTCCGCATCTCGTCCTCGGTGGCACTGCTGCTGCTGGTCGCGGCCGAGATGATCGGCGCGCAGCACGGCATCGGCGCCTTCGTGCTGTCGGCCGGCAACCTGATGCAGACCGACCAGCTCGTGGCCGGCGTGGTATTGCTCTCCATCCTCGGCCTGCTGATCTCCTGGGGGCTGGGCACGATCGAACAGCGGATGCTGCGATGGCGTTGAACCTCGACACGCGGATCTCGACCCGGCCGGCGGCTGCGCCGGCGCGCGTGCTGGACGTCGACCTCTGCGTGCTGGGAGCCGGCGTCGCCGGCGTCTCGGCCGCGGTCGAGGCAGCGCGTCTGGGGCGCAAGGTCGCGATCTGCGACGCCGCGCCCAGCCTCGGCGGCCAGGCCGTCGGTTCCATCATCGGCTCGTTCTGCGGCATGTTCTCCAACGGGCCCAAGCCCTACCTGGTGACGCACGGCATCGCCGCCGAAATCCTGACGCATTTGGAGGCAACCGGCGCCGTCGACTATCTGCGCGGCCGGCGCAACACCACCATCGCGCTCTATGACGAGACGATCCTGTCGCGCTGGATCGAGACTGCCGTCGAGAGGTCCGGCGCGATTGCGCTCACCGGCGCGCTGCTGTCGGGCGTCGTGCGCGACGGCGGGCGGATCAGAAGCGCCTCCTTCCAGACCCGCTACGGCGGCGTCGACGTGCGCGCGCAAGGCTTCGTCGATGCATCGGGCGATGCAGCACTCGCCTGGGCGGCGGGCTTCGCCTGCCGCGAGCCCACCGAGCCGGTGTTCGGCACCCAGATGACCATTCTGGACGGCGTCGACGAGGCAGCACTAGCCAAGGTCGACCGCGCCGAACTGAAAACGCGACTCGGCGAACAGGCAGCCGCGCGCGGCCTGCGCCGGCACGATGGCTTCCTCTTCGCCCGGCCCGGCCGCGGCCGCTGCCTGGTCAACATGACCCACATGCCGACGCCGCTCGATCCGCTGGAGGCCTCGCGCATGACGCTCGACGGCCGCGACCAGGTCGACCGGCTGCTGAAGTTCCTCAAGGAAAACTACCGGGCCGCGTTCGGCGAGGCGGGCGTGCGCCTCTACGGCCTGCCCGGCATCCGCATGACGCGCTGGATCAAGGGCCGGCACCACATCACGGCCGACGAAATCCGCGCCGGCACGCGCTTTGCCGATGCGGTCGCGCGCTGCACCTGGCCGATCGAGCTGCACAACCGCGTCGACGACGTGCATTGGGAGGAGTTCGGCGACGACCACATGCACTATGTGCCGCTGGGCTCGATGATCCCCGAGGGCGCCGACAACCTGCTGGCGGTCGGCCGCTGCATCGACGGCGATCCGGCCGCACTTTCGTCGGTCAGGGTCATGGGGCCGTGCATCGCCACAGGTGCTGCGGCCGCCCACGCGCTCGATCTGGCGGGCTCGGGCTCGGTCCGCCAGATCGACATAAAAGCGCTGCAGGCCCGGCTTTACGACAATCTGGAACGGTGCGACTAGCATCCTTCTGAAGAACGCCAGTCGCGACCAACTGGGAGGAGAAGACAAAATGTTGCGCAGAACCGCTCTCGCCTCGCTCCCGGGCGGCCTTGCCGCCCTGGCCACTGGTTCGGCCCGCGCGCAGGCCTATCCCGCCAAACCGATCACCATCGTGGTGCCGTTCGCCGCCGGCGGGCCGACCGACTTGATGGCGCGTATCGTGGGCGAGCGCATGGGCAAGGAACTCGGCCAGACATTCGTCATCGACAACACGACAGGTGCGGCCGGCACGATCGCCGTGGGCAAGGTCGCGCGTTCGGCACCCGATGGCTACACGATCAGCATCGGCCATGTCGGCACCCACGTCGCCAATGGTACGATCTACAAGAACCTGAACTACAGCCTGCTCGACGATCTCGAGCCGATCACGCGGCTGCCGTCCAATCCGATGCTGGTAGTGTCCCCGACTTCGTTTCCGCCCAGGACGCTCAAGGAACTCGTCGAGTATCTCAAGGCCAATCCCGAGAAGGTGTCGGGCGGCACAGCGGGCATGGGCTCGGGCTCGCACCTGGGATCGCTCGCGTTCACCAACGCCACCGGCGCCAAGTATCAGCTCGTGCCCTATCGCGGCACCGGCCCGGCGATCCAGGATCTGATCTCCAACCAGATCCAGATCATGGTCGACCAGACCTCGAATTCGCTGCCGCAGGTGCAGGGCGGCAAGGTCAAGGCCTACGCGATCACCGCCAAGGCTCGTTCAGCCGCTGCGCCCGACATCCCGACGGCGGCGGAGGCGGGCTTTCCCGGCATGGAAGTCGCGATCTGGCACGGGCTGTGGGCGCCCAAGGGCACTCCGCCGGAGATCGTTGCCAAGCTGAACGCCGCGGCCATCGCCACGCTGCAAGACCCGGCCGTTCGCAAGCGGATGGAAGACCTTGGCCAGGATCTGCCGACGCCTGCCGAGATGGCACCCGCCGCCTTCGCAGCCTTCCACAAGGCCGAGTTCGCCAAGTGGAAGAAAATTCTCGAGGACGCCAACGTAAAAGTGGAGTGACGGTTCAGTTGCTGTAGCTCGGCGGCACCGGGCAAGGCGGCAGAAGTATTTCCAATACCTTCGCCACGCCCAGCAGCTTCGCCTCGCCCCAGCGCTTGCCCGTGAGCTGCAGGCCGATCGGCAGGCCGCCCTTCGAGAAGCCGCAGGGCAGGACGACAGACGGCTGCCCGGTCAGATTGGCGAGATAGTTGTAGGACGTGCCGGCAAAGAAATAGGGATGAGCCTTGCCGTCGATGACGAGAGGCGCGCTCTGCTTCTGCCGGACAAAGGCGGCATCCGGCATCACCGGCATCAGCCACGCGTCATAGTCGTCGAGAAAGGTCTCGCACTGCTTGATCGTGCGATCGCGCCGATCGAGCACGGCGAAGAACGCCGCCATGTCGAGGCGCGCCGCGCGCGCGACCGAGCGGGCGGACGGATCGGGCGCACCGGCGCCCCCGAAGAAGCGCTCACGCTCGGCGAGCGGCTGCAGGGCGCGGATCTCGTATTGGAAGAGGTCGGACCAGTCGTCCCAGGCCTGCTGCCAGTCGAGCGCTTCCGGTTCGGCGCGCTTGACCTTGGCGCCGGCCTTGCCGAGAAGCCGCACCGTCGCCTGAAGGACCGCCGCGGTATCGGCCGAAACGGCGACCAGCGGATTGCTTTCCACGAAGGCGATGCGCAGGCCCTTCGCCGTGATTTTTGGCGTCGGGCCGAGCGGCACGGGTGCAGCCTCGGCCTCGTTGCCGTCGGGCCCGGCGATGATGCGCAGCGCCAGGTCGAGATCGTCGACCGAGCGCGCCAGCGGTCCGAACACGCCCATGTAGCGGCCAGTTCGCGTCTGGCCCGGCAGGCTCGGCACATGGCCGCGCCCGGGCACGCGCCATTCCGTAGGCTTCAGCGAATAGATGCCGTTGTAGTGCGCCGGATTGCGCACCGAGCCGCCAATGTCGCTGCCGAGTTCGAGCGGCGACAGGCGGGCGGCCACAGCGACGGCGCCGCCGCCGGTCGAGCCGCCGGCCGTGCGCGCGGCGTCCCAGGCGTTCCTGGTCGTGCCGAACAGCGGGCTGTCAGTCTGAAAGTCGGCGCATAGCTCAGGCACATTGGTCTTGCCGAGGATCACCGCGCCGGAAGCCCGCAACCGCGCCACCGAGCTCGCATCCTCCTTGGCGACATTGTCCTTGAGCGGCGGATGGCTCGAGGTGGTGTGAAGGCCCGCCACGTCGAAGGCCTCCTTGATAGTGATCGGCACGCCGTGCAGAGGCCCGAGCTTGGCGCCCTTCCTGGCGCGTGCACGGTCGGCGGCGCGGGCTGCCTTGAGCGCACCCTCGCGATCGACCAGCACCAGGGCGTTGAGAGGGCCATTCACCTTGGCAATCCGTTCGAGGTGCGCCTCGGTCGCCTCGACTGAGCTCAGCCGGCCGTTTCGTATGGCGCGGGCAAGACGCGAGGCGGTCTCGAAACACGGATTCATGCATGCCTCCCCTGCGACGCGGCGAGACTAGCCGCCCGAAACGCACCCGGCTATAGAGCCCAAGGAATTCTTGGGGAATCCATGAGCCTGGCCAACAAGACACTGTTCGTGACCGGCGCCAGCCGCGGCATCGGCCTCGCCATCGCACTGCGCTGCGCGCGCGATGGCGCCAACATCGCCATCGCCGCCAAGACGGTGGTCCCCGACCCGCGCCTGCCCGGCACGATCTTCACTGCCGCGGACGAGATCGAGAAAGCGGGTGGCAAGGCGCTGCCCATGCCGTGCGACATCCGCGACGAGCAAAGCGTCGAGAAGGCGGTGGCCGATACCGTGGCCAAGTTCGGCGGCATCGACATCCTGGTGAACAATGCCAGCGCCATCAGCCTCACCGGCACGCTCTCGACGGAGATGAAGCGTTACGACCTGATGCACCAGATCAACGGCCGTGGCACCTACATGGTCTCGCAGAAATGCATCCCGCACCTGATGAAGGCGGCCAACCCGCACGTCCTCAATCTCTCGCCGCCGCTCGATTTCGACGTCAAATGGTTCGCCAACCATCCCGCCTACACGCTCGCCAAATATTCGATGTCGGTTTACGCTTGGGCGATGGCGGCTGAATTCAAGGACAAGGGCGTCGCCTTCAACTGCCTGTGGCCGCGCACCGCCATCGCCACGTCGGCGATCCGCAACGTTCTGGGTGGCGACGATGCCATGAAGGCCTGCCGCAAGCCCGAGATCATGGCCGATGCCGCCTACGCAATCTTCAATCGCCCGGCCAAGGGCTGCAGCGGAAATTTCTTCATCGATGACGAGGTGCTGGGCGCCGAAGGCGTGACCGACTTCGACAAGTACGCCGTCTCGCCCGGCACCAAGCTGCTGCCCGACTTCTTCGTGCCTGCAGCCGGCGCGCGCACCGTCGTCGGCCGGGGCTGACAGCGTCGTGGCGACGTTCGTACTGGTCCATGGCGCTTGCAACGGCGGCTGGTGCTGGGAAAAAGTCGTGCCCCTCCTCGAAGCACGCGGTCACAAAGCCTACGCTCCCGACCTGCCGGGACTGGGCAAGGATCAGACGCCGCCGGCCAACGTCAAGCTCGCCGACAATGTCGAAAAACTCTCCCGGCTGCTCGACAAGATCGAGGAGCCGGTGGTGTTGGTCGGCCATTCGCTGGGCGGCATCACCATCAGCCAGCTCGCCGAGGCGCGGCGGCGCAAGCTCAAGGCGCTGGTCTATCTGTGCGGCCTGCTGCCGCTGTCGGGCAAGTGCGGCCGGGACATGACGTCGCTCGAAACCGAAAGCATGTTCCGCCTGTCACGGGAGTTGAATCCCGATGGCACGACCTACACCTTCGCGCGCGCCCAGCTGCCGGCCATGTTCTACCAGGATGTCTCGCCCGAGGACCGCTACCGCGCCATGGAGCGCTTGCGCCCCCAGCCGGTGGCGATCTCGACCACGCCGGTCACCTTGACCGAGGAGCGCTTCGGATCGGTGCCGCGCTGGTATATCGAGTGCACGCACGACAACGCCATCCGGATCAAGTTGCAGCGCACGATGGTGAAGATGACCCCGTGCAAGGTCATCAGCATGGAATGCGGCCACACGCCATTCTACAGCCAACCCGAAGAGCTGGTCGATCATCTCGAGACGATCGCGCGCAGCTAGCGTTCTTGTCATTTCTGCACGGCGCGGGCTCTCGCTCCCGTGGCGTTAGCCAACCGGGTTGGCCAACGCCTTGAGGCGCTGCCGCCCGCCGGCGCGTGAGAACGCGCCTAATCGAAAAAAGCCAAAGCGCGGACTTCCAGGCTCTGCCGCGGCTTGGGATTGGCCGGCGTCGTCGGATCGTCGAACGCCGAGTGCAGCGAGAAGCGCGCCCGTCCATCCTTCATCGAATCGTAGCACTTGATCAGGATGGCCTCGTCACGGGTCATCTTGGGGAAATAGTGCCACTGGTGATCGGCGCTGTAGACACCCTGGTAGATCTCGCCGGTACGGTCGGCGTAGACGAGGTCGCAGACCGCGAGATCGCGCGGGGCGATGCTCTGGGCATCGACGAAGCCCAGCGGCACCATCTCGATCGGATCGTGGGCGATGTTGCGCCAGACATTGTACTCGGCAAAGCGCTTCGCGAGACGCACCTCGGCCTCGTCGGCCGGCAGTAGATCACGCACCCGCTGTGGACCGGACTTCTCGGTGTAGTCGTTATGCACGCTGCGCACCGGCGTGCGCAGGCCCCTCTCGACGGCACGATCGGCCGTGCGCAGCGTGTGGTCGAACACCACGACCTTGGCCGCCCCGGTCTCGCGTTTGATCAGCGTCTCGACCTCGGCGTAGTAGGCCGCGCGAACCTTGTTCTCGTCATAGAAGTCGCACACCTTGGTGTCATGCCGGGTCAGGATGAAGGCCTGGCGGTCGAGCGACAGCTCCGCCGCGATCGGCCGCGCGTCGTTTATCCGGACGGTGAAGTTGCGATAGTTGCCGACGCGACGCGGAAGGCCGGTGCCGGGCGGCGGATTGTAGGTCACCGGCTTGACACTGACGTCGGCGAGATAATTCACCGGCGCCTCGACCCAGGCGGCAAGCGGAGGGCGGACAGCGGTCGACGAAGCGGTCTGGACAGAAGGCATGGCGGTTCCTCGTCCTCGGGAATTTCGGCACTCAGTCTACCCGTTCACAGCGGGCCGCTTCATGAAAAGACCTCATGGGGTCAGCGATAGAGCTTGTCGATCAAGCCGGCGCCCAGCCCGACCTTGTCGTAATGGGCCTTGCAGAGCGCGATATATTGATGAACGTCGAAGTAGCCGTCCGGCTCGCCTTTTTCGTCCAGCCAGACCAACGGCCCGGTGACGATGAAGAACACCTTCATCGGCTGGGCATGCTCGTAGGCCACCAGCGTATGGGCCTCGCCGGGAGTCTCGTAGATGAAGTCGCCCGCCGTCGCCGTCCAGTCGTGCTCGAGATAGCCCCATTTGCCGGAGATCGTGTAGGCGAAGACTTCATGCGGATGATAGTGCCGGTTCACCAGGCCGGCGCTCTTGGCCATCAGGATGTCGCACCATTTGTTCTGGCTGGGCGAGATCCACAGCGGCCGCGACGACACCGTGTCCGTGAAGGGCACGTAGTAGCGCTCGTCGTCGGTCGCGGCGTTGGCGATGTAGACCTCCGGCAGCGCGTCGGGCTGGAAGACTTTCTCGATCGGCTTGAGGGTGCGCCAGAATTCCATCCCGTCCTCCGTTCGTTCAGACATGCATGCCGCCATCGGCCATCAGTACGCTGCCCGTGGTGAAGCTGCTGCGATCCGAAGCCAGGAACAGCACCGACTCCGCCACCTCCTCCGCCGTGGCGTGGCGGTGCAGTGGAATGACCGCATCGAGGAACTTGCCGCCGTCGGTACCGAGGGCGGCGGTGAGGCCCTTCTCGATGTCACGCTGGAAGGCGTTGTCGATCGGTCCGGGCGCCACGGCATTGACGCGGATGCGCCGGGGTGCTGCCTCCTTGGCGACGGTGCGCATCAGGCCGATCAGCCCGTGCTTGGAGGCGGCATAGGCGGCGATGCCGGGATCGCTGGTGACGCCCACGACGCTCGAGGTCATGACGATGCTGCCGCCGTCGCGCATCCTGGGCAGGCCGTACTTGCAGGCGAGGAAGGAGCCCTTGAGGTTGACCGCGATGACGGCGTCGAAGACATCCTCGGGATACTCGGTGACGGGCCGGATGACGCCGCTCAGGCCGGCATTGCTGAACAGCACATCGATCGGTCCCCAGCGCGCGACCGTGGCATCGACGTAGGCGGCCGTCTCCTTGGCATCGGCGACGTCGGCCAGCATGGCGGTAGCACGTCCCTCGGGCAACGCCTTCAGCACGGAGTCGAGGCCGGCACGGTCGCGATCGACCAGCATGATCTTGGCGCCTTCGGCCGCGAAGCGGACGGCGGTCGCGCGGCCGAGACTGCCGGCAGCGCCGGTCACGATGCAGATCTTGCCCTCGAGAATGCCCATGCCGCCCTACTGTCTTGCGCCGCCGAGATAGGCGCGTTGCACCGCCGGATCGCCGGCAAGGCTGGCGGCGCTGCCGGCGCCGACGATGCGGCCATTCTCGATCAGGTAGCCGCGGTCGGCCAGCGCCAGGCTGCGCTTGGCGTTCTGCTCGACTAGCAGCACGGCGATGCCGTCCTCGCGGATGCGGCCAAGCGCGCGGAACAGCTCGCCGCACAACAGCGGCGACAGGCCGAGCGAGGGTTCGTCGAGCAGAAGGATGTCGGGCGCCGACATCAGCGCGCGGCCGATGGCGACCATCTGCTGCTCGCCGCCGCTCATGGTGCGCGCCGTCTGGTCGAGGCGCTCGGCGAGCCGCGGAAACAGCGCCAGCACGCGCTCGCGGTTCTTCTGCTCGCCGGCCCGGGCGCGTTGGGCGAAAGCGCCCAGCAGCAGGTTCTCGCGCACCGTCAGCTCGCCGAAGATGCCGCGCCCCTCCGGCACCAGCGCCAATCCCGCCTCGACGATGGCGTAGGCCGGCAGTCCGACCAGGTCGCGGCCCGCCAGGGCCACGCGGGCGCCGCCGCCGACAGCTGGATGCAGACCCGCCACGGCCTTGAGCAGTGAGGTCTTGCCGCCGCCGTTGGCGCCCAGGATGACGACGATCTCGCCCTTGGCGACGGTCAGCGCCACGTTGTCGACCGCGCGGTGCTTGCCGTACTGGACGGAGAGGCCGGCAATCTCAAGCATCGTCATCGCCCAGATAGGCGCGCACCACTTCGGCATCGGCCAGCACGTCTCGCGGCAGGCCGGCGGCGATCAGCCGGCCCGCATTCATCACCAAGCAGCGGTCGCACAGCGAGCGGATGGCATCCATGACATGCTCGACCAGCAGGATGGTGATGCCCTGGCTGCGCACCGCCTGGATCAGCGAGATGCCCTGCTCCAGCTCCGTGCGATTGAGTCCGGCCAACCATTCGTCGAGCAGCAGCAGATCGGGTTTCAGGGCGAGCGCCCGGGCGAGTTCGAGCCGCTTCTGATCGATGTAGGTGAGCTCGCCGGGCAGCGAATCTGCCGCGCCGGAGAGTCCGACACGGTCGAGCAGTGCGTCGACCTCGCGACGTGCCGCCGCGCCCCAGGCGCGGCCCTTGCCGAAGGCGAGGCCTGCCAGGACGTTGTCACGGCAGGTGAGCGAGGCGAGCGGACGGACGAGCTGGAAGGTGCGCGCGATTCCGCGCTGCGCGATGCGATGCGCCGCCAGCCTGTCGATCGCCTGGCCGTGGAAAGTGACTCGGCCGGCGTCGCATCTGAGCGCACCCGACAGCAGGTTGAGCACCGTCGTCTTGCCCGAGCCGTTGGGCCCCAGCAGGCCGACGATCTCGCCGCTCTGCAGGGTGAATTCCAGATTGTCGACCGCCACGAGTCCGCCGAAGCGCCGCGTCAGGCCCGCGACGTCGAGCAGCGCGCTCATGCCGGCCGTGCCCAGAATCGTTCGACCAGGCCCACGACGCCGCGCGGGATGGCGTAGACGATCAGGATGAAGACCAGACCGACCATGATGCTGAAATGGTTGGGAAAGCGGGCCGTCAAAAACTCGAATAGCAAGGTCAGCGGCACCACGCCGAGCAGCGGTCCATAGAGGCGATGGACGCCGCCCAGCAGCGCCATGATCAGCACGGTGAAGGAGATCACGGGGTTGAAGGCGATGGCCGGGTCGACGTAGGTCCAGCGCGGCGCCATGATCGCGCCGGTCAGCGTCATAAAAAGCGTGCTCAAGACGAACAGCGAGACCTTGGCCCGGGTCGTATCGATGCCGACATGGCGCGCCACCGTCTCGTCGTCGCCGATCACGCGCAGCGCGAGACCAAGGCGCGAGCGGCCAATCAGGAATCCGGCGGCAAAGACCACGACAGCGAGTGCCAGAAGCTGCCAGTAGATTTGCGCTGCGGTGATGTCGGTGAAGACGTAGCGGCCCAGCGTGCGGGTCTTGTTGACCTCGTACCAGGTGACGAGCTGGCGCACGAGCTCGGCCAGGCCCAGGCTGAAGATCACGAAATAGACGCCCGACAGGCGCAGCGTCGAGAGGCCGACGATGCCGGCAACGACAACGCCGACGGCGGCGGCGATCAGGAGCACCAGCGGCCAGGCGAGCGTCTCGGCGAATACCGCCGTGGTATAGGCGCCGATGCCGAAGAAGGCCACGGTGGCCAGCGAGACGTAGCGCGTCGGTCCGGAGAACAGGCTCCACGCCGTCGCCAGCACGGTGTAGCTCACCATGCTGATGGCCAGCGACAGGCCGTAGTCGCCGAACAGGAACGGCACGCAGGCCAGAGCAGCAAGTGCCGCGAGTGCGGCCGCCAGCTGGAAAAGGCGCAGATTCACCGGTTGGCCCTACCCAACAGGCCCTGCGGGCGGACCAGCAGCACGATCAGAAAGATGGCGTAGGTCGCCGCCAGCGTCAGGCCCGGGTCGATGAAGGTGGCGACGTAGTTCTCGACAAGGCCGAGGATGAGGCCGGCGATCAGCGCACCCAGCAGATTGCCGACACCGCCCATGATGACCACGACCAGCGCCTTCAGAGTGAACACCACGCCGGCATTGGCGTTGAAGGTGAGGAACATCGAGACCAGCACGCCGCTGGCCGCCACCAGCGCGCCACCCAGCGCGAAGGCAAGGGCCGACGCCGTGCGCACGTCGATGGCCACGAGCTGCGCGGCCACCGGATCGACGGCCACGGCGCGCACCGCGGTGCCGAGCCGTGTGCGCGTCAGGCCGAGATAGAGCCCGAGGCCGATGACCAAGGCAAACAGCAGCGCCAGCAGCCGGTTGGCGGCGACGGTCGCTCCGAAGAACTGCAGCGGCACCGCGAGAAAGGAATAGCTGTGATAGGCGCCGCCGAAGATCGCCAGCATCACACCCTGGATGACGAACAGCAGGCCGAAGGTGGCGAGGATGCTGTCGACCTCGAGCGCGTCACGCGTCTTGGAGCGATTGACCAGCGGGGTCAGCAGGAAGCGATAGATGGCGTAGCTCGCGGCGAAGGCCGCGGGCGGCACCACGAGCAGGCCGAGCAGCGGATTGAGATGAAGGCCGGTGAAGAACCAGAAGGCGGCGAAGGCCGCGGCGATCAACAGTTCGCCATAGCTCAGGTTCATGATGCGGGCGACGCCGTACTGCAGCGTCAGCCCCATCGCGACCAGCGCATACATGCCGCCCAGCGTCACGCCCGAGAGCGTCACCTCGATCAGCATCGGCGTTCACCCGCCCGTTCATCGGCCTTGGACCAAAAAGACGGGCGGGCGCGACCGGCGCCCGCCCCGCGACACGTTGCCTACGGCTTCCAGGCGGGCTTGGGGACGACGACGGTCCCCACGCCGGCGCGCTGCGGCGCCACGCCAACGAAGAAGCCGTCCTGCCACTGGCCGATCAGCCAGAAATTGTCCTTCATCATGTTGTCGGCCAGCTTCACCTTGCCCAACACCGTGTCGAAGGTGCTGGTCTGCAGCTCCTTTGTGATGGCGGGACGATCGATCTTGCCGACCTTCTCGATCGCCTGCTCGAGCATCTGCAGCGACGCGTAGCCGATCTGGCTGCCCCAGCGGTCGGGACCGCGCTTGAACATCTCCTCGTGCTTCTTGGCGTAGGCCGCCGTCGAGGCATTGTCCTTCGACCAGCCACCGAGCGACATGATGCCTTCGACGTTGGCGCCGAACTTCTGCAGGTAGAGCGGGAAGCCCACGCCGACACCGAGGAACATCACCTTGGGAGCGAACGAGGCGACCTTTGCCTGGTCGGTCAGCGCCAGTGTGTCGGGCGGATAGGAGAAGGCCACGAAGGTATCGGCGCCCGAGCGCGACGCCTCGCCGATCAGCGGCGAGAGATCCTGGGTGCCGATCGGATAGCTCTTGTCGTAGGCGAGCTTGAAGCCCGCCTCCTCGAAGCCCTTGCGCGCGGCCTGGCTGAGATCGATGCCGAAGCCGTCGGCAATCGAGATCATGGCGACGTTGGGCCCGATCTTCTTCTCGTCGCGCAGCTTCTTCAGCACGCCGACCAGCGCGTCGACATACTGCTTGGAGGTGCCGAGCAGCCAGAAGCTGTTCGGCCAGCGCTTGACCAGCTCGGGCGCACGGTCCGTGACGGCGCTGAAAGCGAGCTGCGGATAACCGAATTTGTTGAACACAGGGCCGACCGCGAGGTTGAGGCCGGTGCCCCACGGCGGAAACAGGAGATCGACCTTGTCCTGTGTCACCAGGCGCTCGACGGCGCGGACGGCTTCCTCGGAGTTCGAGCGATCGTCGTACTCGACCACCTCGATCGGCAGGCGCTTGCCGCCGATCATCAGCCCGCCCTTGGCGTTCACGTCCTTGACCCACATCTCGTAGTTCGGGATCTGGGTGATCGAGGCGCCACCGGCGTTGGGTCCGGTCTTGGAGATGGCGTAGCCGATCTTGACCTTGTCCTGGGCTGCGGCCGGCATGGCTGCCAGCGCGACCAGGATCGCAAGCGCACGGAATGTCCGCATCATGGGCATGTCCCCTCTTGTTGGCGTTTCCCTGAAGAACTTCTTATTTAGATTGGCTCTAGACTATCTTGTTTGGGCCCCAAATCAATTCGGATTCACGCCGCCAGTTCGAGAATCTCCACTACTTGGTCAGGCCCCTTGATCGGCCGCGGATTGTTGAGCACGGCGCGGTCGTGCATAGATTTCTCGCCGATTTCACGGAACCGGTCCTTGCCCACGCCAACGTCCGCCAGCCGGCGCGGCAGGCCGAGTTCAGTGACCAGCCCGGCCACCAGGTCGGCAGCGGGCGTTTCGGGCTTGCCGAAGGCTTCGCTCACCCGCTTCTGGCGATCGGCATTGGCCGACAGGTTCCAACGCAGCACCGAGGGCAGCATCACGCACGAGGTATGGCCATGCGGCACGCCGCAGGCAGCACCCAGCACATGGCCGATGCCGTGGCTGGCTCCGACGCCCACGCCCGAGGTGCCGGCGCCGATCGACAGCCACATGCCGAACTGCAGATCGAGTCGGGTTTCCATGTCATCGGGCCTGGCCTTGTGGCCGGGCAGCGCCCGCGCCAGCAGCTTCAGCGCTTCGGTCGAGGTGCCGATGGCGAAGGGGTTGGCCTGCTGCGAGCACAGCCGCTCGACGGCGTGGTCGACGGCCTTCAGCCCGGTTGAGAGCATGAGGTCCATCGGCGTGGCCAGCGTCGCGGCGGGATCGAGCACGATCACCCGCGGCACGATCAGACGATGGCCGAAGCTTTCCTTGATGCCATGACGCGGATCGCTGACGCCGGCAAAGGCGTTGAACTCGGCGGCCGACAGCGTGGTTGGCACGGCGATCATGCGGATCGCATCGGCCGGCGGTTTGATCGTCTCGGCGGGCGGCGCCGCGCCCTCCTTCGGTCGGCCGGCGCGATAGAGGTCGAGATCCTCGATCCGGGTCGCGTTCTGCCACAGCGCGATCAGCATGACCTTGGTGGCGTCGATCACCGAGCCGCCGCCCACCGCCACGATCAGGTCGGCCCTGGCGTCGCGCGCCAGTTGCGCGCCCTCGATCACACAAGGCCGCGGCGAATGAGCGGTGATGCCGGCATAGACCCCGGCGTAGCGCTCGCCGAGGTCGCGGATGATGCCCGCCAGCAGCGCGCTCTGCGCCACCGATTTCGACGTGGTGACGAAGACGCGCTTGGCGCCCAACCGCTCGGCTTCGGCCAGCAGCGAAGGCCCCGCCGGCTTGCCGTAGACGACACGCTCGATGTCCTGGTGTCCATGGATGCCAGCCAGCATGGTTGTCTCCTGTCGGCATGGTCTATAACCGGTGCCGATCGACTAGCGGTTTGCGGTCAAATGGCGCCGCGGAGCGGTTCCGTTTGACCGGAAACGCGTTGTACGAAGCATTTCCTTCAATGGCATAGTCCGTCCGGCTGATCGCGGCGCGTTTATGCGCTTCAGCCGGACGGGATATGCTCTAGGGAGTGAAGCGGAATGCCGGGCGCATTGGAAGGCCTGAAAGTCATTGACCTGTCGCGTGTGCTCGGCGGGCCTTACTGCGGCCAGATGCTGGCCGACCACGGCGCCGAGGTGATCAAGATTGAGCCGCCGCAAGGCGACGAGACGCGCCTGTGGGGGCCACCGTTCGACAATGAAGGCATCTCGGCCTACTTCGCCGGCATCAACCGCAACAAGCGCAAGATCGCGCTCGATCTCTCCAAACCCGCCGGCCGCGAGGTGCTGCTGCGTCTGCTGCAAGACGCCGACGTGCTGATCGAGAATTTCAAGACCGGCACCATGGAGAAATGGGGCGTGGGCTACGACACCCTGTCCAGGACGTTGCCGCGGCTCGTCCATGCGCGCGTCTCGGGCTTCGGCGCCGACGGGCCGCTCGGCGGCTTCCCCGGCTACGACGCCATGGTCCAGGCCTCGGCCGGCCTGGTCTCGGTCAACGGCGCGCCCGAGTCGGGGCCCGTACGCATCGGCGTGCCGGTGGTCGATCTGTCGACCGGCATGAACGCCTGCATTGGCATCCTGATGGCGCTCTATGAGCGCAACCGCTCGGGCAAGGGCCAGTTCATCGACGTGGCGCTCTACGACAGCGCCATCGCGCTGCATCAGCCGCACGCGCCCAACTATTTCATGGCGGGGCAAAAGCCCAAGCTGCACGGCAACAGCCACGGCAACCTGGCGCCGTACTGCAACTTCCCGACGCGCGGCCGCAACATCGTGGTCGGGGCCGGCAACGACACCCAGTTCCGCAAGCTCTGCCAGATGCTGGGCAAACCGGAGCTGGCCCACGAGCCGCGCTTCAAGACCAACAAGGACAGGGTCGCCCACAAGACCGAGCTCGAAGCCGAATTGCGCGCCCTCACCAAGGACCGCGACGGCGAGAGCCTCGCCAACGAGCTGATGCAGGCTGGCGTGCCGTCGGGCGCGGTGATGGAGGTGCCCGACGTCATGGAGCACCCGCACACCAAGCATCGCGACATGGTGTGGGAGAAGGACGGCTACCGCAACGTCGGCAATCCGGTGAAGCTTTCGCGCACGCCGGCGGCGGCGCGTAGCAAGCCGCGGAGGTTCGGCGTCGACACGCGGGCCGTGCTGGCCGAGCGCGGTTATTCGGCGGCCGAGATCGACGGGCTGATAGCATCGGGCGTGGCCCTCACCGAAATCAAGAAGGCCTAGGCGAAGCCGGCCCAGAAAGAAGTAACAACAATTTTGTCATCCGCGGCGGAGTAACCTCCGCCTTGAGCGCAGCGAGGGATCTTTCCTCGGAGCGCCACCTTTAAAGATCCCTCGCTTAGGCGCGGAGGTTACTCCGCGCGACTCGGATGACACTTGTCCGTCATCTCCGCACGGCCTTGAGGTCGGCTGCGCACTGCTGGAAGGCGCGATCGGCTTCCTCGACCTTGGATTTCAGCGACGTGCGGGCAAACAGCGTCTGCTTCTGCAACTGCTGGAGATCGGCGAAGCCCTTGCGGATCGCGGCCTCGAGCTTCAGGCGCTCGACCAGCACCTCCTGCTCGGCCATCTCCTCGTCTGGCAGCGTGCTGTCCATGTCCGGGTCGAACCGGAAGCGACCCTCGATCGAACGCCGCCAGGCAATCAACTCGCCGCGCAGCTTGGCGCCGACGCCGGGCACCCGGTAGAGCTTGGCCTCGTCGACGTCCGCCGCCGTCTCGATGCCGAACGATTCGAGAATGGATTTGCGGCCGGTGCCGACGCCCGCTACCTCGCCCGGCTGGATCGGGAAGCCGTCGAGGAAACGGCTGAGCTGGCGCTCGCTCTTGCTCGCCTCGAGGTCCCTGAGCCTCTGCTCGCGGAATTCCGGAATGGCCGTCCACCTGGTCCGCAGCTGCTCGAGTTCGCCGCGTTTGGCGTCGAACGCGGCCACGCCTGCCTTGGCGGCCCACTCGGCACGAACGGCATCCCATTGAGCGCGCAACAGGCGCTCGCGCTCCATGAAGTAGGTGATATCGATCTTCATCCTGAGGTTCCGGCGGACCAGGAAATAGAGGACAAAGGCCGAAACGAAGAAGAACAGCCTTCCCGGCAGCGGCAGATCCACGAACACGGCGAGTGCCAGGGTTGCGGCACCGCAAAGCAGGGCGAGCGGCCCGTGAAACCAGTACTGTCGCTTGAAGTTCCGCACGTCCTCGGAGGGCCGCACCCTGGTGTTGGCCACCGCCTCGTCGAGCGCCGGCGCCGGACCGGGATGTTCCAGCGCCGTCACCTGCTGCCAGAACGTCTCGACATCGAAGTACCCCGCCGCGCCGGGCGAAATGGCCAGCGAGAACAGGGCCACGCCGGTCGCCGCTTCCATCCGGCACCACGGGCAGTCCGGCAGGCGGGCGAGATGCCAGTGCGCCGGACTGTCGGGGCATTGTTTGAGCTTGCCTTCGAGGGCCTCTAGTGCGGCGATCCATTCGCGCGCTGTCGGCCGGCTGCCCAAGGCGCCGTGGGCGCCGCGAATGCCTTCGCGCCCGAACGCCCGCTCGAACAACAGCGCGACCGGTTCGGACACGACCTCGAGCGCCGGCGTGCCCGGCGGCTGCTCCATGCGCGCCTCGGCGCGCGCTCGGCCGTAGGCGAAGCGGCACTCCCGGATCGCCCGCTCGATCGGCATCTCGCCGGGACCGAGGTAGCGGCCGGCGAACGGATGGCGCCCCATGAACAGGATGAGGAAGATCAGGACGGCGAGGCCGAAGTTGTCGTGGTTTTCGGTCCGCACGATGTCGGCGAACACCAGTCCCTGCAGCTCGGGCGGCGTGAAGGTCGGCACGCCGACCTCGCAGAGATGGTTCCTGGTGCCGTCGAACACCTGGAAGCTGTCGCAGTCGATCAGGCGAACGCGGGCGTCCTGGCCGACCAGCACGCCGCCGTGGTTGACGTCGGCGATGACGCTCGAGGCCTCGTGGACCGTGGCGAAGGCGCGCGCCAGGTTGGTCGCCACCCGGACGAGGAACCGCCAGTCGGCGCGGCGAAATTCGGTCCGCCGGCTCTTCGGGCTATAGAGCTGATGGATGACCTTGTGGCCGACGACTTTCGGCATCTTGACGCCGATCGGCACGCCGGTGCTGAGCGACAGCACTTCGGTCGGCCAGGCCGTCAGCCTGTCGATCTGCTTGGTCCGCATGCCGACCATGGCGTGAAGTTTCTCGGCCCGCATCTTTGACAGCGGCTGGTGGTAGATCTTCGCCACGGCATCGGTTTCGCCGAAGAGTTCGTAGACGGCTCCTTCACCGCCCTGCCCGAGCTTGCGGCCGAGCCGCAGCGGACGGCCCTGCGCATCGACCACGCTCGACAATACCGACGGGCCAATCATGGGCCGGACTCGCCGGGGCCGGACTGGCCGGGGCTGGCCCGCCGCGACGCCAGGATCAGGGTCTTGTCGTCGCTGGTCCGCTCGACGATCCGCGCCGTCGACAGATATTTCTCGAGATCGTACGACAGCGCGGCGTCGAGGCCGGTGGCTGCCGAGCGACGCACCGACTGGAATATGCTGTCGAAGAAGGGCGCATGCACGGCCCGCTCGGCCTGGCTCAGCACCAGGTTCTCCAGCCCGTCGGTGAAGATGGCGATCTCCTCGACCGGCTGCGTCGACAACTCGAAATCCAGCGCCTCGAACACGTTGTCCGACGTGACGAAATTCGTGGTGTTGGCGAACTCGCCGTGCTGCGGCCAGAAGACGTAGCTCCAGCCGTCGGCCGCACCGCGGGGCACCACCATGGCGCCATCGCCGACCTGAATGAAGGCTGTGGCCTGTTCGCTCGCGATCGCCGCCAGCAGCGTGCAGGCATAGTCCTGGCACTCGAAGCCGTCGGCCTTGGCCCGCATCGCCAGCCGGTAGAAGACACCGGCGATCCAGCGCGCCGCCAGCGGCCGGCGGATTTTCTCCACCGAGCCACCCGCCTCGAGATAGGCCGCGACCAGCTTGGCGAAGGTCTGGCAGGCCAGTGTGGCGCCGACGTCGGCAAGAGACGCGCTGCCCGCGCCATCCGACGCCACCAGCACCGTGACGGGCCGGCCGGTCGAGTCCTCTAGATCGATATGAAAGTGGCTATCCTGGCAAGGCTGGTCCGACGCGATGTGCGAAGTCCCGATCGATGACGCCATTGCGATCCGCCATGGCGTGGCGACGGTCACACCTGAGCCCATCCCGGCGGCAGCAACTGCACGGCCTGGCCCATCTGCGAGCGCGACACGTTGCTGAGCGACGACGACAGCCAGGCGAACAGGTCGCTGAAGCGCAATCCCGACAGCCTGAGCGGGGCGCGCACCGAGATCTTCCCGAGAATGTCCATGTCGGCGCCTTCGACGCCCACGGCAAAGAAGGAAAAGCTCTTGGCCGCCTCGCCCGCCTTGACCATCTCCGCCGCCGCTTCCCAGGCGTCGGTCGGCGCGCCGTCGGTGATGAGAAAGACCCAGGGACGGTAGTAGGAGATGCCGTTGGCCTTGTAGGCCAGCTTGCGCTGGCGGATCATCTCCAGGCCGCCGGCGATGGCCGCACCGATCGGCGTGTCGCCCGAACTGTCGAGGTTGGGCGGCATGAAAAGGTCGGGCGTCTGGAAGTCGGTCAGCAGGTGAACCGGGCCGAAAGTCACGACGCCCAGCTCGACCCGCTTCATGGCCAGCGTGTCGGCGGCCAGCTCGTGCCTGAAGGTCAGGAGGCCGCGATTGAGCTCGTCGATGGCCGGCCCGGCCATCGATGCCGAGGTATCGAGCAGCAGAAGGCACGGGCAACGTGGTTCGGGATTCTCCGCGAACTCGCTGGCTCCAAAGGGGATCTGCTCCAATTCCGACATGCCGCCCCGGCTCCCCACGCAACTGCCGCTTTTGGTTATGGAAGAAAGGCCGGCCTCTTTCAACTCGCGGCATATTGCATCCGTGCGCTACAGTCTTTCCGGCCCCCTCCGTCGCGGTATGACCGCGACACCTCCCCCGCAGGCGGGGGAGGTGTCGTCGTCTTACGACGACGGAGGGGGTCATGATGCTTGAGGGAGGGAAAGAGCAACCATGGCCGATTACGACTACATCATCGTGGGAGCGGGTTCCGCCGGCGGCACCTTGGCGGCACGGCTCACGGAAAATCCAGCGACCAAGGTCCTGCTGCTGGAGGCGGGAGCGGCCAGCCATCCCTACTCGCGCATGCCGCTCAGCTTCGGCCTGCTGATCGACAATCCCGCCGCCAACTGGTGCTACCAGTCCGAGCCCGAGCCGGGCACCGCCAACCGCACCATCCCGGTGCCGCGGGGAAAGCTTCTGGGCGGCTCGAGCTCGATCAACGGGCTGGTCTGGGTGCGCGGCCAGCCGCTCGACTACGACACCTGGGCGCAGATGGGCAATCGCGGCTGGAGCTGGCGCGACGTGGCGCCGCTGTTCACCCGCATGGAGAATTTCGTCGACGGTGACGGCAGCAACGGCCGCGGCACCGAGGGCCCGCTCAAGGTCTCGACCGTGCCCGACCAGAATCCGCTCTACGACGCGCTGTTCGCGGCCTCGAAGGCTGCCGGCTTCAAGCTCAATCCCGACTACAACAGCGAGGACCAGGAAGGCGTCGTCAAGACGCAGACCTCGATCTACAAGGGCCGCCGCATGAGCGTGGCGCACTGCTACATCGAGCCCGCCATGAAACGACCCAACCTGCAGGTCGTGACCAATGCCATGACCTTGCGCCTGCTGCTCGACGGCAAGCGCTGCGTCGGTGTCGAATATGAGAAGGACGGCCGGGTCGTCCAGGCCAAGGCCCGCGAGACCATCCTGTCGGCAGGCGGCGTCGCCAGCCCGCAGATCCTTGAACTGAGCGGCATCGGCCACCCCGACCTGCTGGGCAGGCATGGCATCGAGACCAAGCACGCGCTGAAGGCGGTCGGCGAGAATTTTCGCGACCACATCAACGCCCGCATCATCTGGAAGGTGAAGGACCCCAGGGTCTCCTACAACCACATGGCGCGCGGCCTGGGCGCCGTGACGCAGATGATGAAGTACCTCGCCACCGGCGGCGGATTTATGTCCCTGCCGTCGGCGCCGCTGCTTGCCTTCCTGCGCACCAGGCCCGAGCTCGCCACGCCCGACGTGCAGATGCATCTGGTGCCCTACTCGATCAAGGACCCCAAGACCCGCAAGCTGCAGGACTTCCCGTCGATGACCATCGCCTGCTACCAGCTCCGCCCCGAGAGCCTGGGCTCGATCCACATCAGGTCGGCCGATCCCAAGGCGCAGCCGGCGATCCGCTTCAACTTCCTGGCCGACAAGATCGACCGCGACGCCATGGTCGGCGGCTTCCGCATGATGCGGAAGATCGTCGATGCCGCACCAATGGACGCCTATCGCGACTCCGAATTCTCGCCCGGCCCCTCGGTCAACACCGACGAGGAGATCTTGGCGTGGATCAGGAACAACTCGCAGACCGCCTATCACCCGATCGGCACCTGCCGCATGGGCCCGGCCGGGCCGAACACCGTGGTCGACGACAAGCTCAAGGTCCACGGCCTCGACGGCCTCAGGGTCGCCGACGCCTCGATCTTCCCCACCATGCCCTCGGGCAACACCAATGCGCCCTCGATCATGGTCGGCGAGAAGATGGCGGATATTCTGAAGGCGGCGTAGCCGCCTCAAGGGGAGACCATCGTGACCGCCCATTCGAAATACCACTTCCTGCTGATCAACGCCTTCAGCCTGGCGCCGGGCAGCGGCTTTGCGATGCGCTCCTTCACCGGCCCGAAGGAGGCGCAGCTCTACAATTACCAGGACGTGAAGCCCTTCCTCGAGGGCGTCGACTGGGATCTCCATCCCGGCGCGCCGACGACGCACGGCAACTTCCCGGTGACGACCAGGGAAGCCTTCATGTCGGTCGGCAACAACCGCCTGCCGCTGGTGCGCGAGGCCTGCGCCAGCGGCAAGTACAACGCGATCGTGCTGCTCGGCGGCGGCGATCCGGGCTACCTGGAGGCACGCGAGATCGCCCGCCAGTATCGCATTCCCATCACCTCGGCGGCGCATGCGCAGATGCACCTCGCGGGCCTGCTCGGAGCCAAATTCTCGATCGTCGACATAGCCGAGACGCACAACATGCAGATGCATCACCTGGTCGTGCAGTACCGCATGACCGAGCGCTGCGCCTCGATCCGCAACGTCAACTATCCGCTGCCGAGCCCCAACTTCACCGACGAGCATTCGATCCAGGCCGAACGCGACCGCGCGCTGCAGGGCGGCAACTCGGGCATGCTCGAGGCGGCGGTACAGGAATCGATCGCCGCCATCGAGGAGGACGGCGCCGACAGCATCATGCTGGGCTGCTCGGCGGCCTTCTGGCTGCAGCCTCTGCTGCAGAAGAGGCTCGGCGAGATCGGCTGGGACGTGCCGGTGCTGGAAGGCGCGCGTGCCGCCATCGTGGTCGCCAAGACTTTGGTCGATCTCGGCGTCGATGCCAGCGGCCTGGCGTTCCCCAGCGAGCGCCCGGCCAAGTGGCGGCGCAAGAAGGTGTTTTAGGTACTTTGTCGTCCTGAGCGGAGCGAAGGACCTCACCGGGCGATCAGACAGGGACCGGCGTGGCTGGCGTCAGGTCCTTCGCTTCGCTCAGGACGACGGAGCCGGAGGGGTCATGATCCCCAGAGCCGCTTGGTGGCGATGTCGGCGCCCTCGCGGCAGGCCTTGAGCTTGGCCCACACGACATCCTCGGCGACCATTTCGTAGCCCGCGAAGGTGCCGAAGCCGCAGTCGCCCGAGGCGATGACGCGGCTCCTGTCACCCACCGCGTCGACCGCCTCGCAGATGCGGTTGGCCACGACTTGCGGATGCTCGACGAAGTTGGTCGTGGTGTCGATCACGCCCGGCAGCAGCAGGAACTCGGGCGGCAGCCTGGCCTTCTTGAGCGCGGCGTATTCGTGCTGGTGCCGCGGATTGGCGAACTCGATGCTGAGGCCGCCGACCCGCGCCTGGGTGAGCACCGGCAGCACCTCGCCAAGCGGTATGTCGTGGGTGTGCGGCGCCTCGTTGTTGCCCCAACAGCAATGCAACCGGACGCGCTCGCGCGGGATGCCGGCCAGCGCCTCGTTCAGCGCCGCCACATGCATCTCGGCGACGGCGATGAACTCCGCGTTGGTCTTGTCCTGGAACAGCACGGTGCGCTCCAGCGCCAGGTCGGGCGCATCGACCTGCAGCACGAACCCGTCGCGGACGATCAGCTCGTATTCCTTGCGCATCTCGCGGGCGAGGGCAAAGACGTAGGCCTCATGGCTGGCGTAGTGGGCGTTGAGCATGGTGGTGGCGATGATGCCGGGCGACGCCGCGGTCATGAAGGTCTCGGCCGGCGGCGTCGCCAGCTCGGCAAGCGCGGCGCGGAACAGGCGGCACTCCTGCTCGGCCGGGCCGAGATCGTCGTAGGAGACGTCGGCGATCGCCTGCGGCGCGTTGGTCACCTTGCTGCGCCGCGGCATGCGCTTGGCCATGAACTCGGCGTAGCCCGGGAAGTCGGTCCAGTCGCGCGAGCGCGGGCGCTTGGATTCGCCGCCGAAGCCCTTCATGCGCTGCGGCACGTAGGTCTGGAAGCCGACGCGCGGCTGCTCGCCGTCGTTGATCACGTCGACGCCGCAGGCGGCCTGCTGGCGCACGACATGGCGCACCGCCTTTTCGCCGAGCCGCGCCAGCTCGCCGCGGTCGATCGCCTCGCCCGCCTCGTCGCGGATCAAGAGGTCCGACAGCAGCGGATCGCGCGGCAGGCTGCCGACGTGGGTGGTGAGAATACGGTTGTCGCTGTGGCGCATGGTGTTCCCTTTCGAAACTCTCCCCCTCCCCCGTCTGCGGGGGAGGGGGAGAGGTCATACCGCGACGGAGGGGGTCATGAGCCTTGAACCCCTTCGTCAGCGTAAGACGCTGACACCTCCCCTGATGACAGGGGAGGGAAGTGTTAGCCGCTCAGGCGCGTTTTTACATCCTCCGGAATCGCGATCGCCTTCAGCGAGCGGGCGTCGCCGTCCTTCTTCGCCCAGATGCGGGTTTCCGTGCCCTCGGCTGCGATCTCGCCCAAGGCGTCGCGGAAGACGTGGGCGATGGTGAAGGAGCTGCGGCCGAACTTGGCGACATGGCTTTCGATCACGAGCTTCTCGCCGGTCTGCGAGGCGCGCTTGAAGGAGCACTCGGCATGGACCAGCGGGGTGCCCTCTTTCCACTGGCCGCTGCTGATGTCGTCGCGCCTGAGGCCCGCGAGCAGGAACAGGCGGTAGGTCGCCTGGTCGAACCACTTGAAATAGGCCGGGTAGTAGACGATGCCCGCCGGGTCGCAGTCGCCCCACTCTACGGTGATTTCGTGCCGGCTACTCAGCGGCATGGCGCAGCGTGGCCGAGGCGGCGATGGCGGCGAGCGTCTTGGCGAGCGACTGGCCTTCGGGATCGGCGAGGGCCGCAACACGGGCATTGGCGACGGCATCGGCCGCGGCCCGCGGCGTCAGGCGACCGGCCAGTGCCGGCGCGATCACTTCGGCCGCGATGCGGTGATAGTTGGCAAGGCCACGCTTGTAGGTGTCGCCATAACCCTTGATCAGGCGTGCGCACTCGGCGATCTCGCGGGCGAGGTCGACGCTCAACGGAGCGGCGGTGCGGATGGCCTCAAGCCAGCGCTCGATCTCGGCCTGCTCCTCGATGTAGCGGAAGCTCCTCGGCCGCCACCAGCGCAGGGATGCAAGGAATCGCAGGCGGGCGAAGCCCCAGACCGTGGTGCTGCGCACATGCATCGAGAGATGGAACGGACGTCGGGCAAGCAGCCAGCGCGCCGCCCACGGCGGCAGGACCGCCGCGATCTCCTCGTTGCCGGGCTTGAAATGCTCGGTGATCTCGACCGGCTCGCCCGGCCTGGCGCGGACCTCGGCCCTCACACGTGCCATGCGGTCAGGCGCGGTCTTGGCCTGGGCGACGCGGATCACATCCTCGAACGACATGCGCACGGCGAGATGGCGCGCCACGTCGCGCACGAGATCGGGGCCAAGTCCGTCCAGTCGATCGAGATAGAGCGCGGCATACTTTCGATCCTGATAGGTGGCGAGCCGTCGGATGCCCTCCTCCACCATATCGAGGCTCCTGGCCGGATAGGCTTTGCGCGCCCGGTCGATCAGATCCCCGACGCCGACCGCCGCCGCCTGGCGTTTGTGGTGCTCGCGCACCGCCTGCTCCAGCTCGCCGCGGGCATGGCCGCGGCCGAAGGCGAAGGCTGCGAGATTGGTGTCGACGGATTTCCCGCCCTCGCGGATCGCGGCCTCGAAAGCCGCGTCGGGGATCGGCAGCCGGCTCGAGCCGGCGAGCGCTCCCAGCAGCACGGCGTTGATGACGCCGCCAGCCTCTTCGGCCGCCTGGTCCATGTCGAACAGGATCTGGCTCTTGCTGCGCTCCTTCACGGCACGCAGCAGGCGGCCGAGGTCGAAACTGCCGTCGCCCATCGCCGTGCGCTCGGCGATCGCCAGCACGCGATGGGTCGAGGCGATCAGGGTCGTGCGCTCGGGCGTGACGAAGCCGTTGAAGATCATGCGGCCGGCTTCGAGCAGCTCGGTGGCCAGCGCCACGTCGACCTCGCCGATCGCCGGGTTGAGCGCCAGCACGCTCTGCGGCCCGGCCGCCGGCATCACCTCGAGATAGTAAGTCGTGGCGCCGGTGCGCTGCGCCACGCCGGGGATTTGCGTCGCCTGCACGCCCAGCCCCTGGGCGTGCGCCGCCGCCACGATCCAGTCGCACAGCACGCCGCCACCATCGCCGCCCAACGCGCCCACGAGAATCGTAATCGGCTTAGGCACCCGTTGTCCCCGACATTGCTCCGATCACTGATGACCGCATCTTCCACACCAGCCGGTCCCACCACGTCGCGTTCTGCACGATGTCGGCCCTGTAGAAGGACGGGCAGAGGACGGCGGCATCGGCGACCTCGCCGCATAGGCCGCAGCCGACGCAGCCGTTGTTGACGTGCGCCACGGGATCGGAGCGCAGCGGGTCGGGGCTGGGCTTCAGCACCAGCGACGGGCAGCCCGACAGCCGGATGCAGGAATGGTCGCCGGTGCAGACCTCGTCGTCGACGCCGTAGCGCGTGCGCACCACGCGCTCGCCGGCCTTGAGCTGCTTGGCGATCTCGGGCCGGATGCGGCGCTGGCGGGCCAGCTGGCATTCGCCGTCGGCGACGATGACCTTGAGGCCCTTGTCGTTGGTGTTCATCGCCTCGCGCAAGGTATTGAGCATGGTGGCGACGTTGTAGGTGCGGATGGTGCGCAGCCACTTCACGCCCATGCCCTTCAGCGTGGCGGCAATATCCGACGTGGTCTCGCCGTCGCGCCGGTTGCCGGCGGTGTTGGGAATGAACTGCGCGCCGGTGGCCGAGGTGTAACCGTTCTGCATGATGACCAGCACGCGATCGCCGCGATTGAACATCGAGGAGGCGACGCCGCTCAACAGTCCGTTGTGCCAGAAACCGCCGTCGCCCATCACCGAGATGGTGCGCTTCTGCATGACCGGCGCCACCGCGCCGGCCGCCGCCAGCGACATGCCGAAGCCCAGGATCGAATTACCCAGGTTGAACGGCGCCAGCGTCGCGAAGGAGTGACAGCCGATGTCGCTCGAAATGTGGACCTTGCCGACCTCGCGCTCGAGCAGCTTGATCGCCGAAAAGACCGGCCGCTCGGGGCAGCCGGTGCAGAAGCCGGGCGGCCTGAGCGGCAGCGCCCCCCCCAGCAGGCGCTGCGCCTCGGTCCGGCCGGCCCGCGCCGCCTCGAAACGCTCGCGCGGCCTGGCAAGATCGATGTCGTTGGCCGACTGGGCGAAGAATTTCAGCAGGCCCTCGGTCACCACCTCGGCAGTGTATTCGCCGGCCATCGGCAGCACGTCCTTGCCGTAGATCCTGGTGTCGATGTCGCGCTTGCGCAAAATGGCGTGGATCGCCTGCTCGAGATAATCGGGCGCGCCCTCCTCGACGATCAGCACGGCGCGCTTGCCCTTGCAGAAATCGGCGATCTGGCCGGGCACCAGAGGATGGGTGACGTTCAGCACCAGGGTCGGCACCTTGCCCCCGACCTCCAGCCGGTCGAGGCCGCGCAGCAACACGTTGGTGATGCCGCCCTGCACGATGATGCCGAGATCGGCGCGCTCGCCGGGCAGGAATTCGTTGAGGCCCTCGTCGACGATGAAGCGCTCGGCGGCAGGCTGGCGGACCTCGACCTTGATCTTCTCGTGCGCGTAAGTGGACGGCGGATGCGAGATGCGGTCGTAGTTGTGCGCGGCCGGCTCGGCCAGACGCTGGTTGCGCGAGATCGCCGGCGCCTTGTTGTCCTTGGCGATGAATTCGCCGGTGACGTGGCAGGCGCGGATGCGCAGCTCCATCATGACCGGCGTGTTGGTGGCTTCCGAGAGCTCGAAGGCCTTCTCGGTGCAGCGCACGATCGTGGGCAGCGACGGGCGCGGGTCGATCAGCCAGAGCGACGACTTCAGCGCATAAGCGTGCGCGCGTTCCTGGATGACCGAGGCGCCCTCGCCGTAGTCCTCGCCGATGACGATCAAGGCGCCGCCGATCACGCCCGGCGAGGCGAGATTGCTGAGCGCATCGGCGGCGATATTGGTGCCGACGATCGATTTCCAGGTGACGCAGCCG
This sequence comes from Asaia bogorensis, assembly GCA_945889625.1. GTDB lineage: Bacteria > Pseudomonadota > Alphaproteobacteria > Reyranellales > Reyranellaceae > Reyranella. Next base: position 37,149 of record CAMDCE010000018.1, on the reverse strand, counting down.
CGCACCGGATAGTTGATCGAGGCGGCCAGCAGTGCGGCGGCCGAGGATTCGTTGGTGCAGGTCTCGAGATGGACGCCGAGCTCGTCGAGCAGGTCCTGCGATTCGACCAGCACGTCGACCAGATGCGAAACAGGCGCCCCTTGATAGCCGCCGACATAGGCCACGCCCGCCTGCAGGATCGCCTTGGTGACGGCCAGGATCCCCTCGCCGCGAAAGACCTCGCCCTCGCCCAGGCGCAGCGCGCGCACTTCCTCGCGAAAGGAGCGTTCCGGATTGGTCCGTTGCGCCACGGGAACTAACGCGGGTGTCGACGGTTGATCGAGCATGCGGCGATTATAGGGGCTAACGGCGGGTCCGACGATCCCGTTTGCCGTCGCGAACGCCGGCGGCGCGGGCCTTGCCGAGAAGCTCGCGGAAAGGAACGAGCAGGCGTTCGCGGATCGACGGGTCGCCCTCCAGCACCGACAGGGCCAGCCCCGTGGCCTCCAGCGTCGAGACCGCATCGGACCGCGCTTCCTTGCGCAGGCTGCCGTAGAGCGACGGTCCATCGGGCACGACCACGAAGCGCCGCACCTTGGTCAGCCAGGCGTTGCGCCACCACAGCGCCTTGGCCTGCGCCCAGTTGCCGTCGAGCACGAGAAGGCCCTTCAGCCCGATCCTCGCGCCTGCCTGGTTGGCCAGCGGCTCGCCTTTGAGGTTGATCGCGACCAGCGGCCCCTTTTCTTTGGCAGCATGTGCCGAGCCGAGATAGAGCACGCCCCAGTCCCGGGCGTCGGCCGGCTCGCCCAGCGCATGGCCGAGATTGCGCCACGACAGGCCGACGGCAAGCTTGGCGTTGGCCAGCGTCGCACAGATCAGCCCGGCCGTGCCCAGCACGCGGTCCTGCTCCTGCGGGTGCTGCAGGATCAGGACGGGGACCTTGTTGTCCACCGGATGTACGTCAGGCATTGGCGGGTTATATAGCCTCCGTCGCCCCGAGCGTAGCCGAGGGGCCTTTTTGAAGCCCGGGCGCACAGAGAGGTCCCTTCCTCTGCTGGGGGACGACGCGGGAGGCAAGTTTTTCTCGTCCTTTGGACTGGTTGACGCCATGGATCTGCTTTCGCTCTATCGCACCATGGCGCGCATTCGTGCCTTCGAACTCGTCGCCGAGAAGATGAGTATCGGCGGCGTTGCGGCGCTCGGCCAGCAGGTCGACCCGCGGGCCAAAGTGCGCGGCCCGTTGCACGTCTCGATCGGGCAAGAGGCAATAGCCGCCGGCGTATGCGCGCATCTCCGCCTCGACGACCTGCTCACGAGCAGTCATCGCGGCCATGGCCACACGCTGGCAAAGGGTGCCGACATGCGCCGCATGATGGCGGAACTGTTCGGCCGCCGGGACGGCACAAACGGCGGCAAAGGCGGCTCGATGCACATCGCCGACTTCTCCGTCGGCATGCTCGGTGCAAACGGCGTGGTCGCCGCAGGGCTGCCCATCGCCTGCGGCGCCGCTCATGCCCTGAAGCTTCAAGGCAAACCCGACATCGTCGCCTGCTTCTTCGGAGACGGCGCCGCAAACCGCGGCCCGTTTCTGGAGGCATTGAATTGGGCGTGCGTCTACGAACTGCCTGTCCTGTTCGTGTGCGAAGACAATCGCTGGTCGGCGACCACCAGAACAGGCCCGTTGACCGGCGGACCGGGCATCGCGGCACGGGCAACCGCGATCGGCGTGCCGGCATCGACCGTCGACGGCAACGACGTCGAAGCGGTTTCTGCGATGGCTCAGCGGTTGACGGAAGAGGTGCGGGCGTCCCAAGGCCCACGGTTCCTGCATGCGACGACCTTGCGCGTTCGTGGCCACCTGTCGGCCGACAACCAAGGCTATCGTGATCCGCGCGACATCGAGGCTGCCGTCGCCGCCGACCCTCTCGCGCTTGCCAGGCGCCGCCTGATCGAGCGTGATCGCCTGAATCAGCCGATTGAAACCATCGATACCGAGGTTGCCGCCGAGGTGGCGGCGGCAATCGCGTTCGCCGAAGCCTCACCGGCCCCTGATGCCGCGACCGCCTATCAGGACGTTCAGACGCTCGGAGCCGGAACGTGGCGTTGAGAACGATGACCTATTCGGACGCGGCCAGCAGCGCCCTGCGCGCTGCAATGGCCAGGGACCCGCGCGTGGTGGTGCTGGGCGAGGATGTCGGCCGCGGCGGCATCTTCCAGCAATACAAGGGATTGCAGGCAGAGTTTGGCGTGCAGCGCGTGATCGATACGCCGATCTCGGAAAGCACCATTGCAGGCGCTGGTGTGGGAATGGCGCTCGCCGGATTGCGCCCCGTGGTCGAACTTCGAGTCATCGACTTCGCGCTCTGCGCCATGGACGAGATCGTCAATCAGGCCGCGAAGAACCGCTACATGTTCGGAGGACAGGGGCGTGTGCCGCTCGTGCTGCGCATGCCGATCGGGCTCTGGGCCAGCAGCGCCGCGCAACACTCGCAGAGCCTCGAAGCGTGGTTCGCCCATCTGCCGGGCGTTGTGGTGATGTGCCCGGCGACGCCACAGGACAACCACGACATGCTGACGCAGGCTCTCGCCAGCGAAGACCCTGTCATCTACATGGAGCACAAGGAATTGTGGGCCCTGAGCGGCCCGGTGGACGATGCCGCGGTCTTGCGTCCGGATCAGGCGCGCGTGCTGCGGCGGGGCAAGGATTTGACGATCGTGTCGTGGTCTTCGGCGGTTCACCTTGCCGTGCAAGGGGCGGTGCGCCTCGAAGAGCAAGGCGTATCGGCTAGCGTCATCGATCTCCGATCCTTGTGGCCTTGGGACAAGGACACTGTCCTCGCCGACTGTGCTCGCACCGGCCGATTGCTGGTGGTGCACGAGGCCGTGCAGGTCGCCGGCTTCGGCGCCGAAGTGGCGGCCACGGCCGCACAGGCGACCAGCTGTCGGATCGCACGCCTCGGCGCTCCCCGGATCCACGTCGGCTTCGCCCCCCAACTCGAAGCCGAGGTGCGCATTCAGCCGCAGGACATTGCCCAGGCGGCGCTGGCCATGTTTGAGCCTTCCGCGGCCCCGTGCTAACCCGTCTTGCCTGCCCTTTGCGCCAGGCTAGGACATCCAATCCGTGCGGAAATTGAGGGACCGGCAATGAGTTTCACCTCGAAGGTGTTTGAAACCCGCGTGGTCAAGATGGCCGACCGCGAGGAGACCATCGTCGCCGGCGGCCGCCATCTTTTTCCACGGCTGCCCAAGGCCCTTGAGGGCATCAAGCAGATCGGCGTCATCGGCTGGTCGTCGCAGGGTCCGGCCCAGGCCCAGAACCTGCGCGAATCGCTCGAAGGCACGGGCATCCGCGTGAAGGTCGGCCTGCGCGAGGGCTCGTCCTCGATGAAGGAGGCCGCTGCCGTCGGCTTCACCAAGCAGAACGGTACCCTCGGCGAGATGTACGACGTGATCCGCGAGAGCGACATGTCGCTGCTCCTGATCTCCGACGCCGCCTTCGCCGAGAACTACCAGAAGATATTCGCGGCCTTCCGTCCGGGCACCACGCTCGGCCTCAGCCACGGCTTTCTGCTGTCGCATCTGCAGGCACAAGGCGAGAGCTTCCCAAAGGACATCAACGTCGTCGCCGTATGCCCCAAGGGCATGGGTCCGTCGGTGCGCCGGCTCTACGAGCAGGGCCGCGAGGTCAACGGCGCCGGCATCAATGCGAGCTTCGCCGTGCAGCAGGATGTCAACGGCAAGGCCACCGACTACGCGCTCGGTTGGTCGGTGGCGCTCGGTTCGCCCTACACCTTCGAGACGACGCTCGAATCGGAGTACCGCTCCGACATCTTCGGCGAGCGCGGCATTCTGCTGGGCGCCGTGCATGGCCTCGCCGAAAGTCTCTATGCGCGCTTTGTCGGCAAGGGCATGGCCAAGGACGACGCCTACCTGAACACCTCCGAATCGATCACCGGACCGATCAGCAAGACGATCTCGCGTTCCGGCCTCAAGGCCGTGTACGAGCAGCTCGACGACAACGAGAAGGCGGCCTTCCGCAAGGCCTTCAACGCCGCCTATCACCCGTCGCGCGAAATCCTCGAGGAGATCTACGACGATGTCGCGTCGGGCAACGAGGTGCGTAGCGTCATCCAGGCGACCCGCCGCCACGGCACCTACCCGATGGGCAAGATCGACAGCACCGACATGTGGGTTGTCGGCGAGAAGGTGCGCGCCAACACGGAACGCAACTATGCGCCGATCAATCCGGAGACCGCCGGGGTCTACATGGCCTGCATGATGGCCCAGGTCGATCTGCTGAAGGACCGCGGCCACCCCTATTCGGAGATCGCCAACGAATCCATCATCGAGGCGGTCGACTCGCTCAACCCCTACATGGACTACAGGGGCGTCTCCTACATGGTGGACAATTGCTCGACGACCGCCCGGCTCGGCGCCCGCAAGTGGGCGGCTCGGTTCGACTATATCCTGAAGCAGCAGGCGTTTCCTGCCATCGACCAGAACGCGGTGAAGAACGACACGCCGTTCGACAAATTCCTGACGAACAACATTCACGAAGTACTGCAGGTCTGTGCCGAATTGCGGCCTTCGGTGGACATCTCGGTGGTGCCGACGCGGGCCTCCTGATCCTGTCCAGAAGCGTCGGCCGTTCCACTCTGCAGCAGGGCCAGGGGGCGGCTCGGCGCCCGTGTGGGCAGTCCTGCCCTTGCCTTGGCGCGCTCAGTGGCCGAAAAGCGTCTTGATCGATAGCGCGGGGAAAGAGCGGGCATGGCCATCGTCAATGTGAAGTCCGAGATCGCGGGCAATGTCTGGAAGATCCAGACCAAGCCGGGCGACAAGGTCGAGTTCGAAGGCGAGATCATGATCCTCGAATCGATGAAGATGGAAATCCCCGTGCTCTCGCCCAAGGCCGGCACCATCCGGGAAATCAAGGTCAGCGAAGGCGATGCGATCGGCGAAGGCCACCTCGTCGCCATCCTGGATGCGTAGAGCATCCCTGATGCGTAGCATCCGCCATGCCTAGCATCCGCCATGCGTAGCAGCGCCGTCGCCATCGAAATTGCGCGCCTGTGGGCGCCCGGCAACCTGCTTCGGGCGGCGCCCGGCGTGGTGCTGTGCGCCGCCATCGCGGCGATCGCCTTTGCCGCGGACCTCAACGACATGCTGCGCCTGGGCAAGGTCTGGCTGCCGCCGCTGATCCTCACCCTGGTGATCGGCATGGCGCTGCAGCCGCTCTCGGGCAAGACCGTGCTGAAGCCCGGCATCGAGTTTGCCGGCCGCACGCTGCTGCGCATCGGCGTCGCGCTGTTCGGCGCGCGGCTGACGCTGGGCCAGCTGGTCGATGACGGCGCGCTGCCGATCGTGATCGCTCTCGCCTCGGTCGCCTGCACCATCGCCTTCGGCGCCTGGGCGGCGCGCTTCTTCGGGCTGACGCAGAATTTCGGCCTGCTCACCGGCTGCTCGGTCGGAGTGTGCGGCGCGGCAGCCGCGATGGCGGCGTCGGCCGTGCTGCCCAAGCACGAGAACTCCGACCGCGACCTCGCCTTCACGGTGATGGGCGTCAATTTCCTCAGCACCATCGTGATGGTGATCTACCCCGCCCTGCAGCAAGTGCTGGACTACTCGCTGTTCGAGATGGGCGTGTTCCTGGGCGGCGCCATCCACGACGTGGCGCAGGTCGCGGGCGCCGGCCAGACGATGGGACCGAAGGTGCTGAGCGACGCCATCATCACCAAGCTGCTGCGCGTGGCCTTCCTGCTGCCGGCAGTGATCGGCATTGCCTGGTGGGTCGGCCGCGGCGGCGTGCCGGTCGGCGAGGCGCGGCCGGCGCCACCGGTCTTCCTGTTCGGCTTCGTGGCGCTGGCGACGCTGAACTCGTTCGGCGTCATCCCGCCGGTCGTCCAGGGCGCGGCGGGTCACGTCTCGACCTTCCTGATCATCACCGCCATCGCAGCCCTTGGCATGAAGACCTCGCTGATGGCGCTTGCCCGCATCGGCATGGCGCCGGTGATGCTGCTCGTCACCGAAACGATCTTCATCGGCCTCCTGGTGGTCGGCCTGATCTACGGGCTGCGCGGCTTCGGTCTCTGAAGTCCAGCACGGCCGCATGGATCTCTGGCTCGTCGCAGCCGCGCTCCTGAGCGCGGTGCTGCACGCCAGCTGGAATGCCGCGGTGAAGGCCCATCCCAGGCCCGCCGAAGCCATGACGGCGCAGATGGTGCTGAGCGCCGCGATCGGCCTCCCGGGTTTCCTGTGGACCGGCCTGCTCGCATCGGACTCGTGGCTCTGGATCGCAGGCTCGACGGCGCTCAACCTCGTCACCGTCACGGCGCTGCTGCGCGCCTACGATCTGATCGGCTTCGGCACCGCCTACCCCGTGGTGCGCGCGCTCTCGGTGCTGCTGGTGGTGCCGCTCGCAGCCTCCCTCGCCGGCGAAAGGCTGAACGCATTCGGACTGATCGGCGTGGCCCTGGTCGTGATCTCGCTGCTGCTGTTGGCGATCGACAGCGCGGGCCGCGGCGTCCTGCCCGGCGCCGGCCTGCTGTGGATCGCGCTCGCCGGCGTCACCACCGCGGCCTACGTCATGTGCGACGCCGAGGGCGTGCGCCGCGCGGGCTCGCCGCTCGCCTACGGCTTCACCGTCGCCATCACCAATGCGCTTGCCATGTCGCTGGCACGCGGAGCGATCGTCCGGCCGTGGCGTCTCGTGATCGAGCATGCCGGCCCGGTGATCCCGATCGCGATCGCTTCGACCGCGTCCTATCTCCTGATCCTGTGGGTCTTCAAGTACGCGCCCGTTGCGCCCGCAGCAGCGCTGCGCGACACCAGCTCGGTCTTCGCCCTGCTGATCGCCGTCGTCTGGCTGCGCGAGCCCTTCACCTGGCTGCGCCTGGCCGCCATTCTGCTCTCGGCGGCTGCCGTGCCGCTGCTGCGGCTGGCCTAGGCTCGGGCGCCCTCGATCGTGGCCAACTGCGTCTCAGACTCGACACAATCGGCGGCAAAATGCCGGCGACGGCGAGGAGCTGGTCCGTGACCGATCGCTACTACGAGGATTTCAAGGTCGGCGACCGTTTCGTGAGCGGCGGCATGACCATGACCGAAACCGCCATCATCGAATTCGCCCGCCAGTGGGACCCGCAGCCGTTCCACATCGACGCCGAGTTCGCCAAGAAATGGCAGTACGGCGGCCTGATCGCCTCGGGCCTCCACACCATGTGCGTGACGCTGCGCCTGTGGCTCGAGCTCGGCGTCTTCCGCGCCGCGAGCCTGGGCTCACCCGGCCTGGGCGAGACCCAGTTCCCCCGCCCCGTCCGGCCGGGCGACACGCTGCGCGTCGTGACCGACATCGTCGAACTCCGGCTCTCGGCTTCCAAGCCCGACCGCGGGCTCGGCCGCATCCGCCAGGTCACCATCAACCAGCGCGGCGAGCATGTGATGGAACAGGAGACGACGGTGTTCCTGAAACGCCGGCCGGTTTCAGTAGCGAGCGCGCGCAACTAACCCCTCCCCCGTCTTCGGGGGAGGTGGCGGCGTCATACGCCGTCATAAGCCTCAGTCCCGATCCATGACCCCTCCGTCGCGGTATGACCGCGACACCTCCCCAGAAGACTGGGGAGGGGCGCTCCTTGGCAATCGACTCAAACCGGCAGCAGGTTCAGGCGGCGCAGCAGTTCGCGCTCTTCCTCCAGGGTCCGCACCATCGCGTCGCGATAGGCAGGGCCGTCCATCAGCAGCAGCGGCTGGTCCATCTTGTCGAGGAACTCCAGGTGCCTGGGCTCCTCGGCGGCGGCGCGGAAGGTGTCGGCCAGGATTTTCACGATGGCTGGATCCATGCCCTTGGGACCGATCAGGCCGCCAGGGCTGTCGACCACGACTTCCATGCCGAGTTCCTTGACGGTCGGCACATCGGGGAAGCGCTTGGCGCGCTGCGCGGTGAAAACCGCCAGCAGGCGCAGCTGGCCGGCCATGACCATCGGCGCCCAGCCCGAGGCCTCCGAGGCGAAGTCGATCTCGCCGCCCAGCAGGGCGCGCAGCGTGTCGGCCGTGCCGCGATACGGCGCGTGCGTCCAGCTGAGGCCGCCCTGCGCCATGCCGACGCGCTCCATGGCGAGGTATTGGGTCGAACCGACACCGAGTGTGCCCCAGTTCATCTTGCCGGGATTGGCCTTGGCATGCGCCAGCAGCTCGGGCAGCGTCTTCCACGGCGCGTCCGTGCGCACCACCACGCCCATGACGAAGCCGGTGATCTGCAGGATGTAGGTGAGATCGTTGATCGGGTGATAGGCGAGCGTCTTGTTGAGCAGCGGCTGGCGCAGCACGCTCATGTGCATCTGCGAGATCGTGTAGCCGTCCGGCTTGGCGTCCTGCAGCGCGATGGCGCCCAGGATGCCGGCAGCACCCGACTTGTTGTCGACGATGACCTGCTGTCCCAGCTTCTTCGACACCGAGTCGGCCAGGATGCGGAAGCCGGCGTCGGCCGGCCCGCCGGGCGCCCAGGGGATGATCAGCCGGATCGGCCGGTCGGGAAAGCGCTGCTGAGCGCGGGCGCCGAAAGGCAGCAGGGAGGCTCCGACAAGGGCCGTCCGTCGCGTGATGCGGTTCATTGCGTTGGAACTCCTCGTTTGCCCGAGCCGATGCACGCTCCGGGCCACAATGTTTCCTTCTATCGCCAGGCAAACACCGGCTGCTCGAAATGGTCGACCCTGGTGTCGCGGCCAGCAAGCGCCACTTCCTTGAACTGGTAGAGCACCGCGGCGGTCGGCGCGTTCACGTTGGCCACCGGCAGCGGCAGGCGGATGATCGGTCGGTCGGATTCCTCGATCGCCACGATCTCCGGCGAGTCGGGCCGGAACAGTTCGGCGCAACGGATGCGATAGGCGGCCGCCACCTCGCCGGGATTGGGCGTGAGCTGGACCTTGCCCGGCAGCCACACGATGACCGGCGTGATGAGGTAGCCCGAGCGCGTCGGATAATCATCGAGCGCGCCCAGCACGTCGTCGGCGGAGCCGAGCACACCCAGCTCCTCGTGCAGCTCGCGTAGCGCCGTCTGCTCGACGGTCTCGCCGCTGTCGACCCTGCCGCCCGGCAGCGCCCATTGGCCACCATGCGCGCGCAACCTCGGCGTCCGCTTGGTGAGCAGGAATGCCGCCTCGCCCGGCACGTCGGCTTCGATCACCGCCACCGCCACTGCCGCGCGCTTGAGACCGCCGGAATCAGGCCGGCGGCGCACGTCGAAGCGTCCGAGACGACCGGCGATGCCAGCACGCAACTTGTCGTCGAAAACGAAGGACGTCACGCGGCAAGCGGCCTTGTGAAGGTCCAGACCACGGCGGGCGGCACGTTACGCCAGATGCGGCGGCCGCTCACGCCCTCGAGGCGCAGACCCTCGCGCAAGCCGCGTGGCACCGGCGGCTTCGGACCGTAGGTGAATTGCACCAGCACGCCACCTCGTGGCAACGCCTCGAACACACCGTGCACGATGCCGCTCACGATCTCGGCCGGCAGCGACAGGAGAGGCAGGCTGGACACGACGGCGGCGACCGGCGCGACGCCGTGCCGCGCCAGCAGGGAGGCCAAGCGGGCGGCGTCGCCTTCGATGATCTGCGGTCCGGCGAAATGGCGGCGCAGGAAGGCCGACAGCTCGGGATCGCGTTCGATCAGCGCCAGGCGCTGCGGCGGGATTCCGGCGGCGAGCAACGCCTTGGTGACCTCGCCGGTGCCGGCGCCCAGTTCGACGACGTGGCCCGGCCGGCCTTCCATGGCAGCCAGCGTGGCACGCGCCATCGCCTCGGCGAGCAGCCGGCCGCTCGGCACGACCGCGCCCATGGCAAACGGGCGGCGCAGCCAGCGCTTGAGGAACAGGGCCGTGGCGGCGGGCTCAATCGTGGGCATGACCAAACGCTAGAGCATATTCCGTCCGGCCTAGGCGCGCAAAACGCGCCGCGGGCGCGCAAAACGCGCCGCGGGCGCGCAAAACGCGCCGCGATCAGCCGGGCGGAATATGCCATTAAAGGAAATGCATCGTACAACGCGTTTGCGGTCAGATGGAACCGTTCCGCGGTTCCATCTGACCGGAAGACACTCTAAACAGACGAATGCTCTAACAGACGAATAAGGCCAGTCGACAGGGAAATGCGCCGATTTCTACTGTGCGGGCTGCATCGCGGGCCCGGCACCGACGGGCGCCGGCGCCGGTTCGAACACGGTCCGTGCATGGCGCATCTGCTCCAGAGCGTTGACCATCGAGACGAATACCGCCGCCGCGAAGGGCAACGACTGCACGATCATGAAAACCGCCCACAGGCGGGCTTCGGGATCGATCACGCCATTGTTGACCCACAGTACTGCCGCGGCGATCCACAACAGGGCGGCCAGCACCGCCTCGCCGCGCGCCATGGCCAGCGCCATGCCGAGCGTCGCCCGCTCGTCCATCTTGGGTGTGCGCATGAAGGGCAGCCGGCTGGTCGCCAGACCGTAGAGCACGGCGCGGCCGACCGTATAGGTGAGCGCGAGACCTGCCAACGATGCCCCGACGCTCTGGCGGAAGGTGCATCGCACGCGTGCAGCATAGAGGCCGAACGAATAGGCGAGCTTGAAGACGAAGATGCCGATGGTCGGCACGATGAATTCGGCCGGAGGCAGGCCGAGCGGCTTGATGCCGAACAGCGGCGGCAGCACGACGGCCAGCACCCAAGCCAGCCCTGCCCAGGTGAAGATCAGGTTCAGCGCATCGGCGAACCACGGCATCCAGCCGGCGACGAAGTGATACTTCTGCCAGGACGTCAGTCGGGTGGCGTTGCTCAACATCCTGCCACCATGCACCTTCATGATCTGCATGGCGCCGTAGGCCCAGCGGAAGCGCTGCTTCTTGTAGCCGGCGAAATGGTCGGGCGTCAGGCCGTGGCCGAAGCGCTCGCGGCTGTACATGGCGCCGTAACCCTTCTCCATCAGGCGCAGCCCGAGCTCGGTATCCTCGGTGATGCACCAGGTCGCCCAGCCGTCCATCTCTTCCATCAGGTCGCGGCGCACCAGGGTCATCGTGCCGTGCTGGATGATGGCGTCGTATTCGTTGCGCAGGCACATGCCGATATCGAAGAAACCGGCATATTCCCAGTTCAGCATTTCCTTGAAACGGTCGCCGGTCCAATCGCGGTGATCCTGCGGCGCCTGCACGTAGCTGATCCTTGCATCGTCGAAATAGGGCACGACGGCCCTCAGCCAGTCGGGCCGCACGACATAGTCGCTGTCGATGACGCCGATGATCCTGGCGTCCGGCGCGGTCTGGCTCAGCACGTAGTTGAGCGCGCCCGCCTTGAAGCCCTTCATGACGTCGAAATGGAAGAACTTGAAGCGCTCGCTCAGCGCCGCGCAGTAGTCCTGGACCGGCCGCCACACCGCCGGGTCCTTGGTGTTGTTGTCGATGATGATGACTTCGAGATTGGGATAGTCGAGGGCGGCCAGCGATTCGATGGTCTGGATCACCATGGCCGGCGGCTCGTTGCAGATCGCGACATGCAGCGAGACCTTGGGCCACACCCGGTCGGCCGGCTGGCGCGCGATCATTTCGGCCGCCGGCAAGGCCTCGCGCAGCCAGCGCCTTCGCCACACCGTCTCGACCAGCTCGAGCGCCTGCATCAGCGCCATGGCGAGACTGATCACCAGGAAGAAGGCCAGCACACCCCAGCCGATCATTTCCGAGGTCAGCATGTAGGTGCCGGCCGCCACCGATGCGCCATAGACCACGGCGCTGCTCGAAAGTGCCGCCAGCCCGCAGAAGGCGAGTTGGCCCGCCGTGCCGAGATCGCGCCAGGTCCACAAAAACAGCGCCATCAGGGGCAGCGCCGCCGCCAGCGACCAGACGGCGCAGGCGATCCACTGCGGGAAGCGCTCGATCGGGCCGGTCCAGGCGAACTTCTGCTCGCGGTCGGCGTTCCACAGCCCCCAGTAGCCGCCCGCCTTGCCTTCGAGGTCGTAGGACTTCCACGGCTGGTCGACCGCCTCGACCACGAAGTACTGGATGTTCTGCGCCTTCAGCCAGGCGACGGCGTCGCGGACGTTCTTGGCCTGCTCGGCGGGCGTCGCGCGCTTGACCAGGCCGGTCGCCGGACTGCGGCGCTCCGCGCCGTTCGACGGCCAGCCGGTTTCGGTGACGATGATGTTCTTGTTCGGATAGGCCTGCCGCAGGAGTCCGATCTTGTTCTTGAGATACTCGAGTGCCGTCTCGCTCGACTGCTCGTCCCAGTAGGGCAGGATGTGCACGGCGAGATAGTCGACCTCGCGCGCCAGCTCGGGATAGTGCAGCCAGACGTGCCACGGCTCGGCGGTACTGACCGGCACCTTGACGTTGCGCTTGACGTTCCTGATCTCGCGGATCAGCTGGGCCGGGCTGGTCGCCCTGGGATCGCGCTGATCCTTCTGGCCGTCCCAGCGCAGGATGTTCTCGTTGCCGACCAGCACGCGCTCGATGTTGGGGTTCTGGTTGGCCATGCGGATCAGCGCGCGGGTTTCCTCGGCATTGACCTCGCTGGCCTCGCGGCCGAACTGCAGCTTGGCTTCGTTGGCGCTGTAGATCCACGCGCCGGGCACCAGCCTGAGGCCGTAGCGCTGGGCGAGCTCGGGCATGAACTCGCCGCCGTCGGTGGCGCGATAGGTCCGCACGTAATTGACCTTGCCGGCAAGCATGGCGAAGTCGCGCTCGATCTGTTGCTTGCGCGGCTTGACGATGGGCGGCGGCACGTCGGTGAAGGCGGTGCGCAGGAAGCTGTAGACGCCGCTTGCCTTGGCTTCGATCGGGTCCTGGTCCTTGGCCCACGGCGCGTAGGTGACGCCGTGCAGCGGCCCTTCGACGTTGGCAGCCGAAAACTCGCCGTCGAGCATACGCCAGCCTGCGATGGTAGCCGCGGCCGCAACGATCAGGACCAACCCGTGACGGAACATGAAAGTGCGATCGCTCCGACAAGCCGCCGGTGGTCCATGCTCGGGTCGGGATCGCGGTCACAAGTCGCCTGCGGACGACTATCAGTCGACGCAAGGACCGTGCCGGATCGGCTCAACCTAACGAGCCGATAACCACGCAGTGCGGCTGACCTCTTCGAGGCTTCCTTGCGCCAGATTTCCTCGTCTACGACCCTTCGCAGGCGATCAGGCGGCGGACGCGATCTATAGCCTGCGCGCCCGACGACGGTAAAGAGTCCGCGCGCAATGATGGCCAAAATGTCAAATTCCCGCTGCATGAGCGACCAAGATCAAACCGCCGTCCCGGCCGGCGTCCCTCCCGACCTCGCGACAGGCTGGCGGCCGGCCGACCGGTCTGGCTTCCTCCAGGGCGTCGGCGCCCGTTTGCGCTATGCCTGCTGGAACGCCCCGGGAACGCCGGGCGGAACCCCGCGCGGCTCGGTCGTCGTCCTGCAGGGGCGTGCGGAATTCATCGAGAAGTACGGCACCGAGGTGGTGCCGGAGCTTCTGGCCCGCGGCTATGCGGTTTTCGCCGTCGATCTGCGCGGCCAGGGCTTGAGCGACCGGCCCCTGGCTGACTACGACAAGGGCCACATCGACGACTTCGCCACCTATGTTGCCGACCTCGGGCTGTTCCTGGACAAGGTCGTGGCTCCCGCAGCTCCCCGGCCTATCCTGGCGCTCAGCCACTCGACCAGCGGCACTATCGTGCTGCGCTATCTCGCCGAGCGGGGCGTCGGGCCCTTGTCCGCGGCGATTTTCGTGTCGCCCATGACCGGGCTTTACCGCGGGTTTCTGATCCGCACGCTGCTGGCCGTCACCAGCCCGTTTGGCCTGCGCGATGAAGAATTCATGGTGGCGACTGGCCCGTACGATCCCAGGCACCGGAACTTTGCGACCAACGACGTCACCACCGACGAACGGCGCTATCGCTTTACCGACCAATGGTTCAAGGCCGACCCGCGCCTGAGGCTGGGCGGCCCGACCATCGGCTGGCTGCGCCAGGCCCTGCGCTCCATCGATCGGCTCGCCTCCCCCGGCGTTCTGGAACGGATCGATCTGCCGGTCCTGGTGGTCAGCGCCAGCGACGATCACGTCGTCGATCGGGCGTCGCACGGCCCCACCGTCACCCGGATTCGCAATGCCCAGCATGTCGTCGTCGACGGCGCCCGCCACGAGATCCTGATGGAGACCGATGCGCTCCGCGCGCAATTCTGGGCCGCATTCGACCGGCTTGCCGCCCGCGTGGCCTAGCCACAGAATGCGGCAAAGGAAGAACAGGAGGGACGGATGTCCCAGGACTGGCTGCTCGGCTCGGCCGACGCGCTCGCCGCAAAAGTGCCCAACGGCGCCAAGATCGCGGTCGGCGTCGACAGCGGCGGTGTGGCGATGGAACTCACCCGCGCCCTGATCCGCCGCGGCATCCGCGACCTCCATCTCGTTTGCGTGCCGACCAGCGGCCTGCAGGCCGACCTGCTGATTGGCGCCGGCTGCGTCGCCACGCTCGAAACCTCGGCGATCTCGTTGGGCGAATACGGCACGCCCCACCGCTTCCACGACGCGCTGAAGCGTGGCGCCATCCACCTCATGGACGCCACCTGCCCGGCGATCTATGCGGCGGTCGAGGCCGGCCGCAAGGACATCCCGTTCATTCCTTTGCGTGGCCTCTTGGGCAGCGACCTCGTTGCCCACCGGCCGGACTGGAAGACGATCGACAATCCGTTCTCGCCGGACGATCGGATCATCCTGCTGCCGGCGATCCGGCCCGACTTCGCGCTGCTGCACGCGCCCTATGCCGATCGCGATGGCAACATCTTCATCGGCCGCCGCCGCGACCACGCGGAGATGGCGCAGGCGTCCAAATACGGCGCGCTGGTCACGGTCGAGGAAGTGCGCGACGTCGATCTGTTCGCCTCGGAAGAAACCGCAGCAGGCACGCTCCCCGCCATCTATGTCGAGGCGACCGCCGTTGCCGTGCGCGGCGCCTGGCCGCTCAGCCTCGGCGACTACTACGACGTCGATGAGGCGCATTTCCGCCGCTATGGCGAGTTGGCGCGCACCGCCGACGGCTTTGGCCGCTACCTCGAGGAATTCGTACACGCCCGCCAGCAAGCCGCGGAGTAGTGGCGGTCGAATGAGCGAGGTCTCGCGTCAGGAGCTGTTGATCCATGCGATCGCCCGACTGTTGGCGGGCTGCCGCAGCATCGCCGTCGGCGCCGCCTCGCCGATCCCCGGCGCCGGCGCGCTGCTGGCTCGCCAGTGGGCGGCGGCAGAAACGCCGTCGCGGCGTCTGTTCCTTACCATCCTGGGCAGCCGCCATCTCAACTCGATGACCTCGGGCGGCGTCGAGCTGTTCGACATGGCAGCCCAAGGCCGCATCGATGCCTTCTTCCTGGGCGGCGGCCAGATCGACGGCGAGGCCAACATCAACCTGGTGGGCGCCGGCGGCGCCTATCCGCAGACCGCCGTGCGCTGGCCGGGCTCGTTCGGCTCGGCCTATCTCTATTATGTGGTGCCGCGGGTCATCCTGTTCCGCGAGGAACATACCAAGCGCGTCATGGTGCCCCGGGTCGATTTTATCTCCGCACCCGGGCCGCGCAATGGCGGCGTCTACCGGCCGGGCGGCCCGCTCGGCCTGCTGACCAACCTCTGCTGGTTCTCCTTCGACAAGGCGCGCCGGCGCTTTGTCCTGGAAACCGTCCATCCCGGTCACACGACCGAAGAGGTGCGCGACAACACTGGCTTCGAGTTCGACAGCGCAGCCAGTGTGGCAGCCACCGCCCTGCCCGATGCGGCGGCGCTTGCCGCCATCCGCGGGCCGATCGCGCGGCAGATCGGCGAGGCCTATCCGCGTTTCGTACGCCAAGTCTTTCCCGACGCCGCCTGAACCAGCGCAATGACTGAAGTCCAGATGCTGGCAGTGGCCGGCGCCTTCATCGTTGCCGGCATCGCCAAAGGCACGCTCGGCATCGGCCTGCCGCCGATCGCCATAGGACTGATGACACTGTCGGTGTCGCTCGGCGACGCGCTGGCGATCCTCACCCTGCCGACGATGCTCACCAATACCTTCCAGGCGTTCTACGGCCGGCGGTTCTTTCCGCTGTTGGCCCGCTTCGGCGTCATGGGCGTCGCCTCGGTGGTGGGCGTGATCGGCGCCGCGCTGCTGCTCGGCAAGCTCGGCACCCCCGACATGATGGGCTGGCTCGGCATCCTGCTCGTGCTCTATGCCGCGATGGCGCTGTTCGCCTGGCGCCCCATCATGCCGCGCGCCGCCGAATGGTGGGCCAGTCCGCTGATCGGGCTGGCGAGCGGCGCGGTCGCCGGCCTCACCGGCATGGCCGCCGTGCCGTTCCTGCCCTACATGCAGTCGCTGCAGATCTCGCGCGACGAGCTGGTGCAAGGGCTGGGCATCATGTTCGTGTTCATCATGAGCGCGCTCGCGGTCGCCCTGATCCACCAGAACATCTTCACGATTTACAACACCGTCGGCAGCGTCGCCGCGCTGGCGCCGACCTTCATCGGCGTCTGGATCGGCCAGAAGCTGCGCCGGCGCATCTCCCCGGAGGTATTCCGCAAAGTCTTTCTTTTCGGCATGCTGGCGCTCGGGCTGCAAATGGCGCGCGGCTTGCTGTAGAACCTTCGTCCATGCCCCTGCCCTCCCACAGAGTGACGATCTGCGGCATCCCCGAACTGGCCCAGCATGCCTCGGCGGGTGTGAGCCACGTGCTGTCGATCATCGACACCTACGAGCCACGGCCGCCGGCGCTCGACGGCTTTGCCGCGATCGACCACGAGCTGATCCGCTTCGACGACGTAGTGGCGGAATATCCCGGCTTCGAGGCCTGCACGCCCCAGCACATCGCCAAGATGCTCGAGTTCGGCGAGCGCGTGCATGCCGCTCCGACGAGCCACGTGCTGGTCCATTGCCATGCTGGCGTCTCGCGCTCGACCGCCGCAGCAGCGATCCTGATGGCCCAGCATGCGCCCGGCCAGGAGGAAGCGGCGTTCCTGAAACTCCTGGAACTGCGCAAGCACGGCTGGCCCAACACGCGCATGGTCGAGTTCGCCGACGAACTGCTGGCGCGCGACGGCGCGTTGTTGCGCGGCCTCGATGCTTATCGCCGCGCCCTGCTGCAGGCCAAGCCGCATTTGAGCGAGATCATCCGCAACATCGGCCGCGGTCACGAACTGCCGGGCTAGGCTGCCGTCCCGTCAATGAAGACCCTGGGCGTAGGCGGCGGCAAGGCGGCCATGGAACGCCGCCAGCAGCGACTCGTCATCGGTCGCGAGCGTGCCGGCGTTGCGATCGGCCTGCAGGCGTTCGCAGACATGCTTGATCGTGCGGTCCGACTGCCGGTGATCGTCGGCCGGTCCGCCGAAGACATGGGTAAATAGCCGGGTGCGCAAAAAAGTATGCGGCACGACCTGCTCGACGATCGCCACCGGGCCGGCGCGGTGGATGCCCAGCAGCGGCCAATGCCAGACGAAGTCGGCGGAATGCTCGGGCCGGCCGGCCAGCAGATGCTCGACGCAGACCTTCCAGTTGCAGTCGATGTCGGTGGCGATCGTGCCGCCATAGGCCGGCAAGGTCCCGAGTTTCGGCAGGGCGGCCGGCGTGCCGAGGTTGACGAACACGATGCCGGCATCGATGCCGACGGCGAGCGACGGCAAATTGACGTCGGGCGAGTGCGGATCGGCCGGCGCGACCGGCGGCGGCGCGCTCAGGAACTTGCCCGTGAGATCGTAGGTCCAGCCGTGGAAGCGGCAGCGGAAGCTCTCGCAATGCCCAGAGGCGGTGCCGACCACCGGCATGTTCTGGTGCCGGCAGGCGTTGCGCAGGACCCGCGCCACCCCGCCCTGGTCGCGCACCGCCACGACGCCCCAGCCGCCTACGGTCACTGCAAGAAAGTCACCCGGCTTGGCGATCTGCGGCTCGACACAGACCGGCAGCCATTCGCTTGAGAAAATCGTGCGTTTTTCGACCTGAAAAGCGTTGCCCTGACTGTAGTCCCCGGATTTCATGCTGCTTTGTATACAGTGCAATAATAGCGGATGCCATAAACCCTACGTTCTTGACCCACCGTTTGACGGCACTCTGAAGCATTGTATACAATTGATACATCCAACCGCCCGGAGGAGGCTCGCATGGCAAAGAGTGCGTTCCGTCAGGCTCTCGAGGAAGCCATCGAGCAGCGTCATTCGGCCGTGCATCCGTGGAGCGAGGCTTGGACCTCCGGCAAGCTCGACCGCCGCCTGCTCGGCGAGTGGGTGAAGCAGCACTATCACTATGTCAGCCACTTCGCCGAATGGGTGGCCGTGGTCTACGCCAACTGCCCGCACCAGGAGGTGCAGCACTTCCTGCTGGAGAACGTCACCGAAGAGGAAGGCCTGGTCGGCATGGGCGGCGCGACGCCGGTCCGTCATTCGGACCTGCTGCTGGAGTTCGGCGAAGTCTGTGGCATGAAGCGCGACGAAGTGCTGGGCGCGCAAATCAAGGGCGAGCTCCTGCCCGAGACGCTCGGCCTGCAAAGCTGGTGCACGGTGCAGTCGCGCAAGCCCTTCGTCGAGGCGTTGTCCGGCCTGCTGATCGGGCTGGAGAGCCAGGTGCCGCGCATCTACAGCAAGACCACGCCGCCGCTCCTGGAGAAGTACGGCTTCAGCGAGGACGAGGTCACCTTCTTCTCGATCCATATCGTGGCCGACGTCGAGCACGGCGAGCGAGGCTTCGAGATCGTCGAGAAGTACGCCGACACCGACGAGCTGCGCGCCGCCTGCGTGCGCACCGTCAAGGAAGCGACCATGATGCGCCGCCTCTATCTCGACGGCGTCTATCGCAAGTTCCTGGCCCAACCGCAGGCCGAGAAGAAGCTCGCCGCCTGATACGCGGCCGCGCGACACTTGTCCTGCACGAGTTGCAGTCGTCCTGTATCCGAGGAAACCCGCCATGGCCAAGAGCGCGTTCCGTCAAGCTCTCGAGGAAGCCGTCGCACAGCGCCATTCGGCCCAGCATCCATGGAGCGATGCCTGGGCTTCGGGCAAGCTCGATCGACGCATTTTTGGCAAATGGGTCAAGCAGCAGTATCACTTCGTCCGCCACTTCTCCGAATGGGTGGCCGCGGTCTACGCCAACTGCCCGCACCAGGAAGTACAGCAGTTCCTTCTCGAGAATGTCGCCGAGGAAGAGGGCCTGATCGGTTCGGGCGACTTCGCGCCCGTGCGCCACACCGAGCTTCTGCTGGAGTTCGCCGAGGTCTGCGGCATGCCGCGCGCCGAGGTTCTGGACGCCGAGGTCAAGGGAGAATTGCTGCCCGAGCTGATCGGCCTGCGGAGCTGGTGCACCGTTCAGTCGCGCAAGCCCTTCATCGAGGCGCTGCCCGGCCTGCTGATCGGTCTCGAAAGCCAGGTGCCGGGCATCTACCGCAAGACCATGCCGCCTCTGATCGAGAAGTACGGCTTCGCCGAGGATGAATTGACCTACTTCAGCCTGCACATCGTGGCCGACGTCGACCACGGCGAGAAAGGCTACGAGATCGTCGAGAAATACGCCACGACCGACGCGCAACGCGCCACCTGCGTGCACCTCGTCAAGGAGGCGGCGATGATGCGCCGCCTCTATGTCGACGGGCTTTACCGCACGCTCGTGGAGCGGCCGAAGGCCGCGAGTCTGGCCGCCTGATGCTGAGCTACAAGACCCTGACGCTGGACGAGGCGCACCTGATCCTCGACGCGGCGCAAGAGAAGGCAGAGGAACTCGGCATCCCGGAGGTCCTTTGCGTCGCCGACAATGCCGGCTACCCGATCGCGCTCCGGCGGCTCGACGGCGGCAAGGTCACGAGCGTGCAGATCGCCATGAACAAGGCCTTCACCGCGGCGGGCCACAGGAAGCGCACGGACAACTACAAGAACGCCCAGCCCGGCGAGGAGGCCTTCGGCATCTTCACCCAGCACGAGGGCCGCTTCACGGTGTTCGTCGGCGGCTTCCCGATCTTCGTCGACGGCCAGTGCGTCGGCTCGGTGGCGGCGTCGGGCGGCAACGGCGAGCAGGACGTCGCCTGCTGCGAGGCCGGGATCGCGGCCTTCATGGCGACGGTGAAGACATGAGCGACCGCGCCTCCCCTCCCCGAGCTTCCTTGGGCAAAACGGTCAGCGACCGGATCCGCGGCCAGATTCTCGATGGCAGGCTGCGGCCCGGCGAACGCCTGGTCGAGGACAAGCTCTCGGTCGAACTGGGCGTGTCACGTGTGCCAGTGCGCGAGGCGCTGCTCGGCCTGGCCATGGAAGGGCTGGTACGGCTCGAACCGCGGCGCGGCGCCACGGTGGCCGAAGTCACACCGGAGATCGTGGCCGAGCTGGTCGAGGTCCGTGCGCTGCTGGAAGGACTGAACGCCCGCCTCGCCGCCCAGCGCCATGATCCCGAGATCGTCGCCCAACTGCGCGAAGTGCTGACGCGCGGCAACGCGGCCGCCAGCACCGGCGGCCGCGATCTGCTGGCGCGGCTCAATGCCGAGTTCCACGAGCGGCTGGCCGAGGCCAGTCGCAATTCGGTGCTGTCCGACGTCATGCGCGGCCTGCGTGAGCGCACCAGCCTGGCTTTCGCCATCAACGGCGGCGACCGCGCTCTCGAGGACTGGCAGGAGCATGCCGGCATCCTGGCCGCCGTGATCGAGGGCGACGAGGAGCTGGCCGCCCTGCTGGCGACGCGTCACGTCCACAACGCCGCCGCCGCCTTCGGCCGCGCCCATGCTCTGGCGGCCAATCAGGCAGCGGACTAAGGCGCCGTAGTCGGCGCCGTTAGCGCCCCTTCATCGCCCCTTCATCGCCCCTTCATAGGCAACCCGCCGAGATGCGTGCCGGCGTCGACGATCAGGAATTCGCCGGTGATGTTGGAGGCGCTGGTGAGGAAGAAGATCACCGCTTCGGCCATCTGCTCGGGCGTGCCGGCCTGGCGGAGTGGCGTCGTCTCTTGCTGGGCGTCGCGCAGCTTCTCGTAGTTCTCCTGGCCGAGCGCGCCGAGCAGCCAGCGCGTCTGGATGAAGCCCGGACACACCGTGTTGACGCGCACCGCCGGCCCGAACCAGCGCGCCAGCGACAAGGTCAGCGTGTTCAGCGCGCCCTTCGAGGCGGCGTAGGGGATCGAGGTGCCGACGCCCATGACGCCCGCAATACTAGAGATGTTCACAATGGAGCCGCGCTCCTGCTTGTCGTCCCACTGCTTCTTCATCGTGGGATAGACGGCGCGGCTCATCATATAGGGACCGGTGACGTTGACCCGCAGGATGCGGTCGAAGTCCTCCGCGCTCACGCCGTCGAGATCGCCCTGGGCCTGGAACTTGGTGGTGCCGGCATTGTTGACCAGCCCGTCGACCCTGCCCCACTTCTTCAGGGTCTCGGCCGCGAGCTTCCTGCAATCGGCGTCCTGGCCCATGTCGGCCTGCACCAGGATGGCATCGACGCCGGCAGCCTTGACCTTCGAATAGGTCTCGTCGGCTTCCTTCTTGCTCTTGGTGTAGTTGATCGCGACGTTCCAGCCGCGCCCCGCCAGGTCGACTGCACAGGCAGCCCCCAGCCCCGTCGCCGAGCCGGTCACGATTGCCACCTTCGCCATGCTCCCCTCCCGATAGTTTGCCTGTATGTCGTAGTGGGCGATTCATAGGCTAGGATGCGGCCCCATGGCAGACCTCTTTTCGCTGAAGAACCGCATCGCGCTGGTGACCGGCGCCTCGCGCGGGCTGGGCCGCGATATGGCAATATGCCTGGCGAAAGCGGGCGCCACGGTGCTGTGCGCCGGCCGCGCCGCCAAGGATCTCGACGCCACGGTCCGGGTGATCAGGAAGAAGAAGGGCAAGGCCGAAGCCGTCATCCTCGACGTCACCGACGAGCACAGCGTGCAGGCGGGCGTCCGCGCCATCATCCGCAAGCACCGCCGCATCGACGTGCTGGTCAACAACGCTGGCGTCATCCACCGCGCCAACATCGTCGACACCGCGACGCCCGACTATCGCAAGGTGATCGAGACCGACCTGATCGGGCCTTTCGCTCTGGCGCGTGAAGTGGGCCGCCACATGCTGGCGCGCCAGTACGGCCGCATCGTCAACATCTCCTCGATCATGGCGGTGCTGGGCCGAGGCTCGGTGGCGGGCTACGTCTCCGCCAAGCACGGCATGACCGGCCTCACCAAGAACCTCGCCGCTGAGTTCGGCCCGCACGTCACCGCCAACGCCATCGCGCCGGGCTATATCCGCACCGAGCTCAACGTGCCGCTGCAGAAGGACAAGGCGTTCTGCGCCATGCTCGAGCAGCGCACCGCGGCCCAACGCTGGGGCGTACCAGCCGACCTGCGCGGCGCGCTGCTGCTGCTGGCGTCGGATGCCGGCGCCTACATCACCGGCCACACGCTGGTGGTCGATGGCGGCATGACCACGATCCTCGCTTGAGGGCGCGCGTGTGAACCAGATGGGCGTGCCGCGCTGGGTGATCCTGCTGCTGGGTGCCGGCCTCGTGCTGTTCGGCATTGCCGCTTCGCAGGGCTGGATCCGCGATCCCGGCCTCGCCCGGGCCGATTACGTCGGCACCATCGACGTCTCGGCCGATGGCGCCAAGCTCTATCGCGCCGTGCCCTTCGAATGGCAGGTCACCGGCAACGCCGGCGCCTTCAAGGGCAGCGACACGGCCTATGTGCGCATCGACGGCGCGGGCGAACGCACGGTGCTGTGCGGCTGGCTGCGACTGGATAAGGCCGGCGCCTCTATGCGCGCCACGCGCTGGCTGAGCGAGGCTCATCTCAACGTCGGACCGCTCAAGGTCACGGCCCTGTTCATCGCCCCGGTCGACCCCTCGGCTTCGCTCGGGGCAGGGAAGGCCGCCGGCGACGGCCTCAACGCCGGCTGCGCGAGGCTAGACGCAGGCGTGCGACCGCCGGTCGACGCCGCCCTGTCGCTCGAAGGCGGGCCGGTGCGGGAATAGCCGCCGTCCCGACCGTCTCACCTGCGTGAACCTCGGCTGAATGTCGCATCAGCGCGCAGGCAAGTGACGCTCGGTCGCGTCGAACAGCATCGTCAACGGCACGCAGATCGCGAACAGGGCGGCGCCCAGCAGGAGCGCTGCGGCAGGCGTCTGTGCCGCGTCGACGACCAGGCCGGCGACCCACGGACCGAGCCCGACAATGACGGCGTAGAGGGAGCCGAAGAGGCCCAAACCGGTGGCCCGGTGCTGGGGCGCCAAGACGCGGGCCGGCAACGCCATGATCGCGCCGGGGCCGGGGCCGATGGCTAGGCCAAAGGCGAGGACCGGCGAGGCGCCGAGAGACAGGGCGACCAAGGCCGCCGCGGCCGCCAGATAGGACAGGCTTGCCATCAGGCGGGGCATCGCCACCCGCAGCAGCATGAACCCGCCCAGGGGAATGGACAGGATGGCGATCCACAGCGCCAGGCTGGTCACGGCGGCAGCTTCCGCCCCGGCCATGCCGCGTTGGCTGAGAAAACTCGCGCCGAAGCTGAACAAGAGGATCAGGCCGAGATTGAAGCAGCTCCAGGCAAGGCATGCGATCAGCACGCTGCGCAGCGCCGGCCCGTCCGGCGGGTTCCACCATGTGCTCTCCGTGGCTGCCGCCGCGGCAGGTGCGGCGACGTCCTGGGGCGGGCGATAGAACGCCAGAAGAACGACCAGCGAGACCAGGCAAAAGAGCGCGGTCGTCGCCATGCTGCCGCGCCAGCCGAAACTCTCGGCGAGGCGGCCCTGGACGATCAAGCCGAGGGCAATGCCGAAGGGCCAGCTCGACAGCAGGGTTCCCATGGCAAAGACGATCTCGCGCTTGGCGAACCAGTCGGTCAGCATCTTGGTCAAGACGACAATGAAGAGCGCCGCGCCGGCACCACTCGCCAGACGGCCCACCATGAGCACCGACACGGTCTCGCCCACGCTCACCAGCAGGCCGCCGCCGATCATCAGCAGCAGGCCCGCGACAAAGACCATGCGGTCGCAGAAGCGCGTCATCAGCATGCCGCTGGGCAGGGAAAGCGCGACGCCGGGAATCAACTGAAGCCCGATCAGCGTTCCGATCACGGCATAGCCGATATGGAGCTCGGCCTCCATGTACGACGCCGAAGAGGCCACCGACTGGAACTGATAGCCTAGGCTGCAGCGCGCTATGAAAAGAACGATGAGAACGAGCCAGCGACGATCGATCATCCGGATGAGCCCGTGCCCTCGTTCGCCCCCGGCATGTTTGCATGCCGGCACGAGTATAGGTCACAGTCGCGGGATTGACAGGCCGTCACTCCGGGGAGAACCGACATGACCGATCCATCCGCCAAGGGTCTGCTGCTGGTGATGATCGGCGTCGACGCAGCGCACGAGGCCGAGCTCAACCGCTGGTACGACGAGGAGCATTTTCCCGAACGCAAGGCCGTTCCGGGCTTCATCAACGGCCGCCGCTTCACGGCGGTCGAGGGCACGCCGAAGTACCTCGCCACCTACGACCTCGACTCAGCCGCCGTGCTGCAAAGCGAGCCCTATCGGCGGATCGCGGCGCGCACGCCGTGGACCGAGCGTCTGGCCGTGCATTTCAAGCCCAGCGTGCGCAACGTCTACAGCGAGATCCGCCCGCCGGTGACCAGCGGCGCGAAGCTGAGCGGCACGGGCCTGCTGCTGGTGGCGATCGACGTCGAGGCTGCCCACGAAGCCGAGCTCCATCGCTGGTACGACGAGGAGCATATCGCCGAACGCATGGCGATCCCGGGCTTTCTGCGGGCGCGGCGGTTCGTGGCGCTGGAGGGCGGGCCGAAGTATCTGGCGCTGTACGACCTCGAATCGCCCGAGGTGCTGCAGGGCGCGGCCTACCGCCATGCTACCGGCGCCGGCACCACGGCGCTGACGCGGCGGATGCAGGCGCTGTTCAATCCGATCATCCGCAACGTCTACGTCCAGATCCGCCACCAGGACGGCCCTTCAGCATCGCGGGATGATTGATCGGCCGCACGGTTCCCTGACGGATGAGATCCAACGGGTGAGGTCCAAAGTGAGCAAAGCGGCGATTGTCGGGAAGATACGAAGTGCAGACGCATCGTCGGTGGCCGGCCAATGTCTTTGCGGCACCGTGCAGATCGAGATCGACTACCCCGCGCGGTGGGCCTGGCACGATCATTCCAGCGCGACGCGGCGGGCGCACGGCGCCGCCTATGCGACCTACGTCGGCAGTTGGCGCAAGCGCTTTCGCGTGACCAAGGGCCGGGCAAAGATCACGCGCTTCAAGGATGAGGCCACCGGGACGACAAGAAGCTTCTGCGCCCGCTGCGGAACGCCGATCGCCTACGAACGGGCCCGCTCGGCGCACATGGTCAACTTACCCCGCGCGCTCTTCGGCAGCCGCACCGGCCGGGAGCCGCGCTATCATATTGCCATCGGCGAGCTGCAGGACTGGACCTACATGGGCGAGCCGCTGGTTCCCCTGAAGGGTTTTCCCGGCGTCGTGTGGGAACGCCCGACCGCCAAGAAGCGGCGCCAGTTTCAGGTAAGGTGAGACCGAACACGCACAAGCCGATATCAGGGGACGGACGCCGATGCCCACCTTCCGACAGTCGCGGGAATTCCTGCTGGCCAACCGCACGGCCTATGACTCGGCCGTCGCCGGCTTCCAGTGGCCGGACCCCGTGCCGTTCAACTGGGCACTCGAGTGGTTCGATGCGGAACTGGCGCGCGCGGCCGACAGCAAGGACCGCTGCGCGCTGTGGATCGTCGACATGGCGACGGGCAAGGAGACCCGCCTCACCTTCGCCGAGCTGTCGACGCGGTCGAACCAGGTCGCCAACTGGCTGCGCGGGCTGGGACTGAAGCGCGGCGATCATCTCCTGCTGGTGCTGAACAACGTGGCGCCGCTGTGGGAGATCATGCTGGCGGCCATGAAGCTCGGCGTCGTGGTGATCCCCGCCACGACCTTGCTCACCGCCGATGAACTGGCCGACAGGGTCGAGCGCGGCCGCGCGAAGGTGATCGTGGCCGACCAGGACCAGGTCGCCAAATGTGCGAAGCTCAGCCGCGACGGCGTGACGTTCGTCACGACCAGCGCGTCCCCGATCGACGGCTGGCGGCCGCTCGGCGAGGCCTACAAATCGCCGGCGGCGTTCACGCCGGACGGGCCGACGAAATCCGACGATCCCCTGCTGCTCTATTTCACCTCGGGCACCACGGCCAAGCCCAAGCTGGTGCGCCACAGCCACCGCAGCTACCCGGTGGGCGCGCTCTCGACCATGTATTGGCTGGGGCTGCGGCCGGGCGACGTGCACGTCAACATCTCCTCGCCGGGCTGGGCCAAGCATGACTGGAGTACCTTCTTCGCGCCGTGGAACGCCGGCGCCACGGTGCTGATGGTCAACCAGGCGCCGTTCAACGCCAAGGCGCTGCTGGGCGTGCTGGAGCGCTGCAAGGTCACGACCTTCTGCGCGCCGCCCACGGTGTGGCGCCTGCTGATCCAGGAGGACCTCAAGGCCCGCAAGCTTTCCCTGCGCGAGGTCTGCGGCGCCGGCGAGCCGCTCAATCCGGAGGTCATCAACCGCGTGCACGAGGCGTGGGGGCTCACCATCCGCGACGGCTACGGCCAGACCGAGACCACCGCCATCGTCGCCAACTCGCCGGGCCAGAAAGTGAAAGCCGGCGCCATGGGCCGGCCGATGCCGGGCTATCGCGTGCTGATCCTCGACGCCGACGGCACGGAGCGCGGCGAGGGCGAGATCTGCCTGGCGCTGGGCGAGCACCGTCCCGCCGGACTGATGCAGGGCTATGCCGACGCCACGGGCAAGCTGGCCGGCGCCGACGGCGAGGTCTACCGCACCGGCGACGTCGCCAGCATCGATGGCGACGGCTACCTGACGTTCGTCGGGCGCGCCGACGACGTGTTCAAGTCGTCGGACTACCGCATCAGCCCGTTCGAGCTCGAAAGTGTGCTGATCGAGCACGAGGCGGTGGCCGAGGCTGCCATCGTGCCGTCGCCCGACGACATAAGGCTGAGCGTGCCCAAGGCCTTCATCCTGCTGGTCGGCGCCACGCCGCCCAGCCGCGAGACGGCCCGGTCGATCCTCAGCTTCTGCAACGAGCGGCTGGCACCCTTCAAGCGCATCCGCCGCCTGGAATTCGTCGGCGAGCTGCCCAAGACGATCTCGGGCAAGATTCGCCGCGCACAACTGCGGCGCGTCGAATACGAAGGCGCCGCCGCCGACGTCACGCGCGGCGTGGAGTTCCATGAGAAGGACGTGCTGGGAAACTGACAGCCGCCTCAGATGAACGAAAGGCCGCCGCTCAGGCCGACTGTCTGGCCGGTCATGTAGGCGTTGCCGACCAGCAGCATCACGACCTGCGCGCATTCCTCGGGCGTGCCGAAGCGGCCGAGCGGGATGCGCGCTGCCGACGAGGCAAGGCCTGCGCGCACCATGTCGGTCTCGATCAGCGACGGCGCTACGGCGTTCACGGTGATGCCGTCCTTGACCAACCGCGCGGCATAGCTACGCGTCATGCCCTCCATGCCGGCCTTCGAGGCGTTGTAGTGCGGCCCGACTCCGCCGGCGCCACGCGCCGCGCCGGACGAGACGTTGACGATCCGCCCCCATTTCCTGGCCCGCATGCCAGGCACCACGGCCTGGGTGCAGAGGAACACCGACTTCAGGTTCACCGCGATGGTGCGGTCGAAATCCTCCTCGGTGAGATCGTCGACGCTGCGGACCAGTCCGATGCCGGCATTGTTCACCAGCACGTCGATCGGCCCGAGCTCGCGCTGCACGGCGGCCATCATCGCCGCCACCGCCTCCGCTTTGGAGACATCGGCCGCGACCACCATCGCAAGGCCACCGGCGCCGCGGATCGCCTCGACCACGTTGCGCGCCTCGGCCGCCTTCTGGAGGTAATTCACAGCGACGACGGCTCCCGCTTCGGCCAGCGAAATCGCCACGGCGCGCCCGATGCCGCGCGATCCGCCCGTCACCAGCGCAACCCGGCCCTTCAACGACGCCATGGCATCCCCTCCGTATCGAATCGACCCAATCGCGCCGTCATGTTAGCCCTTTTCCGTCCCAGGAGGTCTGTATGTCGCGACTCGGTTTCGGCGCCTTTCTCGCCCCTCATCATCCGATCGGTGAAAATCCGATGCTGCAGTTCCGGCGCGACATAAAGTTCGTGCAGCATCTCGACGAGCTCGGCTACGACGAGTTCTGGTGCGGCGAGCATCACTCGTCCGGCTGGGAGATGATCGCCTCGCCCGAGATGTTCCTGGCCGCCGCCGGCGAGCACACCAAGCGCATCAAGCTGGCGACCGGCGTGGTCTCGCTGCCTTACCACCACCCCTACAACGTGGCGCAGCGCATGGTGCAGCTCGACCACATGACCGGCGGCCGCGCGATCTTCGGCTCCGGCCCCGGCGCGCTGCCGTCCGACGCCCATACGCTCGGCATCGATCCGATGACACAGCGCGACCGCCAGGACGAGGCGATCGATATCATCCGCCGCCTGTTCCGGGGCGAGCGGGTCACCCAGAAGGGCGAGTGGTACACACTCCAGGACGCGGCGCTGCAGCTACTGCCGCTGCAGGAGGACATGCCGTTCGCCGTGGCCTCGCAGATCAGCCCGTCGGGCATGACGCTCGCCGGCAAGTACGGCATCGGCATCATCTCGCTGGGCTCGATGTCGAGCGAAGGCCTGACGGCGCTGCCGACGCAGTGGGGTTTCGCGGAGACCGCCGCCAAGAAGCACGGCACCACCGTCGACCGCAAGAACTGGCGCGTGCTGCTCAACTGGCACATCGCCGAGACCCGCGAGAAAGCGCGCGAGGAAGCGCGGGTCGGCCTGATGCACTGGCACAACCAGTACATCCACGGCACGCTGCAACGGCCGGGCTCAGTCGCCTACAAGTCGCCCGATGAGGCCGTCGAACAGATCTCGGGCGAAGGCTCGGCCGCCGTCATCGGCACGCCGGACGATCTGGTGAAGATGATCAAGGACGTGATCGCCAAGAGCGGCGGCTTCGGCACCTGCGTGGGCTTCGTGCACGACTGGGCTAATCCCGAGAACACTTTCCGCAGCTGGGACATGGTGGCGCGCTACGTCATCCCCGAGATCAACGGCTACGTGACCAAGCTCCGCGAGTCGGAGAAGTATCTCCAGGAAAACCGCGCCGTGTTCGATCGCGCGGGCCAGGCAATCATGGCCAAGATCATGGAGAACAAGGACGCCGCCGAAGCGCTCAAGGTTACGGCCAACCCGCGAGTCACGGCGGCCGGCGCGCAGGTACCGAAGGGCCTGGGCAAGCAGGCGGCGGAGTAGTCTTGTCGTCCTGAGCGTAGCGAAGGACCTCGCGCCAACTACACAGGCCCGTGTCTGCTCGTTGGGTGAGATCCTTCGCTACGCTCAGGATGACAGGGATGTCTTTACAATCAGCTCGACCCGGCAGCCGTCCGGGTCGCTCAGGAACAGCGACGTGCCGTCGCGTCGGTTGATCGGCCCCTTGGCGACCGCGACGCCCGCCCGACTCAAGGCCGCCACGACATCGTCGATCGGCGCACGCTCGACCTCGAAGCAGAAATGGCCGATGAAGTTCGCGCCGTCGCCTTTGCGGCCGGAGCGGAACCGGCGTTGCAGAACATGTTGATTTCCTGGTCGCCGACCTTCAATACGGCCGCGGTGACGCCGCCCTCGCGGTCCGAGCGACGCAGCAACTCGAGCCCGAGCGCCTCGCAGTAGAAGCGTAGGCTGCGGTCCATGTCGGCCACCACGAGGCCGACATGATCGAGTGCCTTGAGTTTCAGCATCAGACCTCCACCCCGAATGCCTGACGCATCGCCTGAACGCCCTGCTGGTGCGGCGTCCACAGGCGGCCGCCGACCACGCCGCCGTCGACCACCAGGTCGTGGCCGTTGATGAAGGTCGAATCGTCGGAGGCAAGGAACACGGCGGCCTTGGCGATGTCGTCGGTGAGGCCGGCGCGCGGGATCGGCTGCAGGGTGGCCATCATCTTCTTGGCTGCCTCCGCGTAGGTGTCGGCCTTGTCGGGCGCCACGCCCAGCGCCTTGGCGAAGATGCCGGTGGCGATGCCGCCCGGTGAGATCGAATTGCAGCGCACGTTCTTTTCGCCCAACTGCATGGCGGCGCAGACCGTGAGATGGTTCACCGCAGCCTTTGCGGCGCCGTAGATCATCGAGGTCGAGTAGCCGGCGCGGCGGCCGGCGACGCTGCCGTTGTTGATGATGCTGCCCGAGCCCTGCTTCATCATGAGGGGCGCTGCGTGCTTCATGCCGAGCATGACCGAGCGCACCAGCGTCGCCATTGCCGCGTCGAAACCCTCGACGGGGATGGTCTCGATGCCGCCGACCGGCGCCGGTCCGCCGGCATTGTTGAACAGGCAGTCAAGCCGGCCCCATTTGGCCAGGCAGGCCTCGAACATCGCCTTGACGTCGGCCTCCCTGGTGGCGTCGGTCTTCACGAACAGGCATTTGTCCTTGCCGAGTGCGGCCTCAAGCGAGCGGCCGAGTTCCTCGCGCCGGCCGGTCGCCAGGACCTTGGCGCCTTCCCCGACGAAGATCTCGGCGGTGCGCCGGCCGATGCCGCTGGTCGCCCCCGTGACGATGGTGATCTTGCCGTCGAGCTTGCCCATGGATGTCCCCTTTCGCGTTTTCAGGCAGGAATGATACACCAACGCCAACCAGCGGGAGCGAGAGACGGATGACGGTATTGGGGATCATGGGCGGCAGCGGCATCTATCACGTCGCCGGCCTCAAGAACGAGCAGTGGCGGCGGGTCGCCTCGCCCTTCGGCGAGACCTCCGACGAGTTCCTGTTCGGCCAGCTGGAGGGACTCGATGTCGTTTTCGTGCCCCGCCACGGTCGCGGCCACTACCATTCGCCTTCGTCGATCAACTACCGCGCCAACATCGATGCGCTGAAGCGGATAGGCGTGACCGACATCCTGTCGCTCTCCGCCTGCGGCTCCCTGCGCGAGGACCTGCCGCCCGGCCATTTCGTGGTGGTCGATCAGTTCATCGACCGCACCTTCGCGCGCGAGAAGAGCTTTTTCGGCGAGGGGCTGGTCGCCCATGTCTCGATGGCGCACCCGACCTGCGGGCGACTGGCCGAGGCCGTGCATGCCTGCGCGATCGAGGCGAAGTTTCCGGTCAAATTCGGCGGCACCTATCTTGTGATGGAAGGGCCGCAATTCTCGAGCCTCGCGGAATCCAAGCTCTACCGGAGCTGGGGCTGCGATGTGATCGGCATGACCAACATGCCCGAGGCCAAACTCGCCCGCGAGGCGGAGATCTGTTACGTGACGGTCGCCATGGTCACCGACTTCGATTGCTGGCATCCCGACCATGAGCACGTCCAGGTCGCCGACATCGTGCGTGTGCTGACCGACAACGCCGAGCGGGCCAAGCAACTCGTCACCATGATAGCGCCGCGCCTCAGGAAGAGCCGGCCGGCGCCCTGCCCGAATGGCTGCGACCACGCGCTCGAGTTCGCGATGATCACGGCACCGGAGAAGCGCTCGGTCGCCATGAAGAAGAAGCTGGAAGCCGTGGCGGGACGCGTGCTGAAGGGCTAGATCGCCGGCGCCAGCCGGTGCGCGACCTGCGAGGCGTAACGCGCGGCAATCGGCAGGAAGGCGCGGAAATCGAGATGGCTCTCGGCGCCAGCGAGGTCGCTCAGGCAACGCACATTGACGACCGCAAGGTCGTCGCCCCAGCGCCGGGCGACTTGCGCCACGGCGCCGCCCTCCATCTCGACGGCGTGCGCGCCGAACTCGGCATGCAGGCGGCGCCTGAGAGGCTCGGAGTTGACGAAACTGTCGCCGGTCAGGATCGCGCCAAAATGGACCGAAGGCAGGCGCGGTCCGACGCCGACCGATGCCGGAAGCGGTTCCAGCGCCAATCCTTTCAGCGCCTCGCGCAGGCGCGCGACCAGCGGTTCGGCAACGGGATAGCCCGGCGTCCAATCGCCTCCCAGCGATGGCCGACTGCCGGGCTGGATGGTGCGGAAACTGCCCTCCTTCTGCGTGCCGTAGTCGTGCTGGGTGTGGCTGACGCCGACCACGACATCGCCGACGCCGAGCGCCGGATCGAGGCCGCCGGCCACGCCGCACAGCATCAGCGCGCGGCAGTCGAACCGGTCGAGCAACAAAGCAGTGGCCACACCAGCATTGACCTTGCCCGCGCCCGACTCGACGAACACCGCCTCGCGGCCGGCGATCTCGCCGCGCCAGAAGGCCAGTCCGCCGATTTCATGCGCCTTGCCCGGCCTGTCGGAGAGATGGACCAGTTCCTCGGGAAGGGCCGATATGATGCCCAGGAGCCTGTTTGCCATGGATGAATGGGCTATAAGGTCGCCGCCGCCAAAGCAACCCATTCCGTGCCCAAGCCTCGTCCCCATCCTTCCCATCAGGCCCTGCGCCAGACCTGCACCGACCTCGCACGCGAAGCGGCGCGCGAAATCATGCGCATCTATGCCGGCGAGCTGGGCGAGCGGACCAAGGCCGACAAGAGCCCGGTCACCGACGCCGACCATGCCGCCGAAGCGATCATCGTCGCGGGCCTGCGCGAGCTCACGCCGGGCACACCGGTGGTCGCCGAGGAGGAGATGGCGGCCGGCCGCCTGCCCGGCCTCGATGGCGGGCCATTCTGGCTGGTCGACCCGCTCGACGGCACCAAGGAGTTCATCAAGAGGAACGGCGAGTTCACCGTGAACATCGCCCTGATCGAAGACGGCCGGCCGACGCTGGGCATCGTGCTGGCACCCGCGACCGACACGCTGTGGCGCGGCGTGGTCGGGCTGGGCGCCGACAAGAGCCAGGCTGGCGGCGCCTTCACCGCCATCCACACCCGCACGCCGCCACCCGAGGGGCTGACGGCCTTCGCCAGCCGCAGCACCGCCATCTACAGCGACCTCGACATCTGGTTCCGCAACGCCGGACTCACCGTCGCCGAGCGCAAGCACGCCGGCTCATCACTGAAATTCTGCCTCATTGCCGAAGGCCAGGCCGATATTTATCCGCGCTTCGGCCCGACCAACGAGTGGGACACCGCCGCGGGCCAGGGCGTGCTCGAGGCGGCCGGCGGGGAAGTGGTGACGACCGACGGCCGTCCCCTCACCTACGGCAAGCCGGGTCTCGGCAATCCGCATTTCATCGCACGGTCCAAGGCGGCGCGATGAGACTGCTCGAGCCGAGCGCGGCATCGATCGTCGAGGCGGCGAAGTTGCTGCGCGCGGGCAAGCTGGTCGCCTTCCCGACCGAGACAGTCTACGGGCTGGGTGGCGACGCTACCAACGAGCGTGCGGTCGCAGCGATCTTCGAGGCCAAGGGCCGGCCGCAGTTCAATCCGCTGATTAGCCACGTGCTCGATGCCGGCGAAGCGAGCCGCCTGGTCCAGTGGAACGAGACCGCCGACAGGCTCGCCGCGCGCTTCTGGCCCGGTCCCCTCACGCTCGTCCTGCCGCGCACAAAGGACTCGCCCATCGCCCTGCTGGCGACCGCCGGGCTCGACACGGCGGCGGTGCGTGCGCCGTCACATCCCGTGGCGCAGGCGCTGATCCGCGCTGCCGGCCTTCCGATCGCCGCGCCCTCGGCCAATCGCAGTGGCACGGTTAGCCCGACACGGGCCGAGCACGTCGCCGAATCGCTGGGCGATCGCATACCGCTGATCCTCGACGGTGGACCCTGCGTGGTCGGTCTTGAATCGACGGTGCTCGATCTCACGGCTGCGACGCCGACGCTGCTGCGACCCGGCGGCGCCACGCGCGAAGCCATCGAGGCGGTGGTCGGCCCCGTCGCACTCTCCGATGCGATCCCCAGCGGCGATTCAGCACGCAAGTCGCCCGGCCAGCTCGATAGCCATTACGCTCCGGCGCGGCCGCTCAGGCTGAATGTGACCAGCGTCGGCGCCGATGAGGGCCTGCTGGCGTTCGGCCCGAACCCGCCCGCCGGCGCAATGCTTGCCTATAATCTCAGCCCCTCGGGCGACCTCGCCGAGGCCGCCGCCAACCTGTTTGCCCAGCTCCGCGCGCTCGACCGGCCCGGCATCGGCCGCATCGCCGTCATGGCCATTCCGCAAACCGGCCTCGGCCTTGCAATCAACGACCGGCTACGCCGCGCTGCGGCGGGTGACGCCAAGGCCCCCGGAGGCTAGATTCCGGCCCCAAGGGAGAAGAACAAAATCATGCCAGATACTGCCATTCCCACGATTCCGACCGTCCCCGTCACGCCCGCCGTGTTGGAGGGCCTGCGCGCCATTGTCGGCGAGAAGGGCCTGATCCTCGACGAGCAGGGCAAGCAGCCCTTCGTGACGGATTGGCGCGGCTCGACGGTGGGCACGGCCGCCGTCGTGGTTCGGCCCGCGAACACCGACGAAGTCGCCAAGGTGGTGAAGCTCTGCTTCGACAACGGCATCGCCATCGTGCCGCAGGGCGGCAACACCGGCCTGATGGGGGGCGCCACTCCCTGGCCGACCCACAGCGGCATCCTGCTGTCGCTCGGCCGCATGAACCATGTGATCGAGGTCGATGCCGTGGGCTATTCGATGACCGTCGAGGCGGGCTGCGTGCTGCAGACCCTGCAGGAGACGGCAGCGAGCCACGACCGCTTCTTTCCGTTGAGCCTGGGCGCCCAGGGTTCGTGCATGATCGGCGGCAACCTGTCGACCAACGCTGGCGGCGTACAGGTGCTGCGCTACGGCAATGCGCGCAACCTGGTGATGGGCCTCGAAGTCGTGCTGCCCAATGGCGACATCTGGAATGGCTTGCGCTCGCTCAAGAAGGACAATACCGGCTATGACCTCAAGCACCTGTTCATGGGCGCCGAGGGAACGCTGGGCGTCATCACCAAGGCCGTCCTGAAGCTGTGGCCGGCGCCCAAGGACGTCGCCACCACCTGGCTCGCCATCCGCGACCCGCAGGCCGCCGTCGAGATCCTCTCCGAGGCGCATTCCGCGTCCGAAGACAATGTCGGCTCGTGCGAGCTGATGAACCGGGCCACTACCGACATGGTGCTGGAGCACATACCGGGCACCCAGGACCCGCTGAAGGCCGACACGCCGTGGTACCTGCTGCTCGAATGGTCGTCGTCGCGGGCCCGGCGCGACGGCGCCGAGGGCATGTCGGAGAAACTGGAGCAATTCCTCGCCGACCAGATGGAGACGGGCCGAGTGCTCGACGCGGTGATCGCCCAGACCGAGGCGCAGTCGCGCAACATGTGGCGCATCCGCGAGGGCGTGGCCGAGGCCGGCCGCGCCGACGGTCCGGGCCTCAGCTACGACATCTCGGTGTCGATCTCGAAAATTCCCGCCTTCATCGACCAGGGCGTCAAGGGCGCGCTCGATATCCTGCCGTCGCTCCGCCCCACCCCGATCGGCCATATCGGCGACGGCAATATCCATTTCGGCTTCAAGGCGCCGAAGGGCATGGATCGCCAGACGCTGCAGCAATACGAGCCGGCCATCACCCGCGGCGTCAACGATCTCGTCACCTCGATGGCGGGCTCGATCTCGGCCGAGCACGGCATTGGCATCGAAAAGATCGACGAGCTGGCGCACTACCGGTCGCGGATCGAGCTCGACACCATGCGCACCGTCAAGCGCGCGCTCGATCCGAAGAACATCATGAATCCCGGCAAGATCCTGCGGCTGTGAATTCCTTCGTCGACAAACTCCACGCAATCGTCGGTGACAAAGGTCTCGT
This sequence comes from Asaia bogorensis, assembly GCA_945889625.1. Taxonomy (GTDB): domain Bacteria; phylum Pseudomonadota; class Alphaproteobacteria; order Reyranellales; family Reyranellaceae; genus Reyranella. The sequence goes on along the minus strand of CAMDCE010000018.1, from coordinate 1,522 downwards.
CACCGACGACGCCGGCAAGAATCCCTACCTGACCGACTGGCGCGACAATTATCTCGGCACGGCGCTCGCCGTGGTGCGGCCGGCGACCACGGAAGAAGTGGCCGGCGTCGTGAAACTGTGTGCTGTTGAAAAAGTCGCAGTCGTGCCCCAGGGCGGCAACACCGGCATGGTCGGCGGTGGCACGCCGCACGAGGACGGCCGCGAGATCGTGCTGTCGCTCAACCGCATGAATCGCATCCTGGATATCGACGAGATCGGCTATTCGATGACCGTCGAGGCGGGCGTGGTACTGAAGACCATCCAGGAGACGGCGGCCCAGCACGACCGGCTGTTTCCGCTGAGCCTCGCCGCCGAAGGAAGCTGCACCATCGGCGGCAATCTCTCGACCAACGCCGGCGGCGTGCAGGTCCTGCACTACGGCAACGCCCGCCAGCTCGTGATGGGGCTCGAGGTTGTGACGCCCCAGGGCGAGGTCTGGAACGGCCTGCGGGCGCTCAAGAAGGACAATACCGGCTACGACCTGCGCGACCTTTATCTCGGCGCCGAGGGCACGCTGGGCATCATCACCAAGGCCGTGCTGAAGCTGTGGCCCAAACCCAAGGATATCGCCACGGCATGGATCGCCGTGCCCTCGCCAGATGCTGCGGTCGAGCTGCTGAGCGGCGCCCATGCCGCGTCGGACGACAATGTCACCTCCTGCGAGCTGATGAGCCGCCAGGGCATCGACCTTGTGCTGAAGCACATTCCCGGCAACGGCGATCCGCTGGCCGAGCGCCACGACTGGTACGTCCTGCTCGAATGGTCCTCGACGCGCGCGCGGCGCGAAGGCGCCAACGAGACTGGCCTGCGGGAAAAGATGGAAGCCTATCTCGGCGACGCCATGGAAATAGGCCTCGTGCTCGATGCCGCGATCGCCCAGAACGAGGCCCAGGCACGGGCCTTCTGGGCCTTGCGCGAGAATCACTCCGAGTCCCAGAAACGCGAAGGCCCCTCGATCAAGCACGACATTTCAGTGTCTGTGAGCAAGATCCCCGCCTTCATGAAGGAGGGCCTCGCCGCCATGAAGAAGGCGCTGCCCGAGTGCCGGCCGGTGCCGTTCGGCCATGTCGGCGACGGCAATCTGCACTTCAACTGCCAGGCGCCGCCGGGTTGGGACAAGGCCAAATTCATGCCCCATCACGAGGCGATCAGCGGCGCGGTCTACGACCTGGTCGTGGGCTACGGCGGCTCGATCTCGGCCGAGCACGGCATCGGCCGACTGAAGGTCGACGAACTCGCCCACTATCGCTGCAAGATCGAGCTCGACGTCATGCGCGCACTCAAGCGCGCACTCGATCCGCAGAACCTGATGAATCCTGGCAAGATCGTCCGCGTCTAGAGCACCGAGCGTTTAATCGGAAGCGTAGCCAGCATCTTTGAGGTAGTTCCAGCACTCCTGCTCGGTGTAGAGGGCGCAGATGTCACCGATGGCTTTCCAGAGAGCATCGATGGTTCTCGCGCCGATGCGCCTGAGGTGGGCCTT
>CAMDCE010000017.1 GCA_945889625.1 Asaia bogorensis | reverse complement strand
TCTGGTCGTACGCCGTGAACGTCGCGCCGCCCGTCTTCGCCAACACCTTGGTGATCGCAGCCGTCAGCGACGTCTTGCCGTGGTCGACGTGACCGATCGTCCCGATGTTGCAGTGCGGCTTGTTCCGCTCAAACTTCGCCTTCGTCATGATGTCACGACCCTCGTGATGCTTTCAGCTTCTAGACAGACCGACTTAGCCAAATCTTGGAGCGGGTGAAGGGAATCGAACCCTCGTCGTAAGCTTGGAAGGCTTCTGCTCTACCATTGAGCTACACCCGCAACGCCCAAACAGAGCCAATCTCGCGCCAAGATCCGCTGGTGGAGGGGGAAGGATTCGAACCTTCGTAGACGCGAAGTCGGCAGATTTACAGTCTGCTGCCATTGACCGCTCGGCCACCCCTCCGAACCTGCGGCGCGCAGCGCGAGATATAGCCTGTTCGACCCGTGAAACGGGCGCGCGTAGCTCGCAAATCCAATGGGTTACGTCAAGGGCCAAATCCCCATGGCACACCGGATTTGCCCCTATCGGCGTCACACCATACAAGGCTCGCCATGCGCCCCCGCCAGCAAACCCTCCCCCGACCTTCCCGTGGCGGCCACCAGGCGGTGTGGCTGTACGGCCGTCATCCCGTGCTCGCAGCCCTGGCCAATCCCGAGCGCAAGTTCGAGCGGCTGCTGGCGACCAAGGAAGTGGCCGAGCGCCACGCCGCCCAGTTCACTGCGGCAGGCCTGGCCAGCAAGGCCGTGACGGTATCGCGAGAGGAACTCGCCCAGCGCCTGCCGACGGGAGCGGTCCATCAGGGCCTCGCCGCCCTCGTGGCGCCGCTCGAGGAAGCCGCCCTCGAGGATATCCTGGCGCGCTGCGGCGATGCCGCCCTCGTTCTGGCACTCGATCAGGTGACCGACCCGCACAATGTCGGCGCCATCATGCGTTCCGCTGCAGCGTTCGGAGTTGCCGGCGTCATCGTCACCGAGCGGCACGCGCCCGCCGACACCGGCGTGCTGGCCAAGGCCGCTTCCGGCGCGCTCGAGGTCGTGCCTCTGGTGCGCGCCGTCAATCTTGCGCGCGCCCTGGAGCAGCTCAAGGATGCGGGCTTCTGGCTTCACGGTCTCGACGAGCGCGGCGACACGTCGATCGCCCAACTCGATCTCGCCGGCCGCGTCTGCATCGTGCTGGGCGCCGAGGGCGAAGGCTTGCGCCGGCTGACCGCCGAGAAATGCGATCATCTGGTGACGATTCCCACCACGGCAGCGCTTGCCGCGCTCAATGTCTCCAATGCCGCGGCGATCGCCGCCTATGAATGGGCGCGACGCCGAGCGACACCCTGAGTCGCCAGCAAATTCTTTATTTTCAATGCCTTCCAGATGATAATTGAGAACACGACAGGTCATCGGGCCGGGTTAGCACAGTGGTAGTGCAGCGGTTTTGTAAACCGAAGGTCGGGGGTTCAAATCCCTCACCCGGCACCATCCACCGAGGCGCGTCGTGAGCCGCGCCATCCTCGTCACGGGTGGCGCGGGATACATCGGCAGCCATGTCTGCAAGGCGCTGGCCGACGCAGGCGCCGTCGCGGTCTGCTACGACACGCTCGAAAAGGGCCACGAGTGGGCGGTGAAGTGGGGACCACTGGAGCGTGGTGACATCGGCGACGCCGCCCGTCTCGACGAGGTGTTCGCCCGCCACCGGCCGGCCGCGGTCATCCATCTCGCCGGATACATCGAGGTCGGCGAGTCGGTAAGGCAACCGGAGCGCTACCTCGACAACAACGCGGCCAAGACCGAAATTCTGATCGCCGCCGCGCTCCGCCACGACGTCGAGGCGTTTGTCTTTTCCAGCACGTGCGCCGTCTATGGCCTTCCGCAGACCGACCTGCTCGCCGAGACGCATCCTATCGCGCCGATAAGCCCCTACGCCGAGTCTAAGGCGCGCGTCGAACGGGCGCTCTCGGAAGGCGCCGGCGCCGGCCTTCGTGCGGTGTCGTTGCGCTACTTTAACGCTGCGGGATCCGATGCCGGCGGCGAGATCGGCGAGGCGCACAATCCCGAAACCCACCTGCTGCCGCTGGCCGCGGATGCGGTGCTGGGCTTCGGACCGGCGCTGGCGCTGCTTGGCACCGACTATCCGACGCCGGACGGCTCCTGCGTGCGCGACTTCGTGCACGTGACCGATCTTGCCGAGGCGCATCTCAAGGCCATCGACTGGCTCCATCGCGCCGGTGGCGGCGGGCGGCACGAGGCGTTCAATCTCGGCTCCGGCTCGGGCTACAGCGTCAGGCAGGCGGTGGCCGAAACCGGACGGATCGCCGGCCGATCCGTGCCGCACACCGTCGGGCCGCGGCGCGCCGGCGACTCGCCCAAGCTGGTCGGCGACATTTCCAAGGCGAAGCGCGAACTGGGCTGGCGGCCGATGCGCGACCTCGCGACACAAATTGAGGATACGCTGCGCTGGCGCCGCACCATGCCGCGCTAGGGTCTTTCGGACGGCGATTGAACCAGGGCTTGTCGCTCACCCCACGAAGGCGGCCGTAGCATCGTCGGTAAGGACCATAATCGTCGAATCGAAGCGGTTGGGCTTATAGTCAGCCGATGATCCGTGCCGTCCGCCTGCTGGGCCTCCGCCACCGTTTTCCAACGGTTTATTTAACCGTGGCGGCCTTCGTGCCGGGCGCAGCACCTTCGCCAAGGACCATAATCGTCGGTTCGGACCGACCGGGCGTAGGATGGCCGGCATGATGCTGCGGACCGCCCGCGACCCTGGCTGCCAACTGATCTGCGATCGGTTTGGCGATTCGCGAATTTCACGAGCCCTCATGAATTTCATGAATCGTCCGCGAAACTCCCCGCAAGTGCCTGAACGAGTGGGCGTTTTCGGCACAAGCGCGAAAATTTCACGAGGACGTGCCACGACGCGACGGGCGATGTGGCGAGAAAGTGAGACAATCCCGGAAAAGCCCGATGGCATCGGTATCCGAGGTGTCTCACCGGGGTGGGACACGGTGAGGCGCTGCACGCCGGTGCCGAACGATCCAGCTTCGAACAGAAAGACTCTAGGTCAGACGCAGCGGCAGGTTGCGCAGGCGTTTGCCAGTGGCGGCGAACACCGCGTTGGCGACTGCGGGCGCAATCGGCGGCGTGCCGGGCTCACCGACGCCGCCGATCGTCGACGCGCCGCTGTCGACCAGATGAACCGTCATCGCCGGCGCATCGGCCAGGCGCACGGCGTCGTAGTCGGGGAAGTTGGCCTGTTCCACCGCGCCGTCGGCCAACGTGATCTCGCCGTAGAGTGCCGCCGACAGCCCGTAGATGATGCCGCTTTCCATCTGCATCCTGACGATCGCCGGGTTGACCACCGGTCCGCAATCGACGGCGCAGGTCACGCGCTTGACCTCGAGCGTCTTGCCGTCGGCCACGGACACTTCGGCGACTTGCGCCACGATCGAGCCGAAGGAGGCACGAAGGGCGATGCCGCGCCCCGATCCGGCCGGCAACGGCGTGCCCCAGCCTGCCTCCTTGGCCGCCGTTTCGAGCACCTTGAGATGGCGCGGCTTGCCGGCCAACAATTCACGCCGCAACGCCAGCGGATCCTTCTTCAACGCGTTCGCCAGTTCGTCGATGAAGCTTTCGTCGAAGAAGGCGCCGTGCGAATGGCCGACCGAGCGCCAGAAGCCGACGGGGACCGAGCCTTCGGCAACGATCGCCTCAAGGCGATAGAAGGGGAAACCATAGGCCGGATTCTCGACGGCGTTGCCCTCGGGCCTGCCCTGGGCCGGCAGGCCGATCGTCCGCGCCGGAAACTGGTCGGTCGGCGATTGCGCCACCTGGCGCTTGGCGACGCCAACGAGTTTCGGCACGGCGCCCGACATATCCAGCTCCGCGCGCCAGCGCGCCAACGCCATCGGCCGGTAATAGTCATGGCGGATGTCCTCCTCGCGCGACCACAGCACCTGCACCGGCCGCTCCGGCAGGGCGAGCGCACAGGTCATTGCCTGTCGTACCAGATCGACCTCGGCACGTCGGCCAAACCCACCGCCCAGGAAAGTAGTGTGCACCGTCACGTCGGCTTGCTGCACGTTGGCGGTCTTGGCTGCAGCCAGCCGGATCAGCGTCGGTGACTGATTGGGCATCCAGACCTCGATGCCCCGGGAGGCAATGCGGGCCGTGCAGTTCATCGGCTCCATTGGCGTGTGCGCCAGATAGGGTGCGCGATAGGTGGCTTCGACGATCTGATTGCCGGTGAGCTTGCCTTCGGTACCGAGCGTTCGCGTCAGCGCGACATCGCCGGTCTCCAGCAACGCCTCGTACTTCTTCCACAAGGCAGGGCTATTGACCTTCGGCTCCGGTCCTTCCTGCCACTCGATCTCCACGCCTTCGTCGAGAAACTTGTTGGCCTGCCACCAACTCGTGCCGATGGCAGCGATGCCGCCCGGCACCACGACGATCTTTTCGATTCCCCTGGGCAGCGTGCCCTGCTTGATCTTGAACCCGCTCGCCGCGCCGCCGAATGTCGGGGCGTTGCGCACGGCGGCGTAGAGCAGGCCGGACAGCCGCACATCGGTGCCGAAGATCGCCGTGCCCGCAACCTTGGCCGGTATGTCGAGCCGCGGCAGCGGCTTGCCGATGAGCTTGAATTCCGATGGCTTCTTGAGCGGTGGCGGCGGCATGACAGACAGATCGCCGACCGCCTCGACCAGCTCGCCGTACGTCGCTACTTTAGCGCCGTCACGTCGGCGGATTTCACCATCAACCGCGACGAGTTCGGCGACCGGAACACCGGCCTTGCGGCTCGCCGCCCGCAGCAGGAGATCGCGCGCCACCGCTCCCGCGGTGCGCATCGGCAGCCAGGCATCGCGGGTCGACGTCGAACCGCCGGTCGCCAGCACGCCCAACACGCCGCCCAATTTCTCCGCCGTCCATTGCGCCATCTCCACGACCGTGCCGGCTTCCTCCGGTGAAAACGGCAAGCCCTCGACCAGAATATCGACGTTGCGATAGACGACGCTCTCTGGCGGATCTTCGACCCGGACCTGGTCCCAGCGCGCCTCCATCTCCTCGGCCACCAGCATGGCCAGCGCGCTGTGGATGCCCTGCCCCATCTCCGCCCGCGGAACGGCGACGATCACCGAATCATCCCGGGAGATCTTCACCCAGCCGTTGAGGCCAGCCTGACCGGGCCCGACGTTGAACAGCTTGCGGCTGCCCAGGCGATCACGTTCGTGCGCGAACCACCAGCCGACGCCTATGAAGCCCGCGCCGACGATGCCGCCGATGATCGCCTTGCGTCGGGTCAATATCACGGCGCACCGCCCAGGATCGCTGCCGCACGATGCACGGCGCGGCGAATGGCGCCGTAGGTTCCGCAGCGGCAAATGTTGGTGAGTGCGTCGTCGATGTCGCGATCGCTGGGCTTGGGCTTGGCTTTCAGAAGTGCTGCCGCCGCCATGATAAAGCCGGGCTGGCAGTAGCCGCATTGCGGGACCTGGTTCTCGATCCAGGCACGCTGCACGGCGTGCAGCAGGCCCTCGCCCAGTCCTTCGATGGTGACCACGGACCTTCCAGCGGCCGCGCTTGCCCGCAGCGAGCACGATCGCACCGGCGCACCGTCGACGTGCACGGTGCAGGCGCCGCAGGCGGCGACACCGCAGCCGAATTTCGGACCGATGATGTTCAAGTCCTCGCGCAGGACCCAAAGCAGCGGTTTGTCGGGCTCGGCATCGGCCTGGTAGGCCCTGCCGTTGACGGTGAGTGAGATGATCATCGGGCGATGAAGGTATCACCCAGGACAAGCACGTCCATCTTGGTTCGCAGGAAACAGTCGATCGCTTCCTCGGGTATACACACCACCGGCTCGTTCTCGTTGAAACTGGTGTTGAGCACCATGGGCACGCCGCTGAGATCGCGGAAGGCCTGTATCAGGCGCGCGTAGCGCGGGTTGCCTTGCCACGTCACGGTCTGCAGGCGCCCCGTGCCATCGACGTGGGTGACGGCCGGGATTTCCTTGCGCTTCTCCGGGCGAATCTTGAAGACCTGCATCATGAAGGGCACGTCGTCATCGGTCTCGAACCAGTCCTTCACCGCCTCGCGCAGGATCGAGGGCGCAAACGGCCGGAACGACTCGCGGCGCTTGATCTTGAGATTGAGAATGTCCTTCATGTCGCTGCGGCGCGGATCGCCCAGGATCGAACGGTTGCCGAGCGCGCGCGGCCCCCATTCGAGGCGGCCCTGGAACCAGCCGATCACCTTGCCTTCAGAGATCGCCTGCGCCGTGCGCCGACAAAGGGCGGCCTCGTCGCCCATGCGTTCGATGGTGCAGCCCGAGGCGTCGAAGTCGGCGCGCCGCTCGACGATGGCGGACGCTATCTCGTCGGGCGTCGCCGACGGCCCCCAGTAGGCATGATCCATCACGAAGTGGCGATGGGCGCGATCGCCCTCGACCTTGTGCCAGGTGGCGAAAGCAGCGCCGATCGAGCCGCCGGCGTCGCCGCCTGCCGACTGGATGTAGAGCTTCTTGAACGGCGAGCGTTCGAAAATCTTGCCGTTGGCGACCGAATTGTAGGCGCAGCCACCAGCCAGGACGACGGTGTCGCAGTCGTAGCGGCGATGCAGTGCGTCCAGCAGATTGAAGAAAGCGTTCTCATAGGTCGCCTGCGCCGAGCGAGCGATGTCTCGGTGCTTGTCTTCCAGCGGCTGGGCAGGGTCGCGCGGCGATCCGAGAAGGTCGCTGAGCGCTTCGCTCCACAGCTGCCCGCCCGAGGGAATGCCGTCTTTCACGGTGTAGTTGGCGCCTTCGCCGGCGGCATGACGGAAGTAGCGCAAGTTGAGCGCAAAGGTGCCGTCGTTCCTGAGCTGGACAATCTGCGTCATGCGCTCGACGTGGCGCGGCTCGCCATAGGGCGCCAGCCCCATCACCTTGTATTCATCGCCATAGTACGGAAAGCCGATGAATTGCGTCATCGCCTCGTAGAAGACACCGAGCGAATGCGGAAAGTAGACGCGGCCGTCGACCGTGAGCTTGCCGCCCTCGCCCAGCCCCCACGCCGCCGAGGAAAAATCGCCAAAGCCGTCGACCGATACTGCCACCGCCCTGTCGTAAGGAGAGACCAGGAAGGCCGAGGCGAGGTGGCAGAGGTGATGCTCAACGGCGTGGACGGTACCGCGGAATTCCTGTTCCGGCAGGTGGCGCTTGAGATTGCCCGCGATGTCGGCGCGATCGCTGCGCTGACGCAGGCGATTGAGCACGTATCCCGGACTGACGCCCGACGTCAGAACGTAGGCGAGCTTGCGCCAGCGGTTGGCGCGATTGTCGCTATTGACCGCGACGTGATCGACGTCGCCCAGGGAGATGCCGGCCTCCGCCAGGCAATAGCGGATCGACTCACTGGGAAAGCCGCCCCAATGCTTGATGCGGCGAAAGCGCTCCTCCTCGACGGCGGCAACCAGGTCGCCGTCCTTCACCAGGCAGGCGGCAGCATCGGCATGATAGGCGTTGAGACCCAGAACGTAGGTCATCCCGACGTCTTTCGGGAGGCCAGGCGCCGAAGATCGCGACGCAGCAGATGCATGGTGAGGATCATGTCGGCAGTCACGCGCTGTGCCGTATAGAGAAGGCCAGCCGATCCGCCGAATATCAGGCCTTTGACGATCAGGCAGTGCACCGCGACGACCGGCGGCCCGAGCACGCGCGTCAGGCGCAGCCGATCCGCCCAACTTAGATCGGACCACGATCGGCTCGTGAGTTTCTCGGCCTCAGCGGCCTGGTAGCGCACCTGGCTCTGCAGCCACCGTTCGAGGCTCTTGCGATCGTCGTGCAGCAGCCGGTTCCGGAGGGGCACGACAGGCCCATCGATGCGGAGCTTCTCGGTATGGCCATCCTGGACGAACTCGGCCCGACCGCGACGAAACAGAAGCGGCAACGCAGGATAGAGCGAGGCACGCAGCGGCCGGCCGTCGATGCAGTAGGTGAAGGCGATCTGGTAAGCGGCCGTCGCTCGATCGGCCGTAAGCGACGCCAGCTCCTCGCGCAGCGCCGGCTCCATCATGTAGTCGGCATCCAGACGCAGGATCCAATCGCTCTCGATCCCGGTCTCGCCGACCGCGAATCGCCATTGCTCGGCATGGCTGTCGAACGGCCGGAACACGATACGAACATTGGCAAAGCGTCCGGCGATTGCCAGGGTTTCGTCAGTCGATCCGCTGTCGACGATCACGACCTGGCGCGCCCACGCAAGACGCTCCAGCGACCGGCCGATATTCGCCGCTTCGTTGAAGGTCAGGATGACGGGGGTGATGTCGGAGAGCACGATGCACAAAAATACGGCTATCTAGCTGGTATAAATGAATTTTTGGGTCGAACCACCGGTTTCCCGCGGACGCCGCGACGGGCCCCGTGACAAATTGGGAGGGTCGGCTTGACGGAAAAGCCCGGGACGAGCAAACGAGCATCGTCACGGGATCGGACCGCTCGAGGTGCGCGATGTCTTCGGCAGTCCATCTCGCAAGTCTTTGAAAAGTCGGTTAGATTCCCCTCGGTCAGCTTGAAAGGCTTCGCATGTCAAAGAACGATCTCGTGGTCGTCACGGGTGCCGGCGGCTTCATCGGCGGTCACCTGGTCCGGGTCCTGCAGCAGCGGGGCCATGCCAAGATCCGTGCTGTCGACGTGAAGCCGCTTGCCGAGTGGTACCAGAAGACTCCGGGCGTGGAGAACCAGATTGGCGATCTGTCGTTGCTCGAGCCCTGCCGGACGGCGGCCAAGAATGCCCGGATGATCTACAACCTCGCCGCCGACATGGGCGGTATGGGCTTCATCGAGACCCACAAGGCCGAATGCATGCTGTCGGTGCTGGTCAGCACCCACATGCTGGTGGCCGCCCGCGAAGCCGGCACCGAGCGCTTCTTCTATGCCTCGTCGGCCTGCGTCTACAACGGCGACAAGCAGACCCGGACCGACGTGACGGCGCTCAAGGAAGAAGACGCCTACCCGGCGATGCCCGAGGACGGCTACGGCTGGGAGAAATTGTTCAGCGAGCGCATGGCGCGCCACTACCGCGAGGATTTCGGCATCGCCACCCGCGTCGCGCGCTACCACAACGTCTACGGCCCGGAAGGCACCTATGACGGCGGTCGCGAGAAAGCGCCGGCGGCGATCTGCCGCAAGGTCATCGCCGCCAAGCTTGCGGGCAAGAACGAGATCGAGATCTGGGGCGACGGCGAGCAAACCCGCTCGTTCATGTACATCGACGACTGCACGGATGGCACGATCCGCCTCGCCAGCAGCGATATCGTCGAACCCCTCAACATCGGCAGCGACGAATTGGTCAGCATCAACCGCCTGGTCGACATCGTCGAGAAGATCGCCGGCGTGAAGCTGAAGCGCCGCTATAAGCTCGACGCCCCCAAGGGCGTGCGCGGCCGCAACAGCGACAACGACCTGATCAAGAAGCTGCTGAAATGGGCGCCTTCCATCCGTCTCGAGGACGGCATGGAGAAGACCTACAAGTGGATTCACGACGAGATGACCTCGGGCAAGGCCTCGGTCGTCAACGCCCTGCCGCGCGCCGTCGCGGCCCAGTAGTGGAAGAGACGGCGCGGCGTCGGTCCTAGCGGCCGACCTGGCCCATATCTTCGTTGCCCCGCAGGACGCCGTCGAAATAGGCGATGGTCTTCTTCAGACCCTCGTCGAGAGCGACCTTGGGTTGCCATTTGAGCTTGTCGCGCGCGAGCGTGATGTCCGGGCAACGTTGCATCGGATCGTCGGCCGGCAGCGGTCGGAACACCATCTTCGACTTGCCGCCGACCACCTGCAGGACCTTCTCGGCGAGCTGGCGCATCGTCATCTCGGCGGGGTTGCCGATATTGACCGGTCCGGTGAAGTCGTCGGGCGTATGGTCCATCAGGCGCAGCCAGCCGTCGATCAAGTCGTCGACGTAGCAGAACGAGCGAGTCTGCATGCCGTCGCCGTAGATCGTTATGTCGTCGCCCTTCAGCGCCTGGACGATGAAGTTCGACACCACGCGCCCGTCGTTGGGATGCATGCGCGGGCCGTAAGTGTTGAAGATGCGTGCGACCTTGATGCGCAGCTTGTGCTGGCGGTGATAGTCGAAGAACAGCGTCTCGGCGCAGCGCTTGCCCTCGTCGTAGCAGGCGCGCGGTCCCAGCGGATTGACGTTGCCGCGATAGCTCTCGACCTGGGGATGAACGGTCGGGTCGCCATAGACCTCGCTGGTCGAGGCCTGGAAAATTTTGGCGCGCACCCTCTTGGCCAGCCCCAGCATGTTGATGGCGCCGTGCACGCTGGTCTTGGTCGTCTGCACTGGATCGTGCTGATAGTGAATCGGCGAGGCCGGACAGGCGAGGTTATAGATCTCGTCGACCTCGACATAGAGCGGGAAAGTCACGTCGTGGCGCATCAGCTCGAAGCGGGGGTTTCCGAGGCAGCTCTCGATATTCTTCTTGGTGCCGGTGAAGTAATTGTCGACGCACAGCACGTCGTGGCCGGCGTTGAGCAGCCGTTGGCAGAGATGCGATCCGAGGAACCCCGCCCCGCCCGTCACCAGAATTCTCTTGCCCATGACACCTCTTAAGCCGTCCCGATGTGCGCCCGACACTAGAGCGGCTTCCGCTCAAATGGAACCGCGTCGCGGTTCCATTTGAGCGGAAACGCGTTGCACCACGCATCTCCTTTGTCGGCATAGTCCGACCGGCTGATTCCAGCCGGTCGGACTATGCTCTAGGCGATCAAACTCTTGAAATCACTCCAAAACATCCGAAGGATGCCGTCGCGTCACAAGCTTCCCGGCAAGCCGGGATACGAGGGGCAACGTCGAATGGCTATCGAGATTGCAGGGTTCGCCGATATCGTCCGCGTGCACGCTGTAGAACGGCCCGCCGCCGCCGCCATTGTCTATGAAGGGCGCACGACGACCTATGCCGACCTCGACCGAGCGGCGAGCCGTGTCGCCAACGGCCTCATCGCCGAAGGCATCAGGCCGCAGGTGCGCGTGGCTCATCTCGACAAGAGCAGCGATATCTTCTTCGAGCTGGTGTTCGGTGTGGCCAAGGCCAACGCCGTGATGGTCTCGGTCAACTGGCGGCTCGCGCCACCCGAAATACTGCACATCGTGAACGACGCCGAGGCCGAGATCCTGTTCGTCGGCGAAGAGTATTTCCCGGTCATCGAGAAGATCCGCGGCGACCTGAAGACGGTCCGCAAGATCGTGACCCTGGGCGGCCGCCATGGCGCCTGGGACTCCTTCGCGGCGTGGTGCGATCGGCAGGCAGCCAGCGATCCGCTGCTGCCGGCAAAGCCCGGCGACACGGCGGTGCAATTCTACACCAGCGGTACGACGGGCCTGCCCAAGGGAGCGGAGCTCACCAACGCCAACTTCGCCTGGATGTTTCCGCTTTGGACCGAGAGCTGGCTGCTGGCTCCAGGCGTGCCGAACCTCGTTTGCTTGCCGATGTTCCACATCGGCGGCGCCGGCTGGGGCATCGCCGGCCTCTATGCCGGCGCCACCAACCACGTCGTGCGCGAATTCGTGCCGGCGCAAATTCTCGAGATCGTCCAGCGCCAGCGGCTGCAGGTGATGCTGCTGGTGCCCGCCATGATCCTGTTCCTGGTGCAGGCGCCGCAGATCCGCGAGACCGATCTCTCCAGCCTGCGCCTGATCGTCTATGGCGCCGCGCCGATCCCGGCGGAACTTCTGAAGCAGGCGATGGACATCTTCCCGTGCGGCTTTCAGCAGGTCTACGGCCTCACCGAGACGACGGGCGCGATCACCCTGCTGCCGCCGGAAGATCACGATCCAGCGGACGCCAGGAAACTGCTGTCGTGCGGTTACGTTCAGAAGGGCGTCGAACTGCGCATCGTGGGCGAAGGCGGCGAGGATTTGCCGGCTGGCGCCGTCGGCGAGATCGCGGTGCGCTCGCCGCAGGTCATGGGCGGCTACTGGAAACTGCCCGAGGCGACGACGCGCGCCATCCAGGGCGACTGGTTCTTCACCGGCGATGCCGGCTACCTCGACGAAAAGCGCTATCTCTACATCTACGACCGCGTGAAGGACATGATCGTGTCGGGCGGCGAGAACATCTACCCTGCCGAGGTCGAGAGTGCCCTGTTCGGCCATCCTGCGGTGGCCGATGTCGCCGTGATCGGCGTGCCGGACGAGCGCTGGGGCGAGGCCGTGAAGGCCGTAGTGGTCAAGAAGGCTGGCGCCGTTGTGACACAAGGCGAGCTGATCACCTGGGCGCGCGAGCGGATCGCGGGCTACAAGCTGCCGAAATCCGTCGACTTCATCGAGGAGCTGCCGCGCAATCCGACCGGCAAGATCCTGAAGCGCGAGCTACGCAAGGCCTACTGGGGAACCAAGGAGCGGCAGGTCAACTGAACGCCCGCGAAAAAGCCGGCGACCCTTGCGGACCGCCGGCCTTTCCTAGTCGTTCAAGGTTGTCGACGCTGCTTAGCGATTGCCGCTCCAGCTCCGGCCGCCGGCGTTGGCAGAACGGGTCGGTGCCGCCGCCTGCTGGCGAGGAGCACGCGGAGCAGTGGCCGCAGGAGACGTGGTCGGCTGCGTCGACCGATAGCCGCCGTGGTTGCGGGTCGACGTCGGAGCCGTGCCGGCTGTGGGCCTCGTCCTCGGAGTCGTCATGCCGGTGCGCGGAGTGTGCGAACCGCCATTCCAGGAATGGGTGCGGGTGCCCGGAGTCGTGGTGGCCGTCCCGTTGTCATGGCGCGGGCCGTTCCACTGGCGCGGCTGGCCATTCGAGGTGGTGTTGTTGTGATCGCCACGATTCCAGCCGTTGTGGTCACGGCCGTGGTTCCCGGCGCCATCGTTGTGGTTGCGGCCCCAGTCCCGGCGATCGGCGTCGCGCTGACCCCAGCCGTTGTGGTTGCCGTCGCGACGGTTCCAGGCGTTGCGGCCGTCACGGTCGTTCCAGCCGTCCCTGCGCCCATCGGTGCGGCCCCGGTCCTGGCCGCGATCCCACGCCTGCTGGCGATCGTGGCCTTCACGGGCGATACTGCGGCCCTCGCGGTCGACCATGCGGTCGAGGCGAGCCCGCTCCTGCGACGTCACGACGCCGTCGGCGCGCGCACGCGTCTGGGCGCGATCGATTGCCCGCTCGCCCTGCTCGAGCCGGGCGGCCTCGCTGCGGGTGATCTGCCCGCTTCGGATGCCTTGCTCGATGCGGTTTTGCTGTGCGTCCTGGCGCTGGTCGATGCTCCACATCGATTGTGCAGACGCACCGCCGGCGGCGAATAAGCCCGCCGCGAGTACTGCGTATGGGATAAGGCGGAGTTTGGTCATTCGTTTCCTCTGGGCAAAGGTCGACAGCGGACATCGCCGTCTTATGAATCGCTACGCCGACCTATCTCCAAACATCCCTCGAAATATTTTCCCGCGGGCGCTAGAAGAGACGCATCCTTGAAACGACACAACGACGCCACGCCGATGTCTCAATTGCCCGAAAATCTCACCCCGGTACGCGACGCTCACGTCTTCGACGAGGCGCGTCTGGTCGACTATATGACGGCCAACGTCGCGGGCTTCCGCGGGCCCATCCGCGTCCTGCAGTTCGAGGGTGGACAGAGCAATCCCACTTTCCATCTCACTGACGGAGCGGGCGGCATGTACGTCCTGCGCAAGAAGCCGCCCGGCAAACTGCTGCCCTCGGCGCATCAGGTGGATCGTGAGTATCGCGTCATCAAGGCGTTGTCGGATCACACCGACGTGCCGGTGCCGAAGCCCTACGCGCTCTGCCAGGATGATGCAGTGATCGGTACGGCGTTCTACATCATGGAATTCCTGCCCGGCCGCATCCTGGCCGACCCCAAGATGCCGGGCATCTCGCCGGCCGATCGCGGCAAGATCTTCGATTCGCTAAACGACGTGCTCGCCCGCATCCACAATGTCGACTACCGCGCGGTCGGCCTCGCCGACTACGGCCGTGAGGGCCAGTACATCCCGCGCCAGATCGCCCGCTGGTCGAGCCAGTACGATCTCGCACGGACCGAGCATGTTGAATCGATGGAGTTCCTGAAGCAGTGGCTGCCGGCCAACATTCCGCCGGGCGACGAAACACGCGTCAATCATGGCGACTATCGCCTGGGCAACACCATCGTTCACCCGACCGAGCCGCGGATCATCGCAGTGCTCGACTGGGAGCTGTCGACGCTCGGCCATCCGCTGGCCGACCTCGGCTACAACTGCATGATGTATCATTTCGCCGAGGGCTTCGGCGCTTCGGGCGGCTATGCCGGCATGGACCTCGCAGCCTTCGGCATCCCGAGCGAGAGCCAATACGTCGCCGCCTATGCGCGCCGCACCGGTCGTGGCGGCATCGAGCACTGGGACTTCTACGTGGCATTTTCGTTGTTCCGCCTCGCCGCGATCGTGCAGGGCGTCTACAAGCGCGGACTCGACGGCAACGCCTCGTCGGAGACCGCGAAAAACTATGGCGACCGCGCGCGCGCCATGGCCGATCTCGCCTGGTCTCTGGTCAAGAACCGCACCTGAGCGCGGCCGGCCTATTCGTCGGTGAGCGGTACCCTCGAGGCGTCGTTGCCTTTCGGGCAATTTTCGCTGTCGAGAAGGGCGTTCTCCGGGTTGCGGAACTTGCCGATGTCATAAGGCGCAGTGTCGCTCGGCGGTTTGGGCGGCGGCGTGCGCAGCGTCCACGACACCAGCCGCTTCATGACGCTGCCCAGCGCCTGGTCGAAGGCCTCCACGACCTTGGGCACTTTGTCGGCGCGCGCCCGCACGCAGCGCTCGAAGGTGGCGACGCCGATGATCTGCCGATCCGGCAGGCGAACCAGCTTGGCCACGAGTCGGACGTGGACGATCGGCGTGCCGCCGTAGAAGTACATGGCCTCGAAATTGCGCAGGTCGGTTTGCAGGACGTAGTTGGCACGCAGGGCAAACGACTCGCGGGCGACCGCAACGATTTTGTGCGAGTTCTCGAACGAGTCGACGATGCGCGTCTGCACCATCAGGGGGGCCCGGTCGGTCCACGCCGTCTTGGAATAGTAGTCGGACGACGTGGGTGACATGGCGAGCGCGATCCGGCCGGTGTTGAGGTTGGCGGCTGCGACAGGTGGGTCGACGGAGAGCTGCCAGAGGACCGCGGGCAGACCGGCATCGAACGTGCTCTTGGGCGTGATCGTGTAGAGGTCGGTCGGTTCCTCGGCGGCCTTGATCAGCTCGCAACCGGCAAGAGCGGCGACTGCCGCGGCGCAGGCGGCCCAACGGACAATCATTTCGGCGAATATCCCTGCTTGCCACTGAAGACGAATCCGGCCGGGTCGCGTTCGATCTTGCTGGCGATGATGTTGAGGTTGGCCGTGAGCTGGCGCAATTCGCGAATGGCCATCGACAACTCGACCAGGCCGTTCTCGGAGAACGACCGGATGGGCCCCTTGCTGTCGGTGACCAGCTTGTTGAGCTGGCTTGCCGTTGCGTCGATGTTGGTGAATGCCGCGCGCGCCTCGGCGACGGCCTTGCGCAACTCGCCTGGATCCTTGCCGGCCAGCGCCTTGCGCGTTTCGGCGTCCTGCGGCCCAAGTTCGACGGCGATCAGGCCGATCGAATCGACAAGGCCATTCAGCTTGCTGAACGTCTTGTGGAAATCGGCGATGGCGCCCGGCAACTCGGCCAATGCGGTCTGGATCGCGCCATCCTGCTTGGCGAAGGCGTTGGTCACCGTCGTCAGGTTGCGCAGCGTGTCGCCGACGGCATTGACGTTGTCGTCGCTCAGCAGCGCGTTCAGGCGATCGACCGTGGTGCCGGCCTTCGACAGCAGCTCCTGTGCCGACATCGACGTCACCTGCAGGAAGGAAGCGCCCTCGCGAATCTCCGGATACGGAGGCTCATCCAGTCTCTTCTTTTCCTTTTTCTGATCGACCTCGAAGCGGCCGACGATCTGCACGAACGACGCACCGGCGATGAATGGCTTTTCAAACACCGCATAGGAGCGTTCGTAGATGTCGTACTTGGCATCGACAGCAACGGTGACCTCGATCTTCTCGGCCTCGCGCTGCCGACCCGTGCTGCGCTGGATATCGGACCGTCGCGCAAGTTCGATATCGTGGACGCGGCCGACGCGCAGGCCGCGATAGTAGACCGGCGAATCGACGGTCAATCCCTGCACGTCGCCGGAAAAATAGATGACGTAGTAGGCGTAGGCCGTGCGGTCGCCGGCGCGCAGCTTCCAGATGACGAAGCCCGCCACAGCAGCGATGAACAGCATCATCGCCGCGCCGATCAGCACATAGGGCGATCTGTTTTCCATCGAATGCCGCTTCTACTCCTGCCGGGCCGCTCGTCCGCGCGGCCCATGAAAATATTCTTTGACCCACGGGTGGTCGTACGCCAGCAATTCCTCCATCGTACCGACCACGACGCGCTTGTCGAGCAGCACCGCGATCCTGTCGCAGACCGCGTTTAGGCTATCGAGATCGTGGGTCACCATAAGAACGGTGAGACCGAGGCTATCGCGCAATCCCTTGACCAGCTCGTCGTAGTGCGCCGCACCGATCGGATCGAGGCCGGCGGTGGGCTCGTCCAGGAACAAGAGCTCAGGATCCAGGGCGAGCGCCCGGGCGAGGCTGGCGCGTTTGCGCATACCGCCGGAAAGTTCTGATGGCTTCTTTCCACCGGTATCGGGCGGAAGCCCGACCAGGGCGACCTTGAACGATGCAATGTCGTGCATGATACCTTCGTCCAGCATGGCATGCTCGCGGATGGGCACGATGATGTTTTCCGCCACGGTCAGGGAGGAGAACAGAGCGCCATCCTGGAACTGCACACCGGTTCGAGCCTGCAGGTCGTACTCGGCCTTGCCGTGCAGCCCGTGGGTGTCTATGCCCAAGACCTCGATACGGCCGGCACTCGCCTCGTTCAGTCCGATGATGGTGCGCAACAGCACCGACTTGCCGGTTCCCGAACCGCCGACCAGCCCGACGATCTCGCGGCGGAAAATGTCGAAGTCGAGCTTGTCGTGGACCACCTGGTCGCCGAACTGCGTGCGCACCCCGCGCAGTTTCAGCACGACCTCCCGGCCGTCGCTATGATCGACGAGTTGACCGCCTTCCGCCATCACACTTCCGCCAGCAGGAAAATGATCGAAAAGACTGCGTCGAGCACGATGACGCAGAAGATCGATTCGACCACCGACCGTGTCGTGAGCTGGCCGACGCTCTCGGCACTGCCATGCACCTGTAACCCTTCGAAGCAGCCGATCGCGGCGATGATCAATCCGAAGACCGGAGCCTTGATCATGCCGGTATAGAAGTGCCAGACCCCTACTGTGTCGCGCAGTCGATCGAAGAACTGTACGAAGGTGAAGTCGAGATAGACCGTGCAGGCCACCGCCCCCCCGAGCAAGCCGGTCATGTCGCCCCAGAAGGCGAGCAACGGCATCGACAGCACCAGCGCCACGATGCGCGGCAGGACCAGCCACTCGATCGGATTGAGCCCCATGGTGCGCATCGCGTCGACTTCCTGGTTGACCTGCATAGTGCCGATCTGGGCGGTGAAGGCGCTGCCTGAACGACCCGCAACGATGATGGCGGTGAGCAGCACACCCAGCTCCCGAAATATGCCGATGCCGACCGCCTCGACGGTGAAGGTCTCGGCACCGAACTGCTTCAGCTGCTGCACGCCTTGGTAGGCGATCACCACGCCGATCAGAAAGCAAAGGATACCAACGATCACCAGCGCCTTGACCCAGACCTCGTACATCTGGCGCACCACCGAATTGAAGCGAAAGCGGCGCGGCTGCAGGCTGGCCTGGACGAAGACCACGAGGATCTCGCCGAAGAAGGCGCAGAGATTGAGGCCCTGATGATACAGGTGGATGACGCCGTGCCCCAGTTCACCGAGCCCGTTGACGAACCAGTTCGGGTGCTGCGTCCGAGGCTGCGCAGCCCGGTTCTTCTGCACGACCTCGAACAAAGCTGCATGGTTGCGATCGCCGGTCTTTATCTCGGCGTCCTTGCCGCCGCCCGCGACCTGAAGGATCTCCAGCACTCCCGCCGTGTCGAGGCGCTTCACGCCGCTGAGATCTATCACGCGCGCGTTGCCCTTGGCCCCGGCGCGACGGGCCTTGTCGAGCGTCGGCTTGATGCCGCGGATACTGAACACCGTCCAGGTGCCGCCGACTTCCAGCACCGGCGTCCCGGCGCGCTCGGCGTAGCGGATCGTTGGTTCGGTGTCGGCCATGCCAAGATTAGTCGGCGCGCCCGTTCGCGCTGTCAATCTCCCCCAGCGCCCGTCCGGCTCATTGCCTCGGGAGGGCGCCGCTGGCACGATCCGTGACCGGAGGAACCGATGGGCAAATGGCCGGCACTGGACAAGATCGAGATGATCGACGGTCCGATCGACGAGAAGACCTACGAGCAGGAAATCGGCAAGTTGCAGAAGAAGCTGCTGGACCTGCAGATCCACCACCTGCGGAACGGCGGCCGGGTCATCATCGGCATCGACGGCTGGGACGCTGCCGGCAAGGGCGGGCTGATCGAGCGCATCGTAGCCGGTCTGGAGCCGAAATCGGTGCATGTCTGCCGGATCGGGGCGCCAACGCCCGACGAGCAGGGCCGCCACTACCTGTGGCGCTTCTGGGAGCGGTTGCCGGCGCGCGGCGGCTGGGTGATCTTCGACCGCACCTGGTACGGCCGAGTTCTTGTCGAGCGTGTCGAGGGTTTCTGTGAAAAAGCTGCGTGGAAGCGGGCCTATCGCGAGATCAATGAATTCGAACGAGGGCTCGTCGAAGACGGTGTGCGTATCGTCAAGCTGCTGATGCACGTCAGTGCCGGGGAACAGAAGAATCGCATGATCGATCGGCTGAGCAAGCCGCACAAACACTACAAGATCGGGCTCGAGGATTTCCGCAACATCGCCAAACGCCAGCAGTATCTCGAAGCCTACGACGACATGCTGGAGCGTACCGATACCGACTATGCGCCATGGCACGTGATCGCCACCGACGACAAGATGCATGCCCGCATCAATGGCCTCAAGATCGTCGCCGACGAGGTGGGCCGAGGAGTCGAGATCACCACGCAGGAGCTCGACCCTCAGATCGCCGAAGCCGCCTTCAGGCTGTGGGGTTGGAAACCCGACGACAAGAAGAGTGCCGACAAGCGGAAGTAATACTTCGGTTTTGGGCGAACTATTGGACGTGGCCGGCGGTTCCGCGGGGAACTAGATTTCCCGCAATGACCGTGAACCGAGCCAAAATTTTTGCCGGCTGGTGGGTCGTCGCGGGTGGCTTCATCTGCATGATGACGGGCTACGCGGTTGCCTATTCATTCGCCGCCTTCTTCCGACCGCTCGAGATCGAGTTCGGCGCCCACCGCGGCGAGCTTTCGCTCGTCTTCTCGATCTCGGCGTTCCTCTATTTCCTTCTGGGCTTTCCTGCCGGCCTGATCGGCGACCGGCTGGGGCCGCGGCCCGTCGTTGTCGGCGGCCTTTTGATCGTGGCGGCTGGCCTGGTGATCGCCTCGCGCGCGACCACGCTCTGGGAAGTCTATCTCGGCTACAGCGTCGGTGTCGGTCTGGGCGTGGGCTTCTCCTATGTGCCGAGCGTGGCTGCAGTACAGCGCTGGTTCGTGCGTCGCCGCGGCGCGGCAAGCGGCATTGCCGTGGCGGGAATCGGCGTCGGCACCCTGATCGGGGCGCCCCTCGCCCATGAGTTGATAGCAGGCCTCGGTTGGCGCAGGGCGTACCTCGTGCTGGCGATCCTGACCGCTGTCGGGGCCGTTGTCGCCGGCATGCTGGTGCGGCCCGCGCCGGATCGCTACGGGCTTGCTCCAGACGGCGATCCGCTGCCACCGTCAGGCAGCGTCCCCGGCGGTCTCGGCGTCGGCGAGGCGCTGCGCACCGGCCCGTTCTGGGCAATCTATGTCGGCGCCCTGCTGATGTCGTTCGGGCTGTTCGTGCCGTTCGTGCATCTCGTGCCTTATGCCCGCGACGTCGGCCTGGGGGAAGGCTTCGGGGTCATGCTGATCGTCCTACTGGGCGTCGGCAGCACGGTCGGCCGCTTCCTGTTCGCCAGTGTCACCACCTGGCTCGGTCGGCGCCTCTCCTTCGCCATGATGTACGTCGGCGCCGGCCTCTTGCTGGTGATGTGGTCGGTCTCGACCAGCGGACCGGCATTGATCGTCTTCGCCCTGGTGTTCGGTGCCTTCTACGGCGGCTTCGTGGCCATCGCACCGTCGCTCGCCGCCGACTATTTCGGGCCCAAGGCGCTGGGCTCGGTGATCGGCGCCCTTTATAGCGGCGTGGCCTTCGGCGCCCTGCTCGGCTCGCCGGTGGCCGGTTACGCATTCGACTTCTTCGGCTCCTACACCGGCGCGATCCTGGCCGGAGCGGCGCTCTGCTTCGTCTCCTTCGCGATCACCCTCGTCACGCCGGAACCGTCGCGCTGGCTGGCGGCGCGGAAATCGCCGCACTGACACCCGGCCCCAGGCATTCGGCGATCCACGGCAGCGCCTCGCGCATCGCCTCGTCGAACCGCCAGGGCGGGTTGATCACCGCCAGGCCGCAGGCCGCCAGCTTGCCCGGCGCCGCCGATGCTCCGAGCCGCAGTTCCATGGTGAGCAGCTTGGGCGCCGCGAGGGCCTCCACGAAGGCCGCAGCTGCCGCTTCGTCCTTGATCGGATACCAGATCGCGTAGCAGCCGGTGGCAAACCGGCGCGTGCCGTGTCGCACGGCGCGCAGCAGGCGCTCGAACTCGTCCATCGTCTCGAACGGCGGATCGATCAACACCAGCCCGCGCCGCTCCGGGGGCGGCAGCAGCGCCTTCAACGCCTGGTAGCCATCGATCGCCCGCACCTCGACGGCGCGATCGCCGGCGAACTCGCGCTTGAGCGCCAGCGCTTCGCCGGGATGAAGCTCGCAGGCGACAAAACGGTCGCCCGGTCGCAGGACTGCCCGGACAAGCCGCGGTGAACCGGGATAGCGCCGCAGCGAACCGCTCGCCGGACCGAACTTGCGATCGTAGGCCGCGACGGCCGCGAGGTAGCGCGCGACGGCGCCCGGCATGCCATCACGCGGCGCCGTCGCCAGTCGGCTGATGCCCGACTCGGCCTCTCCGGTCCGCTGGGCCAGCGACCCGCCGAGATCGTATCCGCCGGCGCCAGCGTGCGTGTCGAGGACGAACAGCTTCTTGCCCTTGGCCGTCAGCAGTCGCAGCAACTCACACAATGCCGCGTGCTTCAGCACATCGGCAAAGTTTCCAGCGTGAAAGCCGTGACGGTAGTTCATGGCATGGCTATAGCATGGGGATCATGGATTTCAGGACTTCAGGGAGACCGACGTGGCCACGCATGAACTTCATTCCTCGCCCGAAACCTGCCACTGGGGCTACTTCGACAGTCAGCTCAAGCCCTCGCTGCGCATCAAGTCGGGCGACATCGCCACCATCCACTGCGTATCCGGCTCCGCCGAGATCCTGCCGCAGCCGCCGATGAACGTGCTGCCCGAGCACCGCGTGATCTTGAACGCGCTGAAGCCGCATCTCGGCCGGCACATCCTCACCGGCCCCGTACATGTCGAAGGCGCCGAGCGCGGCGACGTGCTGGCCGTCGAGGTGCTCGACATCAAGTTCCGCACCAACTGGGGCTGGAACGTGCAGCGGCCGCTGATGGGCAGCCTGCCCGAGGATTTCCAGTTCTATCGCCTGACGCACATCCCGATCGATTCCAACCGCGGCGTCTGCACCATGCCGTGGGGCACCGAGATCGAGCTGAAGCCGTTCTTCGGAATCATGGGCGTGGCGCCGCCGCCGGAATGGGGCCAGTGCAGCTCGGTCGAGCCCCGCGCCTTCGGCGGCAACATCGACAACAAGCACTTCAACATCGGCACCACGGTCTACCTGCCGGTGTTCGCCGAGGGCGGCCTGTTCTCGACCGGCGACGGCCACGGCGTGCAGGGCGACGGCGAGGTCAACCTGACGGCGCTCGAGACCTCGCTCTCCGGCACTTTCCGCTTCACCGTGCGCAAGGACATGAAGCTCAACAATCCGCGCGCCGAGACCGCGACCCACTGGATCACCCACGGCTTCGATCCCGATCTCGACGATGCCGCCAAGGAAGCATTGCGCGACATGATCCGGCTGATCACCGCCAAGACCGGCCTTGCCGCGGCCGACGCCTACATGCTGTGCAGCCTCAAGGGCGACCTGCACATCACGCAGACGGTGGACGGCAACAAGGGCGTCCACTGCATGATGGAGAAGAAGCTGATTGGTGGCTGAGCCACGGGCGGCTGAGCCGCACGCCCGTCGCGTCCTATTTTGCGCCTGGCGGCACGATCTTCATGACGAAGGTGGAGGGCGTCTCGGTGGGGCCGAATGGGCCCGGCACCTTGTTGGCAACCGGTGGAACGCTCCTCAGGAAGGCGATGATCGAGTCGGTGTCCTGCCTGGTAAGCGAAGCAAAGGCATGCCAAGGCATGATCGGTGCGAGCATGCGGCCGTCCGGCCGGGCGCCTTTCTGCAGGGCGACGCGGATTTGCTCATCGGTCCAGCCGCCGAGGCCGGTCGCCTTGTCCGGCGTCAGGTTCGGCCCGACGAAAATACCGAGGCCGGGCATCTCGAAGCCGACGTCGGAGCCGCCGAGATAGCGCGCCATGTCGGGCTTGCCGAGAAAATATCCCGGCGTGTGGCAGTCGTGGCAGCCCGCGATCGTCACGAGGTATTTGCCACGCTCGACCGCCGGGTCGGCTGCAAACGCGGCCGTAAGCGGCACGCTCGCCAACGCCGCTGCCAGGAAAGCCGTGCAAAACACGCTCCCGTATCTCATGACGATCTCCCTCTTGAGTCTTCGCTCCGTGGGGAGGTTGTAACCCAACGCCGAACTGGACGGTCAACGATTCCTTCAGGCCGGCTGCGGCTTGCCGCGGGTTTGCGAAGGTATCGGCTTGAACGTCAGCGCGATTGCCACGGCACCCAAGCCGATGCCGAACGAGCCGATATAGAGCCAGCCGTAGCCGCTGAAAGTGTCGAACGCCCAGCCGCCGGCTGCCGGTCCGAACGCCATGCCGAGGCTGGCCACCGCCGACACCGCGCCGAACATCGTGCCCATGATGCGCGGCCCGAAATAGTCGCGCACGAGGATGGCGTAGAGCGGCATGACGCCGCCGTAGGCCAGGGCGAAGATGACCGCGAGCACATAGAACTCGCCGAGCGTGCCGACGAAGAGATAGGCGCCGGCTGCCACCGCCTGGACAACGAGGCCGCCCACCAGCACCGGCTTCGCGCCCATCCGGTCAGCGAGCAGGCCGAGGGCGATGCGGCCGCCGAGGCCGGAGAGGCCGGCCACGCCATAGACGCTGACGGCGGCCATCGGGGCGATGCCGCAGCCGATGGCGTAGGTCACCATGTGGAAGATCGGCCCGGAGTGCGCCGCGCAGCACGCGAAGTGGGTAAGCGCAATGGCGACGAACTGCGGCGTGCGGAAGGCCTGTGCGGCAGTGAGCGTGAAGCCGTCGGAAGGGGCGGCGGACGCCGTGCCTCCCGTGGCTGCCACCCCCAAGACCGGCGGCGGGCGGATCAGCATCGCCGCCGACAAGAGCAGCGCACAGGCCGCAATGCCGACGACCAGCATGGCGGTGCGCCAGTCGTAATTCGTGATCATCAGCCGCACGAACGGCGCCACGGTGAGCGGCGCCACACCCATGCCGGCGGAGATCAGCGCCACGGCGAGGCTGCGGTTGTGCTCGAACCAGCCCGAGGCCGTCGCCATCAGAGGCGCGTAGAAGCTGCCGGCCGCGACGCCGACGATCACGCCGAACAGGATCTGGAACTCGAGCAGCGAGGTGGCGCGGCTGGCCGCGACCATGCCGACGCCCAAGAGAGCGCTGCCCGCCAGCACGACGAGACGCGTGCCGATGCGGTCGGAAAGTGCGCCCCAGAAAAAAGCGGAGAAGCCCATGGCCAGAAAAACCAGCGTCATGGCGGTCGACACGCCGGTGCGCGACCAGCCAGTGTCGGTCGACATCGGCTCGAGGAACACCGCGAGCGAGAACACCGCGCCCATGCCGACGCAGGTCACGAGCATGCCCGCGCCGACGACCACCCAACCGTATTGAAGTCTCATGCCTGCACCTCTGACGGACAGGAAAACATAACCTATCGGTTAACTATTGGCAATGCCCGCTAAGGCGCCGGCTCGACCGTCAACTCGGTGCCGTTGACGGCGGCGATGCGCACCTTCGTGCCGGCCACCATGTCGGGACCGGTCACGCTCCAACTTCCGTCGCCCAACTTCACGCGACCGCGGCCGGCCAGGATCGGCGCGTCGAGCACGATCGTCTTGCCGATCAGACTATTGCCGCGGGCGTTGAGGTTGGGCTGGTCATTGCGATGCTGCAGGCCGCGCAACATCGGCCGCAGGCCTACCGCCGACGC
Source organism: Asaia bogorensis (assembly GCA_945889625.1). Lineage (GTDB taxonomy): Bacteria > Pseudomonadota > Alphaproteobacteria > Reyranellales > Reyranellaceae > Reyranella. The sequence goes on along the minus strand of CAMDCE010000017.1, from coordinate 59,866 downwards.
CACGGCGACGACAGCGAACACCACGAGCTGCATTTCCAGAGACAAGTCTGCAACAATCAGCAGCAGCAAGCCAGATGCCGCCGCGCCGATCGCCAGGAACAGGAACACCACGCCGGGCAGCATCATCTCGCAGACGAGCAACACCGCGGCGAGCGCCCACCAGTACCAGAAGACGATTTTGAATCCCGACATCGTTCCTACCCCGCGCTGGGAACCGAGCCGCGCGGACGCGCTGCCGCCTCGGCCGCGAGTCCGCGCGCCTGCGCTTCCTTGGCCAGTTCGCCGATGCCGGCGATCGAGGCCATGATTCCCGCTGCTTCCACAGGAAGAAAAAAGACCTTCGAATTGGGGCTCGAGCCCATCCTGCTCAGCGCCTCGACGTACTTGGTGCCAAGGAAGTAGTTGGTCGCCTGCACGCCGTTACCGGCGATTGCCTGGGCGACTACCGAGGTCGCCTTGGCCTCGGCCTCAGCCATGCGCTCGCGCGCCTCGGCGTCGCGGAAGGCCGCCTCGCGCCGGCCCTCGGCGGTCAGGATGGCCGACTGTTTCTCGCCTTCGGCGCGCTGGATCGACGATTCACGCACACCCTCGGACTCGAGGATGGTCGCGCGCTTTTCGCGCTCGGCCTTCATCTGGCGACCCATGGCGACCACGATGTCGTCCGGCGGTGCGATGTCCTTGACCTCGATGCGCAGGACCTTGACCCCCCATGGGCTGGTCGCCTGGTCGATCACCGCAAGCAGCGTGTTGTTGATGTCGTTGCGCTTGGACAGCGCCTCGTCGAGCGCCATGTTGCCCATCACGCTGCGGATATTGGTGAGGGCGAGGTTGGTGATGGCGAGGTGGAGGTTCTGCACCTCGTAAGCGGCGCGCGCCGCGTCGGTCACCTGATAGAAGGCGACAGCGTCGACCTGGACGCTGGCGTTGTCCTTGGTGATGACCTTCTGCGGCGGGATGTCGAGCACGTTTTCCTGCATGTTCATCTTGCGGCCGATCGTATCGACGAAGGGCACGATGAAATGCAGGCCCGGCGGCAGGGTGCGCGTGTAGCGCCCGAACCGCTCGATAGTCCAGTTGGTGCCCTGGTTGACGGTCTTGACGCCGGCGAACACCAGCACCAGCGCCACGACGACCAGTGCCACCACGAAAATCAGAAAGCCCATCGCTTGCGCCCCCGCGTTTGCTGCAGGGAATCCTAGCCCATGCCGGCGGGCGCGGCGAGGCTAGTTCGCCCGTCTCGTATCCGTGGCCAGCCAGCGGTCGAGGAAGCCGTTGACCCAGCGATCGAGCGGCGGGTCGTAAAGCGCATGCATGGAAAGGTGTACGCCGCGCTGCTGGGCCCCCGGCATCGCCAGCCGTGCCGCGGCCTTCAGCGTCCAAAGCTGCTTGATCTCCAGAGTCGCTTCGGGATGGAATTGGAAGCCGAAGGCGCTCTCGCCGTAACGGAAGGCCTGGACCGGGTAGTCCTGACCGCGGGCCAGCAGGTCGCAGCAGCCCGGGATCTCCATGCCTTCGCGATGGAACTGGTAGACCCACATCGGCTTGGCGCCCATCCACAGGCGGCCCGCGTCGGTCGGCTCGATCTGCACGTACCCCGCCTCGATGTGACCTTCGGGATGAGGTCCGACTTTGCCGCCGAGCGCCCGGGTCAGGAGTTGTGCGCCAAGGCAAACGCCGAGGAACGGAACGCCGGCTTCGACCACCTTGGGGATCCAGTCCAGCTCACACTTGATGCCGGCCAACGTGGCGCAGTCGTTGGCCGACATCGGTCCGCCAAAAATCACCACGCCGGCATAGTCCGACATATCTTCGGGCAGTTCGCAGCCGAGATTGGGGCAGAGGCGGTGGAGTTCGTAACCGCGCTGCTGGAGGAGGACGCCGACCCGACCGGGCCGCGAGTGCTCCTGGTGCACGACAATGGCTACTTTCTTGGGCTTTTCAGCCGGTACTGTCATGGAGTTGCAAAATACGCGTCGGTTGTGGCAACGACAAGGCGAACCGACGGTGGAGAGACGAAATGGCGCGCCAGCTCGACTTCTACTTCGACTGCTCCAGCCCCTGGACCTATCTCGCCTTCCACGCCATCCGGCCGCTCGCCGCCGAGACAGGTGCGGAAATTGCCTGGAAGCCCATCCTGGTCGGCGGCGTGTTCAATGCCGTGAACCACACGGTCTACGACAATCGCGCCAAGCCCAATCCGCGCAAGCAGGCCTACATGCTGAAGGACCTGGCAGACTGGGCGCGGCTCTACAACCTCAGAATCGTCTTTCCGCCCAAGGTGTTTCCGGTGAACAGCGTCAAATGCATGCGCGGCGCCTTCGTGGCCCTCGACGAGGGCAAGCTCGTAGCTTACGCGACCGCCGCGTTCGAGGCTTACTGGGGAGACGATCGCGACATCGCGCACGACGGAGTGATGGCCGATATCGCCGCCACCGCCGGGCTGGAGCGCCAGCGGTTCTTCTCCGGCATCGAGACCGCCGCCTGCAAAGCCCGGCTGCGCACAAACACCGATGAGCTGATCGCCCGCGGCGGTTTCGGGAGTCCGACGATTTTTGTGGGCGAGCAGATGTTCTTCGGCAACGATCGTCTGCCGCTGGTTCGTGCGGCACTGGAGTCCTGAATGAGCGCCAACGCCGATCCGGAATTCTGGGCCAAGGCCCGCGCCCACCTAGTGCGCTACGGCGGCGCATTTTCGCCGCTGATCGCCGAGAGCGCGGCCGGCAATTATTTTACGGACGCCGACGGCCGCAGGATCCTCGATTTCACTTCCGGCCAGATGAGCGCGATCCTGGGCCACAGCCATCCCGAGATCGTGGAAGTGGCGCGACGCTACATCGGCGAGCTCGACCACCTCTACTCGACCATCCTCTCGCGTCCCGTGGTCGACCTCGCCGCGCTGATCGCCAAAGTCTCGCCCGGCCATCTCGACCGTGTGCTGCTGGTCTCGACTGGCGGCGAATCGAACGAAGCAGCGTTGCGCATGGCCAAGCTGGTGACCGGCCGGCACGAGATCGTCGCCATGAGCCGCTCGTGGCACGGCGTCACCGGAGGCGCCGCATCGGCGACCTATTCCTCGAGCCGCAAAGGCTACGGCCCGCCGCAACCGGGAGCATTCGTCCTGCCGGCGCCCGACACCTATCGCTCGCGCTTCATCGACGACCGCGGCGTCTATGATTGGCAGGGCGAGCTCGACTTCGGCTTCGAGCTGGTCGACCGCCAGTCGAGTGGCGCCCTTGCTGCCTGCATCGTCGAACCGATCCTGAGCTCAGGCGGCGTACTCGAGCCGCCCGAAGGCTACATGGCCGCGCTCGCCGCGAAATGCCGCGACCGCGACATGCACCTTATCTTCGACGAGGCGCAGACTGGCCTCGGTCGCACCGGCCATCTGTTCGCCTGCGAGCGCGACGGCGTCGTGCCCCAGTACCTGACGCTGTCGAAGACGCTGGGTGCCGGCCTGCCGCTTGCCGCCATGCTGACCACGCCGGAAATCGAGGAGGTCGCGGCCGAACGAGACTTTCTCTTCTACACGACGCACACATCCGATCCGCTGCCGGCGGCAGTTGGCGCAAAAGTGATCGAAGTCATTCTGCGCGATCGCATGACCGAGCGCGCCGCCCGTCTCGGCAGGCGCCTGAAGGAAGGGCTTCAGTCCCTGCAGCAGCGCTACGATTGCATCGGCGACGTGCGCGGCCGTGGCCTCCTGCTCGGGCTCGACCTGGTGAAAGACCGCCGGACCACGACACCCGACCCCGAGCTGGCACAGCGGGTCCAGCGCGGATGCCTGGAACTTGGCATGATGACCAGCGTCGTCCGAGGCGGCTTCGGCATCTTTCGCATCGCGCCGCCGATCACCATCGAGGAGGCGGAAATCGACCTTGGATTGGAGATTTTCGACAAGGCGCTGGCCAAGGCTCTGCATTGAAATCGCGATTTTTGGGCTATTGCCACCCACCCGCGCGTTATTAGCGTTTGAAACGTCGCTCTAACTGTTGTACCCGCTGGCCCTTTCCGGCCAATGTGTTGGGAGTGCTCGGATGATGAAGAAGCTTACGCGGCTGGCGCTGCTGATTGCGGGCGGCTTGGCGATCGGCGCTTGTACGCTCGGGGGGCCGAAGACTGCGGCACCTGTCAAAAAGCCGCCGGCGGCCGACTACCAGCAGGCCCTGGCGCCGAGCACGCCTCCGGCGAACCTGCGGGCGATCTGCTACAATGCCGCCGACCTGACGGTCATCCGCGTGCGCATGATTCAGATGGAGATGAGTGTCGCGACGTTGCAGTGCCAGACCGCCGGCGGAGGACGTGCCTTCGAAGCGATCTACACCAGCTTTCTCGACAAGTTCAGGTCGGAGTTAACGGCAAACACCCGAAGCCTGCAGCAACTGGCGGGCCGCAAGCGCTTCAATGTCGACGTCCTGGTCACCGAGTTTTCCAACCGCATGGCGCAACGCGCGCCAGTGGACCGGGAATTCTGCTCGCGCAGCCTGCGGGCGATGGAGTGGGCGATAGATCCGAAGGTGACGTCGCTTTCCATGGCGCCGCCGCCTTACGATCTCGGCCCGGAAATGAACATACATCCCTGCACCAACCCCTGAGTTGGTGAGGCACGCCACAAAAAGGGCGGTCCCTGCGGACCGCCTTTTCTTTGTGTTGCTTGCGCGGCTTCTACTGGACCACGATCTCGACGCGACGGTTCTGCGGCTCGCGCACGCCGTCTTTGGTGGCGACCAGCAGCGCATCTTCACCACGGCCGATCACCGCGATCGATGTCGCCGGGACACCCTGCTGAACCAGCGCGTTCTTCACGGAGTTAGCGCGGCGCAGCGACAGCGCCATGTTGTAGTTCGCCGGACCCGCCGTGTCGGTATGGCCGGTACAGGTCACTCGAGAATTCTGGCCGGCCTTGAAGACGGTCGCCGCCTCTTTGACGATGTCCAAGGCCCGCGGCGTCAGTGTCGACTTGTCGAAGTCGAAGAACACCAGGAAATTGCGGACTGGCGGCGGCGGCGGCGGCGTCGGCGGCGACGTCTCGCAGGCGCCCAAAAGAAACGCAACAGCGACGACAGCCAACAATTTCTTCATCATAGTGTCTTCTCCCCGTAATCGAAGTCTCGCGGGGCGATATTATCGCGTATTGACACCAACTTGCCACAACAACTGCAGGTCAGAGCCACTGGTCAGATGTGCTGGGCCATGCCCCGTGCATCTGGTCTGCGGCCCGCAGCTTTCTGCCGCGACGTGGCCGCCCGCAGCACCGCACGATAACCCGGCTTTGGTTCCATCTGGTCGCGCCGGCCGGCCGCCAGCAAAGCACGGTGCGCCGCGGCCAGCCGCCAGCAGGGCACGAACATGAACAAATGGTGCTCCAAATGGAAATTGACCCAATAGGGCGCGATCAGCAGCCGCTCCACGGGATTGGCGAGGGTCGTGCGCGTATTGCGCAGAGGATCGTCGTTGTCGGGAACGACGGCGTGCTCGGCGATGTTCCGGATGCGGCTGACGAGTTGGTACTAGGTCGCCAGCAGCACCAGCCAAAGAACCGGGTAGAACCGCCAATAGCCCACTGCTGCCAGCATGCCCCAGAGGACGGCATTGATGATCAGCCCTTCGCGCGCCGCCACGCGACGAAACTGCTCGCGACGGCGCTGGAAGGCGGTCTGGCCGCTGAGGTCGCGGACGACCTTTCGCAAGAGTCTCTGGCGCGTGATCGGGAACGGCGCCGACAGGCCGAGGTCGGGATCCTCGGCCTGCTGGGTAAAGCGGTGATGGGTCAGATGGTACGGCCGACAGAGCGCGAGGCTGGTGAACACCGGAGAGGCGCAGAGCCAGGTCGCCACCCAGTCGTTCAGCCGGCGATTGGCGAACAGCAGCCCATGCGCGGCGTCGTGCATCAGAATGGCCAGGCCGAGCTGGCGCGTGCCGATCACCATCACCGCTAACAAAAAAGTGAACGGGTTGGGCCACCACCTGAACAAGACCATGCTGCCGAGAATCTACGCCCAGGCATGGAGGACCAGCAGGGCGCCCACCGCGTCGGATTTTCTGCCCAAGGCGCGGATCTGGTCGGCGGTCAGGTAATCGTCAGGCCTAGGCAACATCGCCGCCACCATGGCGCAGCAGGCGTCCCGAGTGGGTGTTGGTCGGACGGCCGTCACGCATCGTTATCTCGCCGTTGACCAGGATATACTTGTAACCTTCGGCGCGCTGGATGCGCCGCCATTCGCCGCCTGGCAGGTCGTGGGCAATCTCGTCGGGAAGCACGCGCAGACCGTCGAAGTCGTAGACGACGATATCGGCGGGCGCGCCCTCCTTGAGCTGCCCGCGGCCGCGGAAGCCCGCGACCTGCGCCGGCAGCGCCGACAGGCGCCAGTGTGCGTCCTCGAGGCTGAGCATCTTGTGTTCGCGCACCACCTTGCACAGCGTCTCCGTCGGATAGCGTCCGGCAGTCAGGAACTTGGTGTGGGCGCCGCCGTCGGAGACGCCAAATAGAATGTAGGGATCGTCGACCAACTCTTTCAGATGCTCGATCTTGCCGTTGGGCGGGGCCGCGAAGAACTCGGTCTTGAGATCCTCTTCGACCGCCATGTCGAGCATGACATCGACCGGATGCTTGCCCATCTTCTCGCTGGCATGGGCCAGCGTGTAGTCGAGCCACTTCTTGTTCTTCTCGAGCTGGGGTCCGACGATGGCGATCTGCGGCAGCGGTCCCGTGGCGGTGACCGGCAGGTTCTTGCGCAATGCGGCGCGGCGTGCCGGATCGGCGAGCTTGGCCTTGCGCTCGGCGCGCGTGCCGGTCGTGGCATCGCACCAAACCTGCTGGTCGTCGAACAGGTTCCACTCCTCGAAGGTGAAGGTGAAGCCGGCGTCGGTCGTCAGCCCCTGACCCACGACGCGAATACCGCGCTCGCGGCAGCTCTTCAGCCAGGCCAGCACGTGGCGATGGATGTGGGGGCGATCGTCGAAAGCCTGCACGACGTTCATGATTACCGGCCGGCCGCTGATCGTGGCGACCTCTTCGTAGAAAGCGCGGTCGCGTGCGTTGTCACCGGAGACCAGCAGCATCTGCACGAAGCCGTCGTTACGCTCGGCCAGCACGCGGGCGAACTCGCGGCAGGTGTCGTCGTGCATCACGTCGGTCGGCATTGGCGAGCCGTCATGGTCGCGCTGCACCGATGCCGGACCGCTGGGCAGCATGCGCTGGGCCGACCAGCCGCAGGCGCCGGCATCCATCGCCTCGTGCAGCAGCCGGCGCAACTCCGCGTGCTGCTCAGGCGTCGGCAGCTTGCCGGCCTTGGCCGCCTCGAAGCCCATCACCCAGATGAGCAGCGGCGAAACCGGCACGTAGGGCAGGATGTTCACCGCCTTGGGCGTGCGATCGACGCTGTCGAGGAACTCGGGGAAGGTCACCCAGTTCCACGGCATGCCCTGCTTCATCGACGCCATGGGAATGGCCTCGACACGGGTCATGGTCAGCATGGCGCGCTCGCGTTCGGCCGGCCGCACCGGGGCAAAGCCGAAGCCGCAATTGCCGATCACCACCGAGGTGATGCCGTGCCAGCTCGACAGCGTGCAGTAGGGGTCCCAGAAGAGCTGCGCGTCGTAATGCGTGTGCAGGTCGACGAAGCCCGGCGCCACGATCAAACCGCCGGCATCGATCATCTCGTCGGCCTCGCCGGCCCCGATCTGGCCGATGCGGGCGATCCTGCCGTCCCTTATGCCGATATCGCCGCGAAAACGCGGCAGGCGGCTGCCATCGACGATCATACCGCCACGGATCACGCGATCGTACCGGGCCATGCTCCCTCCGTTTCGACAAGCGTGAGCGCGGCCCCTTGTGCTGTCAACGCACGCGACATGCTAGGCTCGCTGCATGAAATCCAACCAGTTGCGCACCGACGTACTGGAGATCGCCTACGAGGAGCGCGGGCCGGCCGACGGCGCCCCGATCATCCTGCTGCACGGCTTTCCCTACGATCCGCGCGCCTTCGACGAGGTCGCCCCGCCTCTTGCGGCCGACGGGCGTCGCGTGCTGGTGCCCTACCTGCGCGGCTACGGGCCGACGCGCTTTCTGTCGGCCGGGACGCCGCGCTCGGGCGAGCAGGCGGCGCTGGGCCACGACCTGCTCCAGTTCATGGACGCGCTGAGGATCGGACGGGCAATGCTCATGGGCTACGACTGGGGTGGGCGTGCAGCCTGCATCGTGGCGGCGCTTTGGCCCGAGCGCGTGAGCGGCTTGGTCAGCTGCACGAGCTACAATATCCAGAACATCGCGGCGTTCGCCAAGCCAGCGCCGGCCGAGCAGGAGCATCGCTTCTGGTATCAGTACTACTTCCATACCGAGCGCGGCCGTACCGGACTCACCGAGAACCGCCGCGACATCTGCCGGCTCCTGTGGAAGCTGTGGTCGCCCGAGTGGCAGTTCGACGAGGCGACCTTCGAGCGAAGTGCTGCCGCCTTCGACAATCCCGATTTTGTCGAGGTCGTGATCCAATCCTATCGGCACCGCTATGGCTATGCTCCCGGCGATCCGGCGCTTGCAGGCATCGAGGCGGAACTGGCGAGGACACCGAAAATATCGGTGCCGACCATCAATCTGCACGGTGACGCCGACGGCGTCGGGCCGGCGGAGGGATCGAAGCGCCACGACCGCTTCTTCAGCGGCCCCTACGAACGACGGTTGATCCCTCGGGTCGGCCATAACGTGCCGCAGGAGGCGCCAACCGAAACGGTGGCGGCGCTCCGCGAACTCATGATAAGAATAAGAGCGTGAGCAACATCGTCCTTATTGGCGCCACCGGCAACATTGGCGGCCGCATCCTCGACGAGGCGCTTGCCCGCAAGCACAGCGTCACGGCGATCACGCGCGACCCGCGCAAACTGAGCGCCCGCGCCGGTATGACGGTCAAAGCCGCGAGCACGACCGACCCTGCCGTGCTGTCGAAGGTCCTGTCGGGCCACGATGTCGTCGTGGTGTCGGTGAAGTGGAACGAGAACGACGTCGACCGGGTGATCGACACGATCAAGAAGTCGGGCGTGAAGCGCGCGCTGTTCGTCGTCGGTGCCGGCAGCCTGGTCCGCAAGGACGGCCGCACCCATTTCGATCACATGGCCGCCAAGGGCGTGCAGCCGCCGACCTCCAAGCCCGCCATGCTGGCGCTCGACGCCATCCGCAAGATCAAGGATTTCGACTGGACCGCCATCTCGCCCGCCGCAGCGATCCCGGCCGGCAAGCGCACCGGCAAGTTCCGTCTCGGCCTGGACAAGTTCCTCGAGGACTCCAAGGGCGAGAGCCGAATCAGCCGCGAGGATTTTGCTGTCGCCATCATGGACGAAGTCGAGAAGCCCAAGCACATCCGCAAGCGGTTCACCGCGGCTTACTAGGACGAACCGACGGCCGGATTGGCTTATTGCCCAAATCGTTCCAAATCGTCCCAGGTTGAGACGGCCTCAGTCGCCCTTCGCGCGGCGACGTCAGTACCCTGCCCCGCCTGGTACGGCACGACGCTCCGCATCGGTTTGGTGGGATAGGCCTGCGACCAGGCCGGCAGGCCCGAAAAGGCCGGTGAGCAGCGCTGCCGCATAAACCATTGCCTTGAGTTTCGTGTTTTCCTCCATCTTGAACCGGACAACTCAGCCGCGGCTGGGCAGCTCGACGATGCCGGTACCCAGCACCGACAGCTCGTCGTCCTGGTTGCGTGCCTCCTGCTCGACCTCGACCAGGTGTCGGCCGCTCTCGACGTACTTGCGCTTCACCTTGCCCTTGATCCACAGGATGTCGCCCGCCGGATTGTGGCGACGAATCTTGCAGGTGGCGTTGCGCAGCACGCCATCGTCGCCCATCCAGTTGGTGAGGTGATGCGTGAGCCACGAGGCGCGCTCGGGACCGTAATCGTAGGCGCCGGGGGCGCCGACCTCGTGGGCGAACTCCTCCTCCCAGTGCACGCGCTCGGGGCAATCGGGAATGCCGAAGCGGTTCTTGATGCCGAGTCCGGGATGGGCGTCGACCAGCTTCCAGGCAAGCTTGTTGGCGCGGATATAGAGACCACCCCAGCCCTGGGCGTAGGCGATGAAGCCCGTCACCGTCATCGGGCCCTTCAGCATGGTCGGCAGCGCCTCGCCTTCCCTGACGTCCTGCCAGTTGCGCTTGTCGGCGCCGCGGATCTTCTCCTCGGCATAGAGCTTGTAGGCATCAGCCAATTCCTTGTCGGTGTAGCGGCGCGGCGGCTTTGCCTTCACGTCCTTGTACTTCGTGCCCTGCTTGCGGGCGTGGTCGCGCTCGGTGCGGAAGCACCAGCTGTCGGCGTCGGCCACCAGCTCGCCCTTCTGGTTGAAGAAATCGACGTGATAGGTCTGCTGCACGGCGCGGCCGGCGAACTTCGTGTTGTGCACGACCAGATCCTTCAGCCAGGCCTCGGTCGAGATCGTGTCGTTACGATTGACCGTCTTGTGCCAGTTCCAGTCCGAGCCCGACCACATGGCATGGATGCCCGGCAGGCCGCCGACATAGCCCGAGATGATGCGGCTGGTGGTGAAGAGAAAGCTCGGAAGTGCGATCACGTCGCCGAATTTGGTCTTCGACGCATACTCGGGAACGCACCACAGCGGATTGTCGTCGCCGATGCCGTGCGCGTAGTGGCGGATGTTGTCGCGTGTCGCCTCGTAGCACCACGGCTCGGCTGTCACGCCGATCTTTGCGCCGATGCGCTCGCGTAGTGCGTCGAGCCCCTCTTCGGTGATCTTCGGAAATGACCGTTCGATCGTCCTAGTCGACATGGATGTTTTCCCTTGTGCGAAGAAGCTTGCGGTTGACCTTGCCGGCCGGCGTCTTGGGTAGCTCGGCCACGAACTCGACAAGCCGCGGATACTCATGCTGGCTCAGCCGCTGGCGAACCAGATCCTGGATCTCGCGCGCAAACGGCTCGTCGCCGGCGCGGCCTGCAACCACGAAGGCCTTCACGACCTGGCCGCGCAGAGGATCGGGCACGCCTATGGCGCCCACCTCGCGCACGTCTGGGTGCTTGAGCACAGCGTCCTCGATCTCGATGGCGCTCATGGTCCAGCCGGCCGAGATGATGACGTCGTCTGCACGTCCGCCATGGAAGAAGTAGCCGTCCTCGTCGGTGCGGCCCAGATCCTTGGTCGCGACCCAGCGATCGCGCCGCCACACCTTCATCTCGCCCATTACGCCGGGCGGGCACGGCTTGCCCTCGGCGTCATGGACTTCGACCTTGCCGCCGGGGATCGGCTTGCCGAGCGAGCCTGGCTTGACGATGAAATCCTCGGCGCCCGGATAGCTCACCAGGACGACACCGATTTCGGTGGTGCCGTACATGCTGCAGACCGGCTGCCGGAAGGTCGCTTCGGCAAACGACGCCGTCTCGCTGTCGATCGGCTCGCCGGTGAACGACGTCTTGTCGAGATAATACCGGTAGCGCGGCGCAGCGCCGGAGTTTCGCATCATGCGGTAGTGCGTGGCCGCCGCGGAGATGTTGGTGAAGCGGTGATCCTGCAGCGCCCTCAGGAGCCGTTCGGCGTCGAACTTGCCGGCGTAGGCACCGATGGTCAGGCCGAGCGCCAGCGGCGCCAGGGTACCGTGCCACAGTCCGTGTCCCCAAGCGGGCGAAGACGGGCAGATGAAGCGATCGCCCGGCCGCAAGCCGGTACCGTACAAGGCCGCCACCATCAGGGTGACGATGGCGCGGTGCGTATGCTTCACCGCCTCGGGAAGCGCGCGGGTCGTGCCCGACGTGTACTGGAAGATCGCGAGTTGGTCGGCCTTGGTGTCAGGCGTAAAGCTCGGCGGGAATGGCCCGAGCTCGGCCAGAAAATCGGCGTTGTTGATCAGGAGCTTGGGCGTGCAGTCATCGATGCGCAGCTTCATACCGTCGGGACCGAACAGCGTGAACAGCGGGACGGCAATCGCGCCCGCCTTCATGGTGCCGAACACCGCGGCGTAAAACGCCCGCGACGGCTCGAGCATGATGGCGACCCTGTCGCCCGGCGCGACACCCTGTGCCACCAGCCAGTGGGCGAAGCGCGCTGATTCTTCGGAGATCTGGCGATAGCTCAGGATTTCGTCACTGCCATCCGCGCGTACGACAATGACGGCGATCTTGTCGCCCTCGACGTGCCGGTCGATGCACTCATGCGCGATGTTCAGGCCCTCGCGATTGCCATCGAACAGTTCCCAGAGCCTGGCAGCGGAAAAATGCGCCTGGGCGTCGGCATAGCTCGTGTAGGCCGTGAGCCTCGTCATGGCGGGCGACGTTCGACCAGTCGGAGTGGGTTGTACAGAAGATTCTATAGTTGTATATATACAATAATGACCCTTCGTGCCGTTCCCGCCGTCACCCGCGCCGTCGCCATCCTTCGCCTGCTCGGCCGAGCCAAAGCGCCGATGGGCGTCAAGGCGATCTCCCGGGCGCTGGGCCTGGTGCCCAGCACCAGCCTGCATATCCTGCGCGTGCTGGTGTCTGAGGAGCTGGTCGAGGTCGATGCCGCCAAGCAGTACAGCCTCGGCATGGGCACGCTGTCGTTGGCGCGCACGGCGCTCGACAGCAGCGATTTCCCCACGCTCGTGCAGCCCAAGATCGACGAGCTGTCGCGGCGCTACCCCGTCACCGCGATCGGCGTCGAGCTGCCCAACCTCGAACACATGATCGTGGTGGCGCTGTCACAGACCCAGGCGCCGGTTCGCCTGCATGTCGATATCGGCAGCCGCTTTCCGGCGCTGATCAGCGCCACCGGCCGCTGCGTGGCGGCCTTCACGGGCCAGCCGCCGGCCGAGATCGACAAGCGCTTCCGCTCATTGCGTTGGCACAATGCACCAAGCTACGAGACCTGGTGCAAGGAAGTCGACACGGTACGCCGCCAAGGTTTTAGCATCGACCGCGGCAACTATATCGCTGGCGTCACGGTCGTTGCGGTCCCGGTGCTGGACGCAGCGGGCACGATCGCACAATCGATAGCCGCGGTCGGCATCTCGAGCCAGCTCGACCGCGCGACCTCGGTGGCGCTGGCGCACGACATGCAGGACGCCGCGCGCGCCGTGGCGGCCGAGCTCTAGCTAGGGGGTCGCGGCCGCCCGCTCGAACGCAGGCCGCGCCACCAGCCGCGCACGATAGGCAAGGGCGCGCGGGCCCAGCAGCCCATCGAAGTCCCGCTTGCCCAGGTTGAATAGCGGATAGCCGACCGAGATGTCGGCCAACGTCATCCGTCCCGCCGCCAGGAAATCGCGACCTTCCAGCCGCTGTTCAAGCAGCTTCAGCCGCATCGAAAGCGAGTGGCGCGAGTCGGCCACCACGGCATCGATGCCGGCCTGCATCTCCGGCGTCTTGTTGCGGATGCGGCCGACCCGCGCCATCGCCGAGAGTGGCGCCTGCAGCGTCGCCTCGCCGTAGAGCATCCATTGCACGAACTCCGGCCGCTCCGGTTCGGCCGGCGCCACGAGCAGGTCGGAGCCGTGCCGGGCCGCGAGATATTCGCAGATCGCCAGTGATTCGTAGATCCTGCGGTCGCCATCGATCAAGGCGGGGAGCGTGCCCGCCGGATTGATCGAAAGATACTCAGGCTCGTGCAGTCGCGGCCTAACCCCCAGCGACTTCACCTCGACCGTGGCGTCGATCTCCTCCATCGTCCACAGCACGCGCAACGAGCGTGAGGTGGGCACGTGGTAGAGCGTGGCCATCAGTCGAGCGTCTCAAGCAGCCGCGCGCAGAGATAGGTGCGCGGCACGAGCGACGAATAATAGATCTGCTCGTAGGCGGCATGGGCGCCCTTGCCGTCGGCGCCCAGGCCATCGAGCGTCGGGATGCCGAGTGCCGCCGTGAAGTTGCCGTCGCTGCCGCCACCGGTCAGCGGCACGTCCAGGAGCTCCTTGCCGATCTCGCGATAGATCGCCTGCGCCTTGGCAAAGAGAGCGGTGATGCCCGCATCCTTCGTATACGGCGGGCGGTTCATGCCGCCGCTGACCGCAAGTTCGACTTCGTGGCCGATCGGCTCGAGTCCCAGGAACCAGTGCGTCATCTCCTCGGCGAGCTCGGGGCTCGGCACGCGCAGATCGACCTCGATCTTGCATTCCGCCGGCACAACGTTCACGCCGGTGCCGCCCTGGATCTGGCCGACATTGCAGGTGATGCCGCGCGCATAGTCGGTCTTGGCTTCGATACGCAGGATTTGCCTGGCCATCTCGTGGATGGCGCTGCGGCCGTCCTGATGGCGGACACCGGCATGGCTGGCGGCGCCCTTTACCGCGAGCGTGAAGCGACCGACACCCTTGCGCGAGGTGACGACCCGATCGCCGTCGCGACCGGGCTCCATCACCAACGCGTATTTGTGTCCGCGCGCGGCCTCCTCGATCTTGGCGCGCGAAGTCGGGCTACCGACCTCTTCCTCGGGGATGAACAGGAAGGTGACCGGCAGCTTGGTCTTCTTGCCCTGGCGGATCAGGTGACGCAGCGCGTAGTGGGCGATGTAACCGCCGGCCTTCATGTCATAGATGCCCGGCCCGAAAATGCTGTCGCCCTCGCGGCGGATCTTCAGATCCTTTTCGATCATGCCGATGGGATGCACGGTGTCGAGATGGGCCAGCACCAGGATGCCCTTGCCCCCACCGTGGCTCCAGTCCGGAGGCGTCTTGCATTCGAGGATGTCGCCGAAACCATCGACACCCGGCGTGCGCTCGGTCCTCAGCCCGAGGTCGCGGAACTGGCCCTCGACCTTGTCGACCACGACGTTCACGGCCTTGGCGTCGTGGCTCGGGCTTTCGATGCTCACCCATTCGACGATGCCGCCTAAAACCTCGTCGGCATCGATCTTCGGTTCGTTCTTGCCCTTTTCGACCGCCATCAGACGGGATCCCAGGTGAAGTATTCGGGCGAACGCTTCATGTCGGTGAAGTAGTTCTTCATCGACGGTATCGCCTGATCGGCGATGGTCTCGAGCGTCCAGCCCTCGGAGTTGTGCACCGAGCGTATCGGCCGGTTGGCGTTGAACAGCATGATCTCGTTCATGCGCACGCCGAAGATCTGCGAAGTGACGCCGGCGGCGCTGGCGGCATCGCTCAGCAGAAATACCGCCATGGGCGCGATCTTGGCCGGCGTCATCTTCTTGGAGCGTTCCAGCCGCGCCTTCTGCGCGTCGGTGTCGGCGGGAATGGTGCCGATCATGCGCGTCCAGGCGAAGGGCGAGATGCAGTTGGAGCGCACGTTGAACGCCGCCATGTCGAGCGCGATCGAGCGCGACAGGCCGACGATGCCCATCTTGGCAGCGGAATAGTTGGCCTGGCCGAAATTGCCGACCAGACCCGAGGTCGAGGTGAAGTGCACGAAGGCGCCCGACTTCTGCTCCTTGAAATAATTGGCGGCAGCGCGGCTGACGTTGAAGGCGCCGTTGAGATGCACGTCGATCACCATCTTCCAGTCGACGTGGCTCATGCGGTGAAAGATGCGGTCGCGCAGGATGCCGGCGTTGTTGATGATGCCGTCAATCCGCCCGAAATTCTCGACCGCGGTCTTGACCATGCGCTCGGCGCCGGCCGGGTCGGTGACGCTGTCGGCATTGGGAACCGCCTTGCCGCCCGCCTTGGCGATTTCGTCGCAGACCTTCTGGGCGGGCGTCGCACTGCCGGAACCCTCGCCGTCGACCGCACCGCCGAGATCGTTGACCACGACCTTGGCGCCTTCCTTGGCCGCCAGCAGCGCCATTTCGCGGCCGATGCCGCCGCCCGCGCCGGTCACCAGCACGACCTTGTCCTTCAGCATGTTCGCCATGTCTCTCTCCCTCTCTCGGTTCAGGATGCCCGCTTGCCGGATGCTTCTACGGCCCCTTCGGCGCCGAAGTCGCCGCCCAGCGGCATCTCCTCTTGTTGACGTGTCATGCGCGGATAGTAGTGGCGGAACGCGCCGCGAATCTCGTCGAACGGAATATCGGCGAAGACGCCGCGATAGGCGAGATATTCCATGTGGCGCCGGCCGCCCAGGTCGAAGGGATGATAGATCGAATCGGCCACGGCATCCCATTCGAGCGGCTTGAGACCAAAGCGCTCGGTCAGCTGGCGATTGAAGGCCGGCGTCGCCTTGATCCAGCGATCGTCGAGCCAAACCTCGGTGTAGCCGTGGTAGTAGAACATGTCGCTGCCCATCAGCTCGGACAGGCGTCGGGTCGTCATGTGGTTGCGCACGTCGGCGTAGCCGACGCGGGCCGCAATCCCGACAGCGCGGCAGACCGCGGCCATCACACCGGCCTTGTTGACGCAATAGCCATGGCCCGTCGCCAAGGTCGTGCTGGCGCGATAGGCCTCGCGCTTCATCGGCGTGTTGTAGGGGTCGTAGCGTAGATCGTCGCGCACGGCGTAGTAGAGCCTGAGCGCCTTGTCGCGGTCGCTGCCCTCGCCGGCCACATGCCTGGCATAGGCCACAATGTTGGCATGATGCGAGTCGATGAGATCGCCCGGAACGCGATAGGCTTCGAACGACGCGCCGTCGCGGACCGTGTCGTCGCGCGCGGTCTTGAGGGAGTCGTATTCCATGTCGGGCGTTGTTTATCGCAAGAAGTGGGAAAGTCCACTTACGAAGACGCGCAATTCACCCATGCACATATGGCGCGCTCCTCAGAGCGCGGACGGCTCGTCGACCGATTTCACCAGGAAATGCGCTGACGCGGTGGCCACCGGCCTGGAACGGTCGTCCTGCCAGGCTTCGGCGAAGACATTGACCATGCGGCGGCCCTGCTTGGTCACCTTGGCCGCGGCGATCACGTCGATCGGCCGCGCCGAGCGCAGGTAGTCGACGGTGATATTGACGATCTTGGGCACCGTCTCCGTCTCGGTCTCCCATAACAGGTGGAAAATCGCCGTCATCTCCAGCATGGCGCCCAGGGTGCCGCCATGGATCGCCGGCAGGAAGGTGTTGCCGATCAGATCCTCGTGGTAGCGCATGCGTGTCAGCAGCTCGCCGGTGCTTTGCTCGGGCGCGATGCGCATCCATTTGGCGTAGGGGATCGCCTCGGCAAGTCGGGAGACATCACGATGCTTGCGCGCCTCGGCCAATCGCTTGAGCAGAGGAACGCTCATCGCGCCGCCCTCTGGCCAATCGACTGCCCGGGTGTGACCTGGCCCTTGGTGCCCAGCATGAAGGTGCCGGCGGCGGCGGCCACGGGATCCTTGGGATCGCCCTGGTGGGCGATGGCCCGCGTGAAGGCGACGGAGCGCGTGATGCGATAGCACTCGGCCTCGGCGATCACCGGCTGGCCGGGCACGGCCGGTTTGGCATAGTCGATGCGGAGGTCGAGCGTGGCGAAGGGCTTGGGGTCCTTGAGCATGGTCGCCACCGCCATGCCGCAGCAGCTATCGAGCATCGCTGTCAGCGGTCCGCCGGCCAGCACGCCGGCTTCCGGATTGCCGACCAACTCGGGGCGCCAATCGAGTTGCATGGACGCAAGCCCGCGTGCGACCGCAAGCACCTTCAAGCCCAACGCCTTGTTGTGCGGGATGGTGTCGGAGAACAGCTGCTGGAAGAGCGCGACGCGTTCCTCCGGCGTGGTGAGTGGCATGGCCATGGCTTGTTCTACAGCCCCATCTGCCGCGCCGCGAGATCCTTCATGATCTCGACCGAACCGCCGCCGATCGACATCACCTTGGTCTCGCGATAGATGCGCTCGACCTTCGAGCCCCGCAGGTAGCCGGCGCCGCCGAAGATCTGCATCGCCTCGTTGGCGCAGAATTCCATCGTCGAGGTGGCGAGGTTCTTCAACATGCAGATCTCGGCCACCGGCTTCTCGCCTTGGCCAATCCGCCAGGCCAAGAGCTCGAGCGTCGACTTCAACGAGTTTATGCGCATCGCCATGTCGACCAGCCGGTGACGCACCACCTGGTTGGCGATCAAGGGCTTGCCGAAGGTGTGGCGCTCGCGGGCATAGGCGATCGCCTCGTCGAGGCAGAGCTTGGCGTAGCCGTAGGCGCCGGCCGACATGCCCAACCGTTCCTGGTTGAAATTGAGCATGATGCCGATGAAGCCCTTGTTCTCCTGGCCGATCAGATTCTCGACCGGCACCTTCACATTGTCGAAGAAGAGCTGCGCGGTATCCGATGCCCACCAGCCCATCTTCTTGAGCTTGGTCCGCGCAAAGCCCTCGCGTTCGCGCTCGATCAGCAGCAGCGACACGCCGGAGGCGCCCGGCCCTCCGGTGCGCACCGCGACGGTGAAGTAGTCGGCGCGTACGCCCGAAGTGATGAACATCTTGGAGCCGTTGACGATATAGTGATCGCCCTCGCGCCGTGCCGTGGTCTTGAGGTTGGCGACGTCGGAACCGCCGGACGGCTCGGTGATGGCAAGCGCGCTGATCTTGTCGCCCGCCAGGACCTCCGGCAGGACCTTGCGCTTCATCCATTCCGGACCGAGCGCCGCAATCGGCGGCGAGCCAATGGTGTGGCTGTTGAGGCTGGCGTTGATCCCACCGCTGCCGTGACGCGCCAACTCCTCGGACTTGATGATGCCGAAGAACGGGTCGGTCGGCACGCCGCCATACTCTTCCGGAAAACCGAGCTGCAGCAGACCGACCGCTGCTGCTTTTTTGTACAGTTCGCGGGGAAATTCCTCGGCCTCGTCCCACTGGTCGACATGGGGCGCGATCTCGCGATCGACGAAGCGGCGTACCGTCTGTCGAAAGGCCTCGTGCTCCTCGCTGTAGAACGGGCTCGCTGCACGCGCGTCGGGAAGGATGGATTTCGAAGGATCGACGGCGACCATGTGAATTTCTCCTCACCGCCACGTTCGCACACTTTTCCGCGTCGCGGGATAGCGCGTTGACAGGCGGTACAACCACTCCATATTGGCAACCATACGAGGCGGCGTGAGACTGCCCGGCAGGGGTTGGAAGCTGGACATATTTCTTCAACTGACGTTGAACGGGCTCGCAGTCGGCTGCATCTACGGCTTGGTCGCGCTCGGTTTCGTGCTGATCTACAAGGCGACCGAGCTGGTCAACTTTGCCCAGGGCGACCTGCTCATGTTGGGCGCGTTCGTCTGCTACATGGCGGTCGTGTGGTGGGGCTTCGACTACTGGCTGGCCTTCCTCATCGCCATACTGACGATTGCCGCATTCGGCGCGCTGCTCGACCGCTTCCTGCTGCGCCGGGTGATCGGCCAGCCGCAGTTCGCCGTGGTCATGCTGACGATCGGCCTCGGCGCCATCTTCCGCACCTTCGCCAGCGTCACCTGGGGTTCGGAGATCTACACCCTGCCGACGCCGTTCGGCGGCGTCAGCAAGGTCTTCGGCGTCACGCTCAGCCACCAGTATATTTCGATCATCGTCGGCACGCTGATCCTGTGCACCGTGCTCTACGGCTTCTTCAATCACACGCGTGTCGGCGTCGCCATGCAGGCGACCTCGCAGAACCAGCTCGCCGCCTACTACATGGGCATCCCGGTCAAGGCGATCTTCTCGATGATCTGGGCGATCTCGGCCGGCGTGGCGACGGCGGCGGGCGTGCTGCTGGCGCCGGTGACCCTGATCGACATCAACATGGGGCTGGCGGTCGCGCTGAAGGCCTTCGCCGCCGCGGTGCTGGGCGGCTTCGGCTCGATTCCCGGCGCGCTGGTCGGCGGCATCGTGATCGGCCTGATCGAGCTTTACGCCGGCGCCACCCTGCCCGACGGCTTCAAGGACACCGCACCCTACATCGTGCTGCTGATCATGCTGGCGGTACGGCCGCAGGGCCTGTTCGGAACGCCCGGGCGGAAGAAGGTGTAGGGACACAGTATGCGTTTCGTGTTCAAGACATCCTACGAGCAGGACACACGGCTGTTTCGCGATCGCATCGACGCGTCGTGGTACCTGCTGCTTGCCGCGGCGGTGCTGGTGCTGCCGGCGGTGCTGCCCGTCTACTATGTCGGCGAGACCACCTGGGTCTTCATCTACGCCATCACCGGCGTCTCGCTCATGGTGCTGGTCGGCTACACCGGGCTGGTGTCGCTGGGCCATGCAGCATTTCTCGGCATCGGCGCCTATGCGCACGCCTATTTCCTCCAGCAAGGCCTGCCCTGGGTGGTCTCCGCCGCGCTGGCGATCTCCCTGACCACGGCCTGCGGCCTGGTGGTCGGGCTGCCGGCGCTGCGCATGTCCGGCATCTATCTCGCCATCGCCACATTGGCATTTTCGGTGATCATCCAGGAGGTCTTCAGCCGCTGGGAATCGGTGACGCACGGCCTCTCGGGAATGGCCGTCGAGAAGGCGAATATCTTCGGCGTCTCGTTCGCCGACGACCGCGCCTTCTACTATCTCTGCCTGTTCTTCCTGGTGGTCTCGCTGTGGCTGACGCGCAATCTGCTGCGCGCGCCGACCGGCCGCGCCTGGATCGCCATCCGCGACAGCGAGATCGCCGCCCAGTCGATGGGCGTGAACCTCGCGATCTACAAATCCATGGCCTTCGCCTATTCGGCGGGACTGATGGGGCTGGCGGGCGTGCTGTTTGCCCACAAGATCGCCTTTCTCGCGCCCGACATCTTCACCATCCTGCTGTCCATCCAGCTGCTGCTGCTGGTCATCGTCGGCGGCCTGGGCTCGCTGCACGGCGCGGTGTTCGGTGCGATCTTCGTGGCGCTGCTGCCGCCGGTGATCGCCATCCTGCGCGATTCGATTCCGGCCAGTTTCCATGACGTCGCGACGGCGTCCGGCATAACGCCGCTCGCCTGGCTGGGCGATGCAATCGGCAACTTCCTCAAGAAGCCGGGCGTCGAGGCCGGCATCTTCGGCCTGATCCTGGTCCTCGTGATCCTGCTCGAGCCGCTCGGCATGTACGGCCGCTGGGTGAAGCTCAGGATCTTCTTTTCGACCTTCCCGATGTACAAGCGGGCGACCTTCAAGCGGCAGCGCACCTACATGAAGACTGAGCGGCTGCGGTGACCTTCTTCGAAGCCGACAATATCTCGATCAACTTCGGCGGCATCCGCGCCGTCGACGGTGTGAGTTTCAAGGTCGCCAAGGGCGAGGTCTTCACCGTGATCGGCCCCAACGGCGCCGGCAAGACGACGATCTTCAACCTGGTCAGCCGCTTCTACGATCCGACCGACGGCCGGCTGATCTTCGAGGACAACGACATCACCAAGGTGCCTTCGCATCGCATTGCGGCGCTGGGCATTGCCCGCACCTTTCAGAACATCGAGCTGTTCGAGCACGCCACCCTGCTGCAGAACCTGCTGCTCGCGCGCCATGCCCACAAGAAGTCGAGCTTCTTCTCTGAACTCATGTTCTTGCCCTCGGTGCGCCGCCTCGAGGTTGAGCACCGCGAGGCCGTGGAGAAGGTCATCGATTTCCTCGACCTGCAGCAGTATCGCGACAGCTTCATCGTCAACCTGCCCTACGGCGTGCGCAAGGTGACGGAGCTGGCTCGCGCGCTCTGCACCGATCCCAAGCTGTTGCTGCTCGACGAACCGTCGTCCGGCCTTAATGTCGAAGAGACCGACGACATGGCCTTCTGGATCCAGGACATCAAGAACCTGCTCGGCATCACCGTGCTGATGGTCGAGCACGACATGAAACTGGTCTCGGCGGTCAGCGACCGGGTGCTGGCGCTGAACTATGGCCGGCCGCTCGCGATGGGTACGGTCCCCGAGGTCCAGGCCCATCCCGAAGTCATCCGCGCCTATCTCGGAGGCTGACCGCACCATGTCCGAGCCCATTCTCAGGGTCAGCAACATCGAAACCTACTACGGGCCGATCATGGCGATCCGGGGGGTCTCGTTCGACGTGCCCAAGGGCAGCATCGTCACCATCCTGGGCGCCAACGGCGCGGGCAAGACCACGGTGCTGAAGACGGCGTGCGGCGTCATGGACCCGCAGAAGGGAACCGTCACCTTCGAGGGCCGCGAGATCCAGCGCATGGACCCCGACAAGGTGATGCGGCTCGGCATCAGCCACGTGCCGGAGGGCCGCGAGGTCTTCCCGTTCCTCAGCGTGCGCGAGAACCTGCGCATGGGTGCCTACACGCGCAAGGACGCCGACGGCGTCGCCCAGGATCTCGAGACGGTGTTCGGCTATTTCCCGGTGCTGAAGGAGCGTGCCGACCAGCGCGCCGGCTCGCTGTCGGGCGGCGAGCAGCAGATGCTGGCGATCAGCCGCGCATTGATGTCGAAGCCCCGGCTCATGCTGCTCGACGAGCCGTCGCTCGGGCTGTCGCCCAAGCTGGTGAAGGAAATCTTCGACATCATCCTGCGCATCAACCGCGAGCGCGGCGTCACCATCCTGCTGGTCGAGCAGAACGCCAATATGGCGCTGCAGACCGCGGAGTTCGGCTATGTGCTCGAAGTCGGGCGCATCGTGATGGCCGACACCTGCGCACGTCTTCTGCAGAAGGAAGACATCAAGGAGTTCTACCTCGGCATCAAGGAAGAGGGCGCGCGCGGGCAGCGCCGCTGGAAGAAGCGCAAGACCTGGCGCTAGGGCGCCATGGAAGGAGGTCGTTGGGCATGAAGATCGAGATCGAGGGTTGCGACACGATTTCCAAGCTGTTCTGGCATCAGGTCAAGGCGCGCGACGGCCGCACGGCCTTTCGCGAGAAGCACCTCGGCATCTGGCACGCCACCTCGTGGCGCGACTACGGCGAGCGCGCCAAGCGGGCCGGCATGGGCCTGGTGTCCCTTGGGCTCAAGCGCGGAGACGTCGTGTCGATCCTGGCCGAGACGGTTCCCAAGTGGCTCTACGCCGACATGGGCACGATGGGCGCCGGTGGCGTCTCCAACGGCATCTACGCCACCGATTCGGCCAAGCAGGTCGACTACATCCTGAACGACAGCCGCTCGCGCTTCCTGTTCGTCGAGAATGACGAGCAGCTCGACAAGTTCCTCGAAGTGCGCGAGCGCTGCCCGTCGGTCGCCAAGGTCTTCATCTTCGACATGGAAGGACTGACGGACTTCAACGACCCCCAGATCATGCCGTTCGACAACCTGCTTGAGCTGGGGCGCGCTTACGACGCCCAGCATCCCGGCCACTGGGACGAACTCGTCGCGGCATCTCGGCCCGAGGAGCTTGGTCTCCTGGTCTACACGTCCGGCACCACCGGCCCCGCCAAGGGGGCGATGCTTTCCCATCGCAACGTGATCTTCCAGATTTCCAACGCCGACGCGTTCATCCCCATGGCGCAGAACGACGAGCAGCTGGCATTCCTGCCGCTCTGTCACATCGCCGAACGCACCTTCACGTCATTCCTGCCGCTGCGCTCCGGTGCCGTCGCCAACTTCGCCGAAAGCATCGAGACCGTGCCGGAAAACGTCCGCGAAGTGGCACCGACCAGCTTCTTCGCCGTGCCGCGGATCTGGGAGCGCTTCTACTCGAGCATCGCGATCCGCATGAAGGAGGCGACCTGGATCGGCCGCACGGCCTACGGCTGGGCGCTCGGCATCGGCCTGAAAGTCTCCGAGCAGAAGCTGCAGGGCCAGACGCCGTCGGCCGGGCTGATGCTGCTCTACCGCATCGCCGACTTTCTCGTGCTCGACAACATCAAGCGCGCCATCGGCATGCATCGCGTGAAGTACGCCGGCACCGGCGCCGCGCCGATCGCCCCCGACCTGATCAAATGGTACCGCGCGCTCGGTATCGACATGCGCGAGCTCTACGGCCAGACCGAGAATTGCGGCGCGGCGACCGGCATGCCCGACCGTATCAAGCTCGGCACCGTCGGCGTCGCGGCGCCGCGCACCGAGCTCAAGATCTCGGCCGACGGCGAGATCCTGCTCAAGGGGCCGCATGTCTTCATGGGATACCTGAACCAGCCGGACAAGACGGCCGAGACCCTGCGCGACGGCTGGCTCCATACCGGCGACGTCGGCTTCGTCGACAACGAAGGCTACGTCAAGATCACCGACCGCATGAAGGACATCATCATCACCGCCGGCGGCAAGAACATCACGCCGTCGGAGATCGAGAACCAGCTCAAGTTCTCGCCCTACATCTCCGACGCCGTGGTGATCGGCGACCGCCGCAAGTTCCTGAGCTGCCTGATCATGATCGACTACGACAACGTGGCCAAGCACGCCCAAGACCACAACGTGCCGTTCACGGACTTCGCCTCGCTGTGCCGCACCGCCGAGGTGCGCGACCTGATCTGGGCGGAGATCGAGCGGGTCAACCAGAACTTTGCCCGGGTCGAGACGATCAAGAAATTCCGCATGATCGAGCAGCAGCTTACGGCCGAGGACGACGAGGTCACGCCGACGCTGAAGCTCAAGCGCAAGTTCGTGAACGACAAATACAAGGCAATGATCGAGAGCATGTATGGCGAAGCGGCCTAGGTGCGTGACCTTTGACGCCGGGCTATACTGTGTCGTGGAGGAACGTCAAAAAGAGGGAGGCCATAATGCTTCATAGGGTATTGATCGGAGCGGCCGTCGCGTCGCTGGCAATCGCCGGCGCGGCATCCGCACAACAGCGAGGCGTCACCAAGGACGAGGTCATATTCGGCATGCCCACCGATCTTTCCGGTGTGGCTGCGACTTACGGAGTGTCTTCATCGAACGCCGTGAAGATGCGCTTCGACGAGGCCAACGAAGCCGGCGGCATCAACGGCCGCAAGATGCGCGTCATCGTCGAGGACCAGGGCTACCAGGTGCCGAAGGCGGTGCAGGCCTGCAACAAGCTGATCAACCGCGACAACGTGCTCGCCTTCGTGGGCCCGCTCGGCACGCCGATGAACAACGCCTGCTTCAAGGACCAGTTCGCCGCCGGTGTGGCGAACCTGTTCCCGCTGTCGGCGGCGCGCTCGATGTACGAACCGTTCGAGCGGCTCAAGTTCTACAACGCGGCCTCGTACGTCGACCAGATCCGCTCGGCCATCGACTACTTCGTCAAGACCCAAGGCAAAAAGAACGTCTGCGTGATGTATCAGGACACCGATTTCGGCAAGGAAATCCTGGTCGGCGCGGAAATCCAGACCAAGAAGCTGGGCGTCAAGCTGGTCGAGGCGGCGGGCAACAAGCCGACCGATCAGGACTTCACTGCTTCGCTCACCAAGCTCAAGGCGGCGGGCTGCGACCTGATCGCCATGGGCACTATCGTCCGCGATACGATCGTGCCCTACGTGACGGCGCGCAAGATGGGTTGGGGCAACGTCGAGTTCGTTGGCTCGGCTGCATCCTACGACCTGGTCGTCGGCAAGGCGCCGGGCATGGAGGGCTTCTACGCCATGGGACTCACGGAAATGCCCTACGCCGACAGCGCCTCACCCAAGATCAAGGCCTTCGTCGAGGCCTACAAGAAGAAGTACAACATCGAACCCAACATCGGTGCGGTCTACGGCTACGTCGGCGCCGACCTCGCCCTGACCGGCGTCAAGAACGCCGGCCCCAACCTCACGACCGACAGCCTCGTGACCGGCCTCGAGGCGATCAAGGGCTACCAGGACATCTTCAACGGTTCACCGATCACCTTCGGCCCGAAGATCCGCCAAGGCGCCAGCTCGTCGTTCCTGGCCGAGGTGAAGGGCGGCCGCTGGACGCGAGTCACTCAGCCGCTCGGCTTCTAGCTTGCGCCACCAAGCCCCTCCGGTCCAAAAGGGCCGGAGGGGTTTTTCTTTGGCCAATAGCCGTCGATGAGCGAACTTTCCGGACAAGTGGCGATCGTCACCGGCGGCGCGTCGGGCATCGGCGCAGCCGCGGCCAAGCTGCTGGCCAGGGCCGGCGCGCTGGTGATCGCGGCCGACCTGCAGGAAGCCCGGGACGGCGCCGGCCGGTTCATCAAGCACGACGTCGCCTCCGAGGACTCGTGGAAGGCGCTGCTGGCCGATGTGCTGGCGCACGAGGGCCGGCTCGACATCATGGTGAACAATGCCGGCGTGTCGGGCGGTTCGGGTACGGTCGAGACCACGACCGTCGAGAACTGGCGGCGCGTGCAGGCGATCAATTCCGAGGGCGTGTTCCTGGGCTGCAAGTACGCCATCGAGGGCATGAAAAAGACGAGCTCGAACAAGCCTTCCTCCAAGGGCTCGATCGTCAACATCTCCTCGGTTGCGGGGCTCATCGGCTCGGCGGGACCTACCGCCTATACCGCCAGCAAGGGCGCGGTTCGGCTCTTGAGCAAGAGCGTGGCGCTCTACTGCGCGGAGAAGAAATACGGCATCCGCTGCAACTCAGTGCATCCCGGCGGCGTCGACACGGCGATCTTCAATCCGCTGTGGCAGGCGGTTGGCCACGAACAGGGCAAGGCCTTCATTGGCTCCCGCCATCCGATCGGCCGCATGGGCGAGCCGGACGATCTCGGCGAGGTCGTGCTGTGGCTGGCCTCGGATCGGTCGAGCTTCGTCACCGGCGCCGAGATCGTGGCCGACGGCGGGCTGACCTCCGGTCTGATGAGGAGGACGCTCTTTGCCGCGCCTTGAGAACAAGGTCGTGCTGCTGAGCGGCGGCGCGTCGGGCATCGGCGCCGCCACCGCCCGACTGGTCGTGCGCGAGGGCGGCAAGGCCGTTCTCGGCGACCGCGACGAGGCCAAGGGCCGCGCGCTGGCGGCGGAGCTCGGCCCGGCGGCGCATTTCGTGCCGCTCGACGTCACCGACGAGGCGGCTTGGCAAAAGGCCGTCGCCGACACGGTGGCGAGGTTCGGCGGCCTGCATGGGTTGTTGAACGCCGCGGGCGTCGGCGTGCGCAACGACATCGAAAGCTGCACGCTCGAGGAATACCGCCGGGTCAACGACATCAACTCGCTGGGCACCTTCCTCGGCTGCAAGGCGGGCATCGCGGCGATGAAAGCGCACACGAGCGGAACGAGTGGCGGCGGCTCGATCGTCAACATCTCCTCGGTGCTCGGGCTGCGCGGGGCCGCCTACGCCATGGCCTATTGCGCCAGCAAGGGCGCGGTGCGGACCTTGACCAAGAACGTGGCGCTGCATTGTGCTCAGATGAAGTACAACATCCGCTGCAACTCAGTGCATCCCGGCTATATCGACACGCCGATGATCGCGCCGCGCCTTGCCCAGCCGATCGACAACATGACCGGCCGGCAATATCTCGAGGAGCTGCACCCGATCGGTCGACTCGGTCGCGCCGACGAAGTCGCCAACATGATTCTCTTCCTGCTGTCGGACGAATCGACCTTCTCGACCGGTTCGGAATTCGTTTGTGACGGTGGCCTGACGGCATAGGCCTGCTGTTAAACAAACACGAAAAAACAGCAGCTGCTCTCCCGATCGCAACATCTAGTGGCGGCGTCTCCCGAGGCGCAGCGCTTTCGGATTCGAGCCGGGTCCCCGCAGAGAATATTGCGGATTTAACATCAAATGTCAAGGCGAAAAGCGCTCTACGAGTCCGGCTAGCTCTTCATCCCCGTGATCGAGCTGCTCGTGGCGCGCGGGTCGCGCTTGGGCCAGCGGCCGGCTTCGACCTGAACGATGAAGTCACCGACGATGCGGTTGAACATGTCGGGATCCTCGAGATTGATGGTGTGGCCACAGTTGGGCATCACCGCCAGCGCCGCCGACGGGATCTCGCGCTTCATCAGCACCGAGGGCGCGAGGCACGGCCAATCCTCGTCGCCGGTCAGGATCAGCGTCGGCACGATCATTGCCCGCATGCCCTCAACCAGGTCGTAGATCGACGGACGCTGGCCCTGCACGCCGATCTGCGTGTTGGCCGAGCCGAGCGCGGAATG
This sequence comes from Asaia bogorensis, assembly GCA_945889625.1. GTDB lineage: Bacteria > Pseudomonadota > Alphaproteobacteria > Reyranellales > Reyranellaceae > Reyranella. The sequence goes on along the minus strand of CAMDCE010000017.1, from coordinate 32,238 downwards.
CTCGCCGAGTTCCTTCTTGAACTGGGCAAAGCCGCGCGGGTCCTTGTTCTCGAACTGCACGCGCGTCGGCCCATAGGCATATTTCTCGGCGAAGGCAGTCATGCCCTCACCCAGCAGCGACTTCGCCACCACCTCGACCTCGGAGCGGAACCTCGCCTGCTGGTCCTTCTCCGCGCCGTAGCCGACGCCGGCCACGACCAGAGACAACGCGTGTCCGGGATGGCGCAGGCCGAAGTGCAGCGTCGCGAAGCCGCCCATCGACAGGCCCACGATGTGCGCCTTGTCGATCTTGAGGTGCGTCATCACCGCCAGGATGTCGTCGGTGGCGCGGCTCTGCGAATAGCTCGCCGGCCTTTCCGGCACATCCGACGGCGGATAGCCGCGCGCACCGAAGGTGACGCAGCGGTAGCGCTGGCCGAAATGGCGCATCTGCATTTCCCACGAGCGGTGGTCGGCGGCGAATTCGTGCACGAACACGACCGGCGAGCCGCTGCCGGTTTCCTCGTAATGGAGCTTCACTCCGTCGTCGGTCTTGGCGAATGGCATTGGTTTTCTCCGGGTCGGATCCGACTTTAGCTCATGTGGCGGCCGGCTGCGCAAATGATAGGCTTCGTCCATGAGCGAGATCGGAACCGGCCTGCAGAACGCCACGGGCATCCGCAACGCGATTGCCCGCGCGGGATATGCCTTCGTCGAAGCCTCGGACATGCGCACGGCGCTGGGCCGCTTCGGCACGCTGGCCGACTGGCCGGAGTTTGCCGCAAGCTGGAACGATCTGCACACCGACACCTACATGGCCGACGGCGGCCGCTACCGCCGCCGCCGCTTCGCGGTCTATGCCGCGGGGCGCCGGGGCGCAGTCGTCCGTGGGCCCCACCAACCGCATTACCAGGGCCTCGACTACAACACGCTGAACGGCGGCATCGAGCGCTGGTTCGAGCCGATCAAGCCCGAGATCAGCGACGGCGCCAGCCTGCAGACCATCCTGGACTATTGCCGCTCGCTGTTCGGCCGCCTGGCACCTGAGACGGACGCCTGGCACATCGAGGCCCACCAGTTCCGCATCGAGGCCCGGCAGGGCGAACAGGGCAAGCCGACGCCCGAGGGCCTGCATCGCGACGGCGTCGACTATGTGCTGGTGCTGCTGGTCGACCGCCGCAACATCAGGAGCGGCACCACGACCATCCACGACCTCGACAAGCGCACTCTCGGCAGCTTCACGCTCACCGATCCGCTGGATGCGGCGCTGGTCGACGATGCACGCTGTTTCCACGGCGTGACGCCGGTCGAACCGGAAAACCCGGCGCAGCCCGACTATCGCGACGTGCTGGTGGTGACGTTCAGGAAGAAGGGCTAATCGCGCTCTCCCCCTTCCGGCGCTACGCGCCACCTTCCCCCGCAGACGGGGGAAGGAAAAGACTTGCCTCCCCCGTCTTCGGGGGAGGTGCCCTCATCATATGAGGGCGGAGGGGGTCAGGCCGCCACCGCCATCCGCGCAATCGTGCAGCTCACGGCGAAGATCGGGATCGGCTCGCAGAACTCGATCGCGCCCTTGGCACCTTGTGCGGCCGCGGCGGCCGCGATGAACGTCCTGATCTCGAAACCGCCCTGGCCGCCCTCGCGATAGATCTCGGCGTCGCTGTAGGACAGCAGCGCCTCGCGGTCGTTGGCGGCCCACCGCCGCAGGAATTCCTGGTCCCACTTCTCGTTGATCTTTCCTGAATCGGGCGTCGCCGGCCAATGCGAGATGCCGCCGGTCGCGACCAGCGCCACGCGCTCGGGCACCGAGTCGGCTGCACGGCGCAGCGCCTCGCCGAACGCCCAGGCGCGCTTGAGCGGCGTGAGTGGCGGGCCCTGGCAGTTGATGTTGGCCGGCACGATCGGCAGGTCGTAGCCGGGCGTCAGGAAATTGAGCGGCACCGATATGCCGTGGTCGAACTTCCATTCCTCGGCATAGGCCACGTCGACCGTCTGCATCACGCCTTCGATCAGCTTCCTCGACAGCATCTTGTTGCCCGGCGCCGTGGTGCGCTTGATCTTGAGAAACGCCTCGTCCTCGATCGGGCCCTCGTAGGAATCGGCCATGCCGATGGCAAAGGCCGGCATGTTGTTCATGAAGAAATTGGCGAAGTGTTCGGCCGCCACCACGATCAGCGCGTCGGGCCTGGTGGCGCGGATGTCGTCGCCCATCTTGAACAGCGCCTTGTGCACGGCCTGGCGCGTCTGGGTGTCAGCACGCTCGGCGCGGGCGGTGATGCCGGGGGCATGGCTGCAGGCGCCGCAATAGACCAGGGGCATCAGCGTGTCTCCCGTTCGCTCTTCAATCGCGCGTCGTGCGCCTCGACGCCCTCGTAGCCAGTCGAGGCATAGACGCCCTCGCGCACCCGGCCATGCTGCTTCAGCCCCTGGCGCATGCGCTCGAGATAGTCCGGCCACTCGATCTTGTGCAGGGCGGCGAAGTGCATCAGGAGCTGGCCATTCACGCCCAGCACGTAGAGCAGGCCGATGTCGGGCTCGACCAGTGCCCGTTTCTCTTCGTCCGTCAGTTCGTACTCCGCCAGCACCGCGTCGCGCTCGGCCGCGTAGCGCTCGCGCGTCCGCGGATCGCGGTTGAGCTGATAGATCAGCTTCTGGACCTGGTAGAGGCTCATTCCAGCTTCACGCCCGACGCCTTCACGATCGCGCCCCAGCGGGCGCGCTCCTTGGGGATGAACGCCGTGAAGTCCTCGATGGAATTGCCGACCAGCCGCACGCCGCGGCCGGCGAAGGTCTCGACCATCTTGGGATCGCGCAGGATCTTGACCGTCACGGTGTTGAGCCTGGCCAGCACCTCCTTGGGCGTTCCCGCCGGCGCGATCAGCGCGAACCACGACGACGCCTCGAAGCCCGGCAGGCCGGCCTCGGCCGCCGTCGGCACGTCGGGCAGGATCGACATGCGCTGCGCCGAGGCGAGCGCCAAGGCGCGGATTGCGCCGCTCCTGATGTGGCCGAGGACCAGCGGCGGATTGTCGACCAGCCCGTCGATCTGGCCCGCCACCAGGTCCTGCACCGCCGGTGCTGCCCCCTTGTAAGGCACGTGTGCGAGCTTGATGCCCGCCGCGGTCTGCAGCAGCTCCATGGCGAGATGGGTCGTCGTGCCGTTGCCGGCCGAGCCGAAGTTCAGCTTGCCCGGCTCCGCCTTGGCCTTGTCGATCAGTCCTTTCAGCGTCGTCACGCCGGTCTTGGGATGCACCACGACGATGTTCGGCATGTCGCCCACGACGGTGATGGGCGCGAACGCCTTGGCCGGGTCGAACGGCATCTTGGCGTAGAGGAACTCGTTGATGGTCAGGATGCCGGCCGAGGCGAGCAGCAGCGTGTAGCCGTCGGGCTCGGCTTTGGCGACGATCTCGGCGCCGAGATTGCCGCCGGCGCCGGGCTTGTTGTCGATGATGATCTGCTGGCCCAGCGCCGCCTGCAGGTCGGCCTGCAGGCCGCGGGCCAGCAGGTCGGCGACGCCGCCCGGCGGGAACGGCGCCACGATGCGGATCGGCTTGGTGGGATAGGCCTGCGCCCAGGCCGGCGCCGCCAGCAGGACGCCGAGCAGGCCAAGAGAGATGCGCGCGACAAGCTTCATTGATTCCTCCCGATCATTGGCGAGGAGACTGCCACATCAGCCGCCGCCCCTCACCCCCCGATCGTCGTGCCCCCGTCGGCGATCAGGGTCTGGCCGGTGATGAAGGCGCCGGCCTTGCCGGCCAGCAGCACCGCCAGGCCACCGATATCGTCGGGCGCGCCGAGGCGGCGCAGCGGCGTCGCTGCCTCGCGCGCGGCGCGCCTCTGCGGATCCTCGTACAACGCGCGGGCGAAATCCGTCGTCACGAGACCGGGCGCGATGGTGTTGACGCGGATGTTGTCCGGCCCGTACTCCAGCGCGAGGTTGCGCGCGAGCTGCATGTCGGCAGCCTTGGAGATGCAGTAGGCGCCGATCACCGCGCTACCGCGCACGCCGCCGATCGACGACACGATCATGATCGAGCCGTCCTTCTTGGCGCGCATGTCGGGCAGGCAGAGGTTGATCAGCCAAATGTTCGACAGGATGTTGTTCTGCATCACCTTCATGAACACGTCGTCGGGCAGCTTCTCGTTCGGGCCGTAATAGGGATTGGAGGCGGCGTTGCACACCAGCACGTCGACCGGCCCGAGCTGCTTCCTGGTCTGGGTGATCAGCTTCTCGCACTGCGCCTTGTCGGAGATGTTGCAGGGAATGACCGTGGCGTGGCCGCCGGCCTTCCTGATCTCGGCTGCCGCCTCCTCGCAGACCGGCGCCTTGCGCGAGGACACTACGACCTTGGCGCCCTGCAGCGCGAGATGCAGGGCGATCGACTTGCCAATGCCCTTGCTCGAGCCGGTGACGACGGCGACCTTGCCCGACAGATCGAAAAGCGGCGATGCCATGAGACTCTCCTCCCGAACCTTGTGTCTATTTCGCACAATCGTGGCGGCGCAGAAAGGCAGGGTCGGGATCAAAGCCCAGTCCCGGCCCCGTGGGGACCTCGACGGTAGGCTGCCAGCGCGCAAGGCCGTTGCCGTACATGTCCCTCGACTCGCCGGGCTCGATCGCGGCGAAGTAACCCTCCTCTTTCGCCGCAGCGAGCAGATGCAACGAGGCAAGTGCGGCCGGCCCGATGAAGGGCGTGTGAGGTGCCGCCGATTTGCCGGCCGCTTCGACCATCGCCACGGCACGACTCGCCTCGGTGAGCCCACCCAGCATGCAGACATCGGGCTGCAACACGGCGATGGCCGGCGCCTTGGCATAGATCGCCATCTGCTCGGTCGAGCCGAAATCGGCGCCCATGCCGATCGGCACGCCCGCCATCTTGCCCATCGTGAGCAGATCCTCCGGCGGCCAGAACGGATCTTCGAAGAACAGCAGATCGAGCGCCCGCCAGCGCGCCTCGTCGCGGCGGATGTCGGCCAGCGTATGCGCGTTGTTGCTGTCGGCCACGAACGGCACCTCGCGCGGCACGCTGCGCCGCGCCTCCTCGATCACGTCGAGCGGCGCCTCATGCACCTTGGCGGCCTTCACGCCGGTCGCCAGCGCCTGCTCGAGCCTGGCCCGCACCCTGGTTTTGTCGTCGTACTTGTCGAGGCTCGCCATCACCGGCAGGCGCGTGCGCCGGGCGCCGCCCAGAAGGTGCGACACCGACTTGCTTTCGGCCTTGCCCGCGATGTCCCACAGTGCGATGTCGATGGCAGCCAAGGCGTTGAGCACGGTACCGGCGCGGCCGAAGCTCGCGAAGCGCCGGCGGGCCGCCAGGTTCAACGCCGTCCGGTCATCTGCCGATTTGCCGAGATAGAGCGGCGCGATCGCGTCGCGGATGGTGGCGACCAGCGCCTGCTGCATGGGTGGTCGATTGCACAGGCATTCGCCGTAGCCCGTCAGCCCCGACTTCGTCGTCACGCGACAAAGCACCAGCGAAAGAGTGCCGACGCTGAGCGCAATCGGCTCGATACGGTCAATGATCATGGGCGCCTCCGGTTTGACAGAATAACGGGCCACTGCCAGCGTTTTGGCAACCTCCGCAGGAGTACCGCATGGCGGTTACGAAGTTTACGGCCAGCGACGGCATCGAGATCGCCTACCACATCGACGATCACACCGACCCGTGGAAGCCGGCCGCGACGCTTCTGCTGCTGCACGCCGCGATGGGCCATTCGCGCCGCTTCTATGCCTGGGTGCCCGGCCTCTCGCGCCACTATCGCGTCGTCCGCATGGATCTGCGCGGCCATGGCGACTCCGACGTGCCGCCGCAGACGCCGGCACTCAGCATGAACCGGCTGGTCGCCGACGTCTCGGAGCTGCTCGACCATCTCGGGACCAAGACGGCGCACATCGTCGGCAACTCGGCCGGCGGCTATCTCGCGCAGAACCTGGCGATGAAATCACCGCAGCGTGTGGCGAGCCTCATGCTGTTTGGCTCCACACCTGGCCTGAAGAACAGCCAGGCCGCAACCTGGCTGCCGCGCGTCGCCAAGGAAGGGCTGCGCGCCTTCCTCGCCGACACCATCTCCGACCGCTTCCCGATCGGCAAAGTGCCCGACGGGCTCGTCACCTGGTTCCTCGACGAGGCGGCCAAGAACGATCCCGCCTATATCGGCCGCTTCATCGGCCTGATGGCGACACTCGACTGGAGCGACCGGCTGGGCGAGATCAAGTGCCCGACTCTGATCGTGATGCCGGGCGGCGAGACCGTGGGTTCGATCAGGAACTACGACGTCATGATCGAGCGCATCCCGGATTCTCAGGCCATAGCCTACGAGGGCATGCCGCACAATATCTGCGACGCCGCGCCCGACCGCTGCGTCAAGGACGTGGTATCCTTCCTGCGCTGGCGCTTCGGAGAGCCGTGATGGACCAGACGATCGTACCCTCGCCCGCCAAAATGATCGGCGGCGAGATTCCGTTGATCGATGTCGCTGATTTCCTGGCCGGCAAACCGGGCGCTGCCGAGCGCGCGGCGGCCCAACTCAGGTTCGCTTTCGAGAACGTCGGCTTCTACTACCTCGCCGGCCACGACGTACCGCAGTCCCTGATCGACGCGCAGTACGCCGAGGCCGCTCGCTTCCATGCCCAGCCGATGGCGGCCAAGCTCGCGGTCAAGGTCGACGAGCACACCATCGGCTACATGCCGATCGCCGACAAGGCGCCGCCCAACGCCGCCGCCCAGGGCAAGAAGCCCAGCCAGAACGAAGCCTACTTCCTGCGCCGCGAGCGCACCGCGGACGACCCCGACGTGATCGCCAACCGTCGCTTCCACACGCTGAACAAATGGCCGGCCGACCTGCCGGGCTTCCGCGAGCAGACGTTGAAATACATGAGCACGCTCGAAGCGCTCTGCCGGAAACTGGTCAGGCTCTATGCGCTGGCGCTCGACCTGCCGGAGTCCCACTTCGATGCGCGCTTCGCCAAGCCGCACATGATCCTGCGCCAGTCGCGCTATCCGCAGATCGACGCCGGCGACGACACGGTGGCCAGCCTGGTGCCGCACACCGACTCGGGATTCATGACCTTGTTGCCGCCCAACAAGGTGCAGGGCTTGTCGATCCTGCTGCCGAACGGCCAATGGATGGATGCGCCGGGCGTCGAGGGCGCCTTCGTGGTCAATGGCGGCGACATCCTGCACCGCTGGACCAACGAGCGCTTCCTGTCGACGCCGCACCGCGTGCGCAACATCTCGGGCCAGATACGCTACGCCATCCCGTTCTTCTGCGATCCCGACCACGACACGGTGATCGAGTGCCTGCCGTCATGCCAGTCGGCCGAGCGGCCGGCAAAATATCCGCCAATCAAGTTCGGCGACTATGCGCTGTGGTTCGCCGCCCAGCGCTACGAGCACATGCAGAAGGTACAGGCGCCGGCGGAAGCGGAGATCGCCCCGGGCTCGCGGGCGACAACGCGCTGGCAGAGCTGATCCACACCCTTCGCCAGTGCTCAGGGTGAGCGCCTCGGGCGCTCAGGCTGCCCCGCCCTCGACGCTGCGGCCCTCGGCGCGCCAGCGCAGCATGCCGCCGGGCAGGTTGGCGAAATCCGTGAAGCCCGCCTTCTGCAGGATCGCCGTGGCATGGGCCGAGCGGCTGCCGGCGCGGCAGACCGCGACGATCGGCTTGTCCTTGGGCAGCTCGGGGGCGCGGGTCGCCAATTCGCCCAGGGGTACCAGGGTGGCGCCGCGGATATGGCCGAGCGGACCGGTGAACTCGTTGGGTTCGCGCACGTCGAGCACGCGCACGGCGCCGAGGTTCTCCTCCAGCCAGTGCGGCTCGACCTCCCAGACGCCCGAGAAGGTGAAGCGCAGCGGCGCCCAGGCCGGATCGGGCGGCATCTCGGCCTCGTTGCCGGGCCGGCCGCAGCGCAGGTTGGCCGGCACCGCCTCGTCGATCTTCTTGGGGTGCGGCAGGTCGAGGTTCTTCATGTAGCCGGCGTAATCGGCCTCGGCGATCTCGCCGCCCAGCCGCGGATTGAACTTCTTCTCCTCGCAGACGCTGGTCACCGTGAGACCGCGATAGTCGTGCGCCGGATAGAGCAGGCAGCTGTCGGGCAGCGAGAAGATGCGCGCCCGCACCGAGCGGTAAAGAGAACGCGCATCGCCCTGCTGGAAGTCGGTGCGGCCCGAGCCGCGGATCAGCACGCAGTCGCCGGTGAAGGCCATGCTGTCATCGTCGAGCACGTAGGTGACGCAGCCGTTGGTGTGGCCGGGCGTGGCGCGGACCTCGAGCGAGCGCTTGCCGAAGCTCACGCGGTCGCCGTCCTGCAGCAGGCGATCGGCGCCCGCCGCGCCGCCCGCCGCGGCCAGCGCGATCTGGCTACCGAGACGGTTCTTGAGCAGCCACGCTCCCGTCACGTGGTCGGCGTGGACATGCGTCTCCAGCGACCACAGGAGTTTCAGCCCGAGCTCGGCGATCAGGGCGGCGTCGCGGCGGACCTGCTCGAACACCGGATCGATCAGCACCGCCTCGCCCGACGCGGAGTCGCCCAGCAGATAGGTGTAAGTGGACGATGTCGGATCGAAGAGTTGGCGGAACACTAACATTCGGTTCGCTCACACATCAGTGGTCTGGCGGGCCTTTCGGCCCGCCTTAAGCATCAGGGAGCGCTCGCCTTGTCGATGGCAGCGACATCAGCCGCGTCGAGCTTCACGTTCGGCGCGGCGATCAGGTCCTTGAGCTGCTGCAGGCTGGTGGCGCTGACGATCGGCGCGGTGATCGACTTGCGTTGCATCAGCCAGGCAAGGGCGATCTGGGTAGGATTGGAATTGTGCTTCTTGGCCGCCTCGTCGAGCGCCTTCAGCACGCCCATTCCCTTGGGGTTGATGTACTTCTTCACGCCGGCGCCACGCTGGACGTTGCCGACATCGCCCTCCGCGCGGTACTTGCCGCTCAGGAATCCGCTGGCCAATGAGTAGTACGGGATCACGCCGATGCCTTCCTTCAGGCACTCATTCTCGAGGGCGCCTTCGAACAGGCCGCGCTCGACCAGATTGTAGTGGGGCTGCAGGCTCTCGTAGCGCGGCAGGCCCTTCTCCTTGGAAATCTTCGCGGCCTCGGCAAGTCGCGGCGCGTCATAGTTGGACGCGCCGATGGCGCCGAGCTTGCCTGCCTTGATCAGCTCGCCGTAGGTCGACAGCGTCTCCTCGAGCGGCGTCGCCTTGTCGTCCTTATGCGACTGGAACAGCTCGATGCGGTCGGTGTTGAGGCGCTGTAACGATTCGTCGACGGACTTCTTGATGTGATCTCGCGTCAGCGCGCCCTCTGCCGGCACCATGCCGCACTTGGTGGCGATCTGAACCTTGGCGCGCTTGGCCGGATTCTTCTTCAGCCAGCTGCCGATGATCGCCTCGGACTCGCCGCCCTTGTGGCCCGGCACCCAGCGCGAATAGACGTCGGCGGTGTCGATGAAGGAGAAGCCGGCATCGACGAAGGCGTCGAGCAGCTTGTGCGAGGTGGCCTCGTCGGCCGTCCAGCCGAAGACGTTGCCGCCGAAGGCGATCGGGGCGAATTCGATGCCGGATTTTCCGAGTTTGCGCTTTTCCATGTCACTCTCCTTTACTGATAATCCTGTTACTCCGCGGCTTTCGCCGGGGCGGCGGGTATCGCTGGCGACGCGGCGGCCGGAGCTGCGAACGCGGGCGCCTGCATGGCGAACGGAAAATTCGGCTGGGCGAACTGGATGCCCAGCGCCGGGAAGGTCTCGTACATGCGGCGCACCGCCATGCGCTGGATCATGCTGGGATTCTTGGGTCGCGCCATGAACTTGAAGCGCACGATCACCGCGTTGTCCTTGATGTCGACCACGCCCTGCATCTTGAGCGGCTGCATCAGGATCGGCTTGAAGGTCGGCTCCTCCATCATGTCGGTGCCCAGTTTCTTGACCGTCTTGCGCAGCAGCTCGACGTCGGTGCCGTTGGCGAAGGCGAGATTGAACTTCACCACCGTCCAGTCGCGGCTGAAGTTGGTGATGTGGCCGACCTGACCGAACGGCACGATGTGGAGCTGGCCGTTCTGGTGTCGCAGCCTCAGCGAGCGCACGGTGAAGCCCTCGACCGTGCCCTTGACCTTGCTGCAGTCGACGTACTCGCCGATGCGGAAGGAATCCTCGGCGAGGAAGAACACGCCCGACACGATGTCGCGCACCAGCGACTGGCTGCCGAACGAGACCGCCAGCCCGAACACCGAGGCGCCGGCGATCAGCGGCGTGATGTTGACTCCCAACTGCGACAGCACGAGCAGGCCGCCGACCACGATGATCACCGACCCGGCCATGGCGCGCAGCAGCGGCATCAGGGTGCGCAGCCGCGACGCTGCGACCCTGACGTCGTCCTCGGCATCGGCCGACACGTCGGCCGACGGTAGCGGGTTGGCGGCGATGTAGGAATCCATGCGGAACTTCACGAACCGCCAGAAGGCGTAGATCGCCACCAGGCTCAATGCAGCGACCTTGGCGCCGCGGTCGTGGGGCAGCCATTCGTCCGGCGTCATGGCGGCCAGCACCTTCACCATCAGCGCCTCGGCGATCAGGATGATGACGTAGAGCTTCGCGATCAGGCGCAGGCAGTCGGCCACCACGTCGCCCGCCATCGGTAGCTCCGACACGATGTGGCGGGTGATGCGGTGCATCAGGGTCTCGAACAGCAGCAGCGCGATCAGCGCCGACTCGATCATGGTCATGCCGCGCGCCGCGGTGGTGCTGTTGCTCAGCGCGGCGTAGACCGCGGCCAGCCCCATCATGGTGTAGAAGGCGAGACCCATGACCCACCAGCGTTGCGCCGCGTCGAGCTTCAGCCGGCGGCCGATCTTGCGCTCCGACACCAGGGCCGACAGCCACGCCGCCATCTCCTTGTGCCAGTGCCACACCACCCACAGCAGGCAAGCCGCGATCAGCGGGGCGTAGAGGATGACGGCGGCACCGACGACCTCGCGGGCCGCGCCGGTGATCTCGAGCGCGCGGGCAAGGTGGCCGCCCAGCAGCGGCAGCACGATTACCCAGTTCAGCCCCATCAGCAGGCCGCGCGCCGTTGCATCGTCGACAGGCGCGATGCGGCCCTCCGGCGTACTTGGCCGCAGCCAGGCGCGAAACAGGAGGTTGAACGCGCGCCAGTAGAGCAGCGCCTGAAAGACCTGCTGACCGAGCTTTCCGCCGATGCTCTGGGGATCGCCGATCTGGGCGAGGACCAGGCGGGCGGCGACGACCAGCGTCACCAGCGCCAACAGGTCGAACAGCAAGGCCCGGCCGAAGGCGCGCAGCGGCGAGTGGCTGACCAGGCGGTCGAAGCCCCTCAGCCGCGCGCGGCTGAGCAACAGGCGGGCGACATACTCCGCGGCGATGCCCGCGACCACGGTGCCGACCAGCAGAAGCGCGGTCCGGCCGCCCACGATCTCGGGCAGGCGCATCAGGTGAGCGCCGAGCGTCGGGATTTGCTTCAGCGTGAATTCCAGCCGGTCGGCGAGAAGCTTCAGGAACGAGCCCGTGGCCCCTTCGGTGTGATAGGCGGTCTGAGCGGCCGCCGAGCTGGCCCATGAAGCGGCAAGACCGCCCAACACGGCGGCAATGCCGAACCTTGACTGCGTCATCGACGTTCTCCCGGGAGGCCCGAAAAGGCCAGATCGGACCCTAGACCAAACGGCCAAACGCCGCCACGACTGGTGCTCGCAGAGCGCGGGCGCGGGCTGGACCCTTGCTCCCCCCAGGTATTATCGTCGGGCACTATCGTTGCGACCCGGGTCAAGCGTAAGGAGCAGCGTCATGGCCGACACTGAAACCATTCCCGTCATCGATCTCGGGCCGTTTCTCGCGGGCGAACCCGGCGCCCTCGACCGCGCCGCGAAGGAGCTGCGCTTCGCGCTGACCGAGATCGGCTTCTACTTCATCGTCAACCACGGCGTGCCGCGCGAGCAGATTCGAGCCGTGTTCGCCGAGGTCAGGCGCTTCCACGCCCAGCCCCTCGAACGCAAGCTCGCGCTGAAACTCAACAAGCACAATACCGGCTACCTGCCGATGCGCGGCAACACGCTGCGCACGTCGACGGTGCAGGCTGGCACCAAGGCCAACCTCAACGAGGCCTTCTTCGTCAAGCGCGAGCTGCCACCCGATCATCCCGACGTGCTGGCCGATCGCCCGTTCCGCGGCGCCAACCGCTGGCCGTCGGAGCTGCCGGGCTTCCGCGAGACCATCGTTGGCTACGCCGACACGATGGAGCGGCTGGTGCAAAAAATGGTCCGGCTCTACGCCCGTGCACTCGATTTGCCGGCCGAATACTTCGACGGCCCGTTCAAGGAGCTGCAATTCTCGCTGCGCATGACCCACTATCCGCACCAGGACGGTCCGGTGGTCGACGAGTTCGGCCTCGCCCCCCACACCGACACCAGCTTCCTCACCTTGCTCGCTCCCAACGACGTACCGGGCCTGTCGATCCGCACGCAGAGCGGCAAGTGGATCGACGCGCCGGCGATCGACAATGCCTATGTCGTGAATGGCGGCCAGATGCTGCAGCGCTGGACCAACGACACCTTCCTTGCCACGCCGCACCGCGCCATCAATCGCTCGGGCGGCGAGCGCTACGCCGTTCCGTTCTTCTGCGACAGCAACATCGACTGGCCGGTCGCCGCCGTGCCGACGACCATCGGGCCGGACAAGCCGCCGAAATATCCCACGACCGACTACACCGACTACATGACCTGGTATCAGAAGCGGAACTACGACGTGCTCAACACGGATGCCCGGCAAGCGGCCGAATGAGCCAAGCCGAAGCCATCCCCGTCGTCGATCTTGGCCCCTATCTGGCGGGCCAACCGGGCGCCAGGGAGCGTACCGCCGCCGAGTTGCGCTTCGCGCTGACGGGCATCGGCTTCTATTTCATCGTCAATCACGGCATCCCGGCGGCGCAGAGCCGCGGCGTTTTCGATCAGGCCGCGCGCTTCCACGCCCTGCCGCTCGAGCGGAAGATGGAAATCCGCATCGACAAGCACAATGTCGGCTACCTGCCGATGCGCGGCGACACGCTGCGCACGTCGGTCGTGGAGACCGTCACCAAGCCCAACCTCAACGAGGCGCTGTTCGTGGCGCGCGACCTGGCGCCTGACCACCCCGACGTACTGGCCGACCGGCGCTTCCGCAGCGCCAACCAGTGGCCCGCCAACCTGCCCGGCTTTCGCGACGCCGTCGGCGGCTATTGCGACGCCATGGAGCGGCTCGCCCAGAAACTGGTGCCGCTCTACGCCCTGGTGCTCGGACTGCCGGCCCGGTATTTCGACGGGCCGTTCTGCGACTGCCAATACAAGCTGCGCATGACGCATTATCCCAATGTGGAGGGGCAGCCCGACGACGAGTTCGGCATCGCCCCGCACACCGACACGAGTTTTCTGACGCTGCTGGCGCCGAACGAGGTGCCGGGCCTGTCGATCCGCACGCAAAGCGGCACGTGGATCGACGCGCCGTCGATCCCCAACGCCTTTGTCGTGAACGGCGGGCAGCTACTGCGGCGCTGGACCAACGATTGCTTCCTCGCCACCGCCCATCGCGCGGTCAACCGCAGCGGCGGCGAGCGCTATGCCCTGGCCTTCTTCTGCGACAGCAACATCGACTGGCCGATTGCCGCCGTGCCGACGACCGTCGGGCCGGACCGGCCGCCGAAATATCCCACGACCTACTACACCGACTACATGGTCGAGTATCAGAAGCGGACCTACGACCTGCTGAACCAGGAAGCAGCGGAATGAACGGCTGCCCCTGTTGTCCGCCTGAACCCTCGCGCCGCGGCCTGCTGTGGGGCACCGCGGCGCTCGCCGGCACGCTCGCCTTCCCGGCCGTCGCCCGAGCGCAGCAGCGCCGCGCCCTGTTGCCGCTCGCGCCGGGCGCCAATCTGCCGAACCGCGACCTGCCGCTGGTCGACTTCCACACGCATCTGCAGAAAAATATCGGCGCGGACGACCTGATCGCCAAGATGGACGCCAACGGCGTGGCGCGGCTGGTGCTGATGCCGCTTTACTATCGCGACGGCGGTACCGCGGTGAACGACGGCGAAGGCAGCGACGAACAGGCGCGCGACTATGCCCGCCGCTTTCCCGACCGCTTCGTTCCCTTCGTCGGCATGCAGAGGGGCGAGTTGAACGGCCGCGAGGCGATGCGCAGCACGACCGATGTAGGACTGCGCCTGCTGCGCCAGACGCAGGACAAGCTGGCGAGCGGCGAGTTCTTCGGCATGGGCGAGTTCATGCTGCGCTTCTATCCCTACACCAACAAGTTCGGCATCGTCGCCACGTCGGACATGGACTACCCGGTCGACGGCTGGTACATGCGCCAATGCGCCGACCTCTCGGCGCGCTACAAGGCGCCGATGGTGTTCCATGCCGAGGCCGAGCCCGCGGTCGCGGACGCGGCACGCCGCCTGTTCGAGGCGCACCCTGAGGCGATCTTCGTGTGGGCGCACAATTGCGGTCGCTCGAGCGCCGCCGACATTGCCGCCCTGTTCGAGCGTTACCCCAACCTCTACGCCGATCTAGGCGGCATGGTCTATTCGGGGCCAGGCGTCGAGCACTACGGCGTCTACTACCCGCGCCGCACGCCATGGATGCACCTCGTGGTCGACGACAGCGGCAGGCTCTTGCCCGAGATGAAGGCGCTGTTCGAGCGCTTCTCCGATCGCTTCACGATCGGCACCGACATCGCGCATGCCCGGGTCTACCAGATGTACGCCAACCACGTGCCGCGCTGGCGCTACGTCCTGACTCAGCTCAGTCCGCCGGCGGCACGCAACATCGCCTACGGCACGGCCAACCGGCTCTTCCGCCTGACAACGGCCGGCCGCCAGCGCTTTGCGCCGCTGGCCCCTGTTCCGGTATAGAGAGCGCAAGAACCCCAACCAACGATGGAAACGCCATGCTCGGCCTGATGCAAGACCGTCCGTTGCTGATCTCGCAGATCATCGACTTTGCCGCCGCCTACTATCCCAAGGTCGAGATCGTCACGCGCACGGTCGAAGGGCCGATCCACCGCTACGGCTACCGCGACGCCCACAAGCGCGCCAAGCAGCTGGCCGAGGCGCTGCAGGGGCTGGGCATCAAGCTCGGCGACCGGGTCGGCACCATCGCCTGGAACAGCTACCGCCATTTCGAGCTCTATTTCGGCATCTCGGGCATCGGCGCGGTGCTGCACACGCTGAACCCGCGGCTGGCGCCCGAGCACGTGGCCTATATCGCCAACCACGCCGAAGACCAGATCATCTTCGTCGATCTCAACCTGCTGCCGATCGTCGAAGGCGTCTTCGACAAGCTCAAGACCGTGAAGCATGTCGTGGTCATGACCGACCGTGCTCACATGCCGGCCACCTCCAAGATTCCCAAGCTGCTGTGCTACGAGGAACTGATCGCGGGCAAGCCCGGCACGCTGAAGTGGCCCGACTTCGACGAGAAGACGGCGTCGTCGCTCTGCTACACCTCCGGCACGACGGGCAACCCGAAGGGCGTGCTCTACTCGCACCGTTCGACCGTCATCCATTCGATGATGATGTGCTCGGGTCCGGTGCTGGCCATGACCCCCGACACCACCATCCTGCCGGTGGTGCCGATGTTTCATGCCAATGCCTGGGGGCTGGTCTACGCCGGCCCGATCTGCGGCAGCAAACTGGTGTTCCCCGGCGCCAAGCTCGACGGCCCGAGCGTCTACGAACTGCTCGACACGGAAGACGTGAACCTGAGCGCCGGCGTGCCCACGGTGTGGCTGGCGCTGCTCGACCATTGCGAGAAGAACAAGCTCAAGATGTCGAAGGTCAAGCGCACCCTGATCGGCGGATCGGCGGTGCCGGTCTCGATGATCGCGCGTTTCTGGAAGGAGCACGGCATCGAGGTCGCCCAAGGCTGGGGCATGACCGAGATGAGCCCACTCGGCACCCTGACGCGCTTCAACAAAGGCGAGCGCGACCTGCCCGACGACGAGCGCTTCGCCATCACCGCCAAGCAGGGCCGACCGGTGTTCGGCTGCGAGATGAAGATCATCGACGATGCCGGCGAGGATCTGCCGAGCGACGGCAGCGTCTCGGGCAACATGGTCGTGCGCGGGCCGTGGATCGTGAAGGGCTACATGAAGGGCGACGGCAAGAACCAGTTCCTCGAGGAAGACTGGTTCCAGACCGGCGACGTCTGCAAGATCGAGTCCGACGGCTCGGTCGTCATCACCGACCGCTCCAAGGACGTGATCAAGTCGGGCGGGGAGTGGATCAGCTCGATCGACCTGGAGAACGCCGCAATGGGTTGCCCCGGCGTGGCCGAGGCCGCGGTGATCGGCGTGCCTCATCCCAAGTGGGACGAGCGCCCCCTGCTTATCGTCGTGCGGCGGCCCGAAGCCAGCGTCACCAAGGACGACGTGCTGAAGTTCCTCAACGGCAAGATCGCCAAATGGTGGATGCCCGACGACGTACAGTTCATCGAACAGATCCCGCACGGCGCCACCGGCAAGATCCTGAAGACGGCGCTGCGCAAGCAGTTCGAGAATTACAAGCTGCCGGCGGCATGACGCACGACGTTGACTAAGGCCAAACTATCATCCCGAGTCGCGCGGAGTAACCTCCGCGCTTAAGCGAGGGACCTTTGCTGTTACCCCGAAGATCCTTCGCTTACGCTCAAGGCGGAGGTTACTCCGCCGCGGATGACAACTTTTCTGGGGCACTCAGCTCCTGCAGCGCGCCGCGGATCACCTGGGCGGCGCCCCACAGCGCCAGGGCCGACATGATGGCGGCCACCAGGTAGTCGGGCCAGCCGGTGCCCGAGCCGAACACGCCGAGTGCGGCCACCATCACCGCGACGTTGCCGATCGCATCGTTGCGCGTGCAGATCCAGACCGAGCGCATGTTGCTGTCGCCCTCGCGCCAGCGATAGAGCAGCAGCGCCACGCCGAAATTGGCGGCGAAGGCCAGCACGCCGACCACGCCCATCACCGGCGCCGCGGGCACCGTGCCGGCCAGCGCATGCTGGATCGTCGTGCCGGCGACCCATAGGCCGAACGCGCCCATGCTGGCGGCTTTCAATAGCGCCGCGCGGGCGCGCCAGCGCAGCGCCATGCCCAACACGAAGACGCTCAGCCCATAGTTGACGGCGTCACCCAGGAAATCGAGCGAGTCGGCCAAGAGCGCGACCGACTGCGCGGCGAGACCGGCACCGATCTCGACGAAGAACATGGCGAGGTTGACGGCCAGCGCGACCCACAGGATGCGGCGGTAGGTCGGCGAGGCGGCCGCGGCGGCGCTGTGATCGTGGCTGTCGCCGCTTCCCTGCCCATGATTGTGGTTGCCGCAGTTCGCGCTCATGTCAATGCTCCCCCACATGGGTAACCATATCTTCGACCATGCGCCGGACGTGAACATCGTCGGCGCCGTAAAAAATCTGCTTGCCCTGCCGCTCCGCCCGCACCAGCCGCGCGCCCTTCAGGAGCCGCAGATGGTGGCTGACCAGGGATACCGAGAGCCCGAGCTTGTCGGCAATGTCGGAGACGGCAAGCGGCGTGCGCAGGCAGGACACGACGATGCGCAGCCGGCTGGGGTCGCCCAGCAGGCGGAACAGGTCGGCCAGCGCCACGGCGTGGTCGTCGGACAGGGTGGTTTTCTTGACCTTTGACATTTGAATACCTGTTCAAATGTCGTATCGTTCCAGCCCGGAGTCAAGAGTGGTTATGCACCATGTCGGCCACCACTGCCGCCAGCACGATCGCCCCGCCGATCAACGTCAGAAGGGCCGGCTGTTCGGCAAAGGCCAGCCACACCCAGAGCGTGGCGAGCGGCGTCTGCAGCACGCCGATCAGCGCGCCGCGCGTGGCCGACACCAGCGGCGTGCCAAGGGCCAGCAGCAGCAGGCCCAGCCCGAACTGACTCACGCCGAAGAGCGCCAGCAGGCCGAATTCGGCCACGGTCACCTCGAGCGGCCGGGCGAACGGCCAGACGATCAGCGAACACAGGAAAGCCGAAGCACAGACGGCCGGCACCATGTTGACGCCCTGCTTGCGGCGGATCAGCACGATCACCAGTGCCATCAGGCTCGCCATGGCGAAAGCCAGGAGATCGCCGAGGAACTGTCCCTGGGCAACAGCCGGCCCGGCCATGATCGCCATGCCGGCGAAGGCCGCTGCCGTCGCCGCCAAAGTCCACCAGCTCTCGCGCTCGCCCAGCACCAGCCAGGCCATGCCTGCGGTGATGAACGGGATGGCGGCGTCGATCACCATCACTTCGGCGACACTCGCCAGGCGCATGGCGTTCAGGAAGCACACGGTCGCCACGGCCGAGCAGATCGCGACCAGGACGCCGTCTATGCCCATGGCGCGGATGCTCTTCAGCAGGCGGCCACGCTCGTGACCGACCACCACGACCGCCAGGAAGGCGCCTCCGAACAGGCCACGCCAGAACAACAAGGTCCAGGCGTCGACCTCGATCAGCCGGGTGAAGAAGCCCGCGGTCGAATAGGCGGCTGCCGAAGCAATGAGCAGGATCGTACCGAGCCAGGTCTTCGACACGATGTCACTTCGCCAGCGCTACGCAGTCGATCTCCATGTCGAACGGGCCGAACCATCCGGCCGTGCAGATGAAAATGCGCGCTGGCTTGTAGGGCGCGAAATACTCGGAGTAGACCGTGTTGATCGCCGCGAAATAGGACGGGTTCGAGCAATAGACGTTGCATTTCACCACCCGGTCCAGCCCCGAGCCGGCGGCCTCCAGACAGGACTTCAGATGCTCCAGCACGCGCCGCGCCTGCTGGTCGATCGGCAGGATGTCGTAGCCGCCGGTCTCCGGATTGATTGGCGCCAGGCCCGACACATAAATCCACTCACCGGCGCGAACGACCGGCGAAAACGGCACCGAAATACGTTCGGCGAACTTCGTAAAGGCCGGCACGACCGGCTTGGTCATCTCGATCCTGGACATGGGCACCCTCCAACTGGCTGATTCACGAACCTAGGAACCTGCTACTGACAGCGTTGTGTCAGTAGTGATAAACTGTTGGAAAGGCAGCCCGAATGCGCCGATCCGACCGACTGTTCGACATCATCCAGCGCCTGCGCACGGCCACCCGGCCGACCACTGCAGCGGCGCTGGCGGCTGACCTTGAAGTGACGCCGCGCACGGTCTATCGCGACATCGCCACGTTGCAAGCGCGCCGCGTGCCCATCGAGGGCGCGCCCGGCATCGGCTATCTGCTGCGTCGCGGCTTCGACCTGCCGCCGCTCATGTTCACCATCGAGGAGATCGAGGCGATCTCCGTCGGTGCCCGCATGGTCCACCGCCTGCGCGATCCCAAGCTGCAGGAGGCGGCCGAAGCCGTGCTCGCCAAGGTTTCGGTCGTGCTGCCCGACCGCCTGCGCCCGCATATCGCCGAGGCGCCGATCTACGTCTCGCCCGGCCTCGCGGCAGAGGCCGAGGGCGCCGACGTCGCCGATCTCAGGGCCGCCATCCGAGAGAGCCGCAAGCTCTACATCGCCTACGCCGACGAGAAGGGCCGGCGCACCAACCGCACGGTCTGGCCGATTGCCATGGCCTACTACGTCGACGTAACCTTGGTCGGCGCCTGGTGCGAGCTCAGAGCCGACTATCGAAACTTCCGTATCGAGCGCATCCAGTCGTCCAAGGTGCTGGACGAGCATTTCGACCAGGACAACGGAAGGCTGTTCCGCGAATGGTCGGCGCTCCCCAAAGAGAAGCCGACCGGCTAGACTGGGACCATGGCCATCGACATCAAACCCATAGACCCGGTCGGTCGCGCCTTCTTTGCAGGCGTCGTCTCCGGCATCGACCTCACCCGCCCGCTCGCGCCTGCCGAAGTGAAGGCCGTGCATGCCGGCATGGACCGCTTCGGCGTGCTGGTGTTCCACGACCAGAACATCACCGACGACCAGCAGCTCGTGTTCAGCAAGTCGCTCGGCCCGCTCGAGCTGGCGACCGGCGATATCGCGCCGCCCCAGGATCGGCGCATGAGCATGGAGCTGAATGACATCTCCAACCTCGACAAGAACAGCGAGATCCTGCCGCGCGAGGACCGTCGCCGCCTGTTTGGTCTCGGCAACCAGCTCTGGCACTCCGACAGCTCGTTCAAGGATGTGCCGGCGAAGTATTCGCTGCTGTCGGCGCGCAAGATACCGCCGACCGGCGGCAACACCGAGTTCGCCGACATGCGCGCGGCCTACGATGCGCTCGACGATGCGACCAAGCGCGAAGTGCACGATCTCATCTGCCAGCACAGCCAGATCTTCTCGCGCGGCACCCTGGGCTTCACCGACTTCACCGACGCCGAGCGCGCCAAGTGGGCGCCGGTGCGCCAGCGCCTGGTGCGGCGCCATCCCAACACCGGCCGCCTGTCGCTCTATCTCGCCAGCCACGCCGGCGGCATCGAGGGCTGGCCCGTCCCTGAAGCCCGCGCCTTCCTGCGCGACCTCACCGAGCACGCCACCCAGCACAAGTTCGTCTATGCCCATGTCTGGAAGCCGTGGGATCTGGTGATGTGGGACAACCGGGTCACCATGCACCGTGCCCGGCGCTACGATCACACCGAAGTGCGCGATATGCGCCGCACCACGCTCACCAACGAAGTCTCGAGCCTCGAACAGGCGCCTTAGGCACTCGTTCAGCCCTTCGGTCCCCACTCCTCGACGCGGGTGTTGGTCGCGGGGTCGAGCATGCGGGTGTCGCGCAGCACCAGCTCATATTTTTTCATCACTTCTTGTGGTGTCACACCCTTGCCGACGCCGGGAAACACCGGCCGGCCGCGGGGAATGCTGACGTCGGTACGCGACAGAAAGAACGCGTCGTAGCCGATGCCGAGAAAGAGCCCGAACACGTCGG
The DNA here is from genome assembly GCA_945889625.1 of Asaia bogorensis. Taxonomy (GTDB): domain Bacteria; phylum Pseudomonadota; class Alphaproteobacteria; order Reyranellales; family Reyranellaceae; genus Reyranella. The sequence goes on along the minus strand of CAMDCE010000017.1, from coordinate 11,389 downwards.
TGCCACCCACCACCGCCAGGATGCCGTCGGCGATGCCCAGGCGCTGCCAGGCCTCGTCGAACGGCGCCGAGCCCGGGTTCCACAGGACGGCCTGCGGATTCTTGGGATCGGGCATCACGCCGTTGATGCGCCGCGTCAGCACGATCCGCCGCCGCAGCTTTTCCTTCGGCCCGCCCTCGGCCGAGTGCCGGCCGTTCGCCACCGCCGCCGCCCGGTCGAGCGAGGACTGGTAGAATTCATGGTCGGCCGGGACCTTCAGCTCCTCGGGGAAACTGCCGTCGGACCTGGCGATCATCCCTTCGTCGGAGATGATGGCGTAGCCCTCGATGCGCGGACGTTTCACGGTCATGGATCCGCCTTTCACACACCCATCGCGCCGATGATGGCGCCCTGGATAACGAGCACGCCCAGCCAATGGATGCTGTCGATCACCGACAGCATGTATTTGCGGCCGGGATAGGCGTTGTTGACGAACACCGTCGTGACGACGAAGCCGGCCCAGATGAACAGCCCGGAGATGATGCCGTTCTTCATCGTCACCTGGCCGAGGCCGAGATGGCCGATCGAGCCCGCCAGCACCCAGCCCATGACGATCAGAGCTGCGAAGGAGATGATGAACGGTACGGGTGAACGGCCGCCCGACATCTCCTCCTTGGTCTTGCCGACCGCCGCCAGCCACTGCCTGGACAGGGTCATGTAATAGGCGGCGCCCCAGGCAAAGCCCGCCACGGCGGCGACGACGATCGCGAGGTAGTTGATGCCGGCGAAGACCATGGGTTGCCTCCCTTGTTCGTCGGCGCCAGCCTACTCGGGCGTGATGCCGAGCGCCACGAGGCGCGGGATCACCGTGGCCTTCAGCACCTCGTAGTCCTTCATCACCTCTTCGTGCGGCATCGGCTTCTCGGTGAGCCCGAAATTCTCCATCATCTTGCGGCCGGGCTCGGAATCGGCGGCGGCTACCCACAGGTCGGACATCCGGCGCACGATCTCCTTGGGTGTCGCCGCCGGGGCGGCCAGCGCCAACCAGCCGCGCACCGTGAAGACGTCCTCGGTGAAGCCCTGCTCGGCCGAGGTCTTTAGGTCGGGCAGCCTGGCAAAGCGCACGCGTGAGGCCGCCACGATCGGCTTGATGTCGCCCTTCACCAGAAGCGCATTCATCGCCTGCGGACTGCCCATCGCGGCCTGCAGCGAGCCCGCCCCCATGTCCTGCCACATCGGCGCCTCGCCCTTGTAGGTCACGACCTCGATCTTGAGCCCGTACTTCTCGTTCAGCGCCTGGGCGAAGATATGGGCCGAGGAGCCGAGCGCCCACGAGCCGAAGTTCACCCTGTTGCTCCGGGCATACTCGATGAATTCCTTGAGGTTGCTGGCCGGCACCGACTTGTAGACCACGACCGGCAGCACGCCCGACGAGGTCGCCGCGACGATGGTGAGGTCCTTGTCCGGGTCGAAGCCCATGGTCTTGAACATGACCCTGTTCGCGACCAGCGTGCTCGAGACCGTGTGCAGGAAGGTGTAGCCGTCGGGCGCGGCGCGGGCGACCTGAGCGGCGCCGATGTTGCCGCTGGCGCCGGGCTTGTTGTCGATGATGACCTGCTGACCGGTCGACAGCGTCACCGATTGGCCGAAGGCGCGCGCGATGCCGTCGGTGAGGCCGCCTGCCGGGAAGTTCACCACGATGGTGATCGGCTTGCTGGGCCAGGTGCCCTGGGCGCGGACGATGGCGGGGGCGGCGATCGCGAGGCCGGCAGTGGCGCGAAGCAGCGTGCGTCTGGTGGTCTTCATATGTCTTTCCTTGGTCGGTTCATTGTGTTCAGCGATGCATAGCGAGTGAGCGGCGGCGGTGCTAGCGTCTTGCGGAGGCCATGATGCGTCTTCTTGCCCTGCTCCTCCTGGTGACGGCTGGCGTCGCAGGCGCCTGTCCCGCTCTTGCCGAGGTGACGATCCTGCGCGGCAGTTCCGCGCCGCCACCGGCTGCGCCTCCCGCCGAGCCCGTGCCCGTCGTCGTGCGCGAGATCGTCTACACGCCCGTCTACTATGCGTCGCCGCTCTACATCGCCGTCCGCCCGCACCACATCGTGCAGCCGGCGCCGGCCCCCGTGGCGTTGGGAGTGACGTCGGGCGGGGCGTCGGGCTGGCCGCTGTTCGGTCCCTCTTCGTCGCGGCGCTAGATTTTCTCCGCACCGCGGAACAATCGCTCGCTGGGCGGCGCCCCCCGGGATTGCTAAGACGGGCCCACTGAAACTCATCTCTTCAAGGGAAGAACGACCATGGCCGACGACGCAGTGCTTCGCTCCACCCAGGGCCGTATCGGCATCCTGACCGTCAACAATCCGCCGGTGAATGCGCTGGCTGCGGCGGTGCGCAACGGCATCAAGGAGGGCGTCGAGGCCTTCGGCAAGGACCCCAATATCGACGCCATCGTGCTGATCGGCGGCGGCCGCACCTTCATCGCCGGCGCCGACATCCGCGAGTTCGGCAAGCCGCCGTCGGGTGCCAACCTGAACGACGTCATCGCCACCATGGAGAACAGCCCGAAGATCATCGTGGCCGCCCTGCACGGCACGCCGCTGGGCGGCGGCCTGGAGACGGCGCTGGGCGCCCACTACCGCGTCTCGCTGCCAACCACCCGCATGGGCCTGCCGGAAGTCCATCTCGGCATCCTGCCGGGCGCCGGCGGCACGCAGCGCCTGCCCCGCCTGACCGGCGCCAAGTATGCGCTCGACGCCATGATCTCGGGCCGCCACATCCCCGCGCCCGAGGCCAAGAGCAAGGGCATCGTCGATGCCATCGTCGAGGGCGACCTGCTGGCCGGCGCCGTGGCGCACGCCCAGATGCTGGTGGCGCAAAAGGCGCCGCTGCGCCGGGTGCGCGACCTCAAGGTGACCCTGGAATCGCCCGACCTGTTCAAGGAGACCGAGGCGGCGATCGCCCGCCGCGCCCGCGGCTTCAAGGCGCCATGGAGCATCATCAAGACCGTGCAGGCTGCCGTCTCGCTGCCGTTCGACGAGGGGCTGAAGCGCGAGCGCGAGCTGTTCGTCGAGCTCTTGACCTCGTCTGAGTCGGCGGCGCAGCGCTACTACTTCTTCGCCGAGCGCGAGGCGGCCAAGGTGCTCGACGTGCCGGCCGACACGCCGCAGCGCGAGATCAAGAGCGCCGGCATCGTCGGCGCCGGCACCATGGGCGGCGGCATCGCCATGAACTTCGCCAATGCCGGCATTCCGGTGACGCTGCTTGAGGTCAAGCAGGAAGCCTTGGACCGCGGGCTGAAGACCATCCGCACCAACTACGAGAACACCGCCAAGCGCGGCGGCATGAAGGCCGAGGATGTGGAGAAGCGCATGGCGCTGATCACGCCGACGCTGAGCTACGACGGCCTGAAGACCGCCGACGTCATCATCGAGGCAGTGTTCGAGACCATGGAAGTGAAGGAAGGCGTCTTCAAGCAGCTCGACGCCGTCGCCAAGCCGGGCGCAGTGCTGGCCACCAACACCTCGGGCCTCGACGTCAACCAGATCGCGCAATACACCAAGCGGCCGGGCGACGTGATCGGCATGCACTTCTTCTCGCCGGCCAATGTGATGAAATTGCTGGAGAACGTGCGCGGCAAGGCGACCAGCAAGGACGTCATCGCCACCGTGATGTCGCTCTCCAAGAAGATCGGCAAGATCCCCGTCCTGGTCGGCGTCTGCGAGGGCTTCGTCGGCAACCGCATGCTGCGCATGCGTGGCATCCAGTCGTCCTACATGATGGAGGAAGGCGCGCTGCCCCAGCAGATCGACAAGGTGGTCTACGACTACGGCTTCCCGATGGGCCCCTTCGCCATGAGCGACCTCGCCGGCAACGACGTCGGCTGGCGCATCCGCCAGGGCAAGAACGAGAAGGAAAAGCGCAACGTCCGCTACACAGGCTACGTCGCCGACGCGATCTGCGAGCTCGGCCGCTTCGGCCAGAAGACCGGCGCCGGCTACTACAAGTACAACCTGCCCGACCGCACGCCGATCCCCGACCCCGAGGTCGAGAAGATCATCGTCGAGACCTCCAGGAAGCTCGGCATCACGCGCCGCGCCATCTCCGACCAGGAGATCCTCGAGCGTGCGCTCTATCCCATGGTCAACGAGGGCGCCAAGATCCTGAGCGAAGGCATGGCCCAGCGTGCGCTCGACATCGACGTCATCTGGGTCAACGGCTACGGCTGGCCGGTCTATCGTGGCGGCCCGATGTGGTGGGCCGACAATGTGGTCGGACTGAAGACCATCCACGACGCCCTGCTGAAATACCGCGACGCCTCCGGCGACCCGTTCTGGGAGCCCGCGCCGCTGCTCAAGAAGCTGGTGCAGGAAGGCAAGAAATTCTCTAGCGTTTGACATGTGTCATCCCGAGGGCAGAGCCCGAGGGATCCTTAAGGCAACAGGAAAGATCCCTCGCTTCGCTCGGGATGACAAAATAGGAGGAACTACTCATGGCCGACGCCGTCATCGTCTCCACCGCCCGCACGCCGATCGGCAGGGCTTTCCGCGGTGCCTTCAACGACACCCACGGCGCCGACCTGGGCGCCCATGTCATCAAGCACGCCGCCGAGCGCGCCAAGCTCGAGCTGGGCGAAGTCGAGGATGTGGTCCTGGGCTGTGCAGCGCCCGAAGGCACGACCGGCTCCAACGTGGCCCGTGTCTCGGCGATGCGCGCCGGCGCGCCGGTCAGCGTCTCGGGCGTCACCGTCAACCGCTTCTGCTCGTCGGGCCTGCAGACCATCTCGATGGCAGCCCAGCGCGTGCTGGTCGACAAGGTGCCGGTGATGATCGCGGGCGGCCTCGAATCGGTCTCGCTGGTCCAGGGCCCGCCGGGCGGCAACAAGAACCGCCTGGTCAATCCCTGGGTGCAGGAACACGTACCCGGCATCTATCACGCCATGATCACGACCGCCGACACCGTGGCGGCGCGCTACAAGATCAGCCGCGAGAAGCAGGACGAATATTCGCTGCAGAGCCAGATGCGCACCGCGGCGGGCCAGCAGGCCGGCAAGTTCGACGACGAGATCGTGCCGCTGGAAACCACGATGCTGGTCACCGACAAGAACACCAACGAGACCTCGAAGAAGACGGTGAAGCTCGCCAAGGACGAGGGCAACCGGCCCGACACCAACCTCGAGGGCTTGGCCAAGCTGCAGCCGGTGATGGGTCCCGACAAATGGATCACCGCCGGCAACGCCAGCCAGCTGAGTGACGGCGCGTCCGCCGCCGTCATCATGAGCGACGCCGAAGCCGCCAAGCGCGGGCTGAAGCCGCTCGGCATCTACAAGGGCCTGGTGGTGGCCGGCTGCGAGCCCGACGAGATGGGCATCGGTCCGGTCTACGCCATACCCAAGCTGCTGAAGCGCTTCGGACTCAAGATGGACGACATCGATCTCTGGGAGCTGAACGAGGCCTTCGCCGTCCAGGTGCTGTACTGCCGCGACAAGCTCGGCATTCCCAACGACAAGCTCAACGTCAACGGCGGCTCGATCTCGATCGGCCATCCCTTCGGCATGACCGGCGCGCGCTGCACCGGCCACGCTTTGATCGAGGGCCGCCGCCGCAAGGCCAAGAACGTTGTCGTGACGATGTGCATTGGCGGCGGCATGGGCGCCGCGGGACTGTTCGAGGTCGTGCAGTAATTCGAGGTCATGCTGTAAGAAGACGAAGCGCCAGTTTCGCTCCCCGTCATGTTCCTCTCCCCGCAGGGGGAGAGGTTAGGTGACGGGGTTGCAGACAGCCTTCGATGCCCCCTCTCCTCACCTCTCCCCCTAACGGGGGAGATGGAGTATGAGCAGCGAGTCTCGCCCCTGTGAGACGCCTCGGATGCCGATGGCATTAGCTCTTTCGGCCGCTGTCTCACGTTTCGGCGACACCGTCCCTGTTCTCTTGAAGAAATCGTCATGAATATTGGCCTGAAAGCCTGATCCTGCGGGCTTTCAGGCGATTCTTCATGATCGTCATGACATTCATGAATCCTCCGGAGCGGCCGCCGGAGTAGTCTCGGCGCATGATCTCCCACGTCCATGTCGGCGTCGCCGACTTCGCCCGCGCCTGGCGCTTCTATGAAGCGATCCTGCCGCTGCTCGGCCTGAAGGTTCGATTCACCGAGCCGGACAAAGGCTGGGGCGGCTGGCAGTCGCCCGACCGCACGCGCCCGCTGTTCCTGATCGGCAAGCCGTTCGACGGCAAACCCGCCGACCCCGGCAACGGTCCCATGACGGCGCTGCTGGCGCCCGACCGCGCCACGGTCGATCGCGTCCACGCCGCAGCACTGGCCGCCGGCGGCGCGTCGGAAGGCGCGCCCGGCCTCAGGCCGCACTATCACGCCCACTACTACGGCGCTTATTTCCGCGATCCCGACGGCAACAAGCTCTGCGTCTGCTGCCACGAGCCGGAATGACATCGATATAATATTGCCTTTTTCGCATCTAATGTCAATGCGAAAGACGCTCCCGGGCCGAAGCGAGCAGCTTCACGCCTACAGCTGATAGAGCCAGAAGCCGCCCAGGCCGACGACGATCATGGCGATGCCGAGGTACTTGAACAGCCGCGTCGCCCGCGCCTCGAGCGACTGCTCGGCGCGAAACGCCTGCCGCTCGGCAGGCGACATGTCCGCCCGGGCCCTGAACTGCCGCGCGATGAAGCCCGGGGTGACACCCGCGCCCACTGCGCCGTCGCGCTCCTGATCGACCCGCGCACTGACGAACCAGACGAGCACGCCCAGGACTGCCACGCCAAAGAAGCTCGTGTAGGCCACGATCATGAAGGCCACCACGGCGGCGATCAGCCAGCCGCTGAGGACGAACGCCATGACGATGGATTTGATAGGCATGTCTGCCTCCCGGTCGGCGGGACGAAAGTGTGATCCGGCTACAGGGGGCTGACAAGCCCGTCGGCCCCGAGCGTCGTCACGCCGTCCGCTGACGATCCAGCAGTGCAGCGCCGAACGCCTGGAACAGCGCGCGGTTGATCGGGTTGTGTTGCGGGTCGTATTCAGCGTGCCACTGGACGCCGAGCGCGAAAGCCGGCGCGTCGGCAATGCGGATCGCCTCGATCGTGCCGTCTTCCGCCACCCCCTCAACGACGATCCGCCCGCCGGGTTCGAGAATTCCCTGGCCATGCAGGGAATTGACGCGAATCGCCGCGCAGCCGAGGAGCCTGGCGAACACGCCCTCCGCCACCAGCCGCACCTCATGCCGGTCGGCGAACACGACCTCGGGGTCGGGATGAACCTCGCCGTTCTCCAGCCGGGGCATGCGATGGTTCATGCGTCCCGGCAAATCGCGGATCTCCGGATGCAGCGAGCCGCCGAACGCCACGTTCATCTCCTGCAATCCCCGACAGACACCGAACAGCGGCACGCCGCGCTCGACGCACGCCCGGACCAGCGTCAATGCCATCGCGTCGCGCTCATGGTCGTAGGGTTCGTGCCGGGGATCGGGCTCGACCCCGAAGTGGGCCGGATGGACATTGGCGCGTGCGCCGGTCAGCAGGATGCCGTCGACCGCGCCCAGCAACGCGTCGATGTCGGTGATGTCGGGCGTGCCGGCAAACATCAGCGGCAAGGCCCCCGCCACCTCCGCGATCGCACGCATGTTACGCTGGCCCACGATCTGCACGTTGTGCCGATCGTTGATAACCTGGGCGTTGCCGATCACGCCGACCACCGGTTTCGTCTTGCTGGACATTGCCTGAGCAATCACCGCCTGTTGCGCCGCAGGTCCTCCTCGTCTTTCCACATCAAAAACTGCGGACCGAGGTCGCCGATCCTGGTGGCGCCGATCTGGGCCATGGTGAGGTCGATCTCGCGACGGAAGATACCGAGCGCCTTGGACGCGCCAGGCACGCCGCCGGCCGTGACGCCATAGAGCGTCGGACGGCCCTGGAAGACGAACTGGGCGCCGGTGCAGAGCGCGATCACGGCGTCGATGCCGCGGCGGATGCCGCCGTCGAACATCACCGTCATCTTGTCGCCGACGGCGTCGCGGATCGCCGGCAGCACGGAGAGCGGCGACGGCGCGTTGTCGAGCTGCCGCGCGCCGTGGTTGGACACCATGATGCCGTCGACGCCCAGCGAATGGGCACGCACCGCGTCGTCGGGATGCATGATGCCCTTCAGCACGAAGTTGCCCTTGAACAGCGAGCGGTAACGCTCGACATGCTTCCACGTCATCGGCGCCCGGTTCTGGTGCGCCACAAGGTCGGCCACCACCTCGGCGCTGGCGCCCGGCGGGGCGTACTTCGCCCAGTTGTTGAAGTAGGGCGTGCCGTGGCGAATCCATTCCAGCATCCAGGCAGGATGCTCCAGCGCCTCGAACCGGGTCGCCCAGCTCAGCTTCAGCGGCCGGCCCCAGCCGTTGCGCACGTTGCGCTCACGGTTGGAGCCCTCGGGCACGTCGACGGTGAAGACGAGGGTCCTGAGCCCTGCGTCGCCGACCCGCTTGATCATGTCCTCGGAGATCGACTGGTCCTTGGCCGAGTAGAGCTGGTACCAGCCGTGGTCGGGCGCCAGCTTGGCGAGATCCTCGATCGAGCCGGTGCTCGAGCCCGACATGATGAAGGGCACGTTGGCGTCGCGCGCCGCCTCGGCCAGCATCAGGTCGGCGCCGCGGCGGAACAGGCCGGCCAGGCCGGTCGGCGCGATGCCGATCGGGCTGGAATAGGTACGCCCGAAGATAGTCGTCGACTGGTCGCGCGTCGTCACGTCGACCAGGTAGCGTGGCACGAGGCGCGCCTGGCGGAAGGCCTGCTCGTTGGTGCCGAGCGCCACTTCGTCGTCGGTGCCGCCTTCGATGAAGTCGTAGGCGATCTTGGGCAGCCGCTTCTTGGCCAGTTTTTTCAGATCCTCGATATTCACCACGCCGTTCATGACGATGCATTTCCTCTGTTTCGTTCACCGGATTTTGACCGTCTTTGCGGCAGCCTGCCAGCGATGTTAGACCGACCGCTATGCAAACCAGACCCGCGTGCCGGGTGATTCGCCCATGACCCCTCCGCCCTCGATTACGAGGGCACCTTCCCTGAAGACAGGGGAGGAAACGACTCCTTTCCTCCCCCGTCATCGGGGGAGGTGGCGCCGTCATACGGCGACGAAGGGGTCATGAGTTCAACCCTCATCCTCCACCATTACGACTTCTCCAACTTCGCCGAGAAGGCGCGGCTGATGCTGGGCTACAAGGGGCTGGCGTGGCGGGGGGTCGAGCAGCCGCCGATCGAACCCAAGCCCGACCTCGTGCCGCTGACCGGCGGCTATCGCCGCATTCCCGTGCTGCAGGACGGCGCCGACCTGTGGTGCGACACCCGCCTGATCGCCCGCGAGCTGGAGCGGCGCGTGCCGACGCCGACGCTCTTTCCGCCCGAGTCGGCCGGCGCCGCCGAGGCGATCGCCGCCTGGGCCGAGCATCAGTTCATGCGGCCGATGGCGCTCTACGTCTCGGGCGTCAACGCCGACCATATGCCGGCCGGCCTGCACGAGGATCGCGCGCGCCTGCACGGCCTGCCGCCGCCCTCGATCGAGGCGGTGCGCGCCGCCGCCACGCGCAACCTCCATCTGGTCCGGCCGCAGCTCGAGGGACTGGCCGATATGCTGCAGGACGGCCGTCCCCATCTTCTGGGCGAACAGTGCAGCATCGCCGATTTCGCGGCCTACCACGTCGTATGGTTCCTGCGCGGCCGCAAGATCGACTGCCGCGCCGAGCTCGATCCCTATCCGAAGCTGATCGCCTGGCGCGACCGCATGGCGGCGATCGGGCACGGCACGCGAACCGACATTACGCCCGACGTGGCCCTTGCGGCGGCACGAGACGCGACGCCCGCCCCGCCGCGTCCCTCCAATCCGCAGGACGGCGATCCGCGTTCCGGCGAACGCGCCCGCGTGCGCGCGGCCGATAATGCAAGGGACTGGATCGAGGGCAAGGTGCTGTTCATCGACGCCCATGAGGTCGCGCTCTTGCGCTCCGACCGCCAAGTCGGCGAGGTCGCCGTGCATTTTCCGCGGCTGGGCTACGACTGGCGGCGGATGAAATAAAGGTCCCTCGCGGCGCTCGGGACGACACCGGGGGTGGGGCGCACACCAGGGTTGTCATCCCGAGCGCCGCGAGGGACCTTTGCTGAACCGGCCGATCTCGAGTCCATCGATCGGCACGTTGGTCGATCCCGTCGCCACCAGCTCGGCCATCATGGCGCCGGTGCCGGGCCCAAGCTGGAAGCCGTGCGTTGAAAAGCCGAACTGGTGGAACACGCCTTCCGATGTCGAACTCGGCCCGATCACGGGGATGCCGTCGGGCATGTAGGCCTCGATGCCGGCCCAGGCGCGCACGATCGTGGCCTGGCGCATCACGGGGAACAGTTCCCACACCGTGGCGGCGCTGAGTGCCAGCTTGCTCCAATCGATCACCGTCTCGTTGCGGTCGCGATCGGACGTCGCGAGATGGCCGCCGCCGATCACCACCGTGCCGTTGTCGAGCTGCTTGAAGGAGAGCTTGCGGCCCCTGAGGATCACCACGGGCTCGATGAAGGCAGGCAAGCGGCTGGTCACCATCAGCATCGGCGCCACGACGGTGAGCGGCACTGGCTCGCCCAGCATGGCAGCGATCCGGTCGGCCCAGGCGCCCGCCGCGTTCACTATCTTGGGTGCCTCGATCGGGCCAGCGGTGGTCTCTACGCGCCAGGTCTCGCCGACCTTCGCGATGCCGGTGACCGTCACGCCTTCGAGTACTTCGGCACCCTTCTCGATCGCCCGTTTGCGGAACGCCTCGGTGGTGCGAAACGGATCGGCAGCGCCGTCGCGGCGCGACACGACGCCGCCCGGGCAATGGTCGGCGACGGCCGGCACCAGGCGTTTCAACTCTTCGCGCCCGATAAGCTCCTCGTGAGTGAAGCCGCGCAGCCTGAGATCATCGACACGCGCGCGGAAGGTCGCGAGCTCGACCTCGTTCTCGGCCACCAGAACGGTGCCGTGACTCGTGAAGCCGCAATCGTCGCCGACCAGCGCCTCGATATGCTCCCACAAATCCATCGACGACAGCGACAGCGGAATCTCCGCCAGATCGCGCGCCAGCTGGCGCACGCCGCCGGCATTCACACCCGAGGCGTGGCGGCCGGCATAGTCCTTCTCGACCAGGATCGGCTTGAGGCCACGCAGCGCCAGATGCAGCGCCGTCGAGCAGCCATGGAGGCCGCCGCCGATGATCACCACATCAGCTGTACGCACACTCATAGCTGGGAGCGCGCCACTCCAGTGGCGCGTCTTTCATGAGCGCCACTGGAGTGGCGCGCTCCCATGAAAACTGCTGACGTTGTCATCATCGGCGGCGGCATCCATGGCTGCTCGACGGCGCTGCATCTGGCGCTGCGCGGGCTGAAGCCAATCCTGG
>CAMDCE010000016.1 GCA_945889625.1 Asaia bogorensis | reverse complement strand
CCGCATCGTGTTCGTCTCCTCGGCCGCACCGCTGCGCGGCATCGCCAACTACGCGCCCTATGTCTCGGCGCGGGCGGCGGCCAACGGGCTGGTGTCGTCGCTAGCCAAGGAGCTGGGCCGCGACGGCATCACGGTAAACGCCGTCGGCTCGAACTATGTCGAGAACCCCGACTACTTCCCGCCGGCGCTGCTCGCCGACCAGGAGGCAATGGCCAAGATGACGGCGCAGATCCCGCTGGGACGGCTTGGCAAGGGCGAGGAGCTGGGCGCGACGGTATGCTTCCTCTGCTCCGACGGCGCCGGCTTCATCACAGGTCACGTGCTGCCACACGCCGGCGGCTGGGCGTGACGACGGCCCAGAGGTCGCAAAAAAGTCCAGACTTTCCTGGACGCCTCCGATACCGATGACACAAGGGTTTTAGGCGAATCGTCCAGAATCCAGCCACACCCCTCGCGCAACAATATTATAAGCTAGGGGCAGCGCGGCGCGGGGAAGATCGAAACCTCGCGCGCTTCGAGCAGCAGCTTGACGCCCTGGCGCTGCACGATCTGGCGCACGATCGCGCCCGACTCGTGGATCAGCCACAGTTCATCGCCGAACTCGTTGAACTCCGGCACCTGGCGGCGCAGCGCCCACAGGCGGCCCGACGCGAACTCCTTGGTGGAGGCGCGCATGTCCTTTGGGACTCCACGCGCGATCGAGCCGTCCTCGGGAACGAGCCGGAGGAAGGTCTGCAGGACCGGCTTGTGGAAGCGCAGGATATCGACGGTGCGGATCTCGATGGCGCCGGGTCGGTTGGCCATCAGCGCCTCAAGCAGTGCAGCCCGAGCCGCCGCCGGTGCGAGCGTGCCGGCCGGCAGCACGCTTTCCTGCACGTAGCGGCCGAGCGTGGCGCTCAGCTTGCCCGGCATGTCGGCAGGCAGACTGGCCGTGCCCGTGGCGGTGGTGACGCGGGCGTTCTGCCGCGTGCGCGTCTGGTAGCTGAGCGAGCGGCCGCTGATCGGCTCCTGCGCGCTGACCCTTTCCTCGACGCGCTCGGCCTTGTCGCTCAGCTTCTTGTGCAGGGCCGCATCGCCCTTCTCGATGGCAAACTGGAAGACCTCGCCCAGCGACCAGCCCTCGCAGCTGCGCGACAATGTGAACGACGCCTGGGCCTCGAGATGGATGCTCTTCTCGGTCGGCGCAGGCTTCACGTCGTAGGCCACGGAATGGCCCATCAGCCCGTCGGCGCGCGCCGTTGCCGTGCACAGGCTTGCGAGCACAAGCAGGCCGACGAATCCTTCAGCGCGGTGGAAGAAACGGCAGCCGATCATGGCTCCGAGTTAGCGGAATATGGCGCAGCCAGCAAATGCCCTACGGGATCGCCGCGGCAAGTCCAGCTCTAGGCGAACGCCTCGTCCCACGAACCTTTCGTCGAGGCCTTCGAATATTCGGTCGAGCGGTTCTCGAAGAAGTTGGTGTGCTCGATGGCGTTGAGCATCTGGTCCATCCACGGCATCGGGTTCTTGGCGTCGCTGCGGTAGATCGGCTGCAGGGTGAGCTGCTGCAGGCGGCGGTCGGCGATGAAGCGGATGTAGCGCTTGACGTCGGTCGCGGTCATGCCCTCGATGCCCCCCATCCCGAAGGCAAGATCGATGAAGGCGTCCTCGTGGTCGACGATGGTCGAGCAGGCGACGTAGATCTCGCGCTGCAGGGCCTCGGTCCACACTTCCGGGTTCTCCTGGATGAAGGTGCGGAACAGGCGAATGATCGAATTGCAGTGCAGCGTCTCGTCGCGCACCGACCACGACACGATCTGGCCCATGCCCTTCATCTTGTTGAAGCGCGGGAAGTTGAGCAGCATCGCGAAGGAGGCGAAGAGCTGCAGGCCCTCGGTGAAGGCGCCGAACACCGCCAGCGTCTTGGCGATCGCCGGCTTCGAATCGACGTTGAATTCCTGCATGTAGTCGTACTTGTCCTTCATCTCCTTGACATGGAGGAAGGCCGAGTATTCCGTCTCGGGCATGCCGATGGTGTCGAGCAGGTGGCTGTAGGCCGCGACATGCACCGTCTCCATCGCCGAGAAGGCCGCCAGCATCATCTGCACTTCCGTCGGTTTGAAGACCCGCGAATAGTGCCGCATGTAGCAGTTGTTCACCTCGACGTCGGCCTGGGTGAAGAAGCGGAAGATCTGGGTCAGCAGATGGCGCTCGCTGTCGGTCAGCTTGTTGCGCCAATCCTTGACGTCGTCGGCCAGCGGCACTTCCTCGGGCAGCCAATGAATGCGCTGCTGCGTCAGCCAGGCGTCGTAGGCCCAGGGATAATGGAACGGCTTGTAGATCGGCTTGGCGTCGAGCAGGGACATTGGATTGACCTAACAGCGGAAGAGATACTCCTCACCCTGAGGAGCGGCCTGAAAGGCCGCGTCTCGAAGGGTGGGCACGAGCACCGTCTTTGTTGCCCATCCTTCGAGACGCTCGCTTCGCTCGCTCCTCAGGATGAGGTTGGGGGGTATTGGCTCCTTATGCCTACTGGCAGCTGAGGCACTCTTCGTAGTCGTTCGACTTGGACGGCGGCGTGCCGACGAAGGGCTGCGGGGCCGGGCCGTCGCCGTCGGTCTTGAACGTCGTGAGCGCCTGGTCGCCAAGCTGGTCGGCCATGGCATCGCCCGAGACGGCCTCGGCGCGCTGGATCGAGAGCGAGCGGCAGTAGTAGAGGCTCTTCACGCCGCGCTTCCACGCCATCATGTGGATCTGGTGCAGGTCGCGCTTGTGCACGTCGGCCGGCAGGAAGACGTTGAGCGACTGGCTCTGGCAGATGTACGGCGTGCGGTCGGCGGCGTGCTCGACCAGCCAGCGCTGGTCGATCTCGAAGGCGGTCTTGAAGACCGCCTTCTCGTGATCGTCGAGGCAGTCGAGACTGCGCACCGAGCCCTGGTTGGTGGTGATCGACGTCCAGGTGTCCTCGTCGTTGCGGCCCTTCTGCTCGAGCACCTTCTCGAGGTAGGGGTTGCGCACCACGAACGAGCCCGACAGCGTCTTGTGATTGTAGACGTTGGCCGCCGACGGCTCGATGCCGGGCGAGGCGCCGCCGCAGATGATCGAGATCGAGGCGGTGGGCGCGATCGCGAGCTTGTTGGAGAAGCGCTCCTCGATGCCGAAGTCGGCGGCATCCGGGCAGGCGCCGCGCTCCTTGGCGAGCGTCTTGGACGCCTGGTCGCACTGGCCGCGGATGTGCTTGAACATCTTCTTGTTCCACACCTTGGCCATCACGGCTTCGATCGGGATGCCGTTCTGCTGCAGGAAGGAATGGAAGCCCATGACACCCAGCCCCACCGAGCGCTCGCGCATGGCGGCGTAGGTGGCCTTGGCGAAGTCGGTGCCGGCGGTGTCGATGAAGCTCTGCAGCACGTTGTCGAGGAAGCGCATCACGTCCTCGATGAAGGTCGGATGCTCGTGCCACTCGAGGTAGCTCTCGAGATTGAGCGAGGACAGGCAACACACCGCCGTGCGCTGCTTGCCGTGATGATCGACGCCGGTCGGCAGCGTAATCTCGCTGCACAGGTTGGAGGTCTTGACCTCCAACCCGGCGAGCTTGTGCTGCTGGGGCCGCGCGTTGTTCACGTGATCGACGAAGATCAGGTAGGGCTCGCCGGTCTCGATGCGCGCCGTCAGGATGCGGATCCACAGCGACCGGGCCGAGACCTTGCGCAGGACGGCGCCGTCCTTCGGGCTGGTCAGGCCCCATTCCTCGTCGTTCTCGACGGCGCGCATGAAGGCGTCGGAGATCAGGAGGCCATGGTGGAGGTTGAGCGCCTTGCGGTTGGGGTCGCCGCCGGTCGGACGGCGGATCTCGATGAACTCCTCGACCTCGGGATGGCTGACCGGCAGGTAGACGGCAGCCGAGCCGCGGCGCAGCGAGCCCTGGCTGATCGCCAGGGTGAGCGAATCCATGACCCGGATGAAGGGCACGACGCCCGAGGTCTTGCCGTTCATGCCGACCTTTTCGCCGATCGAGCGCAGGTTACCCCAGTAGGAGCCGATGCCGCCGCCGCGCGCCGCCAGCCAGACATTCTCGTTCCACAGGCCCAGGATCCCGTCGAGCGAGTCGGAGGCCTCGTTCAGGAAGCAGGATATCGGCAGGCCGCGCTTGGTGCCGCCGTTCGACAGCACCGGGGTCGCCGGCATGAACCAGAGATTGCTGATGTAGTCGTACAGCCGCTGGGCATGGGCATCGTCGTCGGCATAGGCCGAGGCGACGCGGGCAAACATGTCCTGGTAGCTTTCGCCCGGCATCAGGTACCGGTCGGACAGAGTGGCCTTGCCGAAGGCCGTCAGGCGGGAGTCCCGGGAGGAGTCGGTAACAACACGCGCACCGCTGCGAACTTGAACAACATCAAACACTTGCGGCCCCCATAATCTTTTTGTCCACAGCTGTGGATAGAACACACTGTGGAAGACACCTAAATGTGGGGAGCGGTATCCTCACCCCCACTATCCATAGATGATACGTCACTGTTTCGCCGTGTCATCGCCATTTTTTTTCCAGGCATGTGAATCTCAGGAATGGTCGGTTAAAAGCCTGTTTTATAAGGAGAAAATAGACTTCCAAAATTTGCTTTTTTGGCTGTCTGCGAACCTTCGCACTTGCAGCAAATAATGAGAACAAAACGCGCTTTGCCGCGGAATCCGTGGGCCTCAGACAGAAACTGCAGCGATTCGGCCGGCCCGCGTCGGCACCCTGCAAAAAACCTCCGATGCGATGGGCATTTTTGCGCTCACCAACTCATCGTCGTCAGATTGTCACATCGCAGCGTAACATCTGCCCCTGCCCACATAAGCGGCGAGACGAGAGGGAAAGTTTTATGGCCACCGTACTGGCGCCGCGGGTCTACGGGCTGGATGCCATCTGCGCGGCAGCCCTGCGGAGCGCTGGCAGCGAGGAAGCGGCCCAATTCGCCCGCCGGCTGTTCGAGCGGGTGGCCGACAAGGATCTGGCGGCCGCTCCCGCCGACCACCGGGCCGCCGCCGCCAACTGCCTGCTCGCTTTCGCCCGCCGCCGCCTGCCCGGCATAGCCAAGGTGCGGGTGTTCAACCCCGCCGCGGCCGACCATGGCTTCGAGAGCCGCAACACCATCGTGCAGATCGTCAACGACGACATGCCGTTCCTGGTCGATTCGATCGTCAACGAACTCAATCGCCGAGAACTCGCGATCCACCTGCTGGCCCATCCCGTGCTGGCGGTCCGCCGCGATCTCGACGGCGATCTGGTCGAAGTGACGGTCGAAGCCGGCGAACGGGCGCGGCGCGAATCGATGATGCATATCGAGATCGACCGGCAAGGTGGCGCGCAGGGGGCCGATCCCGCGCTGCTCGACGACCTCGCCTCGGCGCTGACGCGCGTGCTGGCCGAGGTGCGGCTGGCGGTCGAGGACTGGCGGCCGATGCGTCGGGCCTGCCTCGACGCCATCGACGATCTTGCGACAAGCCGTTCGCCCAACTTCGGCGAGTACGACGATTTCCTGCGCTGGCTGGAAGCCAACCACTTCACCTTCCTCGGCCATCGCCGCTACCGTTATGTCGACGACCCCTCGCACTCCGGCGGCCTGCGCTACGAGTTGATGCCGGGCTCGGCGCTGGGCATCCTGCGTCGCGACGAGGTGCGGCTGTTCGAGGGCGGCCTCGGCGCGGGCGAGGCGATGTCGCGCTTCGCCCGCGGGCCGCACAACATCCTGGTCGTCAAGACCGACCGGCCGTCGCTGGTCCACCGCACCGGCGCGATGGATTGCGTGATCACCAAGACCTACGATTCCGACGGCAGGGTGACCGGCGAACGGCGCTTCGCCGGCCTGTTCACCTCGGCAGCCTATCACGCGATGGTCGAGGACGTGCCGCTGTTGCGCGGACGGGTCGACGGCATCCTCAGCCGCTCCGGCCTCGATCCCGACAGCCACGACGGCAAGGCGCTGCTGGCCATCCTCGAGTCCTACCCGCGTGACGAGCTGTTCCAGATCGAGGAGGACACACTCTACGACCATGCGCTGGGCATCCTGCAATTGCAGGAACGCCGGCGGGTCGCGCTTTTTGCGCGGCGCGACGCGGTCGGCCGCTTCGCGGCCTGCCTGGTGTTCGCCCCGCGCGAGCGCTTCAAATCGGCGCTGAGCGCGCGCTTTGCCGCGATCCTCGAGCAAGCGTGGGACGGCAAGGTGACGTCGGTCGCCTCCTCGATCGGGAGCGACTCCGCACTCGCCCAGTCGCTCTACACGTTGAAGCTCCGGGTACCCGATGGCCCGATGCCGGACCTTGCCGAGCTGGAGCGCCAGCTTGCCGATGCCGCGACCTCATGGACCGACCGGCTGCGGGCTGCCTTGCAGGAAGGCCTTGGCGAAGCCGAGGGCCGGGCCGCCGCAGCCAAGTGGCGCGACTGTTTCCCGCCGACCTATCGCGACAGTTTCACCGCCGACCAGGCCGTCGCCGACCTCGAACCGATCCAGGCCGTCCTGTCCGGCGTTTCGTTCGGCGTGCGGCTGGCGCGCGAGGCGGGCGCGCCGCCCTATCGCTTCACCTTGCGCCTGTTCCATCCCCGGGAGCCGGTGGCACTTTCCGACATCCTGCCGCCGGCGGAGAATCTCGGGCTGCGCGTGCTGAGCGAAGCGCCCTTCATGTTGCGCCCCCAAGGAAGCGAGAGAGACGGCGAGGGTGTAGCGCTGCAGGTGCTGAGCGTGGAGACCGCGGACAAATCGCCGGTCGATCTCGACGCGGTCGGACCGCGCTTCATCGCGACGATCGATCAGCTGTGGTCCGATGCGCTGGAGAGCGACGGCCTCAATCGCCTGGTGCTGGGTGCGGGACTGGCCTGGCGAGAAGTCGCCGTCTTGCGTGCCTACGCCAAATATCTGCGGCAGGCCGGCATTGCCTTCAGCCAGGGCTACATGGAGCGCGTGCTGGTGGCCTATCCGGCGATCGCACGCGGCACCGTCGAGCTCTTCGAAGCGCGCTTCGATCCGGCTCTTGGCGAGGCCGCCTCCGGCATCCGCACGACCCGTATCAAGGCGGTTGAAGCAGTCCTCACCAAAGCGCTGGAAGCGGTGGCGACGCTCGACGAGGACCGCATCCTGCGCCGTTTCCTCAATTCAGTGCGCAGCAGCCTGCGCACCAACTACTGGCAGACCGACGACACCGGCGCGCCGAAGGCATGGATCTCCATCAAGATCGACAGCCGCGCCATCGACGAGTTGCCGGCGCCGCGGCCCCTGGTCGAGATCTTCGTCTACTGCCCGCGCATGGAAGGCATCCATCTGCGCGGCGGGCGAGTGGCGCGTGGCGGCATCCGCTGGTCGGATCGGCGCGAGGACTTCCGCACCGAAGTTCTCGGCCTCATGAAAACCCAGATGGTGAAGAACGCCGTCATCGTGCCGGTCGGCTCCAAGGGCGGCTTCTATGTGAAGCGCCCGCCGGCCGCTGCTGGACCAGGGGGGGCCACGCGCGAGCAGGTTCAGGCCGAAGGTATCGCCTGCTACCAGACGCTGATCCGCGGCCTGCTCGACATCACCGACAACTATGTTGGCGGCGACATCAAGCCGCCGGTCAACGTCGTGCGCCATGACGGCGACGATCCCTACCTCGTGGTGGCGGCCGACAAGGGCACCGCCACCTTCTCCGATATCGCCAATGCGCTGTCGCGCGACTACGGCTTCTGGCTCGACGACGCCTTCGCCTCGGGCGGATCGGCCGGCTACGACCACAAAAAGATGGGCATCACCGCGCGTGGCGCCTGGGAGTCGGTGAAGCGCCATTTCCGCGAGCTGGGGCAGGACATCCAGACCACGCCCTTCACCGTCGCCGGCGTCGGCGACATGTCGGGCGACGTGTTCGGCAACGGCATGCTGCTGTCGAAGGAGGCCAAGCTGGTGGCGGCCTTCGACCACCGACATGTCTTCCTCGATCCGAGTCCCGATCCGGCGGCGAGCTGGGCCGAGCGCAAGCGGCTGTTCGATCTGCCGCGCTCGTCGTGGCTGGATTACGACAGCAAGCTGTTGTCGGCGGGTGGCGGTGTCTACGACCGCGCCGCCAAGTCGATCGCGCTGTCGGCCGAGGCGCGCGCCGTGCTGGGCGTCGATCGGCCGGCGATGACGCCGGTCGACCTGATGCGCGCCATCCTGAAGGCGCCGGTCGACCTGCTCTATTTCGGCGGCATCGGCACCTACGTGAAGGCGGCGCGAGAGAGCCACGCCGATGCCGGCGACCGCGCCACGGATGCCTTGCGCATCGACGCCGTCGACGTCCGCGCACGCGTGGTGGGCGAGGGCGCCAATCTCGGCTTCACCCAGCTCGGCCGCGTTGAGGCAGCACTGGCGGGACGCCGCATCAATACCGATGCGCTGGACAATTCGGCCGGGGTCGACACCTCCGACCACGAGGTCAATATCAAGATCGCGACCGGCGAGGCGATCACCCGCGGCCTGTTGGCCACGGCCGACCGCAATGCGCTGCTGTTCTCGATGACCGATGAGGTCGCTTCCCTCGTGTTGCGTCACAACTACCAGCAGAGCCAGGCGATCAGCGTCGCCGAGGCCCAGGCCGGCGAAGAGCATGACCGGCTGGAACGCTTCATGCGCGCCCTTGAACGGCCGGAAAGGGAAAAGGGCCGGCTCGACCGCGCCGTCGAATTCCTGCCCGATACGCCGGCGATGAGGACGCGGGCGCAGGCTCGCCAGTATCTCACCAGGCCCGAGCTCTCGGTGTTGCTGGCCTACGCCAAGATCGATCTCAACGACGAGATCCTCGAGTCGGACCTGCCCGACGATCCGCTGCTGGGGGCTGAGTTGCTGCGCTATTTCCCGAGCCAGCTTCAGGCGAAGTACGAGCTGGCGATCCGCGCCCATCGCCTGCACCGCGAGATTGCCGCCCTCCAGGTCGTGAACTCGCTGGTCAATCGCTGCGGGCCGACTTTCGTGCGCAATGTCGCCTCGCGCACCGGCGCGCCCGCCGCCGCCATCGCGCGCGCCTTCGCCGTGGTGCGCGACGCCTGGAAGCTACGCGACCTGTGGGGCGAGGTCGAAGCGCTCGACACCAGCCTCAAGGCCGAGGCGCAGATCCGCATGCTGGTGGCCTCGCAGCGCTTCCTGACGCGCGCCGTCCAATGGACCCTGCGGCGCCTGCCACAGCCGCTCGACACCATGGCGGCCACCGAACAGTTGGGCGGCGCCGTGGCGGCGTTGGGCGACCTGCCGGAACGACTGATCGGCGCGGCGGAAACGGCGGCCCTTGCCGAACGCGCCGCCGCCTTCGAGGCGATGGGCGCGCCCAGCGACGTCGCGCGCCGCGCAGCCTCACTCGAAACGCTGGCCGCCGCCGGCGACCTGATGCAGGCGGCGCGCGCCAGCGGCTGCAGCATCGAGGACGCGGCCCGGCTCTATTTCGGCCTGGGCGAGCGGCTGTCGCTTGCCACCCTGGGCAACTCCGCACAAAAGCTGCCGCGCGAAGGCCAGTGGCCCTCGCAGGCCGCCGCCGCCGTGGTTGACGAGCTGGCGTCGCTGCATGCCGACCTGCTGGGCTCGGTGCTGCGCGCCGCCGGGCCAGAGGGCGCGATCGATCCCGAGGCGGCGCTGGCCCGGTGGAGCGAGCCGCGCAAAACGGCGCTCGACCGCGTCGATCGATTGAAGGAAGAATTGGCGGCGGCAGGCCAGCTCGACCTTGCCATGCTGTCGGTCGCGACTGCTGAGTTGCGGGCCTTGGTGTAGGAGAAAGCGATGAGTCAAAAAACCGAGAGCTATCCCGTCGAGAAAAGCGACGCCGAGTGGCGTCAGCAGCTCGATCCGGCGCAGTACCAGGTGTTGCGCAAGCACGGCACGGAACGCGCCGGCACCAGTCCCCTCAACAGTGAGAAGCGCCCCGGCACGTTCATCTGTGCCGGCTGCGGCGAGAAGCTGTTCGATGCGGCGACCAAATTCGAAAGTGGCACTGGCTGGCCCTCGTTCTGGGAGCCGCTACCCGCCGCGGTCGGCACGACGACGGACCGCAGCTTCTTCATGTCGCGCACCGAAGTGCATTGCGCGAAATGCGGCGGCCACCTCGGTCACGTGTTCCCCGACGGGCCGCAGCCGACCGGCCAGCGCTACTGCATGAACGGCGCGGCGATGAAGTTCGAAGAGAGGAAGTGACGCGCGGCGCGCGTCAGGTCGTGGGCTTGGGCGTCTCCGCCGGCGGCGGAGCATCATCGCAGCCCTGGGCGAAGGCGATGCCCGAGACGGAGAGAAGAGCCGCAAGGGCAAGGCTGAGAAGTCGGATCATTCGGAACCCCTGTTGATCCGTCGAGTAGATCACAGACCTTTCAGAAAATCGACCAGCAAGCGGTTCACTTCTTCGGGACGCTCCTGCTGCACCCAGTGGCCGGCACCCTCCAGGATGTGACTGCCGCGCAGGCCGGGCAGGGTCTTGGGGAAGTTGTCGAGCTGGGATTGGGCGGCGGGAAAGCGCAGCACGCCGTCCTTGCTGCCGGCAATGAACAGCGAGGGCTGGCGGATCGGCTGGCCGCGCCACGGGCCACCGAGCTCCCAGTTGCGCCGGAGGTTGCGGTACCAGTTCAGCCCGCCGCGAAAGCCGGTGCGGGCGAATTCCTGCGTGTAGTAGTCGAGATCGGCCTGTTTCAGCCAGGCCGGCAGCGCCGGCGGATCGACCGTGTTGCCAAGCAAGGTGCCGGCGGTCAGGCGCGCGAAGCCCTTGCCCTTCTCCTCGAACTCGCCGCCGGCGGTGAAGTAGATCCGGCGCAAGGCGCTCGCGATATCCTGCTGCAGCTCGGCCTCGGGCACACCGGGCTTCTGGAAATACTGCAGGTAGAAGTCGGTGATGCCGAGCTTCTCCAGCGCCGTCAGCACGTCGACATGGCCCGGCGGCGCGTAGGGCACGCTCATGGCGCACACCGCGGCAAAGAGATCTGGCCGCCACAGGGCTGCATGCCAGGCGACCGGCGCGCCCC
Source organism: Asaia bogorensis (assembly GCA_945889625.1). Classification (GTDB taxonomy): domain Bacteria; phylum Pseudomonadota; class Alphaproteobacteria; order Reyranellales; family Reyranellaceae; genus Reyranella. The sequence continues at coordinate 73,512 of CAMDCE010000016.1, read as the reverse complement.
AGTCGTGGCCGACGATGACCGCCCTGGTCTCGCCGAGCGCCTTGGCCAGTTCGGCCATGTCACCCACCAGATGGTGGAGCGTGTACTGGTCGATCGGCTCGGGCGCTTCGGTGCCGCCGTAGCCGCGCATGTCGGGCGCCACGCAGCGAAAGCCCGCCGCGCTCACCGCCGTGAGCTGATGGCGCCACGAATACCAGCTCTCCGGCCAGCCGTGACAGAACAGCACCAAGGGAGCCCCCTGCTTCTCTGGGCCGATTTCGGCGTAGCGCATCTGGATGTTGTTGGCTTTGGTCGTCTTGAGCGTGACGCCCGGCACGGGGCTGGTGAAGGACATGGCCTCAGTCTAGCCGCGAAGGTGAACCGGATGCGACAGCCTTGCGCGCACCGAGGCCCGTGAGCCCACCAACAGCGAGCCGAGGAAGAACAGGCTGGCAATCAACACGATCGACGGCCCCGAGGGCAAGCCGACGTGAAAAGACACCAGAAGCCCGATCGCGGCCGACAGGAAGGCCATGGGCGCCGCGATCAGGGTCATCGACCAGACCTCGCGCGCCCAGAAGGAGGAAGCGACGGCCGGCAGCAGCATCAGTCCCAGCGCCATCAGGGTTCCGAGCGCCTGGAAGGCTGCCACCATGTTGAGCACCGCCAGGCCCAGGAACAGATAGTGGTAGAGCGCCCCCCTGATGCCCATGGCGGCCAGGAAGCCAGGATTGAAGCACTCGACCACGAGCGGCCGGTAGATGGCGGCAAGGCCCGCGAGGGTGAAGGTCGTGGTGGCGACGACCAGGATCAAGGCGGTGTCGTCGACCGCCAGGATGGCACCGAACAGGATGTTCATCAGGTCGACCGCCGAGCCTCTGAGCGACACGATCAGCACGCCGAGCGCCAGCGACGTGAGATAGGCCGCGGCAAAGCTTGCATCCTCGCGCATCGACGTGAAGCGCGCGATCGCGCCCGACACCAGGGCCGTGGCGATACCGGCGAAAAAGCCGCCGAGGCTCATCGCCGGCAGCGACAGGCCGCCCAGCAGGAAACCCAGCGCCGCGCCGGGCAGCAGCGCATGCGCCAGCGCGTCACCCATCAAGCTCATGCGGCGCAGGATCAGGAACACGCCGATCGCCGAACCGCCGAGCGACAGCGCCAGGCTCGCCACCAGGGCGCGGCGCATGAAGCCGAAATCGGCGAAGGGCGCGAGGAGATAGTCGTAGAGCATGCGGCAGACGCCTGTCAGGCCTCGGTCAGGCGCTGAGGCGCATCGGCACTTCGCAGGCGCCGGCGTGCTCGTCCCACGCCTCGGCCATGGCGCGGGCGCGCAGCAGGTTCTCGGCCGACAGCACGCGCAGGGTAGGCCCAGAATCGACCAGCTCGCGGGCGAGCAGCAGCGCGTTGGGAAAGTCGCGCCGCACCTGATCGAGATCGTGCAGCACGCACACCACCGTGCGCTTCTCTGCGCGCCAGCGTTGGATCACAACCATCAGGTCGGCGACGGTCTTGGAATCGATTGAGGCAAACGGCTCGTCCAGCAACACAAGATCCGCATCCTGCAGCAAGACCCGCGCGAACAGCACGCGCTGGAACTGGCCGACCGAGAGCGTGTCGATCGGCCGGCGCTCGAAGCCCGCCAGGCCCACCGCCTCGATGGCGTGCTGGGCATCGTGGATATCGACATGCTTGGCGGCGCCAAAGCCACCGAAGCGCGACCAGCGACCGAGCAGTACCGTGTCGAACACCGAGATCGGGAAGCTGCGGTCGATTTCGGCCTGCTGCGGCAAGTAGGCGATGCGCTTGGCCGAACATTCGATGCGGCCCTCGATGTGCGGCGCCAGGCCAAGCATGGCCTTGAGCAACGTGCTCTTGCCCGCACCGTTGGGACCGACAATGGCGGTCATCTCGGCGGCGGGAATTTCAGCCGACAAATGATGCACCGCCGGGTGGCGGTCGTAGCTCACCGTCAGGTCGACCAGGCGCAACGCCGCGTTCACGATATCAACCTCATAGGGCCCACCAGACGCAGAGCCACAGCACGGCCGCCACGCCAAGCGCGGCCGCGACGCGGATGGGCGCACTCATGGCAAGGAGTGCAGTGCCGGGAGAGACGGGTTCGTGCATGGACAGGAATTGTTATAATATTACCTCCGCTGAGTCCAGCAAACGCGGGCCCTAGAGTTGGTGTGGGCGTTACCGCCCGCTAACCGTTTGTTGATTGGCCGGTACCGGCGAGATCGGCGCATCCTGGGGCCATGTCGAGAGCAACATCGCCCCGACGGCGATCCGTCCTGCTCGGCGGTGCGGCCCTCGCCGGCACGGCCGTCCTGGCTGGCGGGCACGACAGGGCCGAAGCGCGACAGCCCGCCGGTGGTTCCTCTTCCGGAGGGCCTTCTTCCAGCGGACCATGGGCGATCGAGCTGTTCACCTCGCAAGGCTGCAGTTCCTGCCCGCCGGCCAATGCCCACCTCGGCAAACTCGCGCGGCGCGCCGACATCGTGGCGCTGTCGTTCCACGTCGACTATTGGGACTATATCGGCTGGAAGGATCTCTTCGCCTCGCGCGCGACGACGGAGCGGCAACGCGCCTATGCCCGGGTACTGAAGCAACGCTACGTCTATACGCCGGAAATGGTGGTCGACGGCATCGGCCACGAGCCCGGCGTCGACAGCGGACCGATCAAGGCGCTGCTTGCCACGGCCCAGCGCCGCTCGCCGCGGCGCGCCACGCCGGATCTGGCGCGCGCCGCCGATGGCACGCTCGCCATCAAGCTCGCCGCCTTCACGCTCGATGGCGGACCGGCCGACGTCACACTTGCCGTCTACGATCGCCGCCATGCCACGCCGGTGCGGAGCGGCGAGAACATCGGCCGCACCCTCGAACATTTCAACGTCGTGCGCCGCTTGGAGATCGTCGGCCGCTGGCGCGGTTCAGCGGCAAACTGGACGGTGCCGGCGGACCACTTCCAGCCCGGCCAGGGCATGGCGGTGCTGGTGCAGCAGGCAGACCACGGTCCGATGATCGGCTGCAACAAGCTGGAGCAGACGGAGACCGGCTGACTTGACCCGCTAGAGCGGCTTCCGCTCAAATGGAAACGCGTTGCGCTAAGCGTCTCCTTCGTCGGCATAGTCCGTCCGGCTGATTACGGCGCGTTTACGCGCCTCAGCCGGACGAACTATGCCCTAGGCGGCCTTGCTTCCGCCATGGGCGCGGGCGAAGGTAAGACGATGTCGCTCGCCAGAGCCTCCGGCCGCCTGACCGCGGTTCTCGGTCCCACCAACACCGGCAAGACGTATCTCGCGATCGACCGCATGCTCGGCCATGAGTCGGGCATGATCGGCTTTCCGCTGCGCCTGCTGGCGCGCGAGAACTACGACCGAATCGTCAAGGTCAAGGGTGCCCATCAGGTGGCGCTGATCACCGGCGAAGAGAAGATCACGCCGCCGGGCGCGCGCTATTTCGTCTGCACCGTCGAGTCCATGCCGCTCGACCGGGCGGTGTCCTTCCTCGCCGTCGACGAGGTCCAGATGGCGGCCGATCCCGAGCGCGGCCATTTCTTCACCGACCGGCTGCTGCAGGCGCGCGGCATGAACGAGACCATGCTGCTGGGTGCCGACACCATCCGCCCGGTGCTGAACCGCCTGCTGCCCGACATCGACGTGGTGGCGCGGCCGCGTTTCTCGAAACTGAGCTACGTCGGCCCCAAGAAGGCGACCCGCCTGCCCAGCCGCTCGGCCGTGGTCGGCTTCTCGGCCAACGAGGTTTACGCCATCGCCGAACTGATCCGCCGGCATCGCGGCGGCACGGCGATCGTCATGGGCGCCATGAGCCCGCGCACGCGCAACGCCCAGGTCGAGATGTTCCAGTCGGGCGAGGTCGATTACCTGGTGGCGACCGACGCCATCGGCATGGGCCTCAACATGGACGTGAACCATGTCTGGTTCGCGAGCCTGCGCAAATACGACGGCCGCACTCTGCGGCCGTTGCGCGACGTCGAGCTGGCCCAGATCGCCGGCCGCGCCGGTCGCCACATGAACGACGGCACCTTCGGCACGACGATCGACGTTGGCGGCCTCGAGCCCGAAACCGTCGAGGCGATCGAGAATCACCGCTTCGACCCCCTGCGCGACATACAATGGCGCAGCACGGCACTCGACTTCCGTTCGGTGTCGACACTGGTCGCCTCGCTCAATCTGCCGCCGCCGCATCCCGTCCTGCAGCGCGTGCGCGAGCAGGACGACCAGCTCGCCTTGCAGACCCTGGCCCAACATTCGGAATTCCTGCCCAGACTGCACAAGCCGTCGCGCGTAAAACTCCTCTGGGAAGTCTGCCAGGTCCCGGACTTCCGCAAGACCATGACCGAGGAGCACACGCGCCTCCTGGCCGACCTCTTCCAGCATCTCAGCCAGGGCGGCGAGCGGCTGCCGGAAGACTGGATTGAGGGTCATGTCCAGAAGCTGGAGCGCTTCGACGGCGATATCGACACCTTGATGGCGCGAATCGCCCATGTCCGGACATGGACCTACATTTCGCATCGCGCGGACTGGATTCAGCGCGCCGTGCACTGGCAGGAGCGCGCGCGCGCCATCGAAGACAAGCTTTCCGACGTCCTGCACCAGCGTTTGATGCAAAGGTTTGTCGATAGACGGGCGGCTTTGCTTGTACGAAGATTGCGCGATGAGGGTGAAATGACGACGTCGGTCGCCGCCGCGGGCGAGGTCACGGTCGAGGGCGAGCATCTCGGGCGCATCGAGGGCTTCCGTTTCGTTCCTGACGCGACCGAGGGCCAGACCGACCAGAAGGCGGTGTTCAGCGCGGCGCTGCGTGCGCTGCGCCAGGATCTGCCCGCGCGCCTGCAGGCCTTCGCCGCCTCGGCCGACGGCGAGATCGTGTTCGATTCCCAGCTACGCATTTGCTGGGGCGGCGGGCCGGTCGCCCGCCTGCTGGCGAGCGGTGACATTCTTGCGCCCAAGATCGAGGCGCTGGCCTCCGACCTGCTCGACGGGCCGGCCCGCGAAGACGTGCGCAAGCGCGCCGCTGCCTGGGTCGAGACGCGCATTCGCCTCGGCCTGTCGGAACTGATGGATGCCCGGGCGACGGCCGAGCTGCCGGCCGGGGCGCGTGGCGTTGTTTTCCAGCTGAGCGAAGGGCTGGGCATCCTGCCGCGCCGGCCGATCGAGCATCAGCTCACCGAACTCGGCGAGGAGGACCGCAAGGCGCTGGCTCGTCTCGGCGTCCGCGTCGGCGTCTTTTCGCTCTATTTCCCGAGCATGCTGAAGCCGGTGCCGATCCGACTGCGGGCCGGCCTCTGGATGATCGCGCGCAACCGCGAGACCATCCCACCGCTGCCGGCCGAGGGCCGCACCTCGATGGATCTGCCGCGCGACGCCGAGCGCGATTTCTACGCCACCATCGGCTACCTGCCGCTGGGCGATCACGCCATCCGCGCCGACATGGTCGAGCGCCTGGCCGCAATGGCGCGCCAGGCCGTGCGCGAAAGCCGCGAATCGGCGCGCCGCGCGCAACAAGCGGAAAAGAAGCAGGCGCAATCGGCACCGGCTGCGACCGCCGACGCAGCAGCGGCGCCGCCCGACGAGAGCAGCACCGGCGCAATCAGCAGCAACGAGATCAACCCCGACGAGATCAGTGAATGGGCGATCGTCGCGGCGGCCTTCGGCGAGAGCGAGCCGCAAACCGAACCTGCACCGGTACCCGCGGCCAAACCCGCGCCGCCGCCAGAGATCGTTGCCGAAGTCGCGGCCGCACCTGAAGAGCCCAAGCCGGAAGAAGCCGTCGCGACGGCAGAAAGCGCGCCCGTCGCCGAGACCAAAACGGCCGACGCACGCCCGACTGAAGAACTCAAGTCCGAGGAGCCCAAGCCCGAAGAGTCTAAGTCCGAAGAGTCCGAGGAACCGAAACCCGAAGAAGCGAAGAAGGAAGGCCCGCGGCCGTTGCTACCCGGCCATTTCCGCGCCACGCCCCAGATGATGTCCCTGGTCGGTTGCTCGGAGCCGGAGATGGCCAACGTGCTGCGCGCGCTCGGCTACCGCGTCCATCCGCCGACGGAAGAGTCCGGGCCGCTGCACAGCTTCTCGATCAAGCCCCGCTTCGTGCGCGAGCGCGAGGAGCAGCGCGAGCGCCAGAGCCTGCAGCAGCAACAGCAGCGCGAGGAACGCGACAAGCGCCGCCGCGAGCGGCCGGAAAAGCCGAACGAACGGCAGTTTTTCGCCGATGCGCCGCCGCGCGCCGGCCACCGTCCGACGGGCGGCGCCAAGGACGGTGCCCGCACCGAGGGGCCACGCAATGAGGGCCCGCGTAAGGATGGTCCGCGCAACAATGGGCCACGCGACGACCGGCGCGGCCCGCGTCCGCCGCGGCGCGACAGTGGCGGCCCGGCGCTGCGCCTCTACGCCACGACGGAAAAGAAGGGCGACAACACCACCGACTCGCCCTTCGCCAAGCTGCTCGAGTTGAAGCTCGGCGGAAAGAAATAGCCGCTTCGCGCGATGCGGCTCGACAAGTGGCTTTGGCACGCCCGTTTCTTCAAATCCCGCACGCTTGCCGCACGTTATGTCGAGAAGGCGCGCTGCCGACTCAATGGCCGGGCGACCGACAAGCCGCACGCTTCGGTGACGCCCGGCATGGTGCTGGCCTTCGCCCTTGGCCCCCGAGTGCGGGTGGTGCGCATCGTGGCGCTTGGCGATCGGCGCGGGCCGCCAATCGAGGCCCGCGCGTTGTATGATGAAATCGACCCTGCGTGATTCAGCAGCCTTGCGCGCAGCGGCTACGCGCGTTAATCACCCGCGCGCTCGTTTCAGGAGCCGTTGATGACCTACGTCGTGACCGAAGCTTGCATCAAGTGCAAGTACATGGACTGTATCGAGGTTTGCCCCGTGGATTGCTTCTACGAGGGCGAGAACATGCTGGTCATCAATCCTGACGAATGCATCGATTGCGGCGTCTGCGAGCCCGAATGCCCGCCCTTGGCCATCGTGCCCGACACGGAAAAAGGCATGGAGAGATGGTTGGAGCTCAACCGCACGCTGTCGAGCTCCTGGCCGAACATCACGCGCAAGGGCGTGCCGCCGACCGATGCCGAGGATTTCAAGGACGAGAAAGATAAGTACGCAAAGTACTTTACGGACAAGCCCGGCACGAAAAAGTAAACGAATCGGCTGTTTTTCAGTCCTTTTGCGCATCTTTGCGCGAGCCATGCGGCCCTCGCATAGGCAGACCGTTGCCGAAATGCAACATCGGGCGCGACTCCGGGCCGAATCTCTGATATAAGGATCGGGCTGGAAGCGGTCCGGGGTCCGGTCCGCCGCTGGCTCGGTCGCCCTATCGGTATCCGAAAGCAACTTACCGATACCGGGCATCGGGCCATGCACGCAGGGGAGCGTGCGCGGTGGGTCGCGGTATCGCCAAAAGCGGGGCTTTGAAGTGAAGGGACTAGACATGGCCAAGCCGAAGAAGACGCCGGCAAAGGCGAAGGAATTTGCTTTTGAGAAGGGTGACTTCGTCGTCTATCCGACCCATGGCGTGGGTCGTGTGATCGACATCGAGGCGAAGGAAATCGCCGGGCACAAGCTCGACCTGTTCGTCATCTCCTTCGAGCAGGAGCGCATGATGCTGCGCGTGCCGGTGGCGAAGGCGAAGATCTCCGGTCTGCGCAAGCTTTCCTCGCGCAAGATCATGGAGAACGCGCTGGTGACGCTCAAGGGGCGCAGCCGCGTGAGCCGTGCCATGTGGAACCGCCGTGCCCAGGAATACGAAGCCAAGATCAATTCCGGCGATCCGGTGTCGATCGCCGAAGTCGTGCGCGACCTGCACCGCAATGCCGGTCAGCCCGACCAGTCCTACAGCGAACGCCAGATCTACGAGGCGGCGCTCGATCGGCTGGCGCGCGAACTGGCCGCGGTCGAGCGGATCGACAAGGATCTGGCGACGCAGAAGCTGAACAGCGTGCTGCAGAAGGTGGCTTAGGCCTCTCTGCCCGACATCTTTCGAAGAAGGCGGCTGACTCAAGAAGTCGTGCCGCCTTTTTTGTGTCCGCCTTCTAGAGCATATTCCGTCCGGCTGATCGCGGCGCGTTTACGCCCTCAGCCGGACGGAATATGCGTAAGGTCTAGATGCTTCGAGCAAGGCGTTTCCGATCTAGGGTTCGACGATCTTGACCTGGGAACGGCGGGCGAGTTCGGCGGCGGTATCGACGCCGTTGAGCGCAAGCAGCCGTTCCAACTTGAAATCGCCGTAGGCCATGCGCTGGGCGAGTGACGCGGCCGACGCGCCGGCCGGGGCAATGACGCGCAGCCGGTAAGGCCGGAGCGCCGCCGCTTCCGCCGCCGACAGGAAATGGAAGCTGCGCGCCGCGGCCACCAGCGCTTCGATCCGCCGGTCGCGGTCGGGGCCCTCGCTCAGGAGACTGAAGAAGCAGAAGCCCCTGCCGCGCCGCACGATGACGTAGCGTAGTTGCCCCACGCCAGTGTCGGCGCCGCGCGGCCGAGCGCCGATTGCGGCCTCGGCGCCGCCGATCTCGGTGGCCTGGATGTCGGTGGGCGTGGGCTTCAGCCTGTCGCGCAGCCAGTCGTCGAGGCGGCCCGGCACGGCCTCGTCGCGGCAGGCGAAGTACATCAGCGAGCGGTCGCGGCCGACGCCCAGCACGCCGTCACGGTCGTTGAACAGCCGGAAATCGCGCGGTGCGTCGAAGGCCAATCGCATCGTCGGATGCAGGAAGGCCGGGCCGCGCACGAAGCCTTCCGCCGGCGAATCGTCGACCGACATGCCGTCGATCGCCGCAAGGTAGCTTGCCCGGTCCGACTCTCCCGGCGTCGCGACGGCAGCGATCTCGCCAAGCGCGGCCAGGCGCTCGTTGGAGGCGGGATGGGTCGACATGGCGCTCGGCTGATCGCCGCCGTCGGGCGTCTGGCCCAGGAACCGGTCCTCGAGCTGCGATTGACGACGCAGCTTTTCAACCAGGGTGATTATCGCGTCGCCGCGATAGCCTGCCTTGACGAGATAGCCGACGCCCATCCGATCGGCTTCGAGTTCCTGTTCACGCGAATAGCGTCGCAGCTTCAGCATGCCGTCGCGCTCCACGGAGCGGCCGACGTTGATCGAGCCGCTCACCATGGCGGCATCGACGGCGGCATTCATCACCCCCCGCCGGGCGCGCTCGCGTTCGGCGGCGTGGCGCAGCACGACATGGCCGAGTTCGTGACCGAGGGCCGCCGCCAGCTCGGCCTCGTCGTCGATCAGCGCCAGCAGGCCGCGCGTCACGAACACGTAACCGGGCGACAGGGCATGGGCATTGGGAACCGGTTGATCGAGCACGTAGAAACGGAAGGAGCCGGCGACGCCACCACGGGCGACCACTTTCTGGCCGACGCGATCGACCAGCGCCTGCAACGCCGGCGAGGGGTAGACAGGGCCGACGGTCCTCTCGACCTCGGGCGGCAGGGTGCCCCAGCCGGACGGCGCGCCGGCAGGCGCAGCGGTCCGCGGCAGATTGTTCCCGGGGGTGCAGGCGCCGGCGGCGATGAGCAGCGCGACCAGCGGCCAAATACGGCGAAAAACCACACTTCCTCCTCGTCGCCCCGGCAAGCTTAGACTGGCACGGCGGCGGCCTCTATGGCAGTGATGCCGACGGATAGCCGCATGCCGCGTTCAGAAACCCCGCTTCGCTCCGACCTGTTCTCGGAGATTTCGCCCTATGCCAGCGGCATGCTGGCGGTCGACGGGCGGCATACGATCTACTGGGAGCAAAGTGGCAATCCTGAGGGCGTGCCGGTGGTCTTCCTGCATGGCGGCCCGGGAGCAGGGTCGGCCCCGGTCCATCGCCGCTTCTTCGACCCGCAGTTCTACCGCATCGTCGTGTTCGACCAGCGCGGCTGCGGCCGTTCGATGCCGCTGGGCGACCTGCAGGACAACACCACCGACCATCTGGTCGCCGACATGGAGAAGCTGCGCAGCCATCTCGGCATCGCCCGCTGGCTGCTGTTCGGCGGTTCCTGGGGCAGCACGCTGGCACTGGCCTACGGCATGAAGCATCCCGGGCGGGTGACCGCCTTCATCCTGCGGGGAATCTTTCTCGGCGCGCGGCCCGAGATCGAGTGGTTCCTCCATGGCATGCGCACGATCTTTCCCGAAGCCTGGCGCGACTTCGCCGAACATCTGCCGGAGAACGAACGCGGCGACCTCCTTGGCAACTATTACCGCCGGCTGATCGATCGCAATCCCGACATCCATCGCCCGGCAGCCCGCGCCTGGAGCCGCTACGAGGCGGCCTGCTCGACGCTCTATCCGACGACGCGCGCGCCGTTCGAATCGGACCACGGTGGCTTCGCGCTCGCGCTGTCGCGCATCGAAGCCCACTATTTCGCCCACGGCACTTTCCTGCCCGAGGGCTGGCCGTGGGCCGACCTAGGCCGCGTGCGCGGCCTGCCCTGCACCATTGTGCAAGGCCGCTACGACATCGTCTGCCCGCCGGTCACCGCCGACGCGCTGGCGCGCGCCTGGCCCGAGGCGCGCCATGTCGTGGTGCCCGATGCCGGCCACAGCGCGCTCGAGCCCGGCATCCGCGCCGCGCTCGTCAATGCCACCGAAAACTTCCGGCTGTCGCTTGCCGACGACGACCTCTTCGCGCCGCGCTTTCCCTGGGAAACGTAAGAGTGGAAACCTGAGAGTGAAAACGTAACCATGTCGTCGTTCGAGCTTCCGCCGCAACAGAGCGGCGCCGCCGCCTGGTACGGGCCCGAGATCGCCAAACGTACCGACTGGATGATGCCGCTCGAGGCGGCCGAGATCGCCGACGTCGAGGCTGCAACCCAGGCATTGACCGCACGCGATGCCGACATCGCCGCCATCGCCGCAAAGGATTTCCCGCTGCCGACGCTTGGGCCCAAGCTCAAGGCGCGTGTCGAGGGCGAGGTGCTCGCTGGCCGCGGCTTTCTTCTGATGCGCGGCCTGCCCGTCGAGCGCTGGAGCATGCGCGAGGCAGCGACGGCGTTCTTCGGGCTGGGCTGCCATCTCGGCAGCGCGCGCTCGCAGAACGGCAAGGGCCATGTGCTGGGCCACGTCCAGGATCTCGGCCTCGACGTCGGCGACCCCAATGTCCGCATCTATCAGACCCACGAGCGCCAGACCTATCACACCGATTCCTGCGACATCGTCGGCCTGCTCTGCCTTAAGACGGCAAAATCCGGCGGCCTGTCGGCACTGGTGAGCTCGACCACGATCTTCAACGAAATGCGCCGCCTCAGGCCCGATCTCCTGGAGCTGCTGTTCGAGCCGCTCGCCACCGACCGGCGCGGCGAGGTGCCGGACGGTTACAAGCCCTACTTCGAGATCCCGGTGTTCAACTGGCACAAGGGATTCCTGACGGCGATCTACCAGCGCCAGTATGTCGACTCGGCGCAGCGCTTTTCCGACGCGCCGCGCCTGTCGCCCCGGCATGTCGAGGCGCTCGACCTGTTCGATTCGCTGGCCAACGATCCCAGGCTGCATCTGTTCATGGAGTTCAAGCCGGGCGACGTGCAGCTCGTGCACAACCACACCATGCTGCACGACCGCACCGCCTTCGTGGACTGGCCCGAACCGGACCGCCGCCGCCATCTCCTGCGGCTGTGGCTGGCGGCCTCGCATGCCCGGCCGCTGCCCGAGGTTTTCGCCCAGCGCTACGGCACCGTGACAGTCGGCGACCGCGGCGGCATCATCGTACGGGGCACCAAGCTGCACGCTCCGCTGGCGGCCGTGTGACACAACCGACGCTCGGGGGCGGTTGACCCGGAGCGCTGCCATCCCTAAGTGAAGGCCGCCCAAAAGAGACAACCGCAACCAGGGACAAACCATGGCCAGCGATCCAACCGCGGGCGACGCCCCGGCTGAGATGCCGGTCGAGGGCGCCGAACCGAGCCTCGAGGAGCTGCAGCGTCTCGTCGAGCGACTGCAGTTCGAGAACGCCGAGCTGCAGGACAAGCATCTGCGTGCCGCCGCCGAGGCGCAGAACGTGCGCCGCCGCGCCCAGCAGGATGTCGAGCGCGAACGCAGGTTCGGCATCGAGCGCTTCGCCAAGGACGTGCTGTCGGTCGCCGACAATCTCGGCCGTGCCATGTCGGCGCTACCGGAGGATCTCGACTCGCTCGATCCGGCACTGCGCAACGTCGTCGTGGGAGTGCAGGCCACCCAGCGCGAGCTGCAGTCGGTGCTGGAGCGCCATGGCGTCACCCGTATCGACTCGCTCGGCAAGCCGTTCAACGCTGAATTCCACCAAGCGGTGATGGAAGTCGAGGACCCCTCGGTGCCGGTCGGCACGGTAGTGCAGGAGCTGGTCCCCGGTTACCTGATCGCCGGCCGCCTGCTGCGCGCGGCCATGGTCGCGGTGTCCAGGGGCGGGCCGGCGCCAGGCCGGCCAGCTCCGAATCAACCAGCCAACGACGAAACCTAAAGCCGGTCGTTCGAAGGGTCGTGCGCCGCCAGCCCGCGTTGCGCTCTGGCGCGATCGCGCACCGCGTAGCAATAGCTGCAGCCCATGGGGCAGGTGTCGTAGGCGCCGATGTCGCGGCTCTCCGCGCAGAGGCAGCCCGGCCGGTTGCCCTTTGTGCGCGCGGCGATGGCATGGCCGGCAATGTCGCCCAGCCGTCCGGCATCGATGCAGCGCGCCGCACCGCGGCCTGCTTGCTCGTCGACCAGCTCGGGTTGGGTGCAGAGCGTGAGCTTCATGCCGTGATCGGCCGCGACGGCTGAGAGGTCACACAGCAGGGCGCGCTTTTCATCGGGCGCAGGATCGCACCACGTCACCTCGGCCATGTTGCGCCGCACCTTGGCGTAGGGCTGCAGGAAGGAAACCACGACCTCGTCGACTGCGCCGCGGAGCTCGCCGGCAAGCGCGGCAAAGACTGCACGACGTTCCTCGAGCGGTGTCGCCTCGGAGATCACGATCGGATCGAAGCGCCAAACCACGGCGCGCCGGCCGAAACGGTCGCGCAGCGCCCGAACGTGGGCCACTGCCTGGTCGGCCGCCGGCACCGACCGCTCCACGGACCGCGGCAGGCCAGTGATCGAGACCTGGACGACGAACGGCAGGCCCATCGTCCGGACAGCCTGAAACCCCTCCAGGAAGGGACCGGCATTCTTGGTCCAGAACACGATGCCCTCGACTTCGCCGGGAGCCAGCGACACCCGGCCGGGCGGGCCGCCATAGGGATTGGCCACTACGGCAGACCCGGCCTTCAGCCGCTCGAGGAACCAGGGGCCGTAGAAGGCCGGAATATCCGTCCGATAGGAGGCCGAAACGATCATTAGAGGTCGATTCTAGGCGCCGCCGACCCCATGTCCTATCCGGTGTGATATCCGGTCGCGTGATTTTCGCGGTCCCAATGCGGCTGGACCATTGCAGGCGGCCTTATAGGACCTATATAGCCCCTGTCCTGATCCGGGTTTTCCGGCAGGTAACCAATGGGGATCGAGCTGGCGCCTTTGGGGCTGGACCGATCCGCCTAGCGAGAGAGTAAATCATGGCGAAAGTCATCGGCATCGACCTGGGCACGACCAATTCGTGCGTAGCCGTCATGGAAGGCGGCGATACCAAGGTCATCGAGAATTCCGAAGGCGCACGGACGACCCCGTCCATGGTCGCCTTCACCGACAGCGGCGAGCGCCTGGTCGGCCAGTCCGCCAAGCGCCAGGCCGTGACCAACCCGCTGAAGACGCTCTATTCCGTCAAGCGCATGATCGGACGCCGCTTCGAAGATCCCATGACCCAGAAGGAGGCGTCGCTCGTCCCCTTCAAGATCGTGAGGGCGTCGAACGGCGATGCTTGGGTCGAAGCAGCGGGCGAACAATACAGCCCGAGCCAGATCTCAGCCTTCATCCTCGGCAAGATGAAGGAGACCGCCGAGGCCTATCTCGGCGAGAAGGTTGAGCAGGCGGTCATCACCGTTCCGGCCTACTTCAACGATGCCCAGCGCCAGGCGACCAAGGATGCCGGCCGCATCGCGGGCCTCGAAGTTCTGCGCATCATCAACGAGCCGACGGCGGCGGCACTCGCCTACGGCATGGACAAGCGCAAGAGCGGCACCATCGCGGTCTATGACCTGGGCGGCGGCACGTTCGACGTGTCGGTGCTCGAGATCGGCGACGGCGTGTTCGAAGTGAAGGCGACCAACGGCGACACGTTCCTGGGCGGCGAAGACTTCGACGTGCGCATCATCGGCTACCTGGCCGACGAGTTCAAAAAGGACCAGGGCATCGACCTGCGCAATGACAAGCTCGCCCTGCAGCGTCTCAAGGAAGCAGCCGAGAAGGCCAAGATCGAGCTCTCCAACGCCAAGGAGACCGAGATCAACCTGCCGTTCATCACCGCCGACGCCAGCGGTCCCAAGCATCTCGTGCTGAAGCTGTCGCGCGCCAAGCTCGAGTCGTTGGTCGACGATCTCGTCCAGCGCACGCTTGAGCCGTGCAAGGCGGCTCTCAAGGACGCGGGCCTCCAGGCCAGCCAGATCGACGAGGTCATCCTGGTCGGCGGCATGACGCGCATGCCGAAGGTCATCGAGACGGTGAAGCAGTTCTTCGGCAAGGAGCCGGCCCGCAACGTCAATCCCGACGAAGTCGTCGCGGTCGGCGCCGCCGTCCAGGCGGCCGTGCTGAAGGGCGAGGTCAAGGACGTCCTGTTGCTCGACGTGACGCCGCTGTCGCTCGGCATCGAGACGCTGGGTGGCGTGTTCACCCGGCTGATCGAGCGCAACACCACGATCCCGACCAAGAAGAGCCAGACCTTCTCGACGGCCGACGACAACCAGACCGCGGTGACCATCCGCGTGTTCCAGGGCGAGCGTGAGATCGCCGCCCAGAACAAGCTGTTGGGACAGTTCGATCTGGTGGGCATTCCGCCGGCACCGCGCGGCGTGCCGCAGGTCGAGGTCACCTTCGACATCGACGCCAACGGCATCGTGCAGGTCTCGGCCAAGGACAAGGCGACCGCCAAGGAGCAGCAGATCCGCATCCAGGCTTCGGGTGGGCTGAGCGAGGCCGACATCCAGAAGATGGTCAAGGATGCCGAGGAGCACGCCGAGGAAGACAAGAAGAAGCGCGAGCTGATCGACGCCCGCAACCAGGGCGAGGCGCTGGTCCATTCGACCACCAAGCACCTGACCGAATTCGGCGAAAAGGTGAGCCCCACCGAAAAGGCCGAAATCGAGGGTTCGCTCGAGGCGCTCAAGACCGCGCTGGCCGGCGAGGACGTCGAGGCGATCAAGTCTTCGACCAACACGCTTGCCCAGGCGGCGATGAAGCTCGGCGAGGCGATGTACAAGGCCCAGCAGGCTGATGCTGCCCAATCTGGTATGGGGCCGGGCGGTGCGGCCGGACACGGCGACGCGGCGAACCAGGCGAAGGGCGAGAAAGTCGTCGACGCCGAATTCGAGGATGTCACCGACAAGAACAAGAAGACCGGCTCGGGCTCGTAACCCGGGCGGCAAGAACGACAGCGACCGACCTCCCGTCACGTACGGGAGGTCGGCTATTGTGAGACCAGGCGGGGGCTGCGTAACGCGTCATGGCGCAAGACTTTTACGAGCTGCTCGGGTGCGAGCGCACAGCCAGCCCTGACGACATCAAGAAGGCGTTCCGCAAGCTCGCCATGGAACACCATCCTGACCGCAACCACGGCAACAAGGACGCCGAGAAGCGGTTCAAGGACCTCAATCACGCCTACGACATCCTGAAGGATCCCGAGAAGCGCGCGGCCTACGACCGTTACGGACCGGCCGCCTTCGAAGGCGGCGCGGGCCCCAATGGCCCGGGCGGCTTCCACGGCCAGGGTTTCGATTTCGGCTCGGTGTTCGGCGAAATCTTCGAAGATATGTTCGGCGGCCAGCGCGGGCGCGGCGGCGGCCGGGCCGACACGCGGGGCCAGGACCTTCGCTTCAATCTGGAAATCACGCTGGAGCAGGCCTATTCCGGCACCGAAGCCACGGTGCGGGTGCCGAGTTCAGTGGCCTGCGAGCCCTGCCACGGCAGCGGCGCGGAGGCCGGCTCCAAGCCGCAGCAGTGCCCAACCTGCCACGGCCGCGGCCGGCTGCGCGCTCAGCAGGGCTTTTTCACCGTCGAGCGGGCCTGTCCCGCCTGCCAAGGCGCCGGCCAGGTGATCGACAAGCCGTGCCGCGGCTGCGCCGGCCAGGGCCGCGTGCGGCGCGACAAGACGCTCAAGGTCAACATCCCCTCCGGCGTCGAGGACGGCACGCGCATCCGCCTCACCGGGGAGGGTGAAGCCGGCACGCGCGGCGGCCCGGCGGGCGACCTCTACGTGTTCCTGTCGGTGCGCCGGCACCAGCTGTTCGAGCGCGAGGGCTCCGACGTCCATTGCCGCGTGCCGATCTCCATGGTGCAGGCGACGCTGGGCGGCAGCATCGAAGTGCCGACGCTCGACGGCAAGATGGCGCGCATCAACATCCCGGCCGGCGCCCAGGGCGGCCACCAGTTCCGTCTGAGGGCCAAGGGCATGCCGATCGTGCGCTCTTCCCAGCGCGGCGACATGTATATCGAGATCACGGTCGAGACGCCGACCAACCTCACGTCCAAGCAGAAGGAACTCCTCAAGGAGTTCGAGACCGCCGGCAAGACCAGCCCCGAATCAGAGGGCTTCTTCAGCAAAGTGAAGGAAATGTTCGGCGGCGACTAGCCCGCTCGCGACATCAGCAGCCGATCTTTTTGGCGACCTCGATGATCGAATTGCCGACGGCGTCCCAATCGCCGTCGGCCTTGAGGTCGGTCTTCTGGCCGGGGCCGTGTTCCCCGGGCCGGTGTACGAAGCCGGTCGACAGGCCGCATTTCTGCGCCGCTTTCAGGTCACCGTTGTGCGCCGCCACCAGCATCACCTGATGCGGCTTGAGGTACATGGAGTCGACCACACCGAGATAGGATTCGGGGTCGGGCTTGTAGTGGTGGAAGGTCTCGCCCGAGAAGCAGTGGTCCCACGGAATGCCGCTGTGCTTGGCCATGTTGATCAGGAGCGCGACGTTACCGTTGCTGAGCGTCGCCACGACATACTTCTTCTTCATCAGGCCGATGCCTTCGTTCGAATCGGGCCAGGGCCGCAGCTTGTGCCAGAGGTGCGTGAATTCCCATGAGCCCTGCTCGCCGGGATGCTTCAACCCGCGCTTCTTCAGGAGCATCTCGAAGGCCTCCTTGTGGAGGTCGTCGATGCGGGTCCACGGCAGCTCCTTCTTGCGCACGCGCGCCATTTGCGGCTGATAGAGGCCGCGCCAGTCGTCGGCGAAGCTCGTCCAGTCGGTGTCGAGCCCATATTTCTTGCCGAGCTTGGGCAGGTCCTCGATCAGGCTGCCGCGCCAATCCACGACCGTGCCGAACACGTCGAAGATGCAGACCTTGAGGTCGCTGAGATCCTTGCCCATTGGTGTTCCCTCCGTTTGCGCGAGTGTGGCGGCAAGCGGCGTGCTTGGGTAGGGTCCGCGCATGGCTCCACGACAGGACACGGCCGCCGGCACGGACGGCAAGAGGCGTTGCGGTTGGGCGAGCGCCGATCCGCTGTACGAAAAATATCACGACAGGGAATGGGGGCGGCCGCTCAAGGACGACAAATCGCTGTTCGAGCTGCTGACACTCGAAGGCTGCCAGGCCGGTCTTTCCTGGATCACGGTCCTGCGCAAGCGCGAGCACTACCGCAAGGTCTATGACGGCTTCGAGCCGGCGAAGATCGCGCGCTATACGCCGGCCAAGCTGAAGAAACTGCTGGCCGATCCCGGCATCATCCGCCACCGCGGCAAGATCGACGCCAGCGTCAGCAATGCCAAAGCCTTTCTGGCGCTGGTCGAGCGCGAAGGCTCATTCTATCGCTGGCTGCGCCGGATCGTCGGCGACGCACCGCACATCCGGCCGAAGACGCTGAAGGACGTGCCGGCGCGCACGCCGGCCAGCGACGCGCTCGCCAAAGCGCTCAAGAAGGAAGGCTTCAAGTTCGTGGGCTCGACCATCTGCTACGCCTTCATGCAGGCCTCGGGCCTGGTCGACGACCATGTCGTGGGCTGTCACCGCCGCCGAGCGTGAATTGGGCGCCGGCTAGAGCAGCGGTGCCAGCGCCTCGCGCGTGGTCTTGCCTTCGACCACGGCCACGACTTCGAATTCCACGACCTCCTGCCAGTCGGCGATCCAGCGCTGAAACAGCGTGATGTCGTCGGTCTCCATGAGCTGGAAGCAGCGGCCGAGATCGGCCGCCACGTAGCTCGAAACGAACTTCAGCCCGTCGGGCAGCGCGCGGCCCGAATCCCGCAGCTTGCGATAGACGGCCTTGCCGTCCTGATTGCGGAACTTTTCGACCACCATGAACAGCATGCCTATCTCCGCCTTGTAGGTTATTGTCAGCCGACAAAACCGACAGGACCATACATGAAGATCGCCATTGCCGGCGCCGCCGGGCGCATGGGCCAGACGCTCATCCGGCGGATCGCCAGCACCGAAGGATGCACCCTGGCCGGCGCCATCGAGGGCCCGTCCAGCAACGCGCTCGGCCGCGACGCCGGAGAAGTCGCGGGCGTTGGCGCGAAAGGCATCAAGATCGTGAGCGACAGCGACGCCGCCATCGGCGCGTCCAATGTCGTGATCGACTTCACCGTGCCGGCCGCCACCGTGGCGCATGCCGGGATCGCCGCCGACAAGGGCGTCGCCATGGTGATCGGCACCACCGGGCTCAGCCCCGAGCAAGCCGCCGCCATTCATGAGGCCGCCAAGAGGGTGCCGATCATGTGGGCGGCCAACATGTCGCCTGGCGTCAACCTCCTGATGGCGCTGGTCGAAAAGGCCGCCGCCATGCTCGATCCGAGCTACGACATCGAGATTTTCGAGATGCATCATCGCCACAAGATCGACGCGCCCTCAGGGACCGCCTTGGCGCTCGGCCATTCGGCCGCGGCGGGCCGCAAGGTCGAGCTCGAGAAGGTCTGGCGCCGCAGCCGCGACGGCCATACCGGTGCCCGTCCGACCGGCGAGATCGGCTTCGCAGCCCTGCGCGGCGGCGAGGAAGTGGGCGTGCACACGGTGATGTTCGCCGCTGGCGGCGAGCGGCTGGAACTCACCCATCGCGCTTTCAGCCGCGAAAACTACGCCGCCGGCGCGGTCGCCGCCGCCAAATGGCTGGAGGGCAAGAAGCCCGGCCTCTACGGCATGAAGGACGTGCTGGGCCTCTAGAGCGTGATGACTTTCAGTTGACTCACGCGTCGGCCCGGCACGGACGCCGCTCAGGCGCGATGGCCAACCATCGCGCCAAAGCTGCGAGTCCGCGCAATGGCTCGAAGAGCCATTGGCGCGCTGCTGGGCCGACGCGAAATGCCAAAGTCATCACGCTTTAGGCTTCGTCCCAATCGTGCTCGTATTGCGGCGCGCGCATATTGGCGAGCGCCACCTTGAGCTGCTCGGCCACCTCGGCGCGCTCGCCGGGTGAGAGGAAGCGGCCGATCACCACTCGGTTGCCACGCGACACCACGACCAGGCGCTCGGCCTCCGGTGCCAGCTCGACCCGCAGCCAGTAGACGTCGAGCCGGTGCTCCTCGCGCTCGCCGTCGGGCGCGCGGCGATCGACGATCAGCTCGCGGTCGGTCAGCAGCAGGGTTTCGCTGCGCTTGGCGTCGAGGTAGCTGCGCTTGAACAACCACCACAGCAAAAGGACGTCGAGCCCCATGAAGCCCAGCACCGGCCAGGCGCCGATGACGAGCATCGGCACGCCGATCAGCAGATTGGCAGCCACGGCGCCGCGCAGCAGCCACTTGAAGCCTTCCGGCGACAGGCTGCGGTGCGGGCTGAGCGAGGTCGCGAAATGAACCGCGGGACGGGCGTCGACCATGGCGTCAATTTAGGGGTTCGGTTAGCGTCTTGCCATGGCCCTGATGAAACCAGCGGATATTCCCGAGTTCTTCGCCCGTCTGCGCAAGGCGATGCCCGAGCCCAAGACCGAGCTGGAATACGACAACGTCTATCATTTGCTGGTGGCCGTCGTGCTGTCGGCGCAGGCCACCGACGTGGGCGTCAACCGCGCCACCACGCCGCTGTTCGAGAAAATCAAGACGCCCGCCCAGATGCTGGCGCTCGGCGAGAAGAAGCTGATCGGCTACATCAAGACGATCGGCCTGTTCCGCACCAAGGCCAAGAACGTCATCGCGCTCAGCCGCCTGCTGATCGAGCGGCACGGTGGCGAGGTGCCGCACACGCATGAAGAGCTCCAGGCGCTGCCCGGCGTCGGCCGCAAGACGGCCAATGTGGTGATGAACGTGGCGTTCGGTGAGGCGACCATCGCCGTCGACACGCACATCTTCCGGGTCGGCAACCGCACCGGCCTGGCGCCGGGCAAGAACCCGCTGCAGGTCGAGCTCAAACTATTGAAACGCGTGCCCGAGGAGTTCCGCCTGCATGCCCATCACTGGCTGATCCTGCATGGCCGCTACACCTGCAAGGCGCGCAAGCCCGAGTGCCCGAAGTGCGTGGTGGACGACCTCTGCACCTTCAAGGGAAAGACGACATTGTCATCCGCGGCGGAGTAACCTCCGCCTCGAGCGAAGCGAAGGATCTCACGCTCGCCAAGGACTCGATTTAACTACTGCTAAGCCCTTCGCTTAAGCTCGGGGATTACCCCGCGTGACTCAGGACGACAATTTGCTACGCCGCCACGTCCAGAATCTTGTCCGTCTCGTTATCGACCACGACCGCCGTCTCGAAATAGCGGATGTCGGGTGCGGCGCCATAGCGGTCGGCAATGTAGGCCTTCCACTGCGGTGTGTAGACCGAGTCGGCATCGGCCCGGCTCTTCCACAGATAGACGCCGCCGCCGATGCGCTTTTCGTCGTCGAACAGATAGTATTTGCGCACCAGGCCCTTCATGCCGCGATATTTTGGCGCCGAGGTCTTGAAGAGTTCGGCGGCCTTCTTGGCGTCGATGCCGGCCGGCAGCTTGAAGTTCACGATGGCGGTGATCATGCAGCCCTCCCTTACGTCTGGGTGCGCTCCTCGCGCACCCGCCACAGCAGGCAAAAACCTAGCACCAGGAAGACCAGCACGCACGCCACGCCCAGCCGATTGGACTGCGTCGCGGTCGTGATGACGCCGATGGCGAGCGGCGCCATCCAGGCGGTCGCCCGCCCGGAGAGCGCAAACAGGCCGTAGAACTCGCCGCTCATGCCCGCCGGCGCCAGCCGGCCGATCAGGGTGCGGCTCGCCGCCTGCATCGGGCCCATGCAGAAGCCCAGCAGCAGGGCGAAGGCCATGAATGCTTTTTCCTGGACCGAGCCGAACAGGCCGCGTGTCGCCGAGAGCGGATCGGTGGGAATGACAAACAGCACTGCGTCGGCGGTGACGCCGACAATACCGACAGTGGCCACGATCACGCCGGCCGTGGCGAGCTGCACCGTGCGCTTGCTGCCGAACGCATCGTCGAGACGGCCGCCCAGAAAGGCGCCGGGAATGGCGAACACCGTCAGGATGATGCCGAAGATGCCGAGCGTCACCGTGCTCCAACCGAAGGTCGCCGAGGCATAGACGCCGCCGAAGGCGATGATCGCCGCCAGCCCGTCGTTGTAGAGCATGAAGGCGATCAGGAAGGTAAGGGTGTTGCGGTGATGGCGAAGCTTGCGCAGCGTGGCGAGCAGTGCCGTGCCGCCCTGCTTGGCCGCCCGCCACGGCGGCAGCCGCGCCGCGCCGGCATGGTCGGGCGTGAACAGGAACATCGGCAGCACGAACAGCGCCAGCCAGAGCGCCGATGCCGGTCCGGTCAGGCGCTCGAGCTCGTTGCTGGCCGCATCGAGGCCGAACAAGGGACGGTCGTTGTTGGCGGCGAGCCCGAACATGGCGGGCATGCTGGACGCCAGCACGATGAAGAGCGCGATCAACCCGCCGCAGTAGCCCAATCCCCAACCGAAGCCGCTCAGCCAGCCCATGCGCTGGGGCCGCACGATCAAGGGTAGCTGGGCGTTGTTGAACACGATCGACATTTCCGCGCCGACGGTGGCCACGATGATCGCGCAGCCGATCGGCAGGGCGAGGTCGGGCCGATGGGGATAGGCCCACCACAAGGCGACGCAGCCCGCCGCCAGCAGGAGCTGGAAGGCGAAGACATAGGGTTTGCGCCGGCCGCCGGCATCGGCCATGGCGCCGAGGAAAGGGCTCAGCACGGCGATGATGATGCCCGCGGTCGATTGCGTGAAGGCCCAGGCGGCCTGGCCTTTCACCGGATCGCCGATCATGACGTTGGCGAAGTAGGGCGCGAAAATGAAGGTGGTGACGACGGTGAAGAAGGGCTGGTTGGCCCAGTCGAACAGCGCCCAGCTGAACTGGCCGAGCTTGGAGGTTTCCTTGGGGGTGCCGGTCACGTCGACCTCCGGGACAGTTGCCAGATCGCGTCGCGGTTGGTCGGCGAGAAAGTTTTCTCCATGGCCTCCTGCCACGGCAACCAGAGCTGGGCGGTGTGCTCGACGGGATCGAGGGTGGCGACCGTCTGCTGGTCAACCTTGAAGCCGAAGACATGCTCGGTGTTGTGCGTGACCTCGGGCGCGTAGCGGGACCGCCATTGCGGCCAGATCTCGTAGCGGTTGGTCAGGCGCCAATCGCTCAGCGTGCCGACGGAAAGACCGGTTTCCTCCAGAAGCTCGCGCCGAGCCGCCGCCGCGAGGTCGGGATCGTCCGGCTCGCGCGAGCCCGTCACCGACTGCCAGAAGCCGGACTGGTGGACCCGCTCCAGCAGGAGTACGTCCAGCGCGGGTGTATGCACCACCACCAGCACCGATTCAGGAAGCTTGAAGGCCATCGGTGGCAGCATATATGGTCGCCCGACTTTTTCTGAGGGAACAATGAGCAAGCAGCTTCAGGCGACCATCGACGCGGCGTGGGAAAAGCGCGACGGGATCAGCAGCGCTACCAAGGGCGACGTCCGCGACGCGGTCGAGGCGGCGATCGCCGGGCTCGACGACGGCTCCTTCCGCACTGCCGAGAAAGTGGGCGACGAATGGGTCGTGCACCAGTGGCTGAAGAAGGCCGTGCTGCTGTCGTTCCGGCTCTACGATTCGGTGCCGATGGACGGTGGCGCGGTATTCCCCGGCCTCGGCGGCGCGCCGTGGTTCGACAAGGTGCCGCTCAAGACTGCCGGCTGGAACGCCGCGCGCTTCGCCAAGGCGGGCTTCCGCGCGGTGCCGGGCTCGATCGTGCGCCGCGGCTCCTACATCGCACCCTCCGTCGTGCTGATGCCGTCGTTCGTCAACCTCGGCGCCTATGTCGACACCAACACCATGGTCGACACCTGGGCGACGGTCGGCTCGTGCGCCCAGATCGGCAAGAACTGCCACCTCTCGGGTGGCGTCGGCATCGGAGGCGTGCTCGAGCCGCTGCAGGCCAACCCGGTGATCATCGAGGACAACTGCTTCATCGGCGCCCGCTCCGAGGTCGTCGAAGGGGTGATCGTCGGCACCGGCGCGGTGCTGTCGATGGGCGTGTTCATCTCGGCCACCACCAAGGTGGTCGATCGCGCCACGGGCCAGATCCATGTCGGCAAGGTGCCGCCCTATTCGGTGGTCGTGCCGGGCAACATCGGCGGCGGTCCCAACCGGCCCTCGACCTACTGCGCGGTGATCGTCAAGACGGTCGACGAGCGCACGCGGTCCAAGACCTCGATCAACGAGCTCTTGCGCGACTGAGCGGGGTGGGAATGTCCGAGCCTCTGCCCAGCACGGCCATTCCCCAGCGGCTGCTGTGGCGCGGCGCCGATCTGGCGGCCGACGCTGGCAAAATGGCGCTGCCGGCCGACGTCGAGGCCGAACTCGACCGCCTCGTCGCAGCCCTCGACCGCGATCCGATCCCGCTGTTGCTGCTGCGTCCGGACGATTTTGCGCTCGACGCCGCGCGCTCCTTCATGCGCGAGGTCAAGCGCAGCCTCGATGACGGGCCGGGCTTCGCCGTCATCGACCGCCTGCCCGTCGAGCGCTGGTCGCAGGAGGGCGCCCGCGCGGTGTGGTGGCTGCTGGCCTCGCTGGTCGCCCGGCCGGTGGCGCAGAAGTGGGACGGCACGTCGATCTACGACGTCACCGACCTCGGCCGGCCGCCGGGCAACGGCGTGCGTCCCGACGTCACCAACTACGAGCAGAACTTTCACACCGACAACAGCTACAACCTGGTGCCGCCGCACTATGTCGGGCTGCTCTGCCTGCGCACCGCGATGGAAGGCGGCGTGAGCGGCATCGTGAGCTTTGCTTCAGCGCACGAAGAGATGCGGCGACGCCATCCCAATCTGCTGCCACGGCTTTACCATCCGTTCCATTTCGACCGGCAGCGCGAACACGCGCCGGACGACGTCATGACGACCTACCATCCGATGCTCGAAAGCGAGGACGGCCGGCTGATCGCACGCCTGTCGCACTTCCAGGTGACGAACGGCCACAAGATCGCCGGCGTCGACCTCGACCCCGAGGGCGCCGCCGCGCTGGAGGCATTCGAGGCGATCCTCAACGCGCCGGACATGGCCGCCCGCTTTCACTTCCAGCCCGGCCAGATGCAGTTGATCGACAACCGCGCGCTCGGCCACAAGCGCACCGCGTTCCGCGACTGGCCGGAGGCCGAGCTCAAACGCCTGCTGGTGCGCCTATGGCTGCGCGACCGCGGCAGCCGCGCCTACAACGGCTGAAGCTCAGACCACTTTGTCGTCCTGAGCGCAGCGAAGGACCTTGCGCCAACCCCGCACTCGGTATCCAAGGTCGTATCCGGTCGTTCTGCTAGGTCCTTCGCTACGCTCAGGACGACAGTCATGTCGTGTGCCGCTGCCACTCCGGCTGCTTCTTCAGGTGGGCGCCTTCCTTGGCCAGGATCTTCGAAACGCGCTCGGGCGCAAAGCCCATGTCGACGAAACCCGGCCCGACATTGGCGACCTCGCGGTACTCGGCGATCTTGCCGTCGCTGAGGCCCATCATGGAGACGCCCTCGAAGCCGACGCGCTTGCCCTGGGCTTCCGGCAGGGTCGAGACGTAGCTGAAGGTGTAGTAGGCATAGAGCGTCTTGCCGTCGCTGACCGGCCGGAACATCTCCCACCGGAACTCGCGCGCCGTGCGGTGGAACCAGTCGTCGATCATTTCGGCGATTTTTTCACGGCCCTTGAAGGCACCGTAGAAGACGTCGTGATAGACGCCGTCCTCGGTGAACAGGGAAGCGAAGCCCGTGCCGTCGCGCCGTTCGACGGCGGAGCAGAATTGCTTCAGCAATGCGGTCGCATCCATGGTTAATCCTCCCGGGTTGGCGCAATCATGACTAAACTGGCCCCGACAGCAAGCGGACGGCAACGGAGGCAAGCGCATGACTTTCTGGATCGTACTTGGCGTCATTGTCCTGATCGCGCTGTGGCTGATCGCCACCTACAACGGCCTGGTCGGCAGCCGCAATCAGGGGCAGACGGCGTGGAGCCAGATCGACGTGCAGCTGAAGCGCCGTCACGATCTCATTCCCAACCTGGTTCAGGTGGTGAAGGACGCCATGGGCTACGAGCAGGAGACGCTCACCAAGGTGGTCCAGGCACGCAATGCCGCCGTTGCCGCGTCGGGCCCCGCCCAGGCCGGCCCCGCGGAAGCTGCGCTGACACAGGCGACGCGCGGGCTGCTCGGGCTGGTCGAGAGCTACCCCCTGCTCAAGGCCAACGACAATATCAAGCAGCTGCAGGAGGAACTGACGACGACGGAGAACAAGATCGCCTTCTCGCGCCAGTTCTACAACGACTCGGTCAACGCCTATAACACCCGCCGCCAGAGCTTCCCGGCGGTGCTGGCCGCGGCCTCGCTGGGCTTCGGCCCGATGGAGCTGTTCAACATGCCCGAGGGCGAGCGCGAAGTGCCCAAGGTCGCGCTGCGCTAGTCCCGGCTCTCGGCGATGAGCAGCACCACCGATTTTGTCGCAGCCCAGGCGGCCAATCGGCGCAACACGATCGTGTTGCTGGTCGTGCTGACGCTGCTGGCGGCGATGACCGGTTATGCGGTCGGCTGGCTGGTCGAAGGCGAGGCAACGGACTCCGTGCTGCTGGTGAGCCGGGCCGGCATCGTGGCCGCCGCGGCGATGGCGGCCGTCAGCGTCGGCTGGAGCATGGTCTCGCTTGCGATCGGCGATCGCCTGGTGCTCGCCATGGCCGGCGCCAAGGAGATCCAGACGGCCGACGCTCCGCAGCTCTATAACGTGGTCGAGGAGATGTCGCTCGCGTCAGGCGTGCCGATGCCCAAGGTCATGGTGCTGGAGACCGAGGCGCTGAACGCCTTCGCCACCGGAACGTCGGTCGGCCACGGTACGGTCGTGGTGACGCGCGGGCTTCTGGACAAGCTCAGCCGCGACGAGCTGCAGGGTGTCGTGGCACATGAGATGGCCCATCTCGCCAATCTCGACACGCGCTACATGGTGGTGGTGGGCGTCACTGTCGGGCTGATCGCGTTGGTCTGCGACATGCTGCTGCGCACGATGGGCTGGGGCGGGTTCGGCCGCAGCCGCAGCAGCGGCGACAAGAGAGGCAGCGGCGCCGGCCTGCTGATCGTGCTGCTGATCGTGGTCGCCGTGCTGGCGCCGTTCGCCGCCAAGGCGGTTCAGATGGCGGTGTCGCGCCAGCGCGAGTATCTTGCCGATGCAACATCGGTGCAGTTCACGCGCAACCCCAACGGTCTCATCTCGGCGCTCGGCAAGCTCGCCGAAGCAGCCGCGCCTTTCCCCGGCGTCAGCCGGGCCACGCAACACCTGTTCATCGTCAATCCCGTGCAAACCTTCACC
This sequence comes from Asaia bogorensis, assembly GCA_945889625.1. Lineage (GTDB taxonomy): Bacteria > Pseudomonadota > Alphaproteobacteria > Reyranellales > Reyranellaceae > Reyranella. The sequence continues at coordinate 46,755 of CAMDCE010000016.1, read as the reverse complement.
GCCAATTCCTCGGCACTATTGGCCACCCATCCCGATGTCGCGGATCGCATCACTCGCCTGCGCAATCTGGGCGCTTAGTCTCATGCCCGCGGGCCTTGCGCATGCCCAGGCGTTCGACCTGCAGGCGCATCGCGGCGGGCGCGGCCTGGCGCCGGAGAACACGCTCGCCGCCTTCCGCGGCGCATCGGAACTTGGCGTGACCACCTTCGAAACCGATCTCGCCATCACCAGGGACGATGTCGTGGTGCTGAGCCATGATCCGCACCTCAATCCCGACCTGGTGCGCGGGCCTGACGGCAAGTGGGTGAGCGCACCCGGTCCTACGATCCACTCGCTCACGCTGGCCGAACTCAAGCGCTACGACATCGGCCGGCTCAAGCCCGACAGCGACTACGGCAAGCAGTATTCAGCGCAGAAGCCGGCCGACGGCGAGCGCTTTCCGACGCTTGCCGAGCTCTATGCCATGGCGGGCCCTACGGTCCGCTTCAACATCGAGACCAAGATCAATCCGACAAAGCCCAATGAGACGGTCGGTCCGGCACGCTTCACGCGTCTGGTGGTCGACGCGGTTCGGCTGGCCAAGGCCGTCGATCGCACGACCGTGCAGTCCTTCGACTGGCGCACGCTCCTTGAGGCCAGGAGGCTCGCGCCGGAAATCGCGACCGTGTGCCTCACCATCGAGAGCAACAACATGGACACGGTCGGCCGCGGCGCCGGCCGTCCCTCGCCCTGGCTGGGCGGCCTCGATCTCGCTTCCCACGGCGGCTCGCTGCCGCGGCTCGCCAAGGCGGCAGGATGTACGGCCTGGTCGCCGTTCTGGCGCAACCTCACTGCCGAAAACCTTGCCGAGGCCCACGCGCTTGGCCTGAAGGTGATCCCCTGGACAGTGAACCTGCCCGCCGAGATGACCCGCCTGATCGGTCTGGGGATCGATGGCCTGATCACGGACTACCCCGACCGCGCCCTGCCGCTTCTGGCTGCCAAAGGCCTGAAAATCCGCTGAATCCCGGCTAGCCGTTGACTCCGGGCGCTCTGTGTTCTGTATACAAAGTCATGCGCCAGCTCCTGCCCGAACCCGACCTGTCCGAACGTATCCACGATGCCGTCCTCGAAGCGATCTGCTCGGGTGAGCTGAAATCGGGGGCCCGCATCACCCAGGAGGAGCTCGCCCAAAAGTTCGGCGTGTCGCGCCAACCGGTGCTGCAGGCGATGATGCTGCTGCGCCGCGAGGGCTTCCTGATCGATGCCGGCCGCAAGGGCGTGTGCGTGGCACCGCTCGATGTCCAGCAGGCGCACAATCTTTATGTCGTGCGCGGCGCGCTCGACGGCGTGGCCGCGCGGCTGGCGGCGGCGCGCTACACGCCCGATTTGGCCTATCGCGGCCGCCTGCTGCTCGATGTCGGCCGGCGGGCCGTGGCGAGCGGCCATGTCGCCTCGGTCATCGAGGCCGACATCGATTTCCATCTGTTCATCTATGAGGCGTCGGGCAATCCGCTGATTGGCGAGACCGCCCAGCCGCACTGGCAGCATCTGCGCCGCGTGATGGCTGCCGCTCTCAGCGAAGGCGATCTCCGGGTCAGCGTGTGGGACGAGCACGAAGGCATCCTGCGCGCGCTCGAAGCCGGCCAGATCGCCGAAGCCGAGGCGCTGTGCCGCGACCATGCCGAGCAGATGGCCGACATTCTCACCGGTCGCCTGCGCGTCGTGATTTCCCGCGCGGCCTAGGAGCAAGGGGGAACCGCCATGAAGCTCACGAAGGAGCAACTGAAGCAGTTCGACGAGGAAGGTTATCTCTTCTTCCCCAATTATTTCTCGGCCGAGGAGACGGCGATCCTGAAATCGGAGATCCCCGGCGTGTTCGCCCAGCGCCGCGAGGAGAACGTGCGCGAGAAAACCGGCGACGTGGTGCGCACCGCCTTCGCCGTCCACACCTATCACCCGGTGTTCGAGGCTCTGGTGCACAGCCCGCGCTTCGTCGAGCCGGCCGAGCAGCTCCTGAAGGACAAGACCTACATCCACCAGTTCAAGATCAACGGAAAGGCCGCCTTCGACGGCGACGTCTGGCAGTGGCACCAGGACTTCGGCACCTGGAAGGCCGACGACGACATGCCCGAGGCGCGCGCCATGAATCTGGCGGTGTTCGTCGACGAGGTGAACGAGTTCAACGGCCCGCTGTGGTTCATTCCCAAGAGCCACAAGAAAGGCGCCATCGAGGCCAAGCACGACCTCACCACGACCTCCTATCCGCTGTGGGTGATCGACAACGATACTATCGCCAAGCTGGTGCAGCAGGGCGGCATCGTTTCGCCCAAGGGTCCCGCCGGCTCGGCGATCTTCTTTCATGGCACGCTGGTCCATGGCAGCCCGCCAAACATGTCGCCGTGGGACCGCCAGATCATCTATGTGACCTACAACTCCGTCGCCAACGCCATTCGCCGCTTCAAGCGCCCGGCCTATATCGCGCACCGCGATTTCAGGCCGCTCGACGCCTGGGAGGACGACTGCGTGACGCGCGCCGCCCGCCGCAAGGCCGCGGCGGAATAAGACTCTCGGGAGGAAGTCATGAACCTGCATCGCATGCTGCTTGAGCGCGCAGCCAATGCCAATCCGCTGCGCATCGGCCTGATCGGCGCCGGCAAGTTCGGCTCGATGTATCTGTCGCAGATCCCGACCACACCGGGCATCCATCTGCTGGGCATCGCCGACCTCTCGCCGCCGCGGGCGTGCGAGAACCTGGCGCGGCTGGGCTGGAAGCCGGAAGTCACCTCGGCAGGCTCCTTCGCCGAGGCGCGGCGCAACGGCAACACGCATTTGACCGAAGACTGGCGCGCATTGGTCGCCCATCCCGAGATCGACGTCGTGGTCGAAGCGACGGGCGATCCGATCGCCGCCGTCGAGCATGCGTTGGAAGCCTTCCGTAACGGCAAGAGCGTGGTCATGGTGACGGTCGAGGCCGACGCCTTCTGCGGCCCGCTGCTTGCCCGGCGCGCCGCCGAAGCAGGCGTGATCTATAGCCTGGCCTACGGCGACCAGCCGGCGCTGATCTGCGAACTGGTCGACTGGGCGCGGACCTCGGGTTTCGAGGTGACGGCGGCCGGCCGCGGCCACAAATGGCTGCCGCACTTCGCGCAATCGACGCCTGAAACGGTATGGAAATACTGGGGCCTCAACGAGGAGCAGGCCAAGCGCGGCGGGCTCAATCCCAAGATGTTCAACTCCTTCCTCGACGGCTCCAAGCCCGCCATCGAGAGCACCGCCGTGGCCAACGCCACCGGGCTGACGCCGGCGCCCGACGGGCTCGCTTTCCCGCCCTGCGCGGTCGACGACCTGCCGTTCGTCATGCGGCCGATCTCCGAGGGCGGCCAGCTCCACCACAAGGGCCAGGTCGAGTGCGCCAGCTCGCTGGAGAAGGACGGCCGCGCCATCCCCTACGAGATCCGCAAGGGCGTCTGGGTCGTGTTCGAGGCCTCGACCGACTACCAGAAGAACTGCTTCGAAGAGTACATGCTCTGCACCGATCCCACGGGCCGCTACTCGGTGATGTACAAGCGCTGGCACCTGATCGGGCTGGAAGTCGGCATGTCGGTGGCCTCGGTCGGCCTGCGCAGGGAGCCGACCGGCTGTCCGATCGGCTTCCACGCCGACGTGATCGCCACTGCCAAGCGCGACCTCAAGGCCGGCGAGATGCTGGACGGCGAGGGCGGCTACACGGTCTATGGCAAGCTGTTCCCGGCCGGCAAATCGACCGGGCTGGGCAGCCTGCCGCTGGGACTCGCCCACAACGTAAAGCTGCTGAAACCGATCAAGGCCGGCCAGTCACTCGCCTACGCCGACGTGGCGATGGATGAGAGCCTCACCGCCGTGAAGCTGCGCCGCGAGATGGAGCGGACCTTCGCCCCGGCGGCGCGCATCGCCGCGCAGTGACCGTCCCGGGGTAGCCGCATCCTTCGTTGCCGCGTGCTAGGCTGGACGCTGATGTTTGGCAGATGGAAGCGGGCGACCGCGCAGGCAGTGCGAGGGATGGGGCATGTCGGACGGGTCCACATGCCGGCCGACAACTACAATCTCACGCCGGAGCAGCATGCAACCTGCGTGGACTGGATCAGGCGGCTCCAGCTTCTCTACGATGGTGCCGGCGCCTACGCTGAAAAGCACGGCATCGATCCCGGGCTGGTGTTCGCCGGAAACGAGTGGGCGGGCATTGCCCGCCGCACGGGACTGACGCTCCCCACGACCTACAACGACATCAACTACTTTCGGCTGAACGCCCCGTTCGCGGGCTACCATCTGGCGATTTTGGATCGGCTCGATCAGCGCCGGTTCCCCGACGACTGGGGCGAAGCGTTCGTGACGAGAATAGCGGGCGGCATCCCCGACGACATCGCCGAGGTATTCGCCAAGCGCGTGCCGGCCCGCGAGCGGCTGTTGCCGCTCGTGCCGGAGTATCTCGAGCACACCCGCAACGTGCCGGGCCGCTACATCGTGCCGATACCCCGGATGCTGGGTGAGGTCGGCCTGGAGGTCGATGGCGTGCTGATCCACAACGACGTGATCCTGAGCCAGTCGCGGATCAACGGCATGCTGTGTTCCGGCGTTCTCGACAAGCTCGACGGCGACATCGCGCGCCGCGGCCGGGCGCGCGTCCTGGAGGTCGGCGCGGGCTACGGAGCCATGGGCTACGCGCTGAAGGCAATCTATGGCGATCGTCTCGAGTACGTCAGCGTCGACCTGCCGAGCTCGCTCTATTATTCGATGCTTTATCTCGGCGCGACCAGCGACTGGGACGGCTGTCATCTCCTGCGCTCCGGCGACGCGGTGCCGGAGAGTTTCAATTTCCTGTTCCTGGCCAACTACATGCTGGGCGAGTTTGCCGACGCCCTCGGGCCGATCGACATGGCTTTCAACTGCATGTCGTTTCCCGAGATGTCGGCCGCCCAGGTGCGCGACTACGGCGCCTTCTTCAAGAAAGTCCTCCGCGCCGACGGCGTCGTCTTCGACGAAAATGCCGCCCTCAAGCCGCACCATACCGACAGCAAGGCGATCCTGTCGGAGATCTTCCCCTATCGGAAGACCGTCACGTCGAACATCGTGACGACCAAGAACTGGTGCCAGGATGTCTGGGCCAGCCGTTACATCGGCGGCATATTCGACCGTCAGGACGCCATGTTCCTGAGATCGTCGACGTTCAAGCCGCCGTCATGACGCCGGCCAAGGCTGTATAGGTCTCCGTCCACGCCGCCTTCACTGCGGGCGTGAAATCGGGGCCGAGGCCCTTTTCCAAGGTCCATAAGAGCGCAGCACCGACCGGTGCGTAGTGTGCGGCGCTCACGCCATAACCCTTGTGGCGCTGACCGAGGTCCTTCACGGCCGGAAGGATGGTCTCGAGCTTGTGCAGATTGGTGACGGCCGTGCCCAGCATGGACATCAGCTTGCCCTTCTGCTCGGTGAGATCCTGCGGGAACATCGAGCGCACCTCGGGCGCGATTTCGAACAGGCGGCCGTAGAACAGATCCGCCGCCGTGCCGGCGATCGGCACGACCTTCTTGAAACTCGCCTGAACCAGTTCGATTTGCTGCGGTGTCATCGACCTCTCCCCGAGTGAGATGGTCGACACGCCGCAATTTCCGTGCCGCGCTAGATCGCCGGCGCCGATTCCGGCTCCTTTGCCTTTGGCTTCGTGGGCTTGCCCTCGGCCTCGTCGCGCTCCTTTTCCTTCCGGGTCTTCAGGAGCTTGCGCAGGATCATGTTGCGCTTGAGCGAGGAGATGTGGTCGATGAACAGCACGCCGTCGAGATGGTCGATTTCGTGCTGCACGCAGGTCGCGAGCAGGCCTTCGCAGTCCATCTCCTGCTTCTTGCCGTCGCGGTCGAGATAGCGCACCCGCACCTTGGCCGGCCGTGCCACGTCGGAGTAATGTTCCGGCACCGACAGGCAGCCCTCCTCGTAGGTCACGTCCTCGTCGGAGGCCTCCATGATCTCGGGATTGGCGAGGAACAGCGGACCGGTCTTGACGTCCTCGCGGTCGATATCGAGCACGATGACGCGGGCGAGCACCCCGACCTGGGGGGCAGCCAATCCGATGCCGGGGGCGGCGTACATGGTCTCGATCATGTCGTCCATCAGCTGGCGCACCTCGGCGTCGACCGATGCGACCGGCTTGGACTTCTTCTTGAGGCGCGGATCGGGCGCGGTGATGATGGGCAGGAGGGCCATGGCGTCTAAATATGCAATGAAATCAGGCGTTTCAAGACCCGCTCAGTTGCGCGTGACCATGGTGCCGACACCGGCCTCGGTGAAGATCTCGAGCAGCAGGGCATGCGGCACCCGCCCGTCCATGATGGTGGCGGCCTCGACGCCGCTGTTCACCGCGTCGATGCAGTTCTCGACTTTGGGGATCATGCCGCCGGAGATGGTGCCGTCGGCAATCAGGGCGCGCGCCTGGTCGATCGTCATGTCCTGGATCAGCACGCCGTTCTTGTCGAGGACGCCCGGCACGTCGGTCAGGAACAACAGCCGCTTGGCCCGCATGGCGCCAGCGATGGCGCCGGCCGTGGTGTCGGCATTGATGTTGTAGGTGAGCTCGTCGTTGACGCCGAAGCCGATCGGCGCCACCACCGGGATGACATCGGCGCGCCGCAGCTGCTCCAGCACCATGACGTTGATCTTGGCCGGTTCGCCGACCTGCTTGAGGTCGACCTTCAGGAGCACGCCGGTCTTGGGATCGCGCATCTCCGTCACCTTGTTGGCCAGGATCAGGTTGCCGTCCTTGCCGCAGATGCCGACGGCGATGCCGCCGCATTCGTTGATGTCGGCCACGATCGCCTTGTTGATCGAGCCGGCCAGCACCATCTCGACGATTTCCATGGTGGCGGCGTCGGTGACGCGCAGTCCATTCACGAAGGTGCTCTTGATGCCGACGCGGTCGAGCATCTTGTTGATCTGCGGGCCGCCGCCATGGACCACGATCGGGTTCATGCCGACCTGCTTCATCAGCACGATGTCGCGCGCGAAAAGATCGCCGAGCTTGGGATCGGTCATGGCGTGGCCGCCGTACTTCACCACGAAGGTGGCGTCGTTGTGCCGGCGCATATAGGGCAGCGCCTTGGAGATGGTCTCCGCCATGCGGATGAGCCGCCTCTGCTCCCTGTCGGTCTGGACCGGCTCCGCCATTTCTCGTGTCCCAGTTGGAAAAAGCCCCCTCCGGCCGGGAGGGGGCTAAGGCGGCATCATATATCAGGCAGGCGGCGGATAGAAGAAGTGCGCGAGGCGCGGCAGGATGTCCGCCCAATGACCCCGATCATCGACAGACAAACCCTCGACTCCCGCGGCTTCACCGTCGCCCCGGGCCTGATCGACCGCGAGCAATGCCGCGCGTTGGCTGCGTTGTGGCCGGACAAGCCACGCTTCCGCAGCCACGTCGTCATGCAGCGCCATGGCTACGGCCAGGGCGAGTACCAGTATTTCACTTATCCCCTGCCCGGGCCGGTCGAGCGACTGCGCCAGGCGCTCTATCCCGAACTGGCGGCAATCGCCAACGCATGGAACGAGCATTTGGGCCTGAAGAAGCGCTTTCCGCCGACGCTGAAAGCCTGGCTCGCCCAATGCCATGCCGGTGGCCAGAAGCGTCCGACGCCGCTGCTGCTGCGCTATGGGCCAGGCGACTACAACTGCCTGCACCGCGATCTCTACGGCGATCTGGTTTTCCCGCTGCAGGCGACGATCCTGCTGAGCGACCCGGCCCGTGATTTCTCCGGCGGCGAATTCATGCTGGTCGAGCAGCGGCCGCGCATGCAGTCGCGCGGCGAGGTGGTGCCGCTCGGCCAGGGCGACGCGGTGATCTTTGCGGTGAACCAACGGCCGGCAAAAGGAACGCGCGGCTGGCACCGCACGGCGATGCGCCACGGCGTTTCGAGCCTGCGCGGGGGCGAGCGCTTCACCCTCGGCATCATCTTCCACGACGCGGCCTAGAGCGCCGCTACTGCCGCGATTTCTGCCCGCAGTTCGGGAATGCCCAGGCCCGTCTCGCTGCTGGTCGGCAGGACATCGGGATGGGCGGCGCCATGCTTGCGCGCGGCAGCTTCGGCCGAGGCGATGGCGCGCGGGATCTCGGCCTTCTTCAGCTGATCGACCTTGGTCAGGATGAGCTGATAGGACACCGCGGCCCGGTCGAGGTTTTTCATGGTGTCGTGGTCGCTGTCCTTGACGCCGTGCCGCGAATCGATCAGCAGGCAGACGCGCTTCAGGGTAGGACGGCCGCGCAGGTAGGCCGAGGCGAGATCCTGCCAGGTCTCCTTCATCGATCTGGAGACCGCGGCGAAGCCGTAGCCCGGCAAATCGACCAGGCAGAGGCGGCCGCCGAGCTCGAAAAAATTGATCTGTCGCGTGCGGCCGGGGCTGGCCGAAACCCGAGCCAGCGTGCGCCGGCCGGTGAGCGCGTTGACGAGGCTCGACTTGCCGACATTGGAGCGGCCGGCGAAGGCGACCTCGGGCAGGGAAACGCCCGGCAGCGACTCCTGGCTCGCAGCGCCCGAGACGAAGTCGCAAGCGCCGGCGAAGAGTTTGCGCGCCGCCTCGATCTCTGCCGGCGTGCGCCCGTCCGGCTTCTGGTCGGCCATCAGCGCTTCTTGCCCGAGCCCTTGCTGCTTGCGCCTTTGCCGCTCTTCTTGTCGGGGTTGGCGGCCACCGGGACGGCCGCAGGCGCGGCAGGTGTGGCCGGAGCAGCCGGCTTGTTGCCGATCGGTACGCCATGGCGGCGCATGATGAAGTACTGCTGGGCGATCGACAGCGTGTTGCTCCATGCCCAGTAGATCACCAGGCCGGCCGAGAACGGCGCCATCATGAAGGTGAACAGGATGGGCAGGAACTGGAACACCCGGGCCTGCACCGGATCGGTCGGCGCCGGATTGAGCTTCTGCTGCAGGTACATCGTGACGCCCATGATCAGGGGCCACACGCCGATGTTGAAGAAGCTCAGCAACTCCGGAACATGCCAGGGCAGGAAGCCGAAGGCCGTCATGATGGTCGCCGGATCGGGCGCGCTGAGATCCTTGATCCAGCCGAAGAACGGCTGATGGCGCATTTCGATGGTGGTGTAGAGCACCTTGTAGAGGGCGAAGAACACCGGGATCTGCACGATGATCGGCAGGCAGCCGGCCGCCGGATTCACCTTCTCGCGGCGATAGAGCTGCATCAGCTCCTGGTTCATGCGCTGCTTGTCTTCGCCGAAGCGCGCCTTGAGCTTCTCCATCTCCGGCTGCAGCGCCTTCATCTTGCTCATCGCGGCGTAGGACTTGTTGGCCAGCGGGAAGAACACCGCCTTGACGATCACGGTCAGCACCATGATGGCCAGGCCGAAGTTGCCGATCTGCACGTACAGCCACTCGAGCAGCCAGAACAGCGGCTTGGTGAAGAACCAGAACCAGCCCCAGTCGATGGTCAGGTCGAACTTTTCGATGCCGTATTTTTCGCTGTAGGAATCGATCACCCGCACGATCTTGGCGCCGGCGAAGAGATGCGACTCGCTGCTGCCCGAAGCACCGGGGGCAACGGCGACGCCACCGCCGACGTAGTCGATCTGATACTTCACCGCAGCGCCCGAGCCGGTCTGCTTGATCGTCACGTCGACCTTGGACTTCTGGTCGGGGATCAGCGTCGCCATCCAGTACTTGTCGGTGATGCCGACCCAGCCGCCGGTGGTGCTGATCTTCTGCTGCTTGTTGTCCTTGAAATCGGAGTAGCCGAACTCCTTCAGGCCGCCGTTGAAGACGCCGTACGGGCCTTCATGCAGGATGTAGATGCCTTCGGCCGGGGGCTCGCCGTAGCGCACGACGAGGCTCCACGGAAACAGCGTCACCGGCTTGTCGGACTTGTTCTCGACGCTCTGCTTCACGTCGAACATGAAGAAGGCGTCGATGGAGATATCGAGCGCGAACACCAGCCCGCCGCCATTGTCCCAGGTAAGCCGCACCGGCTTGCCCGGAGCCACCGCGCCGCTGTCGGCGGTCCACAGCGTATCCGGTCCGGGCAGTTTCGCCGCTGGATCGGAGGCCGACCAGCCGAACTCGGCGTAGTAGGGATGCGCGCTGCCGACCGGCGACAGCACCGGCACGGGAGGGCTCTTGGGATCGAGCTCGACGCGATACTTGGCGAGTTGCACGTCGTCGATGCGCGCGCCCTTGAGCGAGATCGAGCCCAGAAGTTCGGGCGTGCTGAAGGTCACGCGCGGGCTGCGCGCCAGCGCTTCCGCGCGGCTCACGATCTGTTGTGACGCAGGCGCCGCTGCCGGCGCGCCGGGTGCGCCGGGCACTCCGGATGCCGCGCCGGGCGCCGCCACCTGGCCAGCCGGAGCGCTGGCCTGGCCCGCGGTCTGCTGCGCCGGCGGCTGGGTCGTGGGCTTGGCCGGAAACGCGTACTGCCAGCCGGTGATGATCAGCACCGAAAGCACGATGGCGAGGATGAAATTCTTCTGGTCCATTTCGGGCGAACTCTAGCGACGCTCGGCGGGTTGGCAGGATAGCCCTGGAGAGGAGACAGGCACCGGGTCGTAGCCGCCGGCGCCCCACGGGCCGCAACGGCACAGGCGATGGGCGGCGAGGAAGCTTCCCTTGAGGGCGCCATGCCGGGCCACCGCCTCGGCCGCGTAAGCCGAGCACGAGGGTTCGTAGCGGCAGGCGCCGACGAAAAAATAGGCAAGCGTCAGCTGATAGAAGCGGATCGCACTGCGCAGGACCAAGGCCATCATGCGGCCCGGAAACTGGCGATTTGCCCGCCGCGGCGCAAGCCACCCCGGGGAGGTCATGGCGTCGCTGCGGCGAGCGCCTTCAGGCGCTTGAGGGCCTCGACCAGTTCCTGGCGCATCGCCGCGAAGTCGCGACCGAGGGCGGCTTGACGACCGACCAGCACATAATCGAGATCGGGCCGGGCCTGGTCGGGAAAGACCGCGCGGGCGATTTCGCGCAACCTGCGGCGAACCCGGTTGCGCTCGACGGCGTTGCCGACCTTGCGGCTCACCGTGAACCCCACCCTGGGGACGGGCAGGACCTGGCCGGCGGCCGGCACGGGCGCCACCTGCAGCACAAAGCCCGGCATGGCGCAGCGCCGCCCGGCCTGGACGCGGAGAAAATCCCGACGGTTCGGCAGACGCCCGGGGCGCGGCCCAGAACGAGCCGGGGCGGCCAATGGAGCTAGGCCGAGAGGCGCTTGCGGCCCGACCGGCGGCGACTGGCGATGACCTTGCGGCCACCCACCGTTGCCATACGGGACCGGAAGCCATGGCGACGCTTGCGAATCAGCTTGCTCGGCTGATAAGTGCGTTTCATGACGCAACTCCTTCAAACACAAGGCCCCCGCGCTCAGGCGTCGGGGGCAAATTCCGTGGGGGCGGTAATAAGCGCGAGGGGGCCATGAGTCAACGAGCAGCTAAGATGGTCCATGTCCTTGGTCCTGCATGGTTATCGCTACAGCGTCTATCTCCGTATCGCCCGCCTGGCGCTGGCCGAAAAGGGCGTGAGCTACCGGCAGGTCGAGGTGAACCCCTTTGCACCGGATGTGCCGGCCGCCTACCTCGCGCTCCATCCGTTCGGTCGCGTGCCGACCCTGGTCCACGACGGCTTTGCGCTCTACGAGACGGCCGCCATCACCCGCTATATCGACCGCGCCTTTCGCGGGGCCGCGCTGCAGCCCGCAGCGCCACAGTCCCTGGGGCGGATGGACCAGATCATCGCCGTCGTCGATTCCTACGGCTACTGGCCGATGGTGCGGCAGGTCTTCGCCCAAGGCGTCTTCCGGCGCCACACCGGCCAGCCGTTCGATCCGGCGGAAATTGCGTTGGGACTCACCGGAGCAGCCAAGGTGCTGGCCGCCATCGAGGCGCTCGCGGCCGATGCAGAATTCCTTGTCGGGCCGGCCCTGTCGTTGGCCGATCTCCATCTCGGCGCGATGGTCGCCTACTTCGTGCAGGCGCCGGAGGGCGAGGCATTGTTCGGGCAACAGGCGCGGCTGGCCGGTTGGTGGGCGCGCCTCGCCCGGCGGCCGAGCCTCGCAGCGACCGATCCCGGCCTGCCGAGCCAGACCGGCCAGTGATGCATGCGGCAAGCAGCCGGCGTATATCGGATGAACATGAACCTCTCAACCGTGCGACGGCTCCTGCCGGTGGCAATCCTGCTGCTGGGGCTGGCGCTGTTCCTGGGCTTCGGCCTGGAACGTCACTTCTCCTTCGAGGCGCTTGCCCGCGATCATGCCGAACTCACCGCCTGGGTGGCCGCCCACGGCGCGCTGGCTGCGCTCGCCTTCGTGCTTGCCTATGCGACTGCCGTGGCCTTTTCCCTCCCGGTCGCCGGGCTGGTGACGCCGCTCAGCGGCTTCCTGTTCGGTGTCTGGCTGGGCGCGGTGCTGGCGCTGATCGGTGCGACCCTGGGTTCGATCGCGGTGTTCCTGGCCGCACGCACTGCCTTCTACGATATGTTCCACGCCCGCGCCGGCGCGTCGCTGGCCCGCCTCGAGGAAGGCTTCCGGCGCGACAGCTTCAGCTATCTGCTGTTCCTGCGGCTGGTCCCGGTCTTTCCCTTCTGGCTGGTCAATATCGTGCCGGCGCTGCTCGGCATGAAGGTCGGCCCCTACGCGCTTGCCACCCTGATCGGCATCATTCCCGGCTCCATCGTCTTTGCCAGCGTCGGCGCCGGCTTCGGCATGCTGATCGACCGCGGCGAGATACCGGACCTCGGCGTGATCTTCGAACCTTCCATCCTGTTGCCGCTGCTCGGGCTCGCAGCCCTTGCGCTGGTGCCGGTGATCTATGCGCGCATCAAGGGCCGCAAGAAGCAGACATGAGCGAGACCCTCACGCCCGACGTTTGCGTGGTCGGCGGTGGCTCGGCCGGTCTGGTGGTTGCCGCGGGTGCCGCCCAACTCGGTCTCGATGTCGTGCTGATCGAACGCGGCCTGATGGGCGGCGACTGCCTCAACTTCGGCTGCGTGCCCTCCAAGGCGCTGATCGCCGCCGCCAGGGCAGCGCACGCCCAGCGCAGCGGTGCTGCCTTTGGCGTGGCACCAGTCGAACCTCGAATCGATTTCGGCCGGGTGATCGATCACGTCGGCGAAACGATCGCAGCCATCGCGCCCAACGATTCGGTCGGCCGCTTCGAGAAGCTCGGCGTGCGCGTGCTGAAGGACGAGGCGCGCTTCACCGGCCGCAGCGAACTGCAGGCCGGACCGCACCGCATCCGCTCCAGGCGGATCGTGCTGGCGACCGGCTCGCGGCCGACGCTGCCGCCGATCCCGGGACTTGCCGAGGCGCCGCACTTCACCAACGAGACGATCTTCGCCAACCGCGTGCTGCCGAGCCATCTGATCGTGATCGGCGGCGGACCGATCGGACTCGAAATGGCCCAGGCCTTTGGCCGCCTCGGCTCGAAGGTCACCGTGCTGGAAGCGGCCTCGTTCCTGTCCAAGGACGATCCCGAGCTCGCCGCCATCGTCGTGCAGCGCCTGCGCGACGAGGGCGTCGAGCTCCGCGACCAAGCCAGGATCGCGAGGATCGACGGCACGTCGGCAATCCTAGAAGGTGGTGAACGTCTCGTCGGCTCGCATCTGCTGGTGGCCGCCGGACGGGCGCCCAACGTCGAGGGACTCGACCTCGACAAGGCAGGCATCGCCTTCACCAGGCACGGCATCACGGTCGATGGCTCGCTGCGCACCGCCAACAGGGGCGTGTGGGCGATCGGCGACTGCAACGGGCTTTATGCCTTCACGCACATGGCGGGCTACGAGGCCTCGCTGTTCATCCGCGGCGCGCTGTTCCGCGCACCGGCGAAGCTCGACCATTCCATCGTGCCGTGGACGACCTACACCGACCCTGAGCTGGCGCAGGTCGGCTTGAGCGAAAGTGCGGCGCGCGCGAAGCATGGCGATGCGATCAAGGTGCTGCGCTGGAGCTTCGCCGACAACGACCGGGCCCGGACCGAGCGCGCGACCGACGGCATGGTGAAAGCGATCGCCGACAGGCGCGGCAGGATACTGGGCGCGAGCATCGTGGGACCCAATGCCGGTGAGCTGATCCAGCCGTGGTGCCTGGCAATCTCGAAGCGGCTCAGGATCTCCGCGCTGGCGAGCTTCGTGCCGCCCTACCCGACGCTGGGCGAAGCGAGCAAACGCGCTGCGGGCGGCTATTACAGCGAAACGCTGTTCGGCTCGCGCACGCGCTGGCTGGTGCGGTTTCTCGCCCGTCTGCCGGTCTGGTGATCAACCCGCTTTGACGACGCGGTGGACCGCACGCCCTTCCAGGCTCGAGCAATCGTGCACAAAGCCCGGCTCGATCTGCCAATCCTTCAGGCGGAGCGATCCGCCGCTGCGGCCTGCCGTCCCGGCCGTGGCGATCCGGAACGAGCTGCCGGCTCTGGCCGCGTAGATCGCGATCGTCTTGTCGCCGAGCTGTACGGTAAAGTCCGACGCGCGTGCGACGATGGTCTGGTCCGGGCAGCCGACGAGAGGCGAATTGAGCGGATGATCGACGATGATCCGCCTTTTGCCGTCGGCGCTGAAAACATCGACGCGTTGTTCCCTGCCGAGACTGATGGAGTCGTTTTGAGACATGCTTCCTCGCAACGTCAGCCGGCGACGACCTTGCGCAACGCATCGAGCGTCGCTTCCGCCTCGGGCCGGTATCGGTAGTCGGGATCAGCCTCGACCGAGCGCACGATGCCCTTGGCGTCGATCACGAACCGGGCGGGCACCGGCAGGCGCCACGACGGATCGCCGTTGCGGACCGCGAGGTCGTTGCCGAAGCCGAGATAGACCGCCTTCAGGTCGTCGGGCAGGGCGAACGCCAAACCAAATGCCTCGGCAACCTTCGACTTTTCGTCCCATGCGATCGGATAGGCGAGTTTCTGCTTGGCTGCCATGTCTGCCGTGCGTTCCGGCAGCTCCGGGGAGATCACGACCAGCGCGGCGCTGAGGCCCGCAATGTCGGCGTAGATGCTTTGCAGAGCGTCCAGCTCATGCCTGCAGTAGGGTCACCACGATCCTCGGAAGAAGGACAGGATCAGCGGTCCGCCGGCCAGAAGCTCGGCCGACGAAATCCGCCGTCCATCGTGGTTGGCAAGCTCGAAGGTCGGCGCCTGGCTGCCGACCGGAGCGATCCGTTCGAGCATGCCCGACTTCCGCAGATCCTCGGTCGCCCGTTCCATGATGGCCTGCCGATCCGGAGGGATGCGGCCGGCGCTCGCGGCCCGTGTGGTCGCCAACTTGTCTGCCAATGACATGATCTACTCCTTCATTCTCACTCTTCGTGCGGCGCGTGGCCGGACTGGAACATCGAGCAGGTCGAGGGCCGGGCGTGCGACGCCTTCCAGGAGCTTGCGGCGCGCGCCGGTGCGGGCGAGCACGCGGATGCCCAGCAGCACGCCCAGCAAGTGGCCCGAGACCTCGTCCGGGTCGATCTTCTTCGGCGCCTGGCCGGCGGCGCGCGCAGCCTCGACGTTGCGCCGAAAGAAGTCGCGAATCTCGTCGAGGTAGGCTGCGACCACCTTACCGATCTCCGCATCGTGCGGCGCCACGTCGAGCGCCGAATTGACCAGCAGGCAACCCTTGCGGTCGGGGTCCTTCACCGACCGTTCGATGATCTCGGAGAAGAATGCCCGGATCGCCTCCTTCGGGTGATGACGCGTCTGGAGACCGGCGATGCGCGCGCGCATCGACCGGTTGGCATAACGTTCGAGAGACTTGGCGAACAGGGCACGCTTGTCGCCATAGGCGTTGTAGAGGCTGGCACCGCCGATGCCCATGTGTTCGGCCAGATCACGGACCGATGTCGCCTCGTAGCCGCGCGCCCAGAAGCAGTCGACGGCGGCGTCGATTGCCTGCTCTTCGTCGAAACCCTTGAGGCGTGCCATGTCTCAGTCAAGCATGATTTTAGAGCAGTCGATACAAAATACTAGTCACTGGCTTCGTGGATCGCCACGCCGGCCAGCGTGTCGACCGCGCCTTCCCGGGGCTTCTCCGCCAGCGCCTTCCGAAATTCCTCTGAATCGGGCGCCAATCGCGGCCACCACATGAAGAGTTGAACGGCCCGCCGACCGTAACCGGCCTTGGGCCGCTAAAGCGTGATGACTTTGGCTTTTCGCGTCGGCCCAGCTCTCGCAGCTATGGCGCGATGGTTGGCCATCGCGCCTGAGCGGCGCCGGTGCTGGGCCGACGCGGGAGTCAACTGAAAGTCATCACGCTCTAGGCGGACCGGGCGGGCTCCTTTAGAGTCGAACGCATGACCGCCGACATCACCGTCCGGCCCGAGGCCGTCCGATCCGTGCGCCGCCGGATGCCGGTCTTCGGGCTGTCGTGGCGCATTCTCGGGCTGGTGGTGGTCGCGGTGATGACCGCCGAGGTGCTGATCTTCCTGCCTTCGATCGCGCGCTTCCGCATGGTCTATCTCAGCGAGCGCATCGAAAGCGGCACCCTGGCCGCCCTGGCGCTCGACGCCACGCCGGACAACATGGTGACCGAGGAGGTCAAGCGTAACCTGCTCAATCACGCCCGCGTCGATGCCGTGGTGCTGGTCGAGCCCAACCGGCCCAAGCGCGCGCTGCTCAACATCGCGCCGACTCCCGAAATGCCGACCTTCAATCTCAAGGAACGCGGCGCGCTCGGCCTGATCTGGGACGCGCTGGGGGCGATGGCGCGCGACGGCGCCTATTACACGCGGATCGGCGGCGAAACCATGCGCCTGCCGCAGGCCATGGTGTGGATCGTGGTCGACGAGCTGCCGATGCGCATCGCCATGTACGGCTACGCCGGGCGCGTGCTCCTGCTGTCGATCATCATCGCCCTGTTCACCGCCGCACTCCTCTACTTTGGATTGCGCTGGCTGGTCGTCCTGCCGTTGCAGGGCCTGTCGGCCGACATGACGGCGTTCCGCCGTGCACCCGAGGAACCGGGAACCGAACGGCCGCCGACCCGGCGCAACGACGAGATCGGCGTGGTCGACCAAGAGTTCCAGAACCTGCAGAGCGAGCTGCGCGCCTCGCTGCAGCAGAAATCCCGCCTCGCCGAGGTCGGCGCGGCCTCCAACAAGATCAACCACGACCTGCGCAACATGCTGTCGACGGCGCGATTGCTGTCGGACCGGCTGGCGCGCAGCGACGACGAGCGCACGCGCGCATTGGCGCCGACCATTCTCGGCACCATCGACCGCGCCGCGCGGCTGGCCAGCGACGCCATAGAATATGTCCGCGACCGGCCGATCCCGCGCATCGACGCCTTCGATCTCGCCGACTTGGTCGACGAGGTCGGCATCGCTCTGCAGGAGCAGGGCGAGGACCACGACCCCAACCTGCTGCGCAACTGGCGGAACGAGGTGGGTGAGGAGTGCCGCATCCGTGCCGACCGCGACCTGCTCTATCGCGTCTTCGTCAATCTCGGCCGCAACGCCTTCGACGCCGGCGCCACCGCGGTCGCGGTGCGGGTCGAGGCCAATGGCGGCTTCCTGCTGGTCGACGTCGCCGACAACGGCCGCGGCATACCTCCGGCCGTGGAATCGCAGCTCTTCCGGCCCTTCACCACCGGCGGCCGCGCCGGCGGCGCCGGGCTCGGTCTGGCCATCGCGCGCGAGCTGGTGCGCGCCCACGGCGGCGACATCGCGCTCTCCGAGACGAGCGCCTCAGGCACGACCTTCCGCTTCACGCTGCCGACCGACGGACGTTGAAGCAACAAAGGCGATGTCATCCCGAGTAGCGCGGGGGTTACCCCGCGCTACTCGGGATGACAATTGCCGCTAATTCTCCGCCTTCAGTCTTTCCGTGAATGCACGAATGCGCCGGGCGTTGATTCCCAGGTCGGAGCGGCCGACGCGGCTCTTGGAGCGGATGTCGATCCTGCTGCCGGTGCCGTCGGGCCGGATGCGCACCACGATGTCGTCGCGGAAGCCGAACCATTGCGTGGCGGCGATGGCCTCGATGCGGCCCTCCGCCGGGGCGCGCGCCACGACCTCCCAGCCCATCGCCATCGCCACTCTGTCGACCCGCTTGAAAGCCTCGGCCGGCGGCACGGCGAGCATGATCGGCACGATGTCGGGATAGGCGGCACGCTGCAGGACGGCGACGTCCGTGCCGGGATAGCCCGGCGGATTGGCGGCGCCGTGGCGCATCTGCAGGGTGACGACCA
This sequence comes from Asaia bogorensis, assembly GCA_945889625.1. Classification (GTDB taxonomy): domain Bacteria; phylum Pseudomonadota; class Alphaproteobacteria; order Reyranellales; family Reyranellaceae; genus Reyranella. The sequence continues at coordinate 28,606 of CAMDCE010000016.1, read as the reverse complement.
GTGCCGGCGGGTCGGCGACGTCGGTCGTGATGTCGTTGATCGTCGGCACTTCGCGAGCATCGAGGAATAGTTTGAACGGCGCCCAGGCCGCGCCGACGCCGATCAGCAAAGCCAGCAGCGACGACAGAAACCCGCGGCGGCGGTCGCCGGGCCGCGTCGGCACGATGGTCGCCAAGCCAAGCGCCATGGCCGCGGCGGCGACGTAGAAGCCGTAACGCAGGAGGCTGATCGCGAGGCCGTAGTCGACGCCGAGATAGCGATGCAACGGCCCCGACACGCCGACGAGCAACCCCGCAACGCAGGCCGTCAGGAAGGCCAGGCGCGCGAGACGATGGCTTGTCGGGTTGGCGGGACGGACGAACATTGCTTCTCCGCAGTTACAGCATCGTACCTGCGCAATACGACCCGTCCACTCGCTTGACGAGCAGTCACTCGACAAGAGCGGTTGCATTCTCTATGCGCGCCATATGAATCGAGCAATGGCCGCCGGTTTGGGCGCCATCATACTGTGGGGTGCGCTCGCCACGCTGTCGGTGCTGGCGGGACCCATCCCGCCGTTCCAGATGGTTGCCATGACGTTCGCAATCGGCGCTGCGATCGGCATCATCCGTGCTCGCCGCCGCGGCCTTGCCTTGAGCAGCCTTGTGGGCTGGCCGGCGCGGGTGTGGATGTTGGGCATTGGCGGCCTGTTCGGCTATCACGCGCTCTATTTCGCCGCACTCCAGCTCGCGCCGCCGGCCGAGGCCAACCTCGTGAACTATCTGTGGCCGCTGCTGATCGTGCTGCTGTCGGCGCCGTTGGCTGCAAAAAACGAACGAGGGCGCCTCGGCTGGCCACACCTTGCCGGCGCAGCGCTGGGCTTCGCCGGCGTGGCGCTGCTCACGCTCGGCCGCGGCGTGAGCTTCGCCGGAGAATATGCCTTGGGCTACGCATTGGCGCTGGGCTGCGCCTTCGCCTGGTCGCTCTACTCGGTGCTGTCGCGCCGCTTCGGCGAGACCCCGACCGACGCCATCGCGAGCTTCTGTGCTGCCTCGGCGCTGCTCTCGCTGCTTTGCCATTTTGCTTTCGAACACACCGTGTGGCCGGCCACCACCACCGCCTGGCTCGCCGTGCTGGCACTGGGCCTCGGACCGACCGGCGGCGCGTTCTATCTCTGGGATCACGCCGTCAAGCGTGGCGACATCCGCGCGCTGGGCGCGCTGTCCTATGCAACGCCCATTCTCTCGACGGCGCTGCTGATCGTCTGCGGCCTCGCCGAGCCGACAGCCACGCTGCTGCTGGCCGCCCTCTTGGTCGCCGGTGGTGCGACGCTGGCATCACGCGAGATGTGGAAGCGTTGAGCGTCAGCGCCACTGACGACCATAGTGTCATCCCGAGCGTAGCGATGGATCTTTGATCAAGCGCTGCGAAAGGTCCCTCGCTTATGCGGGGGGGGGTTAGCCCGCGCTACTCGAGATGACAGTCTTGTTGGATGAGCGCCGTGCGCCATCACCTCTTCGGTTCCCAACCTGCCGGCGCCAGCTCGAAGCCTTCGAAGCGGAAACCCGGCGCCACGGTGCAGCCGACGAGGGTCCAGGAGCCGAGCGAGCGCGCGGCTTGCCAGACTTGGCGCGGCACGACGGCCTGCGGCAGCTCGCCGAGCTCGAAGTCGGTGCCGACGCGCAGGTGACGCACCTTGTGGCCATCGTCGCTGAGCGACAGTTCCAGCGGCGCGCCTGCATAGTGATGCCAGATCTCGTCGGCATCGACGCGATGCCAGTGCGAGCGCTCACCTGATTTCAGAAGGAAATAGATCGCCGTGCTGGCACCGCGTCCCGCATCGGAGGCACGGAACATCTGGCGATAGTGGCCGCCTTCGGGATGCGGTTCCAGCCCGAGTCGCCGGATGATTTCTTCTGCCGTCACGCCGATCTACGTCAGGCCGGCGGCGGAACCGTCGCCTTGATCGACGGCATCTTCGAGGCCGCCGCGAACCACTTGGCGAGCTTGGGATGGCGGGCGCGCCAGTCGTGGCTGGCGAAGCGGAAATCGAGATAGCCGAGCGCGCAGGCAACCGAGATGGTGCCGATGGTGAGCTTGCCCTTGAGCGACTTGGCCTCGTCCTCGAGTTGGGTGAGCGCACCGTCGATCTTCTTCATCTGGCCCTTGATCCAGTCGGGCCAGCGCTTGTCCTCGGGCCTGAGGAAGCCTTCGTAGCGCGTCAGCAGGGCGGCATCGAGCAGGCCGTCGGCCATCGCCTGCAGGCGCAGCGCCACCCAGCGCTCGCGGCCCTTGCGCGGGAACAGCTTGCGGCCCTTGTGCTGGTTGTCGAGGTACTCGCAGATCACCGGCGAGTCGAAGAGGTCCATGCCCTTGACCGACAGCGCCGGGATCTTGCCGACCGGGTTGTGCTTGTCGACGTCGGCGTTGGGCGCCACCGGCGACACCGCGACGTTCACCATCTCGATCTTCTTGTCGAGCCTGGTCTCGAGCGCCACGACCCTGACCTTGCGGGCGTAGGGCGATCCCGGCGAGTAGTAGAGCTTCATCTTGGCCATGTCGGTCTCCTATCGGGCCCGGGTCAGGCCCCGGCGGTATGGGGAATGTCGGTGTCGTTCAGCCGGACTTTTCGCGCAACATCGATCAGCTGCTGCCACGTCGTGCTGTCGATCGGCACGCCGTTCTTCTCCCGGTCGAGCTTGCGGGCCCGCTCGGGCTCGCCGGGCGCCAGCACTTCGGCCACGCCCGGCCGCGGCTTGGCCGACTTCACCCAGGTGATGAAGGTTTCGACCTCGTCCTCGAACGCCGCGGTGCCGCCCATCGACGCCGGATCGATGATGATCGACAGCATGTTGTTCACGATGTCGGTGCCGTCCTTGATGGTCCGTGGCGAATGCGTCTTGCCGCCGGTCAGCGCGCCGGCCAGGAGATCGCAGATCACCGCCAGCCCGCCGCCCTTGTGCAGGCCGAACGGCAGGATGGCGCCGAACGGCGGATTGTACATCACGCCGGGCTCGGTGGTGTCGCGGCCCGCCGCATTGATCAGCAGGCCGGGGTCCATCTGCACCTTCTTGTTGTTGGCGACCCGGACCTTGCCCATCGCCACCTGGCTGGTGGCAAAATCGAGCACGATCGGCTCCTTGCCCTTGCGCGGCACGGCCGTGCAGTAGGGATTGGTCGAGTAGCGCGGCTCGGCTGCGCCAAACGGCGCCACCAGCGACTTGTGGCCGTGCACGTTCACCCAGTGGGTGCTCACCATGCCGGCGCGCGCGCACTGCTCGGCCCAGTGGCCGATGCGTCCGATGTGGTGCGCATTGGTGAGGCCGATGACGCAGACGCCGTGCTTCCTGGCCCGCTCGATGCCGATATCCATCGTCTCCTTGGCAACGACCTGACCGTAGCCAACGCCGCCGTCGATCACGACCACCGCGCCATTATCCTTCACGATCTTTGCATGATGGTTACGGATGCAGCGGCCGGTGGTGGTGTTCTGGATATAGGCCGGCATCATGCCGACGCCGTGGCTGTCGTGGCCGAACAGGTTGGCGAGCACGAGATGGTCGGCGACCAGCCTGGCTTCCTGCTCGGAACTGCCGTCGGCCCGGCAAATCGCCATTGTAAAGGCGTGCAGACGGTCCGGCTTGACCCGCACCTCACCCACCGAACCCTGCCCATCGGCCATGCAAATATCCCCCAAAGCGCCTTCCGAGGCGCGCGAGCGCCTGTTGAGGCGCAAATGCGCTTCCGGCGCGCAAGGTTCCGCGTCGCTCCGGCGCTGTCAACGGCTGCCACATTTGGCGCGAAAAACCCCATGAATCCACCACAAGACGGGTTCGCGCGCCCCGTGGTAGTGAACCGGCATGCGGGTTTTCGTCCGTCTGGTCGGTCTTGTGCTGCTGTTTTCCGGCACGGCCGCGCTTGCCCAGACGGTGCCGCCGCAACGGCCGTTTTCGCAGCTGATCGACGTTTGGACGCGCCAGCTCGACCGCATCGGCTACCGCATCAGCCAGCCTGACGTGCTGCCGGCCGAGATCGACGGGCTGCGGGAGCAGGTAGCCGACATGCGCGCCCTCGCCTCCGCCGCGGTCGCTCTGGCGCGCAACGATCTCGCCGATATCCGCAAACTTCTTGCGCCGCTGGAGGTCAAACTCGGCCCCGACCAGCCGGGGGCTGCCCCCGGCCAGCCGGCCGAAACCGAAGCCGTCAAGGCCGAGCGGACACGGCTCACCGAGCAGGCGACGATCAGCGAGGGCCGCATCAAGCAGGGCGAGGTGATCGTTGCCCGCACCGACCAGCTGCTCGACCGCATGACCAGGCTGCGCGGCGAGGTGATGCTGCAGACGCTGCTGCACCGAGGCCCATCGCCATTGTCCTCGGTCGTGTGGGCCAAGCTCGGCCCGCAACTCGCCGCAGCGGCGAGCAGCCTGTCGTCCGGCGTGGCGATCTGGAGTCGCGACGGCCTGCGTTCGCTCAGCTCCGGCAAACAGGATCTTTCGCCGCTCGCCATCTGGGCCGTGGTCACGATCGGGCTGTGGTGGGCCGGCCGCGCGTTGCGCCAGCGCTTCGGCCGTGGCGATTCGGCTGCTCCCGGTCAGCGCCACCGAACCATCGCTGCCGCCATCGACGGCGTCGGCCTGGTGCTGGTGCCTATTCTCGCGGTCTGGCTGATCAGCAAGCTGCTGGCCGCGAGCGAACCGCCACCGCCGATCGACGCGCTGCTGCCGCGGCTCACCGAGCAGATCATCAACCTTCTTCTGGTGTTCGGCCTCACCGCCACCGCGCTTGCTCCCAACCGGCCGGCCTGGCGCGTCCTGCCTTTCAGCGATGCCAGCGCAGCTTACCAATCGACCGCGCTCAGGCGCCTGATGACCGCCAGCATCATTGTCGACTTCATCTACGTCGCCCTGCTGCGCGGCTCCAACGACGGCGACGCGATCAATTCGGTGGGCGCGCTGATCCTTGCCATCACGGTCGCGGGCTTCGCCCTGCCGGCGCTGTCCAATCGCGCCTGGGAAGGAATCCGCCCCGAAGGTTCGACGCTGCCGACCATGGTCGGCGGCACCGGGTGGTCGCTGGCGCGTCTGGTGCTCTCCGTAATCATGCTGTCGTCGATCGTCTTCGCCCTGTTCGGCTATTCCGTCCTCGCCTCGCACCTCCATGCCGCGCTGGCCACGACCGGCCTGATGATCGCCGTGGCGCTGACTTTGCATCGGCTCATCGCCGACCTGCTCGATGCCATGGCTGCACCCGACACGCCGACCGGGGTCTGGGTGCGGCGTCAGTTGGGCCTGCCACCCGACAAGACGCTGTACGGCCAGCTCGTGCTGCTGCTGCTGGCCGACGTCATCCTGGTCATCCTGCTCGCCATCGCCATCCCCGCCGCCTGGGATGCCGACACCGACGCCATCCTGCGCGGCTTCGGCCAGGTGTTTCATGGCGTTCGGATCGGCAGCGTCACGATCTCGCTGGCCAATATCGGCATGGCGATCGTGGCGTTCGGCGTCTGCATGCTGATCGCGCGGCTGGTACGCTCCATCGTGCTCAACCGCGTCATGCCGACGGTCGACGCGCCGCTGCCGCTGCGCCAGTCGATCGACGCCGGCCTCAATTATGTCGGCGTCACCATTGCCGTCCTGATCGGCATCGCCGCACTCGGCATCGACTTCACCAACCTCGCCATCGTGCTCGGCGCCTTGTCGGTCGGCATCGGCCTTGGCCTGCAGAACATCGCCAACAACGTGATTTCCGGCGTCATCCTGCTGATGGAGCGGCCGATCAAGGCGGGCGACTGGATCTCGGTCAACGGGCATGAAGGATTCGTGCGGCGCATCAACATCCGGGCTACCGAGATCGAGACCTTCCAGCGCACCCACGTCATCGTGCCCAACAGCCTGTTCCTGCAGAATCCGGTGATCAACCGCACCTACTCCGACACCTCGAGCCGCGTCGACATTCCCATCACCGTCGGCCTTGGCACCGACGTCGCCAAGATGGAAGCGATCCTGCGCGAGTCGGCCTTGGCCCAGCCGCGCGTGTTGCGCGTACCGGCGCCGATCGTCCGCTTCCTGCGCGTCACCACGACCGGCCTCGACTTCGAGCTGTTCGTCTTCGTGGCACAGCTCGAGGATCGCCAGATCGTTGCCAATGAGCTGAACCGCGTCCTGCTCGCCCGGCTGATCGATGAGAAGATCCTCGATCCCCGGCCGGTCGCCGAGTTCAGGCTGCGCGACCTCGACAAGATCGCCGACGTCCTGCACGCCGAGAGCCCAAACACCGACCGGAGGACGGACCATGCCGCCGCGCCGCCGACGCGCTGAAGAACCCGCGCCGCGGCGCTGGCCGCTCTATCTGCTGTTCCTGCTGGGAGCGCTGGCGGGCGTGACGCTGTGGGCCTATGCGCCGAACCTGCCGAAAGAGACGCTGGTCGAGCGCTACGCCAACGTTCAGTCGAAATTCATCGACGTCGGCGGCGTGCGCGCCCATGTCCGCGACGAGGGCAAGCCGGATGCCCTGCCGGTCGTGCTGATCCACGGCTCGAACGGCTCGCTGCACATGTGGGAAGGCTGGACAGGCGAGCTCAAGGACCGGGCGCGGCTGATCACGGTCGACCTGCCCGGCCATGGGCTCACCGGCGCCTGGCCGCGCGACGAATACACGGTCGAGGCCTACACCGATTTCATCGAGGTGCTGGCCGACGTCCTCAATCTCGACCGTTTCGCGCTGGTCGGCCATTCGATGGGCGGCGCCGTGGCCTGGAGCTTTGCCGCGACGCGGCCGGAGCGGGTGAGCCATCTGATCCTGGTCGATGCCGCAGGCTATCCGCGCGAGGCGGGCGAAGCGCCGCTGCCCACGCGCCTGGCGCGCACGCCGGTCATTGGCGACATCGGCATCTATTTCAAACCCGAGAGCATCGTGCGGCGCTCGCTCACCGAGGTCTATGCCGATCCGGCCCTGGTGACGCCGGCGCGGATCAAACGCACCGCCGATCTGCAGCGTTTCCCCGGCAATCGCCCGGCGACGCTGCAGCGTGCACGAACGCAGGAGCCGCTCGATCCGACGCCGCTCAAGCGGCTGGATGTGCCGACGCTGATCATCTGGGGCGCCAAGGACCGCTGGGTGCCCGTCGCCGACGCCTTCCGCTTCCAGGGCGACATCAAGGGCTCGAAGCTCGCGATCTTCGAGAACCTCGGCCACAACCCGATGGAAGAGGACCCCAAGGCGACCGCCGCTGCCGTACGCGATTTCCTGCCGAGCGAGCTGCCGATCATCCTGCCACCGACCCCGCCGCCACCCGAGCCGCCAACCAGCGACCAGATGGTGGCGCCCTCGGTGGTGCCGGAGAAGGACTAATTGTCGTCCTGAGTCGCGCGGGGTAGCCCCCGCGCTTCAGCGAAGGACCTAGCGCCAGTTACACAGGCCCCTGCCTGCTCGTTCGATGAGATCCTTCGCTTCGCTCAGGATGACAAAACGAGCAGCGCCATGACCTTCTCGAAGGCCTGGTCGGCGTAGCCTTCGATCTCTTCCTTGGTGCGGTTCTGGATGGGGTGGGGGACGTAGACGACGGCGGGTTCGAAGCCCAGCGAATCGCTTTGCGCCGCGACGCCCTCGACGAAACCGGTGGTGACGATATTGACGCCGGGCAGGCCGCGGCCGTCGAGGTTATTGAGGTCGTGCAGACTGCACGATGTGCAGGAGCCTCAATCGCTTAAGGCGATCACCGCCGCCTGGGCCTCGTGGGCGATCTTCTGCATCAGCTCGACCGGCGCCACCTTGGTGTTGGTCGGCTTGCGGTAGCGCTTGGTGGCGACGCCGGCCGCCTTGAAGTGGCTTTCCAGGCGATCGATGAATTCCGCGCCGCGCGACTTGCCGATATCCATCAGCGCCACGGTCTTGCCCTCGAGCGACGGCGACGGGGCCAGGCGCGCGCGCCGGGTCGGCGAAGTCTCGGCCGTCGGATCGCGCAGTTTGGAAGCGATGTTCATGGACGGATCTCCATTATCGAATCTCGTGGGTTACAGCCTGGCATTCGTCGCGTACCGACTGGCCCGGCCAGCCGCCGATGATGGCCGAGAATAGCCCGGCTTCGCCGCCGGCGCGAACGATCAGAAGCCCGTCGGGCTGGAATTTGTCGACCATCCGGTCGGCGAACGACGGCGGCATGCCCTCGGCCACGCCATGGGCGCCGCGGATCACGTCGCGGCCGGGACGCTTCAGCGCCTTGTACAGCTCGTCCTCGATGCGCCGGCGGTTCCACCCGCCGTCCTTGAAGATCAGATAGTGCTCGGGCGCCAGCACCAGCACGGCATTGCCGGCGAGACAGAGCTTGGGATGGCCGACGCCGAACAGGCCCGACGCCAGCGAACGGATGAGCTCTTCCGGCGTGCGCGACTTCTGGTCGATGAAGCCGTTCACGCCCTCGCCATGGAACAGGGTGACGGCGCTCTTGCCCGCGGCAATGCCGCGCCGCACCGACAATGGCTCCCAGTCGGGGTCGCTCTCGTCCTCGGCAAAGCAGAAGGTGTACTTGCCGGGATTGCCCAGGGTGGCGCGATCGATGGCGCCGGGCAGGCCGCCGCCGACGTTGCGCACGATCAGCTGCAGCGCCCGGCCGATGGTGGCGTTGGCGCGGTTGCCCTGGCCCAGTGCATTGACGCCCGAGTTCATGCCAATCGCTCGCGCGGCGGGGCCGTTGATGATGACCAGCGGCCCGGAGAAATGCGTGGTGCAGAGCAGGCCGTGCAGGACGAACAATGGATCGAGCGAGGCCTCGAGCACGCCCAGCACGACCGGCATGTATTCCGGCTTGCAGCCCGCCATGACCGCATTGATCGCCACCTTCTCGACGGTGCAGGGCGCCAGGTTGGGCGGAATGAGCCCCACGACCTCGTCGGGCTTGCGATCGGTGCCGCCCAGCATGCGCAGGATGCGCTCGTCGGTCGGCGGCACGACCGGCAGCCCGTCGCTCCAGCCGCGCTCGAAGCAGGCCTCGACCGGATCGTCCCAGTTGCCGACGTCGATCTGGCGCGACTTCAGTCCGGTTTCGCCGTAGCGCGCGACCAGCGCCTCGTGCACGCCGGGCTCGACGCTCTTGGAGCCGCAGGCCGGCTGCCAGGCCGGCAGGCCCTTGCCCTCGGCGGCCGCGCCGGCCAGCCGCGTCCATTCGGCGCGATCCCAGCCCACCGTGCGCTCGACCTCGCGGCCGCCGCGAAAGCGGATCAAGGTGGGCACGGATTCGATCTTTAGACGGAACGAGCGCTCGAGATCGTGGTCGTCGACGACCGAGCGCACGCCCGCCGGAAAGGTCGGGTCGTCCTGGCTGAACACGGTCAGTGCGCCCCCTGATTTTCTGGCGTCACGGTCGAGGCTCTGCATCACCGGCTCGACCAGCACGCAGGTCGGACAATCGCGCTTGGCGACGATGACGAGGCCGTCGTTGGGGAGGGTGTTGGGCATGAGGAAGCCTAGCATGACCCCCTCCGTCCTCGTAAGACGAGGACACCTGCGCGTTTGGCGCGTAGCGCCAAATCGCGCGGGTGGCGCCGTCATACGGCGTCGGAGGGGGTCACGGCAGCATCTTGCGGCGCTCGAGTTCGGCCGCGATCGCCTGGGCGGAGAGGCGGTTGCCGGCGGCGTTGTGATGCTGGGTGCGGGTGTTGTACAGCGCGTCAAGACCGCGGGCGCGCACAGTCTGGTCAAGCGGCTCGAAGAGGTCCAGCGTGGCGAGCCTGGCCTCGGCGGCGCAGCCCAGCACAAGCCGCGACACGCGGCGTTCCCTGGTACGATAGGAATTGTTCTGCCAGGCGACGGGGGCGTACTGCGCCACCACCAGGGTCGGGATGCCCACCGCCGCCAGGCGCTTCATCAGCGGACAGGCCAGCCGTTCGCCCGTGCCGCGCGGCAGGGCGCGCGCATGATCGCCGAACCATTCCTGCTGGTCCTCCATGACGCGGCTGCGCACCATGTCGGCCAGGACCGACCAGCCGAACCAGCGTTCCCAGAGCGGCAGCGAGCTGCCCGGCGGCGGGTTGGCGGGCACCGGCTGGTTGCGCAGCGCGAGGTCGCTGCCGTTCAGCTCGAAATAGGGCTTCTCGCGCCACCACAGCCGGCTCATTTCGCTGCGATAGACGTCGTGGGCGATGAAACTGACGACGAGGACGGCCGGCCGGAACCGGGCGCTGAGCTGCTCCGTGCGCAAAACGATCAGGTCGAGGCCGTAGCCCGGCACACCGCCATTGACGACGCGCCGGTCGAGCAGCTCCTGCAGATAGGCGGGCCACGACTCGCCATCGCCGACCTCCGCGCCATAGACGTAGGAGTCGCCGGTGGCCAGCAGCAGCGGCCGGCCGGCCGCCGATGCCGGCGGCGGCGGCATGGTGCGCAGCCCCTGCGCATCGTGGCTGTGCGGCGGCTTGGCGAAGTCGGGCCGGCCGACGAAACCCAGCTCGCGATCGGCGATCAGGCCTTTCCACTCATTGTCGAGGACGCGCTCCTCGACCACGAAGTTGGGCCAGTGCAGCAGCCAGCCCGGGCCGCGCCACAGCCGGCACGCCAGTTCGAGAACGAGCAGGCTCACCAGCAGCGAGACGGCCACCAGCGCCAGGCGGCCGGCGGTTTCAGCTTTCAAGCAGCGCCGTCACCTGGGCGTCGACGAACGCCGCATCCTCGGGATTGGCCAGCGGGTTGCCGGCGCGATGGCCCCATACGGACGGGATCTCGACCAGCTTGCCAGCCGCCAGATGCGGCAGCTCGGCGCGGTTGTCGTCGGTCTGGAAATAGAGGTCGGTGGCCGACGGCATCAGCAGGACCTTGGCCTTGATGCCGCTCAGCGCCATCGCGAGATCGCCGCGGTAGAGATCGTTGGCCGAGATGTCGCCGTTCTGCCAGGTCCAGAGCTGGGCCAGCAGATCGCGCATGTCGCGGCGCAGGAAGCCCGCCTCCCAGGAGCGCACCAGGAAATCTTCCAGGTCGGCAAAGCCCAGACCGCGCCACAGTTCGCGGCGATAGAAGGTCTGGCTGAGCGCCCAGCCGGCATAGATGCGGCCCATGGCGCGCAACCCGTCAGCGGGCGTGCGGGCCGCCTGCAAGGCCGTGCGCACGCCTTCGAGGAAGACAAAGTTGTGCGGAGCCGTTCTGGCCGAGCCGCAGTTGACCACGATGCGCTCGACCGCCGCCCCGAACAACGCCGCCCAGTGATAGGCCTGTTGCGCGCCCATCGACCAGCCATAGACCATCTTGACGCGGTCGACGCCGAACACTTCGGCCATCAGGCGGCGCTGCTGGGTGACGTTGTCGTAGGTCGTGACCTGTGGGAACTCGCCGGCTGTGTTCGACGGCGACGACGAGAGACCGTTGGTGAACATGTTGGGAATGACGATGAAATAGCGGCTGGGGTCGAGGCAGTGCTCGACGTTGACCAGCCATTCGATGTCGGTGTGCTGGGCACTGTAGCTCGTCGGATAGACGATGACGTTGTCGCGTTTGGCCGCCAGCATGCCGTAGGTCTTGTAGACGATGCGCGCGGCCTTGAGCGTGCCGCCGCGCTGCAGCGAAAGATCGCCGCACTCGAAGACGCCTTCGCTTGTTCTCATCTCAGCTTTCCTCCCCCGTCTTCGGGGGAGGTGTCCGCGCAGCGGACGGAGGGGGTCATGACCCTCCGACCCCCCGGCGCCTGTGAAGGCGCTAGGTCACCGTAAGACGGCGACACCTCCCCCGAAGACGGGGGAGGGATCACGGGAAGCTCCTGACAATCTCGCGGTGGACGCCGGTGTAGGTCCTGGCGACGTATTTGAGGTGCGACCGCAAATGGCGGTGGGCTTCGGGCAGGTGGTGGAAGGCGATGCTGGGGAAGAGGTGGTGCTCGGCGTGGTAGGGCAGGTTCCACATCAGGAAGCGCACCACGGGGTTCGACAGCGTCGTGCGGGTGTTGGCGAAGCCGTCGTCGGAGTTGGGGCAGAGCGTGTGTTCGCACACGAGATAGAGACGCAGCAGCGGCAGGCCGATCAGCAGCGGGATGAACCAGACCCACAGCACCACCGTGGTCTCGAGCACGATCGAACCCACGATCAGCACCGCGTAAAGGACCAGCAGCCAGCGGCCCCAGCGCCGCACCTCGGGCCAGGCCGAGGGATGGATATAGTCGACGTCGCCTTTTCCGCCGAAGGGGAAGACGAAGATGTCGCGCGCGCGGATCGCCAGGAACGGCAGCGCGCTCATGCGCAGCAGGTAGTTGCCCCAGGTTTTTGGCGTGCCCGAGGTGATCAGCTCGGGATCGCGCTTGGGATCCTGGGTGTAGCGATGGTGGGCGTAATGATAGTGCCGGTAGAAGCCGGCGTTGTTCAGGATCGCAGCACCGGAGAAGAACGCCAGCAGGTCGGCCATCCAGCGCGTCTTGAAGGAACCGTAGTGCACCGACTCATGCATGGCGCCGAACAGCGTGTTGACGAACACCGCCTGGACGAGCAGCGCCGGCACCACCCACCAGGTGCCGCGCGTCACCAGGATCAGCCAGCCGCCGGCGATCAGCAGCAGGAGATGCGCAGCCGTCTGCACCAGCCCCTTGGCGTCCGACCGGGCGTAGAGGCGCTTCAGAACTTCGGCCGGCACGACCCGCATCTGGCGGGCGCGCTGGCCGGTGACGGTGAAGGAGTCGGGCATTGAGTTCATGTTCCTCTTTCTCAGGCTCCTCTCCCCCGATAGGGGGAGAGGACGGGTGAGGGGGCGGCGCACGTCATTCGCAACCCCCTCACCTAGCCTCTCCCCCTAGCGGGGGAGAGGAACATGAGGAGCAGGATAGGAGCCTGAGAAGGGAAATCGAAATCACGATATCGGCGCCCACAGCCCGTCCCTGTAGGCGCGCTCGGTCCGCGCGTCAGCGACCTTCTTCTCTTCCTCGCTCAAACCGATCTGGTCGCCGACCATGCGGCCGATCGACGGGAAGGTGCCCTTGGGCTGGGCGTAGTCGCCGGTCCACAGCCTGGAGCGCAGCAGCGCCTTGGCGCAGTGCAGGTAGGCCTGGCGCACGCTCACCACGATGGCGCATTTCGGCAGCTTGTCCTGCACCGCCATCGACGCGAGCAACTCGGGATCGACCGACAGCCGCGCCGTGCCCGCCACGCGCACCGTCTCGTTGGCGCCGGGCAGCAGGAAGATCAGCGCGATCTCCGGGTTCTCCAGGATGTTCCGCAGCGTATCGAGCCGGTTGTTGCCCGGCCGGTCGGCCAGCGCCAGCGTGTGCTCGTCCAGCACCTTGAACGAACCCGGCGGGTCGCCGCGCGGCGTCACATCCTGCTTGCCCGACGCGTCGGCCGTGGCGACCAGGCAGATCGGCGCGAGGCCTATGAAGCGCGCCATATGGATGTCGAGCCGGCCGATATCCTTCAGCGCCGCGCCCTTCATGACGGGGGCATAGGACGCCACCAGGGCGGCGGCGCCGGCTTGATCGAGCACGGCGGGAAGTCGAGGAAGGGCGGAATCGGGCATGAATATGGCCTCCAGAACCGGGCCAAAAACTACCACGACGGCTGGCAAAAGCCGCAACTCTTCCCGGGGCGGATGCGTTGGGACTCCGGAAGAGCAACACGAGGAGATCCCCATGAGCGACCACATCCCCGATCCCAGCCGCGTCGACCCCAAAAGGGGCTACGACAAGTACGGCAACGCAAACTTCGAGCCAGCCAGCGACACCGGCCAGGGTCCCTATTACCTGCTCGGCCTGTTGGCGGTGATCGGCCTGGTCGGCGGCCTGTTGTATTTCAACGGCGGCCCGAAGGACGGCAGCGGCAGCACCGCCCAGGCACCGAGCACGACCATGTCGGCCCCCGCGCCGGCTCCGGCTCTGGAGCGTGCGCCGATGGCGACGCCGGCCCAGCCTCCCCAGCCAGAGACCGCGCCTGCGACAGAGAAGTAAGCGACAGGCATAAAAAAAGCCCGGCCGCCTTGGCGGCGGTCGGGCACACAGGCCTATTTGTGTAAGGCATCGTGTAACACGGAAGCGGCGTCGGTCGCCAATGCTGTTTGTGCAGAGCTGCTTTATCCAAGCTGCGTTCGTATTATTCGATCGCAACTTCCACCGCCACGCGCCGTTTGCCTCGTGCCGCTCACCCCATTCCGGGCGACTGCCGGCCTGAGGAGGCGCGCACCATGGTCCTGTCCACCGAAAGCATCCTGGTCATTCTCCTGGTCGGCATCGTGGCCGGCTGGCTGGCCGGCAAGATCGTGCACGGCACCGGCTTCGGCCTGCTCGGCGACCTGCTGGTCGGCATCGCCGGCGCCTTCGTGGCGGCCTGGCTGTTCCCCAAGCTCGGCATCCAGCTCGGCAGCGGCATCGTCATGGACATCATCCAGTCGGCGGCGGGCGCGATCATCCTGCTGCTGGTCGTCCGCCTGATCCGCGGGCGCGGCAGGTTCTAGCCGGAACTGGTGCCAGCCGGAACTTCCGGGCGGAACTTCCGGCCGGCCCGCGGCGTTCACCAAGGGAGCAGCCACCCCAGAGGGCTCTGCCATGACCGCCATCCCGACCCACGTCCCACCCGCCAGGCGCGCTTCCCCGCGCTACGACATGCGGTCCGACGCCGGCGCCACCGGCCACGTCTTCTATACCTTCGCCTGCGTCGTGATCGGGGTTGCGCTCACCATGGTCGTGCTGGCCGCCAGCGAACTGCGGGGCAGCGGCAGCCTGCTCGCCCGCCACCTCAACCAGGCGGCCGCCATCGCCCAGATGGACCCGCCGCGGCTGACGGCGCTGCGCTAGCCTGCCGCACAGGCGGTCTTGGCGCCGCCGCCCCCTTCAGTGTTGCGGGCTCGCGAGGATTGAAATTCCGGGCCCGAAGAGTACCTTTCTCTCATGAACAAGGCAGTTCTCCTCGACGAGTTGGAGCAGCTCGATTCGCGAGAACGGCTCGAGTTGGCCTATGGCCTTCTCGACAGCGTTCTGCACGATGCAGCCGCCCCGCCTTTGAGCGACGCCCAAATGGATGAACTGAGGGCGCGGCTGGCCCATCATCGCGCCCATCCAGATGAGCCGGGCATCACCTTGGACGATATCCGCCGAAAGCTGAACGCCGGTTAGTGCGTGGCGGCGCGCGTCGAATACAAGGCCGCAGCCGCAGCCGAGATCGTCGACATTTTCCGGGACTACCAGCGGGAACGCGTCGGACTGGGTGTCGATTTCCTCGACGAACTCGCCCGCATTGAGGGTCACCTTCAGGCAAACCCGTCGCTCTACCAGCGCGTCGATGGCGACATGCGCCGCGCGGTATTGCGGCGCTTTCCCTGCCGGCCTCACTCCCGACGACCTCTGACCCGGCAGCAGGGTCCAACCGGAACATCCTGCCGGCCCGCGGCGTTCACCAAGGGAGCAGCCACCCAGAGGGCTCTGCCATGCCGGCCCCGTTCCCCCGACCCGCCCTGCGCTCGTACCCGCGCTACGACTCGCGGTCCCATGTCGGCGTCATCAGCCACCTCGCCTTTGTCCTGCTCGTCGTCGGGCTCGCGGCGGCGCTCATCCTGATCGTCCTGGTCGCCGGCGAATTGCGCGGCAGCGGCAGCCAGGTCGCCCGCCACCTGGCCCAGGCGGCCTCGATCACCCAGATGGACCTGCCGCGGCTGCCGACATCGGCGATGGCGCTGCGGTAGCCTCATATTCCTCTCCCCCTTGGGGGAGAGGTTAGGTGAGGGGGTTCAAGCCGCCGCCGGCATCTTGTCGATAAACCCCACGATCGCCGCCAGCCTGCCATCGGCCGCCAGCGTGCCGAAATCGACACCCTCGACGACCGCCGGGCCGGCGGCGGGGCCGAGCGACCACGAGAAGCGCACGTAGCCTTCCCCGGCGCCGTTGTGCGCGTCGACCTTCGAGGTGCGCTTCAGCACGAAGCCCGGGAAGCGGCCCTGGACGCCGGCGATCATGGAGTCGATGCCGGCCGGCCCGTCGCCCGCCATCAGCGGATCGCGGTAGCGGCCGGACTCGGCCCACACCTTGGCGATGGCGGCCAGGCGCCGGGCGGCATCGGTCTCGTTCCAGGTGGCGACGTAGGCGTCTGCGGTCGCGTTGGCGGTTGCGGCGGGATCGGACATGGCTTCCTCCTTCTCACAGGTGACGATACGTGGAGAAGGAAAGCCCGGATCGCGGCGGGAGGCGATTGTCTGGGAGGTAATGAGGAAACTTCCCACAAGCCAATCGCCAATGATTAGCGCACCACGCCAGATTGAGGCATCGTCACCCTCCCATTGCGCGGTGCACTCTTTCGATGAATAGCGAATGCCCGTTCTGCAAAGTCTCCGAAGAGCGTATCGCCTTTACCCAGACGTCTTGCGTTGCTTTGTGGGACGGCTTTCCGGTTACGGAAGGCCATCTTCTGCTCGTCCCAAAACGACATGTGTCCGCGTGGGGCGATCTTACCGACTCAGAGAGATCAGGACTGTTCGATACCATCGCGACGGCTCAGACGTTCCTGCGCACGCGCTTCCCGCTGAGCGGTTTCAACGTCGGATTCAACGAGGGAGCGGCTGCAGGCCAGACGGTTCCCCATTTCCATATCCACGTAATTCCGCGGCGCTTGGGGGACGTAGCCGACCCACGCGGCGGAGTTCGCCACGTGATTCCAGCCAAGGGCAACTATCTCGCGAGTGCTCAACCCGTGGGTACTCGCGTTGATCTTGTCCCGCACAACCGCGCACTCATTTCGGGCAACGAAGACGCGTTAATTCGGCATCTACTGCCCCACATCGATCAGAGCTACTCGATCGATCTCGTCGTTGCCTTCATTCTCGATAGCGGCGTTCGACTTCTCCAACCTCGCCTCCAAGAACTCCTGAAGCGAGGTGGACGTTTGCGCATCGTCACTGGCGATTATCTCGACGTCACAGAACCTTCAGCCTTGCGGCGCCTTCTTGATCTCGAAGGAAACGTCCACCAATGGGTCTTCGAAGCAGGGCGCACCAGCTTTCATCCAAAGTCTTGGGTGTTCCATTTCGCCGGCGGCGGTGGCCTAGCAATTGTTGGAAGTTCGAACTTATCGGAAACCGCGTTGCGGTCCGGCGTTGAATGGAACTATCGCGTTTACGATCATTCGACGACGGACGGTTGGAACGACGTTGTTAGGGGATTTGAGCTGCTTCTGACTCGCCCTGAACTGAAGCCGCTCACGCATGAATGGATCGAGGCATACGAGGCGAACCGAGTAGAAGTGGATAGACCTCGGCGCGTGTTTGCCGAGGTGACTCCCGAGCCGCCGCTGCCACCTGTCATTCCTCATGGCATTCAGCAACAGGCGCTTAGGGCTTTAAAGGAGACGAGGGCCATTGGCTTTACCGCTGGCCTAGTCGTTCTCGCCACAGGACTAGGCAAGACTTGGCTCAGTGCTTTCGACAGCGTGAGCTTCGGTAGAATTCTCTTCGTCGCCCATCGTGAAGAAATTCTCAATCAGGCGACGGCGACATTCCGGCGCGTACGCCCAACTGCCCGGTTCGGACGCTATAGCGGGGATAAGAAGGATCTAAAGGCGGATGTACTCTTTGCGTCGATTCAGACACTCGGGCGCGCGCAACACCTTCGCAATTTCCCGCCGGACTCGTTCGACTACATTGTAGTCGATGAGTTCCATCACGCCGCCGCGCCAACATACCGGGTGCTGATCGAACATTTCACACCGAAATTCCTTCTCGGCCTGACCGCTACACCGGAACGCACCGATGGCGGCGACCTTCTCGGTTTGTGCCAAGAAAACCTCGTTTTTCGCTGTGACATGTTTAAGGGAATCGAAGAGAGGTTGCTCTCACCCTTTCGCTATTTCGGTGTTCCCGACGACGTCGACTACGCCCAGATACCTTGGCGTTCCGCCGCGTTCGATGAAAAAGCACTGACCGAAGCATTGGCGACGAACCGACGTGCTCAAAATGCCTTCGAACAGCATCGGTCGCGCGGAGGGGCGAAGTCGATTGGGTTTTGCTGCTCCATCCTTCACGCAGACTTCATGGCGAACTTCTTTAACGATAAAGGACTGCGTGCCGCCGCAATTCATTCTGGCGTCACGTCTGCCCCACGTGTGACTACCCTGGAACAATTGCAGGCCGGTGAGCTCGATATTGTGTTTGCTGTCGACATTTTGAATGAGGGCGTCGATTTGCCGGAAGTCGATACCATCTTGATGTTGCGCCCGACTGAGTCGTCCATTGTTTGGCTGCAACAGTTTGGGAGGGGCCTGCGTATTTCCGAGGGAAAATCTAGGCTCACTGTCGTCGACTATATCGGCAACCATCGGATCTTTCTGACCAAAGCCCGGACTCTGCTTCACCTTGGAGAGGGTGATCGCCCTTTGGCGCTGGCCCTCGAGGCGGTCCGCCGAGGACAACTTCAGTTCCCACCGGGTTGCGAGGTTACTTACGAGCTCAAGGCGCTTGAGATACTGGAGCAACTCCTGCGCGCCACCCACAAGGGAGACGCGCTCGAAGCCTTCTATTTGGATTTTCGCGAACGGCACGGTGCCCGTCCGACAGCTCTCGAGACGTTTCACGCCGACTTCGATCCCCGTGTTACCGGCCACGGAGGATGGCTAGGATTCGTGGCGCATATGGGAGATCTCGACCCACAAGAAGCCGAAGTGTTCCGGCGTCATGCCGCCTTCTTTCAGGACTTGTCGACTACCCAAATGAGCAAGAGCTACAAGATGCTCCTGCTCAAGGCGATGCTGGTCGAGCATTCGCTACCCGGTGAAGTCTCTCTCGATGATCTCCTTGGCCAGTTCATACAGATTGCCGCTCGGAATCCTCAATTTAAGTCCGACGTATCCGTACCACTCGATAGGCGAAGCGAAGTCCGCCGGCTCTTAATCGAAAATCCGATCACGGCTTGGACGGACGGTAAAGGCACTGGCGGTACCAAGTATTTCAAGTTTGATGGACAAGTCTTCGCGACAACCTTTGCCGTTCCCCCGCAGCTCGTACCGGCGTTCACGAAACTGACGGAGGAACTTCTCGACTTGCGTATTGGCCAGTACCTCGATCGACGGGACCAAGAGGTATCCGCAGAGGTAGAGGCCGAACGCCTTCCAGGCACCGCGTCATTCCAGGGGGGTGGGCCAGAGCTTTGGAAGAACTATATGCGACGCGATATCCCTGGTCTCTTTGGCGCGATCTTCCATGCGGGAAGCTGGAATGCGGGCATGGTCCTCACAGGCAAGGATTTGGTCCTGCTGATGACTCTAAAGAAGGGCGATCTGGCTGCCGGCAATCAGTACGAAGATCATTTCATCGATCCGCAGACGTTCCAATGGCACACACAATCGAGAACGACCCAAAGGTCGAAGCATGGTCAGGTGATTGGCGGCGGCCTAGCCGGTTACCGCGTCCACCTGTTCATCCGACCATCCAGGCTCCGCGACACAGGTGCGGCGCCATTTACCTATTGTGGTGAGATTTCATTTGCCGAGTGGGAGGGAGAGAAGCCGATCACGGTAACGTCCAAGCTTGCCTCGCCGGTGCCGGACCATCTGCGTCGCGTTTTTCGGATAGGCCAGGGGGCAGCTTAGAGATTGTTCAGCCAAAGGCAGCTTTATCAAAGGCTCATGCTGAGTGCGGACAGGCACGCCACTCGCGGCGCTATGCGTAGCAGCTAGCTGCGCGGCCCAGGGCGACAGGGATTTTCGCATTGACAATTGATGCGATAATCGCTACGCTGACCAATGTCCATCGAGCTGTCCACGTTCGCAACGCACCTCAGGCCACGAGGCGGCTATGGCTTTGTCGTGCATGGGTGCCGCCTGCTCGATCTCGCCCTCGCGAGGCTCGCGAGGAATCGCCCGAAAGCCAACAGCACCGCGATTAAGAGTGATTCCTCGCGAGGAGATTTTTTGTCGAGCAGGGTGGGGGTGTGTCGGGAAAGTGGGAAGAACGGGCCGGAAAGCCCGCGCCATCGGCATTCGAGGCTTCCCACGCCGGTGGGAAGCGGCGGGAAGGAGGCGCGCGACGGTCCGAGGCGAACAGAGAGCGGCGGCACTCTTCATGATCGTCATGACGATCATGAAGAATCGCGTGAAAGGTCGCAGGGCCAGACTTTCAGGCCAATATTCATGACGATGCTCTTGGAGGAGCCGGGTCGACGGGAGGCAAACGTGAGACGGAGCGATCGGAGGCCCGTGCCATCGGCATCGAAGGCGTCTCACCGCAGCGAGACTCAGCTGACGCCGCGCGGCGGCCAGTCGCTTCGATGATCGTGCGCGGCCCCCTCACCCAGCCTCTCCCCCTGGCGGGGGAGAGGAGCATGAAGATGAATCACGGAGAAGGATCTCATCGGCCGATCGAACACGGAACGCTCCGAGTATGGAATGGGCATGAGGTCCTTGGCTGCGCTCAGGACGACAGCGGGTGCTTGGGCGACAAAAGGCGCTTGGGCGGCAGTTGGCGTTCAGGGTGACAGGGCATGAATCGCCCGCAGCCCTTCGCGATAGGTCGGGTATTTCAGCACCACCCCCAGCTCGCGCTTGAAGCCCTCCGCCCGCACGCGGCGGCTTTCGGCCCAGAACGAGCGCGCCATCGGGCCGAGCGCAGGTGCTGCCTCGTCCCACGACTGCAGCGGCGGCACCGGCAGGCCGAGCAGCTGGCAGGCGTAGGCGATCACGTCGGCCTGGGGTGCCGGCTCCTCGTCGGCCACGTTGTAGACGCGGCCGGGCCGCGGCGCCGGCCGCGCCATCGAGGCCACGACGGCGGCGGCGATATCCTCGACATGGATGCGCGAGAAGACCTGGCCGGGTCTGTCGATGCGCCGCGCCGTGCCCGCCCGCACCTGGTCGAGCGCGCTACGGCCGGGGCCGTAGATCGCCGGCAGCCGGAAGAGATGGGCGGGCGCGCCCCAATGCTCGCCCAGCGACTGCCAGCCGCGCTCGGCGCCAAGCCGGCGCACGCTGCGCGGCTGGACGGGGTGCGGCGGCGTCGTCTCGTCGACCCAGCCGCCGCCGGCATCGCCGTAGACGCCGGTGGTCGAGAGATACCCGATCCAGGCGGGCCTGAGCGGCGCGATGGCCTCGCAGTGGCGCAGCGCCGGATCGTCGCCGGCGTCCTGATCGGGCGCGATGGTGCAGAGGATGTGGCTGGCGGCGCCGAGCGCGGTGCTGTCGCTGCCGAACAGCTCGACGGCGATGCCTTCGGCCCTGAGCGCTCCCGCCTTGTCGCCGGAGCGCACCGTGCCGGCGACGGCGTAGCCCCGGGCGAGGGCGGCGCGGGCGATGGCGAGGCCGGCGTAGCCCAGGCCGAAGATGTAGAGCTTCTTAGTCATGTGTCGCACGCGTACTACCTCATCCTGAGGAGCCGCGCGAAGCGCGGCGTCTCGAAGGATGGGAACCAGTCATGTTGTTGCCCACCCTTCGAGACGCGGCCCTCCGGCCCGCTCCTCAGGGTGAGGGGGCGTGGCGTACCTACCGCCCCGTCGCGCCGTCACACCACCCTGAAGCGGCCCGACAGGACGGGGAAATTGCCGGCGACCGGGGTGATCCGGATCACGCCGGCGCCGGTGCGGTCGGCGGCCAGGATCTTCCAGGCGAAGCTGCCGCTGTTGGCCGTCGAGGCCACGAGCGTCCGGTACAGCACGCCGCCGTCGATCGAGAACTCGATCTTCACCCGGCCAAGCTTGGCGCTCGGGTAGTCGTTGGTCCACCGGATGGTCGAGGTCGTGCCGGCGCGCAGCCGGGCGCCCGGCCGCGGCGCGGCGACGTGCAGCGGGCCCAGGACGGCGCGCCTGATGTTGAGACGGTTGCCGTCCTCGCAGACGAGGGCGAGCGAGGCCAGCTTGTCCGCCGAGTCCTTGAGGTGCTGGATCACCTCGGCGGCCTGCCAGCCGGGATTGAGGGCATAGACCAGGGCGGCGCCGGCCGAGACCAGGGCGGCCGATGCCGAGGTGCCGCTGTAGGTGGGATAGCGCGCCGACCCGGCCCAGTAGGCGCCGGTGCTCACGATGCGCACGCCGGGGGCGGCGATGCCGACCAGCGTGCGGCCGTAGTTGGAGAACGGCGCCTTCCAGTCGTCGGGCGCCGACGCCGCGACGGTCAGCCCGCCGGCGTAGTTGGCGGGATAGGTCGGGTACTCCCTGTTGTCGCTGCCGTCGTTGCCGGCCGCCGCCACCACGACGCAGCCATGGTCGGCGGCATATTCGAGCACGCCCTCGAGCGTGATCTGGAACTCGTTGCCGAGGCTGACGTGCCAGCTCGCATCGATGACCTTGGCGCCCTGGTAGATCGCCCAGTACATCGCCCACGCGGCATGGAAGATATTGGCCGGCGTCGCGGGGTCGAAGAACTTGATGGGCATCAGGCTGATGCCCCAGTTGGCGGCGATGGGCGAGGCGACGCCGATCATGTTGTCGGGCACGCCGGCGATGGTGCCGGCCAGCAGCGTGCCGTGGCCGTCCTTGTCGATGCCGTCGGGGAACAGCGGCGGCACCTTGAGCGGCCCGATCTCGATGCCCGGCGGCTGGCAGAAATCCAGCGCCTCGACCTGGCCGATGTCCTCGGGCAGCGTGCCGTCGGGCCGCCGCAGGCCGGTATCGACGATCGCCACGATGGTCTTGCCGCCGGGCGGCAGCACCGCCAGGGGGCCGTCGATGCCGACGCGCCCGAGCGCCCACTGCCAGCGCGACTCCCGGTCGTCGAAGCGGGCAAGGGTGAGCGGCGCATTGCGTTCGATGTAGGCGATCCCGGGCACGCTCTTGGTCTTGATCTGCAGCGCGTTGAAGGTCACGCCGGGCTTGGGCCGGACCACGGCCAGCGCCACCACGCCGCCCTTCTTGCCGGCCCGCGGCACGACGAAGCACTCGACGGCCGGGGCGCCGAGCGCCTTCAGCCGCTGCAGCACATTGGCCACCAGCGTAACGGCCGCAACGAAGCTCTGCCCCGTGATGCTGGTCGTGAAGCCGACGATGAGTTCGGATTCGACATGACTACTACTGGCGTCGCCCATGGCGTGGCCCTCCCCCGCTGCAGCCGCGACCAACTACGGCAGGTCGCTGAGTTCGCTCCTGGCGGCCCTGACGAGGCTCCAGAAGCGGCCCCTGGGATCGAGACGCGACAGCTTGTCCCGGCACAGCGCGGCGCCGAAGGCCCCGGCCATGCTGTCCATCGGATAGTGAACGCCCCCGACCTCGCGGTTGCGCGCCACGCGCCCGGCGAGGTGGCGGAGCGCCAGGACGGTAACCTGGTGGCCGCGCCCCAGCGCCAGCTCGATCAGGCCCGAGATGAGATGGGCCTGCAGCGAATGGCTGCTGGGAAAGGACGGCGTATCGGGCGGATCGAGCAGCGGCAGGATCAGCGAATAGACCTGCGAGGGCCGGCGCATCAGGTAGCGGTTCTTCAGGCCCATGGCGACGTACTCGCCGATCTTGCGGGCCACCAGCATCAGCAGGAAGGTGTTGCGGTCCTGCGACGGGTCGATGCGCAGCAGGCCCGTCCAGTAGTTGAGCGCGCCCACGGCGCTCGCCTGGTCGAGGATCTCCATGGCGCGGTCGGCGCGGTCGAGCGAGGCGTTGAGCACACTCAGCACCTCGTTGGCCATCCCCGCCTCGTCGAGCGGATAGCGCGCGCCCGGCGTGTTGGGCACCGGGAAGACGTTCTGCCGATTGATCTCGTTGTAGACGAAGTCGACCGGCGTCCGCTGGCTGCCCCACCGGCCCTCGACGATGAAGTCCTGGAGGTAGGCCCAGGCGCGCAGATCGGGATCCCAGTTCTCGGAATAGCGCTTCTTCGGCAGCTTCAGGACGGACGGAAACGGCGCCGGCGCCAGCTTGTCCATGTCCTCGGTGTTGAAGCGCGGCCGGCCGTAGCCGGTGGCGGCGGCGCCGCCGGCCGGCGAGGCGCCGAGATTGAGGTTGAGGTTGAGATTGAGATTGTCGCTGCTGACTGGCATGGCGTCCCCCCGCTTGCCGCCGCGCTCCATCGCCCCCCGGCGATGCATTCGAAGCGCTGACTGGCGGCGTACAGTAGCGGTTGCAGGGGTTTCCGCAACCGTCGCCCGGCAGGACGCACCTAGCCGTCTAAAAAGGCGTGGTGACCGCGTTGGCGAGGTTGAGGATACGGCCGCTGGTCGAGCAGGCTCGCAGGCCCTGCGCCTGGTCGGCGGTATCGATCAGATGCTGGATGACCTCGGCCGGCGTGAGATAGGCACCACCGCGCTGGAATTCGATGGCCAGCACCAGCGCGGCGGCGATGCTGGCGAAGGCCGCCGAGGCCGAGGTGCCGTCGATCTCCTTGTAGCGCGCCAGGGTCGAGAGGTAGCGCGCGGTGGTGGTGATGCCGACGCCGGGCGCACCGAGCTGCACCGACCGGCGGCCGTAGTTGGAGAACGACGGCTTGCCGTCGCGGCGGTCGGTGGCGTGCACGGCCAGCACGTTGGAGAACGCCGTCGACAGGTTGGCGGGAAAGGTCGGATAGACGTCGTTGTTTGCGCCGTCGTTGCCGGCCGCCGCCACGACCAGCACGCCGCGCGACCGGGCATAGGCGATGGCGTTGCGCAGCGGGTTCAGCCCGCGGTCGCCCGGCCCGACATGCCAGCTGCAGCAGACGACCCTGGCGCCATTGTCGACGGCGTATTCGATCGCCTGCTTGGCATTGGCCGGCGTCGGCCGCCGGTCGGCGTCGAAGAACTTGACCGGCATCAGATTGACGCCCGGCCAGAACGAAGTCGCGGGCGAGGAGAGGCCGAGCGCGTTGTCGGTCTCTGCGAACATGATGCCGGCCAGCAGGGTGCCGTGGCCGTCCTGGTCGCCGATCTGCCCGTCCGGCGGGCCGACGAAGCAGGCGCCGTTGAAGTCGTCGACCGCGCCGTTGCCGTCGTTGTCGACGCCGTCCATCGGCGGGTATTCGGCCGAGCGCCACAGACGCGGCGGGAAGGCGGCGCCCGGGGCGCGGCCGTCGAGGTCCTCGTGGCTGCCGGTCTCGGTATTGGCCGCCGGCGACCAGCGCCACATCAGGCCCGAATCGACGATCGCGACCGTCACCGGCGTGTTGACCATCGTGGTCCACGCTTCCAGCGCGCCGATGCGCCGCAGCCCCCATTGGCCGCGGTTGAACATGGGATCGTTCCAGGCGCAGATCCGCAGGACCGTGTTGCGCTCCCAGTACTGCACGTAGGGTGGCTTGTCGTGGGCCAGCAGCTGGCTCGATGACTTGGCATTGACCTGCAGTACGACGGTGCCCGTCCATCCGAGGTCGGGCATGGGCTTCGTGATGAATCGCGAAAGCACCGACACCTTGTAGCTCCCGAGATGGTTCGTGAGCTGATTGACCGTCGACTGGAACTCGCCCCGGATCTCCTTCAGGGACGTCTCGGAGCCGCCGAGCTTCAGCCCGACGACCACCTGGCCGCTGATTTCGGCAAACGTCTCAGGCATGGCTTCCCCCTTCGCCTGGCCGGCGGCGCCGGTCAGCGGTTCTCGTTGCGGGCGAGCACGATCAGGGCGGCGATGCTCGGGCAGAGCACGGCGCGACGCAGGCACCGTCGCGCCGTGTGCTCGCCGGCCAGGTTGTCGGCGGGGAAGTGCAGCCCGGCCACGGTGCGGTTCTCTGCCACCCGCTCGGCCAACCGCCGCAGCGCCCGCGGCAGGCTATTGGTCTTGAGGTGAAGGGGCGGCGGGTCGACGCCGTTGTTGGGATCGATGGCCTCGATGAGCAGGCGCGAAACCAGCCAGGATTGCGTCGCGTGGCCGCTGGGATAGGACGGCGTGTCGGGCGGATCGATGGCGGGCACGATCAGCGGATGGATGGCCGACGGCCGCGGGCAGCGATAGATGTCCTTGAGCCGCATCACCACCAGCTCGCCGATCTTGCGGCCGACGCGGATCAGCAGATGCGTGTTGGGGCGCGAGCCCGGCTGGAGCGACAGCAGACCGGTCCAGTAGTTGAGCGCACCCTCGCCGTCGGCCTGGTCGACGATCTCGGCCAGGCGATCGCCGCGATCGAGCGAGGCATCGACCATGGTGGCGATCTCGTCGTCGAGCTCGGCGGCCGTCAGCGTGGTCGGGTGCGGACCGGCCGGACAGCGGTAGCGCTTGGCCGGCGGTATCACGACGGTGGTGTCGATGTCGGTCACTACGTTCGCCAGCCAGGCATCGAACGTGCCCCGATGCACGTCGCTCGGTCCCAAGACCAGGGGAATTGCCCGGATGAACTCGGCGAGATGGAGCCAGGCGCGGTTCTCGGCGTCCCAGGTTGGGCGATGCGGAAAGAGCGGAACGGCCGCGAACTGATCGTCGGCGGCGATCGGCGGCTGCGGCAGGCGCGCGAGCTTGGGGAAGTCCTCGGTGTTGTAGCGCAGCCGTCCTCCCGAGGCGCCTGCGCCCGACGCCGCGGCAGCTCCGAGATTGAGGTTCAAATTGAGATTGAGATTGTCCGGCTTGATCGACATGACGTCCCCCCGTTCGTGCACCCGCGCCCCGCCCCGGAGCCTGTCTGCGAGCGACAAATAGACTAACCGTCACATTCGATTGTGCAACCGCCGAGTGCAGCCGGGGCTTTCAGCGACCGCAATATGTACCAGCTGTTACATCCGTTAGGCGAACCCGCCTCGTGGTTCGGAGGCGGCGTCATATGCTACTGTCGCGGCGTCGATCGCCAGCGGGTCCACACCAACCGCCCGGTGATCTTCGATGCGTGGGGGTTGTCGCACATGGCTCGCAGGCACGTCGTTGCAGCGGCGTCGGACGCGGACTACGGCAATCGCCGGCTGGTCGTCGTGGCTGCGTTCGACGTCGTGGGCTTCAGTGCCGTGGTCGAGGCCAACGAGGACGACGCGCTGGCGGCGTGGCGGGCGCTGCGCCGCGAGATCGATCCGCTGATCACCAAGGGCGGCGGCCGCATCTTCAAGTCGCTGGGCGACGGCCTGCTGGTCGAGTTCACCAGTCCGGTCGACGCGACGCGTTCGGCGCTGGAGGTCCAGGCCGCCGCCGCCGCAATGCCGCCGACCCTCGACATCCGCCTCGAGATGCGCTGCGCCATCCACATGGGCGACGTGATCGTCGACGGCTCGGACCTGCTGGGCGACGGCATCAATGTCGTGTCGCGCCTGCAGGAGCACGCGCCGGCCGGCGGCGTGCTTGTCTCGTCCACGGTGATGGACCTGATCAGCGGCCGCCTCAACGCACCGGTCACGGATCTCGGTGTGCTGAAGCTCAAGAACATCAGCCGGCCGGTCCATGCCTACGGCGTGGGCGTCGGCAAGCGGCTGAAGTCGGTGCCGTCGGTCGACAGCTTCCAGCGCCGCCGGCCGTCGATCGCCGTGCTGCCGTTCGCCGACCAGTCGCCGTCCGGCGGCAAGTCGGGCGAGACCGCCAACTCCTATTTCAGCGACGGGCTGGTCGAGGACATCATCTCGGCCCTGTCGTGCCTGCCCGAGCTGATCGTGATCTCGCGCTCATCGGTGCTGCGCTACCGCGGCGCCGCGCAGGACGCGCAGCAGATCCGCCGCGATCTCGGCGTGCGCTACATGCTGTCGGGCAGCGTGCGCCGCGCCGGCACCAAGGTCAGGCTCTCCGCCGAGCTGGCCGATTGCGAGAACGGCACGACCATCTGGAGCGACCGCTTCGCCGGCGAGGCTGCCGACCTGTTCGACCTGCAGGACGAGCTGTCGGCCAAGGTGGTGGCAACGATCACACCGCAGGTCCAGGAAGCCGAGCTGCGCCGCGTGCTGCGCAAGCGTCCCGAGAGCATGGACGCCTATGAATTGATGCTGCGCGGGCTCGACCTGCTGCATCGCTTCGACGACGACCAGTTCGTGGGGGCGCTGCCGCTGTTCCAGCAGGCAATGACGCTCGACCCGAGCTATGCCGCGGCGCATGCCCTGGCGGCGGACTGGTACAGCGTGCGGGTCAACCAGGGACTGTCGCCCGACCCCGATGCCGACTTCCTCGAAGCCGAACGGCTGTCGCGGCTGGCCCTGACGCTCGACCGCTTCGATCCACGGGCACTGTCGATGTGCGGCCATGTGCGCGCCTTCCTGTTCCGCGATTTCGACCAGGCCATCGAGCTGTTCGACCGGGCGCTGGCCGCCAATCCCAGCTCGGCCGTCGCCTGGCTGCGCAGCAGCCCGACCTTCTCCTATATCGGCGAGACACGCGAGGCGCGGCGGCGCGCCGACATCGGGCTCAGGCTGTCGCCCTACGATGCGCACGTCTTCTTCAGCTACTCGATCGTGGCGCTGGCCAGCTATGCCGCCGGCGACTACGCCGACGCCGCCCAGTGGGCGCGGCGGTCGGCGGCGCTCAACCCACGCTTCACCGCCAACCTGCGCTACCTCGCCGCCAGCCTGGCGGCCAATGGCCAGGTCGACGAGGCACGGCAGACGGCAAGAGATCTGCTGCGGGTCGATCCCAAATTCAGCGTCGGCCGCTTCGCCGCCGCGCATGCCTTCAAGGATCCCGCCAAGCGGAAGCTGTTCGGCGAGCACCTGGTAAAAAGCGGCCTGCCGGAGTGATCGGCGATGTGGAGGGTCATGCTTCTTGACCCCCTCCGTCACCGTATGACGGTGCCACCTCCCCCGCAGACGGGGGAGGGATAAGAAAGCGTCGTTCCTCCCCCGTCTGCGGGGGAGGTGCCCCGTAATCGGGGCGGAGGGGGTCGAGAGTCTTGCTTCTTCGCTGGGGGCGCGCCACTCCAGT
>CAMDCE010000015.1 GCA_945889625.1 Asaia bogorensis | reverse complement strand
CGTATTTCGGCCGGAAAAGCGCGCGGTAGGTAGGCGAGCGTCCCCGACCTGTCAAACGCCCGGCAGGCGACCGAGGGGGAGCGCGTGGCGGGGGCCCGCAACTGGATCCTGCAGCATCTCGACGCCGAGCGCGGCCGCTGGATGCTGTGGCTGCCGGTGGCGATGGGACTGGGCATCGCAGTCTATTTCGAACTGCCCAGTGAACCTGCGCTGTGGCTCGGTCCGGCGCTGGCCATCGGCGCTGCCGTGGCAGTGCTGCTTGCGCCGGCGGGAAGTGCAGTCCGCGCCCTCTGCATTGGCCTCGTGGCGGGTTCGCTTGGACTAGGCCTCGTGGCGTGGCGCACCTCGAACCTGGCGGCGCCCACTCTCCACCGGCCGCTGTTCAGCATCAACGTCGAGGGCAGGGTGGCCGACATTCAGCGCCTGCCCGACGGCAAGCGGGTCGTGCTCGAGGCGGTGCGCCTCAAGGGCAACGGCGTGCCGGCGCCGGAAATGACGCCCCTCAGGCTGCGCGTCTCGCTCGGCAAGGGTGCTCCGCCGCTCAACGTCGGCGATCGCCTGCTGGTTTTCGCGAACCTGTCACCGCCTGCAGGACCAGCGACGCCTGGCGCTTTCGATTTCCAGCGACTCGCCTGGTACCAGCAGCTGGGCGCGGTGGGTTATGCGCTGGCGCCGGCGGCGGTGATCGAACGCGGCCGGCCTGACGGACTCGTCCGCACCTTCGACGGTCTGCGAGCCGACATCACAGAACGCATCCTGAAGGCACTGCCCGGTCCGGCCGGCGGCGTCGCCGCCGCGCTGCTGGCCGGCGAGCAAACGGCCGTCGACAAGGACGTCAGCCAGGCGATGCGCGACTCCGGCCTGGCGCACATTCTGTCGATATCCGGCCTCCACATCGTGTTCGTGGTCGGGCTGGTGATGGGTTTCGTGCGTTACGGCATCGCCCTCGTGCCGCCACTGGCACTCAGGGTGAATGCCAAGAAGATCGCGGCAGTGCTGGCGCTCGTCGTGGCGCTTTTCTACACGGCACTCGCCGGCGCACCGGTGCCGGCGCAACGCGCCTGTGCGATGGCGGCCTTTGCGCTGCTGGCGGTTCTGCTCGACCGCACTGCGCTGTCGCTGCGGCTGGTCGCGTGGTCGGCGGTGATCGTGCTCTTGGCGGCGCCGGAGTCGCTGACGGGCGCCTCTTTCCAGATGTCGTTCGCCGCTGTGATCGCCCTGATCGCGGCATGGGAGGCGGGTAGCGGCTGGCGCCGCCGCCTGCACGAGCGCGCCGAGGGCGCGCGATTTCGCTGGCTGTGGCGATTGCTGGTGGGGCTCGGCTCCAGCTTGGCCACGACCCTGATCGCCTCGGTCGCGACCGGAGCCTTTGCCGCCTACCATTTCAATCGTGTGTCGCTGCTGGGCGTCGTGGCGAACCTGCTCGGCGTGCCGCTCACCGGCTTCTGGATCATGCCGTGGGGCCTGCTCGCCATGCTGCTGATGCCGTTTGGCCTGGAGCGTCTGGCCCTGGTGCCGATGGGTTGGGGCGTCGAGGGCCTCAATGCCATCGCCTTCCATGTCGCGGCCTGGCCGCAGGCGGCGAGCCTGGTGCCGTCGCTGCCCGGCGCCAGCCTGTGGCTGATGACACTGGGCGGGCTGTGGTTCTGCCTGTGGCGGCGGCGTTGGCGACTAGCGGGCCTGCCGATCGTGGCCATCGGCCTGCTGTTGGGACCACCGCCGGCACCCGATCTCCTGATGAGCGAAGACGGCCGCGTCCTCGGCCTGCGCGACCAGGTCGGCGTGGTGCATATCGCCTCCGCGCGTACCGACCGCTTCGTGAGCGACGCCTGGGCGCGGCGCAGCGGCCAGGAAGGTGCCAGGAAGTGGACGGTAAGTGCTCAAGAAGAGGCGAGCGGCCTTGGCTGCCAGAGCGGCCTCTGCCGCTGGCGCAAGGGACCGTGGCGCGTGGCGATGGTGAGCGACGAGCGCCGACTCGCCGACGCCTGTGCCAGCGCCGACATCGTGCTCTCAACGGTCGACGCCCAAGGGCGCTGTCGCGGCCCTCGGCTGGTGATCGATCGTCGCGATGCCTGGCGCGAGGGCGCGCAAGCGCTGTGGCTCGATGAGTCGGGCGTGCGTCGCGAGACGGCCAATGCGCGACGCGGCGATCGGCCATGGGTACCCAACAGCTCGACGCGGCAGGCCGCGCCGGTCAAGGCGCCCGGCGTCTGACGATGCCTTGGCGCACTGCCTATTAGTAGATCGGCCGCCGTTAAATAATCGGTGGGAAAACGGCAGGGGGTCTAGGTATAGCGGCGATAGAGCCCGGCCAAGCGGCCCTGGATCTTGACCCGGTCGGGGCCGAAGATCCGCGTTTCGTAGGCGGCGTTGGCAGGTTCGAGAGCGATCGAGGCACCCTTCTTGCGCAGGCGCTTGAGCGTCGCCTCGGTGTCGTCGATCAGTGCCACGACGATCTCGCCGGTCTCGGCGGTATCGGCGCTCTTGATGATGGCGATGTCGCCATTCTGGATGCCGGCCTCGACCATCGAATCGCCCTGGACCTCGAGGCAGTAGTGCGCACCGGAGCCGAGCAGGGAGACCGGCACGTCGACCGTCGTGGAATTGTCGCGCAGTGCCTCGATCGGCGTGCCAGCGGCGATCCGGCCGTAGAGCGGCAGGCTGAGCGCCTGTGCCTCGTTTGCCGCCTGGATGGCGCCGGCCAAGGGAAGCCGATCACCGCGCACGATCTGCGGCACAAAGCCTTCGCGCGTCTCGGCAAAGCCGGCGCGGCGGGAATCGGCGAGCAGGGGCGTGACGTTGGGCGCCGGCATGGCCGCCGTTTCGGGCAGCTTCAGAACCTGCAGAGCGCGCGCGCGATGAGGCAGGCGACGCAGGAAGCCGCGCTCCTCCAGCCCGGTGATCAGTCGATGGATGCCGGATTTCGATTTCAGACGCAGCGCCTCCTTCATCTCGTCGAACGACGGTGAGACACCGCCATCGTTGAGGCGCTTGTTGATAAACATCAGTAGTTCATTTTGCTTGCGGGTTAGCACCGTCTTCTCCCCAAAATGCCTGTCAGATTTCAGACCAGATTTAGGAACAAATGC
Source organism: Asaia bogorensis (assembly GCA_945889625.1). Lineage (GTDB taxonomy): Bacteria > Pseudomonadota > Alphaproteobacteria > Reyranellales > Reyranellaceae > Reyranella. The sequence continues at coordinate 86,838 of CAMDCE010000015.1, read as the reverse complement.
TGAAACCTGACGCATGTTCTAGTTTAGTTCTTCTAAAAGGTCAAGTTTTCCATAGGCGGCCGGGGATCGTTGGTCCCAAAACCGGAACTGTTCTTGTGAATTTGCCGCCAGTCGGCAAAGCGATTGGTCAATGGCCGGCATGATCGAAGCGGGTTTCTCGCGCCTCTCCCCGATAGCGAAGAAAGTCCTACCCAAGCCGGTGCTGCGCTTTCTCCTGCTGCATGTCCGTGGCGTAAAGCGCAGCTACGCATACATCCTGGCGTACCCGGGCCGCATTTTCATGGAACGCGAGCTTCTGCCGTGGCTGCGCGACAACTACAGGCGCATCCTGTTCGTGGGCGCGGCGCCCTACACCTTCCACTACGAGAAGCTCTTTCGCCAAGACCGCGCCCAGTACACGACGCTCGACAACCATCCCAGCACCGCGGTGTGGGGCGCCCCGACGCATATTGCGGCGCCGATCCAGGACATCGCCCTTCATCGGCCGAAGGACTTCTTCGACTGCATCGTCTTCAATGGCGTCTTCGGCTTCGGCGTCGACCGGGCCGACGACATGCGCGCGGCGGCCAAGGCGATGTCGGAGGTCCTGCGTCCGGGCGGCCTGCTGGTCGTCGGATGGAATACCGACCTTCACGCCGATCCCGAGGAACTGGGTGTGCTGTCACCGTTCTTCGTGCGCACCGACCAAACGCCGTGGGGACGGACGCGGCCCTATCCCGGCGAGCTGCACGTCTACGATTTCTACGTCAAAAGCCCCCGGCAAGCCCCGACAGGTCGATGACCCGCACTGTCTCGCCAGCCTTTCGGGCGGGGTCGTGGGCCGGCCGCACGAGCAGGCCGCTCGCCCAGGCAAGGACCGAGAGCATGGAGCTGTCCTGCACCGCATGAGGCTCGACGCCCAGTGCGCCGTCGGGGAGCCGCCTGAGTTTTGCGCGGATGTAGTCCTCGCGGGTGTCGTTTTGCTTGAGGTCGACGGCTAGACGTGCCGGCTCGGTGGCGACGAGGTCGCCTGGCTGGCCCAGCATCCGATCCAGGGCAGGCTTCAGGAACAAGAGCGCACAAACCATGGTCGAGACCGGATTGCCCGGCAGGCCGAGCACGCGGGCGCGTTGCCTGGCGGCAAACATCAGCGGCTTGCCCGGGCGCATGGCAATGCGCCAGAAATCCATCGTGAAGCCCTGCGCCGTCAGAGCCGCCTGCACCAGATCGTGGTCGCCGACGGAGGCGCCGCCCAGCGTGACCAGCAGGTCGTGCTGCGCGCCGGCGGCGATGCGGTTCTCGATCAGCTTGGCGTCGTCGCGCGCGATGTCGAACAGGGTGGGCTCGCCGCCCCAGCCGCGCACGAGAGCGGCGACCGCGATGCCGGAGGAGGAGACGATCTGGTTGCGGCCGACCGGCTCTCCTGGCATTACCAGCTCGTCGCCGGTCGACAGGATCGCTACTCGTGGCTTTCGATGCACCGACAGCCACGGCTGATTCATCGCCGCGGCCAGCGCCACGTCGCGAGTCGTCAGGATGCGGCCTGCCGCCAGGGGCGTGTCGCCCGTGGAAAAATCGAGCCCGGCCTTGCGGATGTGGCGACCCGGCCGCGGTGCCTCGAGGATAGTGATCTTGCCGCCCTCGGCCTTGGTGTCTTCCTGGATGACGATCGCATCGGCGCCCATGGGCAGCGGACCGCCGGTGAAGATGCGGACGGTCTCGCTGCGCTTCAGTGCATGGTCGTAGGACCCTCCGGCTGGCGCCTGGCCGACCAGCGTGAGCGTGGCGGGAGCAGCCGGGATGTCTTCGGCGCGCACGGCATAGCCGTCCATGGCGGAGAGATCGGTCGGCGGCTGGGTCAGGCGTGCCGCCGGCGCCACGGCCAGGACGCGGCCGGCGGCGTCCGCCACCGACACCATCTCGGCCGGCAGTCCCGCGAAAGCCGCGATCACGCGGGCATGGGCGTCGCGAACGGAAAGCAGATCAGCGGGCATCGAAGGTGCCGGACTTGCCGCCCGACTTGTGCAGGAGCTTCACGTCGGAAATCACCATGCCGCGGTCGACCGCCTTGCACATGTCGTAGACGGTGAGCGCTGCAACAGAGGCGGCGGTCAGCGCTTCCATTTCGACGCCGGTACGGCCCTTCAACTTGCAGGTGGCCTCGATATCGACGGCATTGCGTTTGGCGTCGACCGTGAGTTTCACGTCGACCGACGAAAGTGACAGCGGATGGCAAAGCGGGATCAGCTCGGGCGTCTTCTTGGCCGCCATGATGCCGGCGAGCTGCGCCACCGCCAGCACGTCGCCCTTGGCGGCCTTCTTCGTCTGGATGAGCTTGAGCGTCGCGGCCTGCATGGTGACGGTGGCCCGCGCGACGGCGACCCGTTCGGTCACGTCCTTGGCCGCGACGTCGACCATGCGGGCGTTGCCGGAAGCGTCGAAGTGCGTGAGTTTCTTGGCTCTCATGCGGCCTGCCGCATCAGCAGCGCGCGGACGGCGGCCTCGACGTCGGGCTGGCGCATGAAGCTTTCGCCGATCAGGAAGGCCGAGGCGCCGACCTTGGCCATGCGCGCGAGGTCGGCCGGCGATCCGAGACCGCTTTCGGCCACCACGACGCGGTCCTTCGGCACCTTGGGCGCCAGCTGCTCGGTGACGGCGAGATCGACGGCCAGCGTCTTGAGGTTGCGGTTGTTGACGCCGATCAGGTCGCTGTCGACCTTGAGCGCGCGCTCGAGTTCTGCCGCGTCATGCACTTCGACCAGCACGTCCATGCCCCATTTGCGCGCGAGCTTGGCGAGTTCTGCTGCCAGGCGGTCGTCGAGGCAGGCCATGATCAGCAGGATGCAGTCGGCGCCGAGCGCCCGCGCCTCCGGCACCTGGTAGGGGTCGATCGTGAAATCCTTGCGCAACACAGGCAGCTTGGTCGCGGCTCGGGCCTGGGTCAGGAACTCGTCCTTGCCCTGGAAGTAGGGGCCGTCGGTCAGCACCGACAGGCAGGTGGCGCCGCCGCGTTCGTAGGCGCGGGCGAGCGATGGCGGATCGAAGTCCGGCCGGATTAGGCCCTTGCTGGGCGAGGCCTTCTTGATCTCGGCGATCAGACCGTAGTGGCCCGCCGCGATGGCAGCCTTGAGCGCCTTGGCAAATCCGCGCGGCGAATCGGTGTCGCGCGCCAGGGCTTCGACCATGCGCAGCGGCCGCTGCGAGATGCGGCCGGCGACGTGCCGTCGCTTGTCGGCGACGATCTTGTCCAGTGTGTCGCCGCTCATGCGCAGATCCTTTGCAGCGTTGCCAGCGCGGCGGCCGCTTTGCCGCCATCGATCGAGTGGGCGGCGAGGGCCGCGCCTTCCTTCAAATCCATGGCCTTGCCGGACACCATCAGCGCCGCGGCGCTGTTCAGCAGCACAATATCGCGAAAGGCGCTCTTCTCGCCCGCCAGCACCTTCTTGATCGCCTCGGCATTGTGGACCGCGTCGCCGCCCTTGAGCGCGAGCAGAGTGGCGCGCTTCACACCGATTTCCTCCGGGGCGATCTCGATTTCGCTCACCTTGCCCCCATCGACGGAGGCGTCGAGCGAGGCCGCCCAGCTCTTGGTCGTCGTGGTGAGCTCGTCCATGCCGTCCTGGCCATGCACGACCAGGGCGCGTTCCAGCCCCAGCTGGCCGAGCGCCTGGGCGACAGGCCTGAGCCAGCGGCGGTCGAACACGCCCACGAGCTGGCGCTTGACGAGTGCAGGGTTCGACATCGGCCCGAGCAGGTTGAAAATCGTGCGTGACGGCGCAAGCTCGACTCGTGGGCCGGCGACATTGCGCATGGCGCTGTGATGGCGCGGCGCCATCAGGAAACAGATATTGGCTTCGACCAGCGCCTTCTCCAGCGTCTCGATCGGCAGTTCGAGGCCGATGCCGAGGGCGGCCAGCACATCGGCCGCGCCGGACTTGGAGGTGAAGGCGCGGTTGCCGTGCTTGGCGACGGGAACGCCCGCGCCAGCAACGACGAATGCTGAGCAGGACGAGACGTTGTAGGTGCCGTGGTGGTCGCCGCCGGTGCCGACAATGTCCATGGTGCCCGCCGGCGCCTTGACGCGGAGAACCTTGGCGCGCAACGCGCGAGCGCCGCCGGCCAGCTCCTCGGCCGTCTCGCCGCGCACCTTCAGCCCCATCAGGAAGGCGCCCATCTGTGCCGGCGTGGCGTTGCCGCTAGTCATGATGTCGAAGGCACGCTCCGCCTCGTCGATTCCCAGGGAATCGCCGTTGCCCACCTTCGCCAAAAGACTGCGAAAATCGTCGATATCGCCGCTCACCAAGACCCCGTGCGGTAGTTTTGCCCCTTGTCGGCCGGGCCGCAGGGCGGGTAGCTATATCACATGGCTCAAGAACTCATCCTCAAGGTCACTGGCATGGACTGCGATGGCTGCGTAAAGGCCGTCACGCGTGCCGCCACCGGCGCCGGCACGGCGCCGATTTCCCTCGATCTCAAGAGCGGCGAACTGCGTCTTCCGGCCGACGCCGACGTTCCGGCGATCACCCGGGCGATCCAGCGCGCCGGCTTTGGCGTGGCCGGATAGCAGTTTAGGTTTGCCTTCTAACTATTTGGAAAAACTATCCATTTTTATAGTTGCCTTATGCCGAGGAGCCGCGCGATTGGCGCGGGGTAAACCCCGCGCACAGGCGTCTCGAAGCATGGCAACACCAAGACTGGTCCCACCCTTCGAGACGCGGCCTGCGGCCGCTCCTCTGGATGAGGGTCGCGTTCACTCAATCTTCACGCCGGCATCCTGGGCGATCTTGCGCCACTTGATGTTCTCGAGGGCGATGTAGGCCTTGAACTCCTGCCGCGATTCCTTGGCCGGCACAAAGGCGAGACCCCTGAGCTTCTCCAGCACCTCGGGCTCCTTGAGGATCCTCATCACCTCTGCACTCACCCTGTCGAGGATCGGCTCGGGCGTGCCGGCCGGTGCCGATAGTCCGATCCAGCCGACGGCCACGACGCCCTGAACACCCTGCTCGGCGATGGTCGGCAGGTCGGGCAGGAAGGGCGAGCGCCTGATGTCGGCGATGCCGAGTCCCTTCGCCTTGCCGGCCTTGATCGGACCGACAGCGCCGGGAATGGCGTCGGACAGCAGCTGGATGTCGCCGGCCTGCAAGGCGAACTGGGCCTCGGCGTTGCCCTTGAAGGGAATGTGCGTGAGCTTGATGCCGGCGGCGCTCTTCAGCATCTCGACTGCGAGATGGCTCGCCGAACCGTTACCCGAGGTGCCGAAGTTGAGGTCGCCGCCCGCCTTGGCCTTGGCGATCAGCTCCGGCACCGAGGCAATGCCGCTCTTGAGGCTGGCCATCAGCACCTGCGGCGTCAGCGCTATGTTGGCGATCGGCGCAAAATCCTTCTGCGGATCGTAGGGCAGCTTGGGATAGATCGCGGGCGAGATGCCGTGGGTGGAGATGGTCACCATCAGGAGCGTGTAGCCGTCGGGTGCCGACTTGGCCGCAGTGTCGGCTCCGATGCTGCCGGCCGCGCCCGGCCGGTTCTCGACGATCACCTGCCGGCCGAACGCCTTGGTGAGCTGGTCGGCCATCACGCGCGCCAGGACGTCGGTCGACTGGCCGGCCGGGAAGGGCACGATGATCTTGACCGGCTTGGTGGGGTAGCTCTGGGCGCGCGCGGACGATCCAGCACACGCGACAGCGGCAAGCGAAGCGAGGAGGGAACGTCGCATCGACAAGGGTGTCATCCCGAGCGAAGCGAGGGATCCTTGGCGGCGTTTGATCAAGGATCCCTCGCTTCGCTCGGGATGACAACGGTTGCGGGACAGGCTCAGGCCGCCTTCTTCTTCTGTTGCGACGGATGCTCGCCGGCGATTTTCAGGAAGTTCTCGAGGATCTTGTGGCCGTGCTGCGAGGCGATGCTCTCGGGATGGAACTGCACGCCGTGGATCGGCAGGGTCTTGTGGCGCAGCCCCATGACGATGTCGCCGGTCTCGGCGGTGACCTCGAGATCCTTGGGGAAGCCGGCACGATCGACGATCAGCGAATGATAGCGTGTCGCCTCGAAGGGCGAGGGCACGTCCTCGAACACGCTCTGGCCTTTGTGCCGGATGCCCGACAGCTTGCCGTGCATGGGCTTGGGCGCGCGCACGACCTTGCCGCCGAACACCTGGCCGATCGCCTGATGGCCGAGGCAGACACCGAGCAGCGGCAGTTGCGCCTTGGCGGCCGCCTTGATCAGGTCCATGCAGATGCCGGCCTCGTTGGGCGTGCAGGGACCGGGCGACAGCACGATGGCGTCGGGCTTCAGCGCCATCGCCGCGTCGACCGTGATCTGGTCGTTGCGGTGCACGACGCATCGCGCCCCGAGATCGCCCAGGAAATGGACGAGGTTGTAGGTGAAGCTGTCGTAGTTATCGATCAGAAGAAGCACGTTCGACCAAACCCTTTCGATTGCGTTAATGTAGGGGAAATGCCGGCCGGAACAAACCCCGCGGGCAGGCTATAAGGTCGCTCATGAAACAGGCTATCTCCTTCCTTGCCGCCTTGCTGCTTGCCGGACCATCCCTCGCCCAAGTCCGTTGCAGCGCAGGTATGGAGCCGATCGACAGAACCGCCGATTCACGCCTGGGCCCGATGGATTTCGTGCGTGAGGTTGCCGCCAAAGAGCAGCTTTTTGCCAAGGCGTTGGCGACCTACAGCTACACCATGGATGTCACTGTGCAGACTCTGCAGGGCGATGCGGTGGACGGCGAGTTCCGCCAGGTCACGACCTTCACCTTCGACGACAAGGGCGTGCGCCGGGCGAACGTGATCGACGGGCCGACCAATACGCTCACGCGCCTGAAGCTCTCGGACAAGGACATCAACGGCTTCGGCGACCCGCTTCTTTTCGCGCTGACGGGCGACAAGCTGGCCGACCGCGACATCGTCTATGCCGGACGCCAGAAGATGGGCGATCTCAATGCCAGCGTGTTCGATGTTCTGCCGCGTACGGACCAGTCGTCGGCGCGCGCCTTCCAGGGGCGTGCCTGGGTGCGCGAGACCGACAATGCCATCGTCAAGATCTGCGGCCGCAGCAGCGCCTTTCCGGTCGCGCCGATGCGCTTCGAGGAGCAGCGCGCGGAAGTTGGCGGCGAGAACTGGTTTCCAATCCAGTTGCGGGCCGACGAGGACGCCAAGATCGGCGATGACACCGTGCATGTGCGCGTGACCGTCAAATACTCGGACTACAAGCCGCGCCCCTGATCCTGCCGCCGCGATGGTCGTCGAACCCCTCATCGTCGGGCTGCTGCTTGCAGCAGCCCTCATGCATGCGAGCTGGAATGCCATTCTGAAGTCCGACCAGTCGGACCGACTGGCGACCTTCGGCGTGATCATGACCACTGGCACCGTGATGGGGCTGTGCGCCGTACCGTTCCTGCCCGCGATGGAGCCGGCGGCATGGAAATACCTGATCGCGTCGGTGCTGATCCACGTAGCCTACTACACCTTTCTGCTGAAGGCCTATTCCTACGGCGATCTCAGCCATACCTATCCCATCGCGCGCGGGCTGGGACCGCTCCTGGTCGCGCTGGTATCGGGTCAGTTCATCGGCGAGCATTTGCGCGCGCAGGACATGGCGGGCGTCCTGCTGTTGAGCATTGGCCTGATTGCGCTCGCGATGCCGCTCAAGGCCGTGGTGCCGCGACCGGGCGCGCGGCACGGGTTGGCCACCCTGTTTGCCGTGCTCACCGGAATCACGATCGCCGCCTACATCATCGCCGACGGGCTGGGCGTGCGCGCCGCCGGTCCGGACATGGCGCATCGCCTTTCCTACATCGCCTGGCTGTGCGTCATAGAAGGGCCATGGCTGCTGGTGCTGGCGATCGTGCTGCGCCCCAAGACGGTGTGGGCGCATCTCAGGCGAACCTGGTGGCGCGGCGTGACCGGCGGCGTCATCGCCAACACCGGCTACGGCATTGCCATCTATGCGCTGGTCCTGGGACCGATGGCGCATATTGCCGCCCTTCGTGAGACATCGGTGCTGTTCGGTGCGCTGATGGGGACATTGCTGCTGGGCGAGCCGTTCGGCGTGCGACGTGTCGCTGCGGCGTTCGTGATCGTGATCGGGCTGGTCTTGATGAACGGGCCGCAGCTCATTTGAGCGGACGGACCTCCACCTCAATTCCTGCAAGGCGATCGAACAGTCGCCGCCGCCCGACGATCGGCCACCAGCCATACAGGAATATCTCAAGCGGTCCCCACATCGCCACCCAGCCGACGATCAGCAGGCCTTCGCGCAGGATGCGGCCGACCGGCGTTTCGGGCAGTAGCGGGAGTTCGCGAACGATCAGGCAGGCAATCAGGAAGGCGACACCGATCAGCAGGCTGCTTCTGCCGCGGCGCAATTCCGAATGCAGGCGTTTGCGCTCGACTTGCGCGCGCAAGGCAAAGTGATTGTGGATCGACGCCGAGATATCGGCCACCCGCGTCGCTGTCAGCTCCGGTTCAGACAGCAGGATGACGAGCCGCATCGGCTTGCCGGCGAGGTCTTGGGCCGAGCCGACGATGTAATCGTCAGCCGCTGTATCGAGCTCCTTTTCGTTGAAGGGCGCGGGGTCGAGGGAATTGTACAGGCGCGCCAGTCGGTCGAGGCGCAACTCGACTGCGACGGCTTCGTCCTTGTTCACATTCGCGTTCGCTGTCATGGCTTCGACTCATATTGTCGGCGATGGAACGAAGCCATGTCCACCCGCAACCTCGATAAACTGATCGCGCCGAAGTCGGTCGTCGCCATCGGCGCCAGCGAGCGCGCCGGCTCGGTCGGCGCGGCGGTGACACGCAACCTCCTGGCCGGCGGCTTCAAGGGTGACATCCATCTGGTGAACCTCAAGGGCGGTGCGATTGCCGGCCGTCCCGTGCTGCGCCGCCTTTCCGAGCTGCCGGCGCCGGCCGATCTCGCCGTGGTCATGACGCCGGCCGACACGGTGCCCAGCCTGATCGTTGAGCTTGGCAGGCGCGGCACCAAGGCCGCGGTGGTGATCAGCAGCGGACCGGGAACCGGCGCCGATGCGCGCGAGGTCAACGCCCGCTGGCACAAGCGCCTGCTGCGGGCGGCCCAACCGAACCTGCTGCGCATGCTCGGTCCCAATTGCATCGGCTACGCTGCCCCTGGCCTGGGGCTCAATGCGACCTTCGGTCCGGGCAATCTCAAGGCCGGGCGGATCGCTGCGATCGCCCAGTCGGGTGCGGTGCTGGCCGCCCTTGCCGACTGGGGTGCCGCGCAAGGCCTCGGCTTTTCGCACCTGGTCTCGATGGGCGACATGGCCGATATCGATTTCGGGGACATGCTCGACATGCTGGCGCGCGACAACGATACCCGCGCCATCCTGATGTATGTCGAGGGCATCACCCAGGCGCGCAAATTCATGTCGGCGGCACGCGGCATTGCGCGACTGAAACCTGTGATCGTGCTCAAGGGCGGCCGGCATGCCGCGGCGGCAAAGGCCGCGGCCTCGCACACCGGCTCGATGGCAGGATCGGCCGCCGTCTACGATGCCGCCTTCGCCCGCGCCGGCCTGGTGCGAGTCACCGGGCTCGGCGAACTGTTCGATGCCGCCGAGACGCTGGGTCATGCCATCACGCCGCGCAACGAGCGGCTGGCGATACTGACCAACGGCGGCGGCGTCGGCATCGTGGCCACCGACCTCTTGATCGACGAAGGCGGCGAGCTCGCCACGCTCTTGCCCAAGACGATCACCCAGCTCGATAAGTTGCTGCCGCCCATCTGGTCGCGCGCCAATCCGGTCGACATCGTGGGCGACGCCGACGGCGCGCGCTATGCCGCCGCCCTCGATGCCCTGGCCGACGATCGCAGCGTCGGAGCCGTGCTGGCGATGAACGTGCCGACGGCGCTGGCATCGCCGGAAGAAGCGGCGCGCGCCATCGTCGGTGCGGCGGGCAGGAAGGTCGTGCCGGTGATCGGCTGCTGGATCGGTGGGCCGCAGGCCGAAGCCGGGCGCCGCGTGCTGCACGACGCGGGGATTGCGGCCTACGACACGCCGCTGCGCGCGGTGCGCGGCTTCATGCACGTCATCGCCTATCGCCGCGGCCAGCGCGCCCTGCAGCGGACGCCACCCTCGATCCCCGAGGCCCGCTCCGACACCCATCTCGTGCGCGCCATAGTAAACGGGGCGCTCGCCGAGAAGCGGCAGGTGCTGACCGAGCCCGAGGCCAAGCGCGTGTTGGCGGCCTACGGCATTCCCGTGGTGCCCACCGAAATCGTGCTCGACGCCAGCGAGGCGGCACATGCCGCGACCCGCATCGGCTTTCCCGTTGCCGTGAAGATCCTGTCGCGCCAGATCACGCACAAGTCGGATGTCGGCGGCGTGGCGCTCGATCTGTTGTCGGAGGAGGCCGTGGTCGACGCCGTGCGCACCATGACCGGCAAGGCGCTGGTGCAGGCGCCCAAGGCGCGGATCGACGGCTTCGTGGTCCAGCCGATGATCAAGCGGCCGCACGCCACCGAACTGATCCTGGGCGCCGCCGAGGATGCGGTGTTCGGCCCGATCCTGATGGTCGGCCACGGCGGCGTCGCAGCCGAGGTGATCGACGACAAGGCACTGGCCTTGCCGCCGCTCGATCTCGTGCTGGCGGAGGACGTGCTCAGCCGGACGCGGGTGGATCGCCTGTTGCGCGGCTATCGCGACCGGGCCCCGGCGGCGCGCGGCGCCGTCGCCGAGGCCATGGTGAGGCTGTCGCAGCTCATCGCCGACGTCGACGAGATCGCCGAGCTCGACATCAATCCGCTGCTCGTCGATGCCGCTGGTGTAGTCGCGCTCGACGCCCGTATCGTCGTGCGCAAGCCGGCAGGGCAGGAGCGGGCGGCGCGCTTTGCCATCCGGCCCTATCCGTCCGAGCTCGCGGCCGAGGTCCAGCATGGCGAGGAGCGACTTCGGCTGCGGCCGATCCGGCCGGAGGATGAGGACCTGTTGAATGCTTTCACTCGCAACCTCTCGGCGGAGGACATCCGTCTGCGCTTCTTCGGCCCAATGCGCGAACTCAGCCACGAGATGGCCGCGCGGCTGACCCAGATCGACTACGACCGCGAGATGGCGTTCCTGTTGCTCGACGGTGAAGCCCTGCTGGGCGTCGGCCGGCTGGCCGCCGATCCGGACTTCGAGCAGGCCGAGTTCGCCCTCGTCGTGGCGTCAGAGCGCCAGCGGCGGGGCTATGGCGAGCTGCTGCTGCGTCATGTGCTGGCCTATGCCAGGACGCGCGGCATCAAGCGCGTGGTCGGCCAGGTGCTGCGCGAGAACCGCAAGATGCTCGAGCTGGCCAAGCGGCTGGGCTTCAAGCGCGAGGGTGGAGCTGCCGGCAATACCGACCTGCGCCTCATGAAAGTTCTCGACGAAAGGTTGCCTGGATGAATTGTAACGTTTGTTTTGTCGCGCAGTCTGAACTAAGGCAAAATAATGGCCGCTGGCCAACGGGTTGAGACAGAACGTTCAGATGGCGTCTAAGAAGAACAGAAGCAGGAAGTCGAACAGAAAGAGTCCGAAAGCAGCGCCGCGTATTGGCGCCCATTTCAGTGCCCGTTTCAGTGATCGAATCGTGGCGCGTTATCGCGCCTGTATTGACTGGATCAAGGCGCATCGCGCGCACTCGATCGTCATGACAATTGTGGTGCTGTTCGTCGTCAGCCTGTTGGGCGGCTACTGGGCGGCGGGCCGCCTCGATTCGATCGATCGCGAGCGGGCCGCGCGCGAGACCCTGGAGCAGATGAAGCGCGGCGCGCCACCCGAGCCGGAAACAAAATACGCACGCATTGAAGATATTCCTGGCCTTTCGAAATACACCGACGTGGAACCCGGCAAGCCGCGGCCGACGCTCGAAGAGAAACCGCGCGTCGCGAGCGTGGCGCCAGCGGCGCCAGCCGCGGCGACCTGGTGGCGCAACGCCGTGCCGTTCCGCGACCTCAACAGCAAACCGCTGATCGCCATCGTGATCGACGACGTCGGGATCGACCGGCCCCGCTCCAGGCGTGCCTGGGAGCTGCCGGGGCCGCTCACGATGTCGCTGCTGCCCTACGCCAAGGATCTGCGCGATCAGGCGCGCGCGGCGCGGGCGCGTGGGCATGAGCTGATGCTGCACCTGCCGATGGAGCCCAGCGGCCGCAACGATCCCGGGCCCAACGCGCTGCTGGTGTCGCTCACGGACAACGAGCTGAAGCAGCGCACCACCCAGGCGCTCGACAGCTTCGACGACTATGTCGGCGTCAACAACCACATGGGCAGCCGCTTCACGACCTTCCGGCCGGGCATGGAGACGGTGCTGCGCCTCCTGAAGGCGCGCGGGCTGCTGTATCTCGATTCGCGCACCACGGCGCAGTCGGTCGCCGACCAGACGGCGCAGGAGCTGGGCGTGCCCTCGATCGTTCGCCACGTCTTCCTCGACGACGACGAATCGATCGACGCGGTGCGCCGCAAGCTTGCCGATGTCGAGACGGTGGCGCGCCGCCAGGGCTTCGTCGTGGCGATCGGCCATCCCCACGAGGCGACCCTGCAGGCGCTCGCCGAATGGCTGCCGACCCTCTCTGCGAAAGGCATGGCGCTGGCGCCGGTGACCGCCGTGTTGCGCAAGCGATACGGTTGGGATTGAGTAGCGCCATGCGTTACCACAAGAAGGCGATGATCGTGGCACCCCAGCCCGAACCGACGGAGGCGGGGGCCGACGTGCTGCGCGAAGGCGGCAATGCCGTCGATGCCGGCATCGCCTGTGCGCTGGTTCAGGGGGTGGTCGATCCGCTGATGTGCGGCATCGCGGGCTTCGGCAGCTGCGGCGTCTACATGCCGGGCAAGAAATTCCACGGCTACATCGACGCCCATGCGCCGGCGCCGCTGGCCGCGCGGCCCGACATGTGGGCCAACCTGATCGAGAGCGAGGCGCGCGACGGCTACGGCTTCATCCTGAAGGGGCGAGTGAACGACATCGGCTACCGGTCGATCTGCGCCCCGGCCAATCTCAAGATGTACTACGACGCCCACAAGGAGCACGGCAGCCTGCCGTGGTCGCGCGTCGTCGAGCCCGCCATCCACTGGGCCGAGAACGGCTGGACGGTGCGGCCGCACGTTCATTACTGGTGGTCCGACGACGGCGCCTTCGGCCGCGCGCCCAATTTCGAGCGCACCGGATTCACCCCGGCGGCGCGCGCGCTCTACTGCCGGCCCGATGGGAACCCCAAGCGGGTGGGCGACGCGGTGGTCAACCGCGACTACGGCCAGACCTTGCGCGCCATCGCTAGGGGCGGCTCTGACGTCTTTTATTTGGGCGAGATCGCCCGGGCGATCGCCGACGATATGAAAAAGAACGAGGCGCTGCTGTCGCTCGACGATCTCAAGGCCTGGAAGACGGTGCGCAATCCACCGCTGTGGGGCGACTATCGCGGCTACAAGGTCTCGACCAACCAGCCGCCGGGCGGCGGCGTCATGCTGCTCGAGATGCTGAACATCCTTGAGAATTTCAATCTCCGCAGCATGGAGCATAACTCGACGGAGTACCTGCGGGTCGTCTCGGAAGCCATGAAGCGTGCCACCATCGACAAGGACGCGCATGTCGGCGATCCGAAGTTCGTGAAGGTGCCGGTCGAGAAGCTCACGTCAAAGGCCTACGCCCGGGAGATGGCGAGCGAGATTAAGCATGGCGTGAAGGCCGAGGTGCTGCGCTTCAACTCGGGCGCGGTCTCCAAGGACACCACGCACATCTCCTGCATCGACGAGGACGGCAACTGCTTCACCATGACCCATTCGCTCGGCATGCCTTCGGGTGTGATCACGCCGGGGTTGGGCTTCATGTACAACGGCTGCATGGGCGTGTTCGATCCGCGGCCGGGTCGCGCCGGCTCGATCGCGCCGGGCAAGGCCCGCTTCAGCTCGGTCGTGCCCTCGATCCTCTTCAAGGGAAGCCAGCCACACATGATCATCGGCGCGCCTGGCGCCACGCAGATCGCCATGGGCGTGCTGCATGTCATCCTGAACGCTCTCGATTTCGACATGACCATGGTCGAGGCGGTGAGTGCACCGCGCTTTTCGGCGACGTCGGACACGATCGACATCTCCAACCGCGTCCAGTTCAGGGTCGAGCGCGAGCTGAAGGGGCAGGGCTATCCCGTGGTGCGCAGCCCCTACGGCTTCGGCTTCGCCGCCGTCCACGGCATCCGCGTCCATGACGACGGCCTCGACGGCGGCGCCGACCCCGGCCACGACGGCGTGGTCATCGCGGTGTAGTGACCAGATCGTCCAGATTCGTCTGGACGGTTCCGATACCGATGGTGAAAGGGTTTTAGGCAATTCGTCCAGAATCCAGCCACACCCCCGCAGAAACAATATTACAAAGCCTTCAAGAAGGTCGCGCGACCCAGACCAGACCGCGCCAACCCGCGACGCGGTCATAGTCTGCCGTGAAATCGCGCGAGGAATCCCGGTGCAGCTGCAGTCGCTCCATCACGCGCTGCGACCGGAGATTGTCGGAGGCCGTATAGGCGAGGACTTCGCGCATACCGACGCGGGTGAAGGCGTCGCTCAGCGCCGCGCCGGCAGCTTCCGTGGCGTAGCCGTGGCCCCAGGCGCTTTGAACGAGTCGCCAGCCGATCTCGAAGTGGGGCCCGAGCGGATGAGCGTCGGGTGAGGGCATGACGCCGCAATAGCCGAGAAAGGCGCCGTCGCGGCTCTCAATGGCCCAGCGACAGAAACCGTATCGACTGAATGCTGCCGCGTAACGGTCGAGCTTGGCGTCGCTGGCGGCCCGGCTGAGCGGGCCTCCCTGGTCGAGCATTAGCTCAGGATGAGCGTTCATCGCCGCGAAGGCCTCCCGGTCGGCCTCCCGCCAGCAGCGAAGGCATATGCGAGCCGTGTCGATCACGCCCGGTTACAGCGCCGGCAGGTCGGGCGGCGGACGCCGGGCGTTCGAGGCCTGCTCGTAGGCGTAGGCCAGACGCAGCAACTTGGCTTCGCTCCAGGCGCGGCCGGCAAAGGTGATGCCGAGCGGATAGTCCGGCGTCTCCTTGCCGTCGACGCCGGAGATGAAGCCGGCCGGCACCTGGACGCTGGGATATCCGGCCTTGGCGGCGATTGCCGCTCCTGCGGTGCCGGGAAACAGCACGGCGTCGAGCTTGTGCTCGGCCATGTAGGCATCCATCCCGCGTTCCTTGGCGGACAGCAGATCCATTGCCCGAGCTGAGCGATATTCGAGCTCCGACAAATCGCCCTTTGTCGCCTGGGCCGCAAGGAACAGGTCCTGGCCGAAGCGCAGCGCCTTGCCGGCGTTGGCTTTGTTGAAGGCGATGATGTCGGCCATCGTCTTCATCTTCGTGCCGGTCGCCCAGTTGCGCAGGTAGAGATTGAGATCGTGCTTCAGCTCGTAGATGAAGACGATCGGCGGCGTGGCGAGATTGCCCTTGTTTCGGCTGAGCGGATTGCGGTTGAGCACGTTCATCGTCGTGCCCGGCCCGCCGATCCAGCCCGCGGTCGGCATGCTGGCGCGCACGATCGTGGCGCCGGCGTCCTGCAGCACGGTGATCGCGTCGGCCATCACCATTGCCGAGCGTGGCGGCAGCTTGCCCATGTAGGGATCGTTGTGCGGATCGGAGGGATCGCTCGGCACGCCGATGCGGGTGCCTTTCAGTCCCGCCTTGTCGAGGCCCGCGGTGTAGTCGGCGGGCCGCCGCAGCGGTTGCGTCGCGGGATCGAGCGGATCGCGTGCCGCCATCACGTTCAGCAGGATCGCCGCGTCGCGCACGGTGCGCGTCATGGGACCCGCGGTGTCCTGGCTGTGCGAGATCGGCAGGATGCCGGCGCGGCTGATCAGCCCGACCGTGGGTTTCACGGTGACCAGGCCGTTGTTCGTCGCGGGGCTGAGCAGCGAACCCGAGGTCTCGCTGCCGATCGCCGCCGCGCAGAGCCCGGCCGCGACGGCCACCGCCGAGCCCGAGCTCGATCCGCCCGGCTGCACGACCGGGATGCCTCGGTCGTCGAGCAGCCGTGGCGAGTAGGGATTCTTCACCTGGCCGCCCAGCGAGCTGTAGCCCGACGGCATGTCGATCGCGAGGATGTTGGCGAACTCGGTCAGATTAGCCTTGCCGAGGATCACCGCACCCGCGGCGCGCAATCGCTTGACGACGGTCGAGTCGTCCTTGGCGCGCGCCGTCTCGAGCGCCAGCGAGCCCGCGGTCGTGTGCTGTCTGTCGCCCGTCGCGATGTTGTCCTTGACCAGGATAGGCACACCGGCGAGCGGCTGCTTTGGTGACGGCTTCACGCCATCGAAGCGGCCGGCGATCGAAAGCGCGTCGGGATTGATCTCGCGCACGGAGTTGAGGCTCGGCCCCGCGCGGTCATAGGACTCGATGCGTGCCAGATAGGCCCGGGTGAGGGCGCGCGACGTGATCTTTCCCTGAGCCAGTGCCTGCTGCACGTCGGAGAGCGAGGCGTTGTCGACCGCGATCCCGGCTTGCGCCGCGGCCGGCCCTGTCGCGACGGTGCCGATGACGAGGGGGAGCGCGGCCAGTTCGTGGCGGGTCATCCCACTGAGGCCGCCACGCTGTGTCTGCTTTCGTCTCGTCGCTTTCGCCACGGCGCTCCTCCGCGATTTGCCAGACGGGTATCGCCCGCTTCCGGTGCGCCCAGCCACCTTGGCCGATTCGGGTTTGTGGCCGCTGATGACCCAGACGTGCCTCCATCGAGGCTGGCTGCGATCTTGTCAGGCACCGCACCTTCGAGGAAGGCCAGCTTGTTCCTCCGGCAGGCGCCGAACGCCTTGGCGTGGGCGCGTTCCGTACTCGGCACTGGCCAATTCCTGCTGGAATGCGTTAGGCTCTGAAGGGTTAAAAAAAGGCACAATGAATCAGGGAGGAGAGCATGCGTCGATTTCTGACGGCGTCCGCAGCGGCCGTATTGATGTTTGCCGGTGCCACGGCCAATGCCCAAGGCATAGAGCAGAAGAAATTCAACGTTATCGGGACGTGGAACTTTCTGACCAACTGGAAGATGCTGGAAGTGCCGTTCTGGGAGCAGGAACTTCCCGCCGCTTCAGGCAACAAGCTGTCGGGCAACATCAAGTCAGTCACCGAACTCAACCTGAAGGGCACTGAAGTTCTGCGCCTGCTCAAGAGCGGCGTGTACGACTTCGCTGCCGCCCTGCCGATCTACGTCGATGACGGCGCGGCAATCGTGGAGGCGGTCGACATTGCCGGTGTGGCGCGCACCTTCAAGATGAGCCGCGAGATCATCGACGCCTGGATGCCGGAAATGCAGAAGGTGATGCGCGAGCGGCACGGCGCCTTGGTGCTGGGCACCTTCACCTGGCCCGAGCAGAACTTCTACTGTCGCGGCGACATCAAGAGCGTCGCCGATCTCAAGGGCAAGAAGGTGCGCGTGCAAGGTTCTTCGCAGGCCGACATCGTAAAGGGCTTCGGCGGCTCGGCCGTCACCATCGCCTTCGGCGAGGTCGTGCCAGCGCTCGAGAAGGGCGTCGTGGATTGCGGCATCACCGGCACGATGCCGGCTTACAAGGCGAAGTGGCATGACGTGACCAGCACGCTCTTCCGTCTGCCCGTCGGCTTCACGGCCTCGGTCTGGGTGGTCAGCATCAGGACATGGGAGAAGCTCAATCCGGCCACCCAGGACCTGATCAAGAAGGAGATGGCCAAGCTCTCCGACAAGTCATGGAAGGCCGTCGAGGACGAGACCGAGGAGGGCGTGGCCTGTACGACCGGCCAAGGCAAATGCACGCAGGGCACCCCGGGCAAGCTCAAGCTGGTAAAGCCGTCCGACGCGGACCTCAAGGCGCGCGACCAGGTGCTCAACGACGTGGTTCTGCCTGCCTGGGCGGGCCGTTGCGGCGCCGAGTGTGCGGCCAAGTGGACCGACACGATCGGCAAGCAGTACGGCCTGACGGCGAAGGCCAAGTAGCGAAGCCAGGACGAATGGGGCCCCGGAATCGTACGATGCCGGGGCCTGTGATTTCCATGGAAAATATCTGGAACACAACGGCGAAGGTTTCGCGGTTCTTCGCCTTCATTGGCGGCGCCCTATTGCTCGTTGCCGCCCTGCTGGTCTCAGCGGAAGTCATCTCCCGGAAGTTCCTGACCTTCGTCTATTCGGGGTCGGACGAGTTGGCGGGATATCTGTTCGCCATCGGAACGACCCTGTCGATGGCGCACGTGCTGGTGACCCGCGGGCACGTCCGCATCGACGCGCTTTATCTCCACCTCGGCCCGCGCCTGCGGGCCGCCCTGGATGTGTTGTCGCTGGTCACCCTCGGCGTTGTGACGGTCGCCATGCTCGATCGATGTTTCGATCTCACCTTTTCGAACTACGTCGAGTGGAATCGCTCAAACACGCCGCTGCGGACGCCGCTGTCGCTGCCGCAGATTCCCTGGATGTTCGGGTTGGCGCTGTTCCTGTTCTCGATCTGCGTCGCGCTCGCCAGGACGGCGCTGGCGCTGCGCCGCGGCGACTACCTGACAGCCGGCCAGACCGCCGGCGTGGCGTCGCAGGACGAGGAAATCGAAGGCGAACTTTCTAGCCTGGGCATAGCCATCGGCAAGCATCGTGACGCAACGATCGAGACGAGAAGGTAGGGTCGATGCTTGTCAATGCGCTCGTGATGCTGATCGTCCTGCTTGCCATCAGCGTGCCCATTGCAGCAACGATGGGCGTGCTGGGGCTGGCGCTGAACCAATTCTATTCGTCGTCGCCGCTCTATCTCGCGATGGGCGAGATCCTGTGGAACTCCAGCTCCGAATATATCCTGATCGCCATTCCCCTGTTTGTCATGCTGGGCGAGATCCTGCTGCGCTCCGGCATCGCCGAGCGGGTCTATGCCGCGATCGCCCAATGGCTGTCGTGGTTGCCCGGTGGCCTGATGCACGCAAATATCGGTACCTGCGCGATGTTCGCCGCGACGTCCGGCTCGAGCGTGGCGACTGCCGCCACGGTCGGCGTCGTTGCGTTGCCGCAGATCGCGCAGCGCAAGTACGATGAACGGCTGTTTCTGGGAACCATTGCGGCGGGCGGCACGCTCGGCATCCTGATTCCGCCCTCGATCAACTTCATCCTCTACGGCTTGCTGACCAACACTTCGGTACCACGCCTCTATCTGGCGGGCATGCTACCGGGCGTCCTGCTGGCCGGACTGTTCATGGTCTACGTCCTGGTCGCCTGCCTGCTGCGGCCGGAGAAGGGGGGAATGCCGATCGAGACGAGCTGGAGAAGCAGGCTCTATTCGCTGAAGGACCTAGTCGCACCGCTCTTCATTTTCTTCGTCGTCGTTGGCTCGATCTATGCTGGTTGGGCGACGCCGACAGAGGCTGCGTCGCTCGGCGTTCTGGCGGCGCTCGTCCTGGCGGCCGTGGAGCGCCGCCTGAACTGGACCATGATGCGCGCCGTGCTGGAAGGCACGATGCGGACAACCGCCATGATCATGCTGATCATCATGGCGGCGCAGTTCCTGAACTTCGTGCTCGCCTCCATCGGCTTCACCGATGGCATCGGCAAGCTGATCGAGGGATTGGGCCTGGGCAAACACGGCACGCTCGTGCTGATCATCGTCTTCTACCTGATCCTGGGCTGCTTCATGGAGACGATCTCCATGATGATTCTAACGACACCGTTCATCTATCCAATCATCATTAATCTCGGCTGGGATCCGATCTGGTGGGGTGTCGTGCTGACGGTGCTGATAGAAGCAGCCTTGGTTACTCCGCCGGTCGGTCTCAACCTCTACGTCGTGCAGGGCATGCGCGAGCGAGGCCCGATCGCCGACGTCATCTGGGGCGCCTTGCCGTTCGTCGGCGCCATGATGCTGCTGATCGCCCTGCTGATGGTCTATCCCGATTTGGCCCTGAGCCTGCCGAAGCTCGTCATGGGCTGAGGCCGTCGGTATTCAGACCGGCATGGTCCGCTTCTGGTGCGCCCGGCCGACGCGGGCCGATTCGGGGTTATGGCCGGAAATGACCCGCACCCCTTCGTCCAGGCTGGCGGCGATCTTGTCGGGCGTGGCGCCCTCCAGGAAGGCGAGCTTGTTCTTTTTGCAGGCGCCGAAGACCTTGGCGCGGGCGGCCTCCATCTCTGGCGGGTAAGGGCGCCGTTGCAGGCTGGTGTAACCCAGCGACAGGCCCAAATCACCCGGTCCCAGCTCGGCAAAACCCAATCCAGGCACCGCCAAGATCTCGTCGCAATGGGCGACGCCGGGAGGGCTTTCAATCTTTACACCGAGCAACAGCTCGCCTTTGGGATTGAGCGGCCAAGGCTCGCAACGCTCGAAATACTCTTGCTGATCAATGCCCCAGACAGGAGCGGCGGTCGGCTCCGAACCGCGGCCTCGTGTGCCGCCGCCGATCTTGTCGGTGCCCACCTTGTGGTGCGGGAAGCGGCAGGCCCGCACGAACTCCTTCACCGCGTCGGCCGACTCGGCCTGGCAGAGCAGGATGCCGTGGACGCCGCGGGCGAGGATCTGGCGGAACTGCCAGGCATTGAAGGCGACGTTGGGGCCGTCGATGCCGTTGACCGGCGCCTCGACGATCACCGTGGGCGTGCGATGGCCTGAATTGGTCGGCCCGGCCTCGACCAGCCCGCGCATGTAGTTTTCGAGCCCTGTCATGTCGAAGGCGCCGTGCTCCATGCCGACGTTAATGTAGTCGGCCCAGGTCCGGGCGTCCTTGTGGCCCTGCTCGTAGGTCAGCACGTGGCCGGTGTGCGGGCCGTCGTAGTAGATCGCCTGATCGGCTTCGAGAAGCTCGATGGCGCGGTTGATGCGCTTGGCGGGCATGGCGTTCCTCCGTTTTCTTGTTTTCTACATCATTCCCGGCTCGCCGAGGTCGGTGCCGTCGATCATGCGGCTGTAGCGAAAGGGATGAGGGTCGACGATCGGCGGATCGCCCGCGACCAGGTCGGCGGCCAGTCGTCCCGCGCCGGGGCCGATGCCGAAACCGTGGCCGGTGAATCCCGTCGAGAGATAGAGCCCGGGCAGGGGGTCGACGGCCGAGATCACCGGAATGCCGTCGGGCGTCGAGTCGATGAGCCCGCCCCAGGCATTTGCGACCTTGAGGTCCTTGAGGGAGGGGTAGTGGTCGCCAAGCCTGTTCAGACCCTGCTGCACGAGCGTCGGATCGGCGGGCGGATCGAGCGTGCGATGACGCTCGAACGGCGAGGCGCGATCGAACGACCAGCGCGCGAAGGACTCCGGCCCGTCGAAAAACGATCGGCCGATGCCCAGCGTCACGCCGGCGCGGCGCTTCTTGAATGTCGGCCAGAACTGGCGCGCGTAGAGCAGGCCCTGCGGCGAGAGCTCGACCAGGCCGCGCCCGCCCAGGCCCACCGTGTAGCCGCCGTCGAGGCGCCGGCGGATCGTGACGTCGGGCATGGAGATCCCGCCGTCGGTGATTTGCGGCGCGGCTTTGGTGGCAAACGACGTCGAGCGCACGCCGGCCAGCGGCAGGCGCACGCCATGGCGGCGGCAGAACAGCGAGCTCCAGGCGCCGCCCGCGCACAGCACCGCATTGGCGCGGATGCGGCCGCGCTCGGTGATCAGGCCCGAGACCTTGCCGCCTTGGATATCGAGGCCGCGGACGGCGCAATCCTGGTGGAGGGTGGCGCCGAGCTTGCGCGCGGCTTCGGCGATGGCGGGACCGGCGAGCGACGGTTCGGCGCGGCCGTCGGTCGGCGAATGCACGCCGCCGATCCAGTCGCCCGTGCTGCCGGGCGTCATCGCCTTGGCCTCGGCGGGCGTCAGCACGCGACTATGCATCTGATGTTCGCGCGCCTTCAGGGTCCAGGCTTCCCATTGCGCGAAATCGGCCGGCCGCGTCGTGACGTAGAGAAGACCGGTGCGGCGAAACCCTGTCTCGGCGCCCAGCTCGCGGTTGAGTTCGCCCCAGATCTCGAGGCTCTTCATGGCGAGCGGCAGCTCGCGCAGGTCGCGGTGCTGCTGACGGCACCAGCCCCAATTCCGGCTCGTCTGCTCGCCGCCGACCTTTCCCTTGTCGAGCAGCGCGACGGAGTGGCCTTTCTTCGCAAGGAAGTAGGCGGCGGTGCTGCCGGCCATGCCGGCACCGATGACGGCAACATCGACCGAGCCCGGCAGCTTTTCGTCGCTCGCAACAGACTGCACAGGCGCAGGCATCGACACGCTCCGGGGACCACTCGCGAATTGCAGCGCAAACTACCACGCTTTACGGCCCGGAACCGGGCGCGGTACCCTAGTTCCCCTAAAGGAGCCCCCAATGGATCTCACGTTCGGCAAAGAAGAACTGGCCTTCCAGCAGGAAGTCCGCGGCTGGCTGAAGGACAACCTGACGCCCGAGATCGTGGGCGAGTCGAAGGTCGGCCGGAACGCCTATGTCAGCAAGGAACGGCTGATCGACTGGCAGAAGCGGCTGGCGAAGAAAGGCTGGCTGTGCACCGGTTGGCCCAAGGAATTCGGCGGGCCGGGCTTCACCACGACGCAGAAGTACATCTTCGAGATGGAGATGGCCAAGGCCGGAGCACCCGGCACCTCGCCGTTCGGCCCCAAGATGTGCGCCCCGGTGATTATGAAATACGGCTCGGCCGAGCAGAAGGCGCGCCACCTGCCGCCGATGCTGAACTCGGACCTGATCTGGTGCCAGGGCTATTCCGAGCCGGGTTCGGGCTCCGACCTTGCCTCGCTGCGGACCAAGGCCGAGCTGAAGGGCGACCACTACATCGTGAACGGCCAGAAGACCTGGACGACCTTGGCCCAGAGCGCCGACTGGATTTTCTGCCTGGTGCGGACCTCGAACGAAGGCAAGCGGCAGGAGGGCATCTCGTTCCTGCTGATCGACATGAAGACGCCGGGCATCTCGGTCGAGCCGATCATCACCGCCGACGGCAACCGCGCCGGCACCCAGGAGGTGAACTCGGTGTTCTTCACCGACGTGAAGGTGCCGGTCGAGAACCGGGTCGGCGAAGAGAACATGGGTTGGACCTATGCCAAGTACTTGCTCGAGTTCGAGCGCGGCGGCAATCCCTACAGCCCGCGACTGCGCTCGAGTTTCGAGCGGCTGAAGCGGATCGCCCAGTCGATGCCGGATGGCGAGGTATCGATTATGGAAGACGTCGCCTGGCGCGAGAAGCTGGCGCGCATGGATATCGAGATTTCCGGCCTGGAGATGTTCGAGCAGGAATTCTACTCGCGCCTCGCATCGGGCCAGAACCCGGGGCCGCTGTCGTCGATGATCAAGCTGCGCGGCACCGAAGTGATGCAGCAGGTCCAGGAATCGGCGGTCGAAGCCGCCGGCTACTACGCCCAGCCGTTCCCCGAGCAGCGCAACTGGAACGCCAATGTCGAGCCGATCGGACCAGAAGGTGTCGACGTGCTGGCGCCGCGCTACTTCAACGGCCGCAAGATGACGATCTATGGCGGCTCGTCGGAAGTGCAGCGCGGCATCATGGCCAAGGCGATGCTGGGGCTCTGACCCCCTTCCGGCGCTTCGCGCCACCTTCCCCCGCAGACGAGGGAAGAGAATGAATCTTTTCCTCCCCCGTCTTCGGGGGAGGTGCCCCCGCAGGGGGCGGAGGGGTCGGGAGACGCACGATGGATCTGGCCTTCAACACCGAAGAACTCGCGTTCCAGCGCGAGGTGCGCGACTGGATCACCGCCAACATGCCGCCTGAAGTGGCCGAGGAGAGCCGCCGCAGCCGCACCAGCCATGTCTCCAAGGAGCGGCTGCTGCAGTGGCAGAAGAAGCTGGCGCGCCGCGGCTGGCTCTGTCCCAATTGGCCGAAGGAATTCGGCGGGCCGGACTGGAATTCGACGCAGAAGTTCATCTTCGAGATGGAGATGGCGCGCGCTGATTCACCTTATCTGTCGTCCTTCAGCATCAAGATGGTGGCGCCCGTCCTGATGAAGTACGGCAACGAGGCACAGAAGAAGCGCTTCCTTCCCAGGATCGCCGCGGCCGAGGAGCTGTGGTGCCAGGGCTACTCCGAGCCGGGCTCCGGCTCCGACCTCGCCTCGCTGCGCACCAGGGCCGAGCTGAAGGGCGACCATTACATCGTGAACGGCCAGAAGATCTGGACGACCAACGCCCATTGGGCGGACTGGATGTTCTGCCTGGTGCGAACCTCAAACGAGGGCAAGCGGCAGGAGGGCATTTCCTTTCTGCTGATCGACATGAAGACGCCAGGCATCAAGATCGACCCGATCTACCTCGTCGACGGCACGCGCACGCCGATGCGACACGAGGTCAATCAGGTCTTCTTCACCGATGTGACAGTGCCCGTCGCCAACCGGGTCGGCGAGGAGAACAAGGGCTGGACCTACGCCAAATACCTGCTCGAGTTCGAGCGCGGCGGCCAGGCGCACGGACCGCGCCTGCGCAAGGCGTTCCGCCACCTGCAGACGCTGTCCAAGACGCAGCTCGATGCCGGCGAGCCGCTGTCGGCAGATCCCAACTGGCGCGAGCGGATGGCCGCGGTCGAGATGGAGATCGACGCCATCGAGATGAACGAGCTGATGTTCTATTCCAGCCTCAAGACCGGCGACGCGCCGGGCAACATGGCCTCGATCGTCAAGATGCGCGGCACCGAGGTCGGGCAGAAGGTCACCGAACTCGCCGTCGAGGCGGTGGGCTGGTATGGCGCGCCGTTCACCGAGCTCAGGAACTACGACAGCAACGTCGTGCCGGTCGGGGGCGAGTATGTCGACGACGTAGCACCTCGCTACTTCAACAACCGCAAGACCACGATCTACGGCGGCTCGTCGGAGGTGCAGCGCAACGTGCTGGCGAAGGCGATGCTGGGGCTCTGACAAACCCGTCGTCCTGAGCGAAGCGAAGGACCGGACCTTACGTCAGCTTAGGAGCACTCCCGGTGTGGGCGTTCGATCCTTCGCTGCGCTCAGGATGACGAAAAGGGGAACGCCACATGGACTATCGCAACCTCGGCCGTTCCGGCCTGAGAGTCTCCGAGCTCTGCCTCGGCACCATGACCTTTGGCAACGGCGCCGACCAGGCCGAGGCCAGCCGCATGGTCGGGACGGCAATGGATGCCGGCGTCACTTTCTTCGACACCGCCAACTCCTATGTCGGCGGCGTGTCGGAGACGATGCTGGGCGAGGCGCTCAAGGGAAAGCGGCAGGACGCGATCGTGGCGTCCAAGTTCTTCAATCCCGTGGGCCATCGGCCGAACGACTCGGGCATGTCGCGGCTGCACATCAAGCAGGCGGTCGACGCCAGCCTGAAGCGCCTGCAGACCGACTATCTCGACATCTACTACATCCATCACGTCGATCATCAGACGCCGATCGAAGAGATGCTGCGCGCACTCGACGATCTCGTGCGCCAGGGCAAGATCCTCTACACCGCCTGCAGCAACTTCGAGGCGTGGCGCCTGATGGAGGCGCTGTGGCTGAGCGACAGCAAGGGCTGGGAGCGCTTCGCTGCCTATCAGCCGCAATACAGCCTGGTGGTGCGCGACATCGACGAGGAGATCGTGCCGGCCTGCCAGATCAAGGGGCTGGGTGTCATCGCCTGGTCGCCGCTGGCCGGCGGCTACCTCGCCGGCAAGTACACGCCGGGCAGCCTCAAGGTGCAGGGCACGCGTTCGTCCGAGGGCTGGGGCTTCAACAGCAAATTCTTTGCCGCCAATCACGGCGAGATCCTGCAGACCCTGCTCGACACGGCAAAGGAACTCGGCCGCTCGCCGGCACAGGTGGCGTTGCGCTGGGTGATGGACCAGCCCTTCATGACCAGCGCCGTCGTGGGCGCGCGCAATACCGAGCAGCTCGGCGAGACGCTGAAGGCCGGCGGCTGGCGACTGCCGCAAGCGGCGCTGGAAAAGTTGAACAAGGTCTCGGCTCAACCGCACCGCTATCCGCGCGCCTTCGAGGATCCGATGCCGGAGCGGCGGAACTCGGCGGTCAAGATGCCGGGGATGAAGTAGTCGGGCTTCCACCCTTCGAGACGCCACGCTTCGCGTGACTCCTCAGGGTGAGGTCATGTTTCTTCAAGGGAAATCCTCATCCTGAGGAGCGCGCGCAGCGCGCGTCTCGAAGGACGCGCAAGGAGTGGTTCTCAGCCCGCCTGCACCGGCTCACCGACGATCTGCGTGCGGTGCATCAACCGGCGCAGATTGTCGTCGAAGGCGTCGCGGCGGTGCATGACGCAGCGATTGTCCCACATCACCAGATCGCCGGCGCGCCACTTCTGGTACCAGGCGAAGTGCTCCTGCGTGGCGTGCGCCCAGATGGCGTTCAGAAGTTTCTCGCTCTCGTCCACCGAAAGTCCGTGGATGTAGGCGC
The DNA here is from genome assembly GCA_945889625.1 of Asaia bogorensis. Lineage (GTDB taxonomy): Bacteria > Pseudomonadota > Alphaproteobacteria > Reyranellales > Reyranellaceae > Reyranella. Next base: position 60,583 of record CAMDCE010000015.1, on the reverse strand, counting down.
CGGGGCGGCGGCCGAGGAACAGCGCCTTGCGACTGGTCACGGGATGAAGTCGCACCAGCGGATGCACGGCGCCCGGCGTGTGGCGCGGATCGAGCGTTGTCTGGAAGCCCTTGCGCAGCTCGCCGGCCGAGTTGCGGCTGGAATCGTGGATGCAGGTCTTGCCCTCGATCGCCCGCTGGAGCTCGGGTGAAAGCATGTCGTAGGCCGAATACATGTTGAGGAAGCCGGTGTTGCCGCCGTCGGGCGGGACTTCCAGGGCGTAGAGCAGCGAGGCGCGTGGTGGCAGCGGGTTGTAGGACATGTCGGTGTGCCAGACGAGTTCGTAGGAACCGAGGCCGCCGATCGCCTTGCCGTTCTTCCTGACGCTGGAGATCACGGTCACCCAGTCCTCAGCCTCCTTGACCACACCCGAATCCATGCGGTCGAAGCCGACGGCGGCGATCGGCACGCGGTCGAGCTGGCCGAAGCGGGCGCTGAACTTCATCAGGGTCGGATCGTCGAGCTTCTGGCCGGAGAAGCGCAGGACCAGATGCGCAGCCCACGCTTCGGCGATGCGTTGGAAGGCGGCATCGCTGATGGGTCGCGAAAGATCGACGCCATGAACGTCGGCGCCCAGCGCGCCGCCGGTCGGCTGGATCCAGAGTTCGCTCATGGAACGCTTGCTCCCGTGAAATAGTGCGGCACGAAGCGGCTGTTGTTGTGGGTGATGCGCCGTTCGTCCTCGCGCATGCCCACGCCGGCCGCCTTGCCCTCGATCACCCACGAGCCGACGACGGCGTGGTTGCCGTCGAACACCGGCAACGGCTGATAGGCCTGCCAGACATAGCCCTCCGCACCGTAACTCCCCGCCGCGGTGTCGAACAGGCCCGGCCCGACGACGGTCACGTTGTGTCCCTCGCGGCCGAAGATCGGCTTCTTGACGTAGGCGCTGCCGAGATCGGCGTGCTGGGTGTCGAAGGCCGGCAGCAGGTTGGCGTGGCCGGGAAAGCCTTCCCACAGGAGCGGCAGCAGCATCTTGTTGCTGAGGATCATCTTCCACGCCGGTTCGAGGAAGGCCGTCGTGTCGCTGAGCACGTGCACGCCGAAAGCCTCGTGCGCCATCCACTCCCAGGGATAGAGCTTGCTCATCACCTTGATCGGCATCTCGTCGGTGTCGGTGAAGCGCTTGCCGTTCCAGCCGATCTGCGGAACGGCGATGGGTTTGCCCGCGAGGCCGGCCTGCAGGGCCGTATCGCGCAGATATTCCGACGTGGCGAGATCCTCGGGATGGTCGTCGAAGCGGGCAAAGTGAACCAGCGCCTCGGGAGGCAACCGACTGAGGATGCCGCGCCAGGCCTCGATCAACCGCTCGTGGATGGAATTGAACTGGTCGGCGTCGGGCTTCACGTCCCGGAACCAGTGCCACTGCACGACGGCCGCCTCGTAGAGCGCGGTCGGCGTGTCGGCGTTGTACTCCAGGAGCTTGGGCGGGCTCTTGCCGTCGTAGACAAGGTCGAATCGCCCGACGAGCGTCGGGTCGGACCGACGCCAGACGCGCTCGATATACTCGCCCCAGGCCGGAGCGATGCGCATGCGCTGCCACAGCTTGTTGGCGACCACGTATTCGACGGCCTTGAGGCAAATCCCGTGCAATTCGTCGGTCGCGGCTTCGAGCTGGTCAACCTCATCCGAGGTGAAGACGTAGCAGGCCTGCTCGGTCCAGTAGGCCTTGCCTTCGAGCATGTAGTAGTCGAAGCCCAGCTTCTCGAGCTTTTGCTGCCAGCCCGGACGCGGCGCTACCTGCTCGCGGCGCATCGCGCTCAGCTCGTGCCCGTCGTGCCGTGTTGGGTGGCCGAGCTGCCGAAGCCGCTGCGCTGGCTCTGCGTCTGGGCAGGCGACACCTGACCGGGCGTTTGTGTGGTCGTGCTCGGCGCGGAGACGGTCGCCGGGCCGCGCGAGAAGGGATTGCCCATGAACCACAGCCAGGGCAGCGCACCGCCAAAGCCGCCGACAACGGGCGTGCAGGAGTAGAGGAGTGCCGCACCGGCGACGCCCATCAACACGAGCTTCACCGTCCGCGAGGCTCGAGGGCCGGTGCCAGGTGAGGGCAGGGACATGGTGTTATGTCGTCAGGCAGGCAGCGTTGATGAGGCCGAAGCTCAACGCAAAGCCGCCAGCCGTGATGCCCGCCGCCACTTTGTCAGCCTCGACCGCGGCCTTCAGATCCGGCAGCAGCAGGCGCATGACGACGTGCACGATGACCTGCACGACCAGGGCGACGAGCGCCCACAGCACGAGGTCGGTCAGGCTGGCCGCATGGGCGATGGTGTTGGCAAGCGGCAGGCAGAAGCCGAGCAGGGCGCCGACCAGGGCAACGGCGGCAGACGCGTTGCCGGCGCGGATCAGGGTGAACTCGCGCCACGGCGTGATCAGCGTGTAAGCCAGGAGAAACACGCCGGCCAGAGCGAAGCCCACGACGACGTAGCGCACGAAGTTCGGGAAGACCTGTATCAGCCAGTCCAGCTCGGGCATGGGCAGGAGTCTCCGACGCTCAGCCGTGCATGGTCAAGCCGCCCGACACGCTGATCGTCTGGCCGGTGATGAAGGCGGCGTCGTCGCTGGCGAGAAACAGGACCGCACCGGGAATGTCGTCGGGCTGGCCGACCCGTTTCATCGGGATGGCGCCGACCAGCGCCGCACGCACCTTCTGGCCGCGCTCGTCGTCGCCGGCAACAGCGGCAAGCAGCGGCGTGTCGGTCGGGCCGGGGCAGACGGCGTTCAAGGTAATGCCCTTGCGCGCCACTTCGCGAGCTACCGTCTTGGTGAAGGCGATGATGCCGCCCTTGCAGGCCGAATAGACCGCCTCCTGCGAGGAGCCGACCCGGCCGGCATCCGACGCGATGTTGACGATGCGGCCATGGCCACGCCCCACCATGCCCTTCAGCACAAAGTGGCTCATGTTGAGCGGCCCGCGCAGGTTGATGGCGATGAGCAGGTCCCAGAGATCGGGCGTGGTGTCGACGAAGTTGGCGAATTTGTCCCAGCCGGCGTTGTTCACAAGGATGTCGGTCGGGCCGACGTCGGCCTCGAATTTGGCGATCGCCTTGCCGACGGCATCGTAGTCGGCGATGTCGACACCGGACACGAATCCGTTGAATTCTGCGGCGACCTTGGTGGCGCCGTGGAGGTTCTTGTCGAACACGCCGACCCGCGCGCCGTACTCCGCGAAGCGCCGGCAGATGGCGCCGCCGATCGCACCGCCGCCGCCGGTGACGATGACGTTCTTGCCTTTCAATCCGCGCATGGCGCGCTCCTCACAGGGGAGAGTAGGGGTCGAACTTGGGTTTGCGCTTCTCCAGATGCGAGGCGAGCCCTTCCTTCACCTCCGGTCCCATGAAGCCCAGCATCTCGAGCGCCGTCGAGGCGTCGAAGGAGGGGCCCATCATGCGCAGCCAGTTGTTCAGGGCGTATTTGGTGAAGCGGATCGAGGTCTGTGCGCCCTCGGCCAGCTTGGTGGCGACCTCCAGCCCCTTGGCCTCGAGCTGGTCGTCCTCGACACAGAGCGAGACGAGGCCGATGCGCTCGGCTTCCTCGCCATCGACCGCCTCGCAGAGCAGCAGGTAGTACTTGGCCTTGGCCATGCCGCAGAGCAGCGGCCAGACGATCACCGCATGGTCGCCGGCGGCGACGCCGAGCCGCGTGTGGCCGTCGATGATCTTGGCTTTCTTGGAGGCGATCGATACGTCGGCCAGGATGCCGGCGACCAGGCCGGCGCCGACGGCCGGTCCGCGCATGGTACTGACGATCGGCTTGGAGCAGTTGATGACGTTGTAGACGATGTCGCGCGCTTCCTTCCAGGTACGCAGCAGCGCGTTGTAGTCCTTCATGTTTTTTTCGATCAGGTCGAAGTCGCCGCCGGCGGAGAAGACCTTGCCGCCGGCCCCTTGGATGATCACGCAATTGACTGTGTCGTCGCCGTCGATGTCGCGCCACACATTGACCAATTCGGTATGCATGATCGAATCGGTGGCGTTGTATTTGTCCGGCCGGTTCATGGTGACGCGCAGCACCTTGGGGTGCGGGCGATCGAACAGCAGGCGCTGGTAGCGTTTTTGCCAGTCGGACATGGGGGCTCCTCCGTTGGGAGGAGCCTAGAGGGATTCCGCCGTAGGCGGAATGCGCCTTAGCAATTCCGCTTGTCGCGGAATTGCCCTAGCGCCGCGTGTTGCCCGCCGTCCAACTGCCGGCTGACGCAAAGCGCACGGCCTCTTCCGCCGCGCGGACCAGGGCACGCGCCTTCTGCACGCTTTCCTGATACTCGGCCTCGAGGTCGGAATCGGCCACGACGCCGACGCCGGCCTGCACGTACATGGTGTTGTCCTTCACCAGGCCGGTACGCAGCAGTATGCAGGTGTCCATCGAGCCATTGGCGGCGAAGTAGCCGGCGCAGCCGGCGTAGATGCCGCGGCGCACCGGCTCGACCTCGTCGATAATCTGCATGGCGCGGACCTTGGGGGCACCCGACAGCGTGCCCGCGGGGAAGCCGGCCTTCAGCGCGTCGATCGCCTCCAGCCCGTCTTCCAATGTACCTTCGACATGGCTGCTGATGTGCTGGACGTGGCTGTATTTTTCGATGGTGAATTGCTCGACGACGCGGATCGAGCCGATCTTGGCGACGCGGCCCACGTCGTTGCGCGCCAGATCGAGCAGCATCAGGTGCTCGGCGCGTTCCTTGGGGTCGGACAGCAGCTCGTCGGCCAGCCGCTTGTCCTCTTCGGGCGTGGCGCCGCGCGGCTTGGTGCCGGCAAGCGGGCGGATGGTGACGATGTTGTCGCGCAGGCGCACCAGGATCTCAGGACTCGAGCCCACGATGGAAAAGTCGCCGTAGTCGAAGAAGATCAGGAACGGCGAGGGGTTGATGCGGCGCAACGACCGGTAGAGCGAGAGCGGCGGCAGCTTGAAGGGCAGCGAGAAGCGCTGCGACGGCACGATCTGGAAGGCATCGCCGGCCAGGACGTACTCCTTGCAGACGTCGACCATGGCCTTGAACTCGTCCTTCGACATGTTGGCCTGCGGCTCGGGCAGCGCCTCGAGCGCGGCGGCGTCATCGCGGCGGAGCGGCAGATCGCGCTCGAAGTCCGCAACGGCGTCGGCGATGCGTTCCTGGGCGGCTTCATAGGCTGCACGGGCGTTGACGCCTACCTGAGGCCACACCGGCGTGATCAGCGCCACGTTGTCTTCGAGGCGATCGAAGATGCAGATCAGGGTCGGCCGCACCATGATGGCATCGGGCAGGCCGATCGGGTCGGGGTTGTCGTCCGGCAGCCGCTCCATGTCACGGACCATGTCGTAACCCAGGAAGCCGAACAGGCCAGCCGCCATCGGCGGCAGACCGGGCGGCATGTCCATCTGGGTTTCGCGGATCAGCGTGCGCAGCGTCTAGAGCGGCCGCCCGGGCAGCGGTTCGAAGGTGTGGGCGTCGGTGCTGGCGCGGCGGTTGATCTCGGCCTGGTTCCTGGTGCAGCGCCAGATCACGTCCGGCTTGAAGCCGATGATCGAGTAGCGGCCGCGCACCGAGCCGCCTTCGACCGATTCGAGCAGGAACGAATTGGCGCGCCCGTCGGCCAGCTTGAGATAGGCCGAGACCGGCGTATCGAGATCGGCGACCTGCTTGGTCCAGACGAGCTGCGGCTTGTCGGCCTCGTAGATCTTGGCGAAGGCGCTGAAGTCGGGCGAAATCGACACGGTCGTTACCGCTGTTGCTGCTGCGGCTGGAAGGCCGCCGCGAACACCGCTTCGTTGATCGTGACGCCGTATTTGGCGCGCAGCGCCGCGAGAAGCTGGGCGACCAGGTCGTTGGCGACCATCGAGTCGAGCTGCTTGCCGAAGCGGTCGAGCGTCTCCTTTTCCTTGGCGAGGTCGGGTGCCTGGATTTCCTTCAGCCGCACGATGACACTACCCTCGGCGCTGCGCACCGAGACCGTCCTGCCTGGCGTGAGCTTGAACAGCTCCTGGGTGGCGGGCTGGGTCAGGTATTGACCGGTGTCGGCATCGAAGCGCGTGACGGGCCGGGTCGTGCGCATCTCGACGCCGATTTCCTTGGCGATGGCCTCGAGGTCGCCCCCGGCATTGACCTTCTCGACCGCGGCCCTGACCTTTTCGTCGGCCTGCTTGCGCCGCTCGTCGGTCTGCCAGGCCTCGATAACCTTGGCCTCGACCTCGGAGAGGGCCGGGATGCGGGCCGGCGTGATGCGGTCTGTGCGGACGACGAAATATTCACCCTTCTGGGTTTCCAGGAGCTGGCTCTCGGCGCTCTCGCGCGTGGCGAAGGCGGCCTGCACCAACTCGGCGGCGGCCGGCCCGATCACGACCTGCTTGCCCGACGGATCCTGACCGCGGGCATCGACATTTTCGTAGGTCTTCACCGTCAGCCCGAGGTCCTGGGCTGCAGCGGTCATCGACTGGGTCTTGCCGAGCACGCGGTCGAAGTCGGTCACCAGCTTGATCAACAGATCGGGCGCGAGCTGCGCCTTGAGATCCTTCTCGAGCTTGTCCTTGACCTCGTCGAACGACACCAGCTTGCCGGCGTCGATCTTGTTGACGCGCACCACGTGCCAGCCGAGCGGCGACTTGATGGGCGCCGGACCGATGCCGACAGGCAGTGAAAAGACGCCGTCGGCGAGCGGGCCGGGCGGCAGGTCCTTCTTCTGTGTCATGCCGAGCTTGATGACACCGTCGGTGTTGCCCAACACTTCCTTGGCCGCGTCCTCCAGAGACTTGCCGCCGGTGGCGGCGGCGATCAACGCCTTGGCCTTGTCCTCGCTGTCGGTCATCGCCTGGTCGACATCGCGCTTCTCGGGGGTGCCGAACTCCGAGGCCCGCGCGTCGTAATCCTGCTTCACCTGTTCGGGCGTGACGGTGACTTGGCCGATCACGTCGTCGACCGACAGCAGGACGTAGGAAAAGGCGCGATATTCGGGGATCTGGAACTTGGCCTTGTTGGCGTCGTAATAGGTGCCGAGCTGCTCGGCCGTGGGCTTGGGCACATTCACGATGATGGCATCGGGAACATAGACCGTATCGGCGACCCGCTTCTCGCTTTCCATGCGGAAGATGTCGTCGCGCAACACCTTGGGCGCGAGACCGTCGGTGCGGACGGCGCCGAACAGCTGGGCCGAGGCGATCTCGCGCCGGACGTCGGCGACATACTGCGCCTCGCTGACGCGCGCCTGCTGCAGGCGGTTGCGGTACAGCAGCGGATCGAACGAGCCGCTGGTGCCCTGGAAGGCCGGGTTCCTGGCGATGGCTGCCTGCACTTCGGCGAGGCTGATGGCGAGACCGAACTCCTGGATGGCGTTGTCGATCACGGCCCGCTGGACCACGTCTTCGAGGGCGCGGATGTGCAGTCCGTAACGCAGCGCCGCCTCGGGTTCCGGCCGCTGGCCGGTCTGTCGCTGGATCTGTTCGAGCTGGCGATTGAAGCGGTCGCGCACCTCTTCGACGGAGACCGAGGTGCCACCGATCCAGCCGTAGACCGGGATATGGGTGCCGCCGACATGGGCGACTTCGCTGGTGCGTGCGCCCATGCGCAGCATGTCGCCGACGCCCCAGAAGACAAAGCTGACGATCAGCATGCCCAGGAGCACCGACATGACGGCGTAAGTGGCGAATTTCCGGAACTTTTTCACGGGGCGAACTTTGCGGGCCAAAAGGGGCGGAATGACGGGGCGCATGCCTACCACTGGCCCCTTTGGCAGGCAACCAAGCGGCCTTTACCGCCGCTTCGGCCGCCGCTAGACACCATGCCATGTCACGTACACGAAGGCCGCTGATCGCCGGCAACTGGAAGATGAACGGGCTGCGGGTCGATGCGCTGGCGCTGGCCAAGGGCGTTGCCGACGCCGTCCGGCAGGCAGGCTGGCGCGACCGGGAGGTGCTGATGTGCCCGCCGGCGACCCTGGTCTTGACGGTCGCCGAGGCGGTGAGGGGGAGCGGCGCGCTGGTCGGCGGCCAGGATTGCCACGCCAAGCCAAACGGTGCCCATACCGGCGAGGTGTCGGCAGAGATGCTGCGCGACTGTGGCGCCAGCCACGTCATCGTCGGCCATTCGGAACGTCGCACCGATTGCGGCGAAACCGACGCGTCGGTGCGCGCCAAGGCGGAGGCGGCTTGGCGGGCGGGCCTGCTGCCGATCGTGTGCATCGGCGAGACGCTGGCCGAGCGCGAGGCGGGCAAGACGCTCGCGGTACTGGAAAGCCAGCTCAAGGGCAGTGTCCCGGCGGGTGCGACGGCAGCCCGCCTGGTGGTGGCCTATGAGCCGGTGTGGGCGATTGGCACTGGCAAGACGCCGACCACACCCGAGGTCGCCGCAGCCCACGCCCATATTCGCAAGGTGCTGGTTGGCCTGATGGCCGACGCTGCGGCCGTGCGGCTGCTCTATGGCGGATCGGTGAAGGCCAGCAATGCCGGCGAATTGCTGGCGGCGGGCGATGTCGACGGCGCACTGGTGGGCGGCGCCAGTCTGAAGGCCGACGAGTTTTTGGCTATCGCCAAGGAGGTATAAAGGGGCTAGAAGCCCCGGCTTGGCCGGAATCCCCATCTAGCGCTGGACGAAAATGGACGCGGTACGAAGCTTCTTGCACGATTGGCAACTCGTTCTGCTGATCATCCATGTCGGCGTCACCGCCGCGATGATCGTTGTCATCCTGCTTCAGCGCAGCGAAGGCGGCGGCCTGGGCATGGGACGCACCGACGCGCTGTTCTCGGTGCGCGGCCAGACCAACGTATTGTCGCGCATGACCGCGATTTTCGCCGGTATCTTCTTTTTCCTGAGCCTCCTGATGGCCTGGAGCGTCAGCGAACCGGTCCGCAGCACCCGCTCGATCATGGACAATCTGCCGCCGGCCTCGTCTGCGCCGGCAGCGCCAGCGGCGCCAGCCCAGCCCGCCGCGCCCACCCGCTAGGAATAATCGTCGTGACCGACCGCTCCCTCCGCCGAGGCATCTCCGGCGGGACGATATCCCCATGGCCGCGACCAACAACATTTAGTATGCTGTAAGCCCATGACGCGCTTTATTTTTATAACAGGCGGCGTGGTTTCCTCGCTAGGCAAGGGTCTTTCGTCTGCGGCGCTCGGAGCGCTCCTGCAGGCGCGCGGCCACCGGGTCAGGCTGCGCAAGCTCGATCCGTACCTCAACGTCGATCCCGGCACGATGAGCCCCTACCAGCACGGCGAGGTTTTTGTGACCGACGACGGGGCCGAAACCGACCTCGATCTCGGGCACTACGAGCGCTTCACCGGCGTCGACGCCAAGCAGACCGACAACATCACGACCGGCCGCATCTATTCGTCGGTGATCGGTCGGGAACGGCGCGGCGAATATCTCGGCGCCACGGTGCAGGTCATTCCGCATGTGACCGACGCCATCAAGGAATTCGTCATGGCCGACACCGCCCATGAGGAATTTGTTCTGGTCGAAATCGGCGGCACGGTGGGTGATATCGAGAGTCTGCCGTTCCTCGAAGCCATCCGCCAGGTCGGCAACGAGGTCGGCCGCGAACGCGTGATGTACGTGCATCTGACCCTGCTGCCCTGGGTGCCGACGGCGGGCGAGCTCAAGACCAAACCGACCCAGCACTCGGTCAAGGAACTCTTGAGCGTCGGGATTCAGCCCGATCTGCTGGTGTGCCGCAGCGGCGACAAGGAAATCCCGGCCAACGAGCGGCGCAAGATCGCGTTGTTCTGCAACGTCAAGGCCGAGCGGGTGATCGAGGCGCGCGACGTCGACACGATCTATCAGGTGCCGATCGCCTATCACGACCAGGGGTTCGACCGCGAGGTCTGCCGCTATTTCGGCCTCGAGGCTGAGAAGGAGCCCAACCTCGAGCGCTGGCGCGGCGTGGTCCGCTCGGTGCGCGAGCCGGAGGGCAAGGTGACCATCGCAGTGGTCGGCAAATACACGGTGCTGCTCGACGCCTACAAATCGCTCTCCGAGGCGCTGACGCATGGCGGCTTCGCCAACAATGTGAAGGTTGGCTTGGAGTGGATGGACTCCGAGATCTTCGAGCGCGACGACGCGGTCAGCCATCTCGAGAACGTGCACGGCATTCTGGTGGCGCCCGGTTTTGGCGAGCGCGGCACCGAGGGCAAGATTCATGCGGCAAAGTTCGCCCGTGAGCGCGACGTACCGTTCTTCGGCATCTGCTTCGGGATGCAGATGGCCGTGATCGAGGCGGCGCGCAACCTGTTGGGCCTCGAAGGGGCTTCGTCGACCGAATTCGGGCCATGTGAACATCCCGTCGTCGGCTTGATGACGGAATGGGTCAAAGGCAATCAGCTCGAAAAACGTGCCGTCAACGGAGACTTGGGCGGTACGATGCGGCTCGGGGCCTACGAGGCGCATCTGCGGCGCGGCACCAAGGTGCACGACATCTACGGCCAGGACGTCATCAGCGAGCGCCACCGGCACCGCTACGAGGTCAACGTCAACTACAAGGACCGGCTGGAGCAGGTGGGCTTGCGCTTCTCGGGCATGTCGCCGGACGGCATCCTGCCCGAGATCGTCGAGATCCCCGACCATCCGTGGTTCATCGGCGTGCAGTACCATCCCGAGCTGAAGTCACGGCCCTTCGCGCCGCATCCGCTGTTCACATCGTTCATTGGTGCCGCCAAGAACCAGAGCCGGCTGGTCTGAGCGTCAGAGCGTCGTGACGCCGATCATGGAATCGCGCGTCACCAGGGCTGCCAGCTTTGCTTCGTCGAAGCCGTCGGTTCCCTTGGGCTGCATCGGCAGCACGAGGTAGCGCATGTCGGCTGTCGAATCGTGAACCCGCACTGTCGTGCTTTCGGACAAGTGCGTGCCGAACTCGGCAAGCACGGCGCGCGGTTCGCGCACGGCGCGGCTGCGATAAGCCCGGCTCTTGTACCAGTCGGGCGGAATGCCGAGCACCATGCGCGGGTAGCAGGAGCAGAGCGTGCAGACCACGAGATTGTGCACCGACGGAGTGTTCTCCACGACGATCAGCCGCGTCGGCTGATCCATTTGCACGCCGGCTTCCTCGGCGCCCGCCGAGCCGTCCTTCAACAGACGCGCCTTGAAGGCCGGATCGACCCAGGCTCGCGCCACGACCTTCGCGCCGAGATGGGGGCCGCGCGCGTCCATGCGCTCGACCGCCTCGCGCACCTCGTCGGCCGTCAGAATGCCTTTCTCGATCAGGAGCTCGCGTACGGCGATCTCAAGCATCTTGTGATGCGTCAACGTATCGTCGTGATCCGGCCGCGGCGAATGCGGATCTGGGCCGTCGTGGGTATGGGTGATGTTGTCCATCATGGCGATGTCCTCAATGCGGCGGCTCGAGCCAATGCTCGTAGAGTTCGACGTCAATCGTGTCGCCGGTCGGACCGCTATAGCCCGGCCAGATGTCCTTCTGGCTGAAACGCACGCGGTAGAGCACCTGCTTGGGCTCGCCGGTGCGGCCATAGGCCAGTTCCTCGGGATTCCTGAACTCGCCGCAAATTCGCTCGACCACGCCCGACTTGCCGCGGATGTAGTAGGGCGTCCGGATGTGGCCCGGCGGATTGCCGCGCCGTACATTCACCGGTGCACCAACATTGAAACGCGGGGTCATGGCTTGCCCGCCTTGGGACCGTCCGGGCGCTGTTCGATGTCGGCAAGCTTGGTACGCAACTCCTCGATGCTGATCGTGCCGCGATGGACGAGCGCCGATGCGATCGAGCCGATCCAGCGTTCGTAGTAGGTGAGGTTGTCGTAGGCGTCGCCGGGCAGCGATTCGATACCCTTGCGCAACTCGTCGACGGTGAAGCGCCGCTTGCGCGACAACAGAACCATCAGTGCATCGACGCGCTTTTCCCAGAGCTGGTAGTCGTGATCGACCCGCTCCACCGGCCCCGCCTGGAGGCCACCCATGTCATGAATGCCACGCATTCCGGCAGTATAGGAAACCTGCGCGGCTCCGTCACTTGCTCTGGCGGAGCACCGTCGCTACAGAAGCCTCGCCCAGGAGGAGTCCTTTCGATGAGCGTCATTGCCGACATCCGTGGCCGCGAAATCCTCGACAGCCGCGGCAATCCCACGGTTGAGGTCGAGGTCGAGCTCGACAGCGGCGCGGTCGGCCGGGCGGCGGTTCCGTCGGGCGCCTCGACCGGGGCGCACGAGGCGGTCGAGCTGCGCGACGGCGACAAGGCGCGCTACGGCGGCAAGGGCGTGCTGAAGGCGGTTTCCGCCGTGAATGGCGAGATCATGGATCTGCTGTCAGGCCTCGATCCCCTCGAGCAGATCAAGATCGACCGCGCGATGATCGAACTCGACGGCACGCCCAACAAGGGGCGGCTGGGCGCCAATGCGATCCTGGGCGTCTCGCTTGCGGTCGCCAAGGCGGCGGCGATGGACAGCGGCCTGCCGCTCTATCGCTATGTCGGCGGCAGCCAGGCTTCGCTCCTGCCGGTGCCGATGATGAACATCATCAATGGCGGCGTTCATGCCGACAATCCGATCGATATCCAGGAATTCATGATCATGCCGGTGAAGGCCACGCGCTTCGCCGAGGCGCTGCGCATGGGCAGCGAGGTCTTTCACGCGTTGCGTAGCCAACTCCACGACGCCGGCCACAATACCAATGTCGGCGACGAGGGCGGCTTCGCGCCCAACTTCGCATCGGCCGACGCGGCGCTGGGCTTCATCATGAAGTCGATCGAGCAGGCGGGGTACAAGCCGGGCGAAGACGTGGTGCTGGCGCTCGATCCAGCCTCGACCGAGTTCTTCAAGAAGGGCAAGTACGAGCTGGAAGGCGAGAAGAAGTCGCTCGATGCCGGCGGCATGGTCGACTACTACGCCGACCTGGTGAGCCGCTATCCCATCGTCTCGATCGAGGATGGGATGGCGGAAGATGACATGGCCGGCTGGAAGGCGATCACAGACCGGCTCGGCAAGAAGATCCAGCTCGTGGGCGACGATCTGTTCGTCACCAATCCCAAGCGACTGGCCGACGGCATCAAGGGCGGCCTCGCCAATGCCATCCTCGTGAAGGTGAACCAGATCGGAACGCTCAGCGAGACGATGGAGGCAGTGGCGATGGCGCGGCATGCGAGCTACGGCGCCGTAATGTCCCATCGCTCGGGCGAGACCGAGGATTCGACCATCGCCGACCTCGCGGTCGCGACCAACTGCGGCCAGATCAAGACCGGCTCGCTGTCGCGTTCCGATCGGCTCGCCAAGTACAACCAGCTCCTGCGCATCGAGGAGCAGCTCGGCACCCAGGCGCGCTACGCCGGTCGCACGATCCTGCGCGGCGTTTAGGGGGTCTTGAACGCCACTTCGTAGTGGCGCGCGAAATCGTCGAAATCGGACAGCACCGCGCGCGCGCCCGGTTCGACGATTGCCATACCGATATCGCCGCCGGCAAAGGCTTGGATGGCCTCAAGAGACTCCCAGAGCGTGATGGCAAGGAATTCTGTGTGGCCGTCTGCCTCGCGACGCAGCAGCCAGGCGCCGTGGTGGCCGGAAAGCGTTTTGAGTGACGGAAAGACGGTCTCCGTCACATGATGGCAATAGGCGTCAGCGTTGGCGTCCGTGGCCTGGCCGCGCCAGAGGCGAACGATCATCGGTGAAGGCTAGTGGCGCGGTGGCCATCGATATTGGTAAATATTGATCGTGGCACGCATCGACCCCCGGAATTCAACACAATACTGGTGGGACCGGCATCTTGCGGGCCTCAGCCTGCTTTGCGCCGACTTCACGACCCACGAATACCCGCCGCATACGCATGAAGCGCTGGTTGTCGCCGTAACCGAGCAAGGCGGCTCGATCGTACGCAGTCGAGGCCGGATCGAAGAGGCCACGCCCTCGACCTTGTTCGTGTTCAATCCTGCCGAGCCTCATGCCGGGTGGATGGGCTGGAGCGATCGCTGGCGATACCGCTCGATGTATCTGACGCAGACCGCGCTCGATCGGGTGGCCGAAGGTCTTGGCATCGAGACGGTGCCGTATTTCTCCCGTAACCTGTTCAACGATCCCGATCTGATCGATGGCTTCCTCGCGATGCACCATGCCATCGAGGAGGGGCGCGATGTCTTCCGTGAACGTGAGCTGCTGATCGGCACGTTCGGCCGGCTGTTCCAGCGCCACGGAAGCGGTGGCGGTCGCATCAAGCCCGCACCATGCGACCGGGTATTGCTTGCTCGGGTCACGGAGCGCATGCACGCCGAATATGCCGCGGACCTCCACCTCGAGGACCTGGCGGCGGGTGTCGGTCTCACGACTTTCCAGTTGATCGGCCTGTTCAAGCGCACGGTCGGGCTGACGCCGCACGCCTACCTGACGCAGGTTCGGCTCGGCATGGCCTGTCGCGGTCTCAGGCGGTCGCCGATCATCGCGGAAGTCGCGACGGCCGTCGGCTTCTACGACCAAAGCGCGCTCAACAAGCATTTCAAGCGCTGTTACGGGATCACACCGCTGCAGTTCGCCCGCGCTGCTGCAGCCTAGGCGATTGCGCACTATGCGCAATCGTTGACGCGCAATTCGCGTTCGGCGAAATCACTCTAGGCAATTTTTGCCAATACCGGACGAGGGCCGCGACCTAGCGTTCGCGGATGCATCTCTTTTGTCATGAGCATCCCGACACATTGGTCGTGCAGACCGACGTCGCCGACGCCCGCGCAGGGCGAGTCGCGCTGGTGCAATCGCCGTTCTATCCCGGTGGAGGAGGCCAGCTTGCCGACCGCGGCCTGCTGCGCTGGGGTGATGGCGAAGCGAAAGTGACGGGTTTCGAGATCGTCGATGGCAAGCTCTGGCATCTTTTTGATACGCCAGGCGAGGTTGTGGGGAGCGTCGAGGCAACAGTCGATCCGGCCTTCCGTCGGATCATGCGTCAACTCCATACCGACACTCACATCCTCAACGCTTTCGTGTTCCAGAGCTTCGACGGCGCGCTGGTGACGGGTGTGCAGATGTACGAGGACGGCACGGCACGCATGGATTTCGACGTGCCCGGCGCCGACAACGACCGTCTGCGCTCGCTCGAAGGGCCGATCAACGACGTCATCGCCCGGGATATCGCCGTCAACCACGCCTACGTGCCGATGAGCGAAGCGCAAGCTGAGCGCGGCTTGATCCGCAGCCGTTCGGTGGCGCCGCCTCCTACACCCGACGGCAAGATCAGGATCGTCGAGATTGTCGGGCTGGATCGGCAAGCCTGCGGCGGCACGCACCTCTCTTCGACCGGAGAGTCACCGCCGGTTCGCATCCTCAAGATCGACAACAAAGGGCGTCACAACCGGCGCGTCCGAATCGGTCTCAGCGACGCTAAGGCCCTCTGACAAAACGAAAATTCTTGACTTTCCGACACCATATGTTGCCATATGGTGCGAGGAAGACCGCATATGTTGTTGAGACCGCGTCAGATTCTGGCTCCCATAATCTTCGCCACGGTGTTCGGCTATTTCGGCTATCACCTCGTGAACGGCGATCGCGGTTTGCTGGCTATGGCACATCTTCAGCGTGAAACGCAGGTCGCGGATCAGAATCTGGCCGAAGCCGAGACGACGCGGAAGATCTGGGAACGCCGCGTGGCAGCACTGCGCAACCAGAGCCTCGACCCCGACATGCTCGATGAACGCGCCCGCGCTCTGCTGAACTACGCGCGCAAGGAAGATGTCATCATCTTCACACCGACACGATGAATTAGAGCCGCTGAGCGGCTGTCTGAAACAAACTGTCCGGCACGCCGCTTCGTTTGCAAACAATCGCTCAATTGCTGCGCTGCACTTGCGCGTGATCTGGTTTTTCCCGCTAGATCAACCACATCGGCATGGGCAATGCTATAAGCGCAGGCGGGGCTATTGAGGGGAATTGCTATGGCGAAACCGGCCACCAAGCCGAAGGTCGAATCTCTTCCCACCAGGTCGAAGTCGCCATCCAACAATTCAGCCGCGCCGGGCGACAACAGCGTGACCGCTGAAGAGCTCAAATCCTACTATCGCACCATGCTGCTGATCCGCCGCTTCGAGGAGCGCGCCGGCCAGCTCTACGGCATGGGGCTGATCGGCGGATTCTGCCACCTCTATATCGGCCAGGAGGCCGTCGTCGTTGGCATGCAGGCCACGATCAACGACAAGGACGCCATTGTCACTTCCTACCGCGACCATGGTCACATGCTGGCTGCCGGCATGGATCCCAAGGGCGTGATGTCCGAACTCACGGGCCGCAGTACCGGCTATTCCAAGGGCAAGGGCGGCTCGATGCACATGTTCAGTCGCGAGAAGAATTTCTACGGCGGCCACGGCATCGTCGGCGCCCAGGTGCCGATCGGCACCGGTCTCGCCTTCGCGCACAAGTACAACGGCAACAAGAACGTCTCGCTGACCTATTTCGGCGACGGCAGCGCCAACCAGGGCCAAGTCTACGAGGCCATGAACATGGCGGCACTTTGGAAGCTGCCGGCCGTCTACATTATCGAGAACAACCGCTACGGCATGGGCACCTCGGTCGAGCGAGCGTCGGCAACGACGGAGCTCTACCGCCACGGCGAGGCATTCGGCATCCCGGGCGAACGGGTCGACGGCATGGATGTGCTGGCCGTGCGCGCGGCAGGCGAGAAGGCGGTCGAACATTCTCGCAGTGGGCAGGGGCCGTACATCCTCGAGATGCAGACTTATCGGTATCGCGGCCATTCGATGAGCGACCCGGCCAAGTACCGCAGCAAGGAAGAGGTCGACAAGTTCCGCAACGAACGCGACCCGATCGATCATGCACGCAAGATCCTGCTCGACGACAAGCTCACCGATGAGCTGGCACTCAAAGCGGTCGATGCCGAGATCCGCAAGATCGTGAACGACGCGGCCGAGTTCGCCCAGCACAGTCCCGAGCCCGATCCTTCGGAGCTGTGGACCGACGTCCTGGTCGAGGCCTGATCGTCATGCCCATTCCAGTTCTGATGCCCGCGCTGTCGCCGACCATGACCGAGGGCAAGCTGGCCAAGTGGCATGTCAAAGTGGGTGACGTGGTGAAGTCAGGCCAGGTGATCTGCGAGATCGAGACCGACAAGGCAACGATGGAAGTGGAGGCGGTCGACGAAGGCACGGTCGCACAACTTCTCGTCGCCGAGGGCACCGAAGGCGTTGCCGTCAACACGCCGATCTGCATCCTTGCTGCCGAAGGCGAGAGCGCGGCCGACGTGGCCAAGTCGGTTCCCACCGCGGCCCCTGCATCGCCGCCGAGAGCCGTAGCGCCGGCGGCGGCGAGTGCTGCTGCTGCAACTCCGGCACTGATGGCTTCGGCGCCGGCGGCCGAACCGGAATGGAAAGGCAAGACCGTGCGCCTCACCGTGCGCGAGGCGCTGCGCGACGCCATGGCCGAGGAGATGCGCAAGGACGACAAGGTCTTCCTCATGGGTGAGGAGGTCGCGCAGTACCAGGGCGCCTACAAGGTAAGCCAGGGCCTGCTCGAGGAGTTTGGAGACAAGCGTGTGATCGACACGCCGATTACCGAGCATGGCTTCGCGGGCCTTGGTGTCGGTGCGGCGTTCGGCGGGCTGAAGCCGATCGTCGAATTCATGACCTTCAACTTTGCCATGCAGGCGATGGACCAGATCATCAACTCGGCCGCCAAGACGCATTACATGTCGGGCGGCCAGATGAAATCGCCCATCGTGTTCCGCGGGCCCAACGGAGCCGCGGCACGCGTCGGTGCCCAGCACTCGCAATGCTACGCCAGCTGGTATGCGCACGTTCCGGGCCTGCGGGTACTGGCGCCGTGGAGCGCGGCCGACGCCAAAGGCCTCCTGAAGGCCGCCATCCGCGATCCCAATCCAGTGATCTTCCTGGAAAACGAAATTCTCTACGGCCAATCGTTCGACGTGCCTGAAGATCCCGACTTCGTACTGCCGATCGGCAAGGCCAAGATTGAACGCGCCGGCAAGGACGTCACCATCGTTGCCTTCTCAATCATGGTTGGCAAAGCGCTGCACGCCGCCGAAGAACTCGCCAAGCTGGGCATCGACGCTGAAGTCATCAACTTGCGCAGCCTGCGTCCGTTCGACACCGAGACCGTCGTCAACTCGGTCAAGAAGACCAACCACCTGGTGTCGGTCGAAGAAGGCTGGGCTTTCGCCGGCATCGGCTCGGAACTCGCTGCTCTGATGATGGAGCATGCCTTCGACTGGCTCGACGCGCCGGTCAAGCGCGTGGCGGGGCTAGATGTGCCGCTGCCCTATGCCGCGAACCTCGAGCGTCTGGCGCTGCCGCAACAGGAGACCATTGTCGAGGCCGCCCGCGCGGTCTGCAATCGCTGAGCGCGGGGACAGATCATGTCGATCAACATCCTGATGCCCGCCCTGTCGCCCACCATGACCGAGGGCAAACTCGCCAAGTGGCATGTGAAGGCGGGTGACACCGTCAAGTCCGGCCAGGTGATCTGCGAGATCGAGACCGACAAGGCGACCATGGAGGTCGAAGCGGTCGACGAGGGGCGGATCGGCCAGATCGTCGTGCCCGAGGGCGCCGAGGGCGTGAAGGTGAACGCCGTCATCGCGGTCCTGCTGGAAGAGGGCGAGAAATCGGGACCTCCTGTGGCCGCTGCAGCGCCTGCGGCTGCTCCGGCGCCGAAACCCGCCGCGCCAACTTCGGCAGCGCCAGCGCCCAAGCCGGCGGCTCCCGCACCGCAGCCTGCTGCCGCGTCCGGCGGCGCACGCATCTTCGCCTCGCCGCTCGCCAAGCGCATTGCCGCCGACAAGGGCGTCAATCTCGCCGGCATCAAGGGCTCGGGGCCAAACGGCCGTATCGTGAAGGCAGATGTCGAGAGTGCCAAGCCGGGTGCGGCGCCCGCAGCTGCGCCGGGGCCAAGGGCTGCTGCCGTGGCGCAGCCCATCGTCACGGCGCCGGGCGACACCCGTGTGCCGCACACGGTGATCCGCAAGGTGATCGCGCGGCGCATGCTCGAGTCCAAGCAGACCGTGCCGCACTTCTACCTCACCGTCGAATTCGAGATCGATGCGCTGCTGGCCGCCCGTCAGGCGATCAATACAGTCGCCGAGAAGAAGGGTATCAAGGTCTCGGTCAACGACATGGTGATCAAGGCCTGCGCCAAGGCGCTGCGCGACCATCCGGACTGCAACGCCTCGTGGACCGAGGACGAGATGATCCAGTACGGCGCAGTCGACGTCTCCGTCGCCGTCGCCACCGACCGCGGGCTGATCACGCCGATCGTGCGTAATGCCGACATGAAGGGCCTGGCGCAGATCGCCAGCGAAATGAAGGACCTCGCGGCGCGCGCCAAGGTCGGCAAGCTCAAGCTCGACGAGTTCCAGGGCGGCGGCTTCACCATCTCCAATCTCGGCATGTTCGGCGTGAAGGACTTCGCCGCCATCATCAACCCGCCGCAGGCGATGATCCTGGCTGTCGGAGCGGGTGAGGAGCGGGTGGTGGCGCGCAAGGGCCAGATGGTCGTCCGCACCATGATGAACTGCACGCTCGCGGTCGATCACAGGGTGGTCGATGGCGCGCTGGGTGCGCAATACCTCCAGACGCTGCGCAGCTACGTTGAGCAACCGGCGTCGATGCTGGTCTAGGAGCGCACCATGGCCGAGACCAATTTCGACATCATCGTCGTGGGCGGCGGGCCGGGTGGCTACGTCGCCGCCATCCGGGCGGCCCAGCTCGGCCTGAAGACCGCTGTCGTAGAGCGCGAGCATATGGGTGGCATCTGCCTCAACTGGGGCTGCATCCCGACCAAGGCGCTGCTGCGCACCGCGGAAGTCTACAGCCTCATCAAGCATGCCGATTCCTTTGGCCTGTCGGTGAAGGACGTTTCCTACGATGCCAAGAAGATCGTCGAGCGGTCGCGCAAAGTGGCGAGCCAGCTCAGCAACGGCGTCAAAGGCCTGATGAAGAAGAACAAGGTCACGGTGTTCGACGGCACAGCCAAGCTTGCGGGAAGCGGCAAGCTCACGGTCACGATGAACGATAAGAGCAACGCCACGCTCACCTACAAGAACGTGATCCTGGCGACCGGCGCGCGGGCGCGACAGCTTCCCGGACTGGAGTCGGATGGCAAGCTCATCTGGACCTACAAGGAGGCGATGGTGCCACCGGAGTTCCCCAAGTCGCTGCTGGTGATTGGCTCGGGCGCGATCGGCATCGAGTTCGCGAGCTTCTACCGCACCATGGGTGCCGAGGTGACCGTCGCCGAGGTTTTGGATCGCATCCTGCCCGTTGAGGACGAGGAGGTTTCAGCCTTCGCCAAGCGTGCCTTCGAGAAGCAGGGCATGAAAATCCTGACCGGCGCCACGGTCAGCAAGCTGAACAAGGGCGCCAACAACGTCACGGCCACGATCACCTCGGATGGCAAGAGCCAGGACATCACCGTCGATCGCGTGATCAGCGCCGTCGGCATCGTCGGCAATGTCGAGAAGCTCGGCCTCGAAGGCACCAAGGTCAGGGTCGAGAAGACCCATATTGCCATCGATCAGTGGGGCTTCACCGGCGAACCGAATGTCTATGCCATCGGCGACGTCGCGGGCCCGCCGTGGCTTGCCCACAAGGCGATGCACGAGGGCGTGCTGGTGGTCGAGAAGATCGCAGGCGTCAAAGGCGTTCACCCGATGAAGACAGAGAACATCCCGGGCTGCACCTATTGCCAGCCGCAGGTCGCCAGCATCGGCCTCACCGAAGCGGCCGCCAAGGCCAAGGGCCTGCAGCTCAAGGTCGGCAAGTTCCCCTTCATCGGTAACGGCAAGGCGATTGCGCTCGGCGAGCCCGAGGGCTTCATCAAGACGATCTTCGACGCCAAGACCGGCGAGCTTTTGGGCGCCCACATGATCGGCGCCGAGGTCACCGAATTGATCCAGGGCTATAGCGTTGCCAAGACGCTCGAGACTACCGAAGCCGAGCTGATGGCTACGGTGTTCCCGCATCCCACTCTGTCGGAGATGATGCACGAGTCCGTACTGGCGGCTTACGGCCGGACGCTCCATATCTAGGGCGTTATGGACGGCTCGTTCGACAAGCCCCCGCAGAGCCGAGCCGCGCGCCATCCCGAGAAGGCGCACCGGCCGGACAATCCCATCCAGCGCAAGCCCGACTGGATTCGCGTGCGTGCGCCCAATTCGCCGCAGTATGCCGAGACCAAGCGGCTGATGCGCCAGTACGGCCTCACCACGGTGTGCGAGGAAGCGGCCTGTCCCAATATCGGCGAGTGCTGGAAGCACAAGCACGCAACCTTCATGATCATGGGCGATACCTGCACCCGGGCCTGCGCCTTCTGCAATGTCGCCACCGGCAAGCCGGGCGCGCTCAACCCGCACGAACCCGCCAACATCGCCGAGGTCGTCGGCAAGCTGGGGCTCGGTCATGCCGTGGTGACTTCGGTCGACCGCGACGATCTTGCTGACGGCGGGGCAGGGCACTTCGCGGCGGTGATCGCCGCACTCCACCGGTCGGCGCCGGCCACCACGATCGAAGTGCTGACGCCCGACTTCATGCGCAAGGAGGGGGCGATCGAAGCGGTCGTCGCGGCGCGACCGGACGTGTTCAACCACAATCTTGAAACGGTGCCACGGCTCTATCCCGCAATCCGGCCCGGCGCGCGCTACTTCACGTCGCTGCGCCTGCTCTCGCGGGTGAAGGAGATCGACGCCGCGATGTTCACCAAGTCCGGACTGATGGTCGGTCTCGGTGAGACGCGCGAGGAAATCCTCCAGGTCATGGACGATCTGCGCGCCGCCGACGTCGATTTCCTCACGGTCGGGCAGTATCTGCAGCCGACGCCCAAGCATGCGCCGATCGACCGCTTCTGGACGCCGGCCGAGTTCGACGAGCTCGCGTCGCTCGCCCGCGCCAAGGGCTTCCTGATGGTCGCCGCTTCACCGCTCACGCGCTCGAGTTATCACGCGGGTGACGATTTTGCCCGGCTGCGCGTGGCGCGGGCGGCCCAACTCAAGACCTGAGTGCGCCGTGGTGACCCGTCATTCCGAGCGGCGCGTCGTGCGCTTCGCTCCCCGGCAGCTTTTCGACCTGGTCGCCGACGTTCCGCGTTACCCGGAGTTCCTGCCGTGGTGCACCGCCGCTCGGGTACGCCGCCGCGAAGAACCCAACGTCGAACTCGACGAACTGGCCATCGGGTTCGGGCCGTTCCACGAGAATTTCGTGTCGCGCGTCACGCTGGCGCCCGATGCCGCCGGCGGTCCACGCATCGACACCATCGGCGTCGAGGGCCCGTTTCGCCACCTGGCCAGCCACTGGTCGTTCCAGCCGCATCCCGAGGGGACGCTGATCGATTTCACGCTGGAGTTCGAGTTCCGTTCGATCTTGCTGCAGAAGACCGTGCGACTGCTGTTCGCCGAGGCAGCCAGGCGCATGGTCTCGGCCTTCGAGGCCCGCGCTGCCCAGCTCCACGGCAAAATTAGAGCGACTCCGCCGAAGGCGGAACGCGCCTGAGCGATCCCGTCGATGACGGAATCGTCCTAGAGTTCGGCCAGCAGCGCCAACATCGTCAGTGCGGTGAGCACCGATACGCGGCGGATACCGTCGCGGTCTCCAGGAAAGACGTGACGCTCGGCGATCGGCTCGATGCCGGTTCGCACCGCCGCAAAGTGGACCAGTCCAACGGGCTTTTCAGCACTGCCGCCACCGGGACCCGCGACGCCCGTCACCGACACCGCGATGTCGGCATCCGAACGGGCAAGTGCGCCGGCTGCCATAGCGCGGGCCACCGGGTCGCTCACTGCGCCATGCCCCAGCAGCGCATCCCACGACACACCCAGCATCTCGCGCTTGGCTTCGTTTGAATAGGTGATGAAGGCGCGATCGACGACGTCGGACGAGCCGGCAATCGCCGTCATGGCCGCGGCAACCAGCCCGCCGGTGCAGGATTCGGCGGTGACGACCTTCAGCCCGCGCTGCCGGCAGGACGTCAACACGCGTTCCGCCGCTTCCCTCAGCTCGTGATCGAACATGCAGCTCCTCTAGCCTCTCGGAAGTTCGACAGTGGCAACGGCCTGAGCCGCGATACCCTCGCGGCGGCCGGTGAAGCCCAAACCCTCGGTCGTGGTTGCCTTCACGCTCACCCTCTCACGATCGACGCCGACGATGTGGGCAATACTTCCGACCATTGCCTCGCGATGGGGACCGATGCGGGGGGCCTCGCAGATCAAGGTAAGATCGAGATGGACGATCCTGCCGCCCCGCGTGCTCACCAGCTCGACGGCATGGCGTAGAAAGCGGTCGGAGGAGGCGCCGCGCCATTGCGGGTCGGAGGGTGGGAAGTGCTGGCCGATGTCGCCGGCGCCGATCGTGCCCAGGAGCGCGTCGGTCAATGCGTGCAGCGCCACGTCGGCGTCGGAGTGGCCGGCCAGCGCCTGCACGTGCGGGATAGCGACGCCGCCCAGCATGACGGCGTTGCCCGGCCCGAAACCGTGGACGTCGAAACCAAATGCGGTGCGCGTCTCTACGACCGAAGCGCGCAACAGATCCTCGGTCGTGGTGATCTTGCTGTTGTCTTCACTGCCCGGGACCATGACGACCTTCAATCCAGCGCGCTCGGCGACGGCGGCATCGTCGGTGAGGGCCGTCGCCTCGTCGGCGCCCAGCGCCGCTGCCGCGCGGTGCGCGGTGAGCAGCGAGGCAAAGCGGAAGATCTGCGGCGTCTGCGCTCGCCAGAGGTGGGCGCGCGATACCGTCCCGAAAATGGCGCCGTCGCCATCGACGCGTTTCAGGGTATCCGCCAGAGGTACGCCGAGTACGGCGCCGTCGATCCCCGGCATCGAGGCCGCGGCGAGGCAAGCCGAGATATCCACAGGCCGTACGAACGGCCGAGCGGCGTCGTGGATGGCGACCAAATCGGGTGCGTCGCCGGCGAGAGCCTCGAGACCATTCAGGACGGACTGCTGGCGGCTGAGACCGCCCAAGACCGGCGGCGGGAGGTCCAAGCCGGCCGAAGCGGCCTCATATTGGGCCTCGTCCCCCGGCGCGATTACCACCCGCTGGAAGCCGATGTCTGGAGTGGCCTGAAAAGCCCTCAGTGTAAGGCGCAGAACCGATTGGCCACCCAACAGGGCATATTGCTTGGGCAGGGGCCCGCCGAAGCGGCTCCCCCGGCCTGCGGCAACGATAAGGGCGGTACAAGTCGGCACGAGAGGTTAGATAACATCGACTTAGCGGGGGCGCACTTCGTCCTCTTGCATGGGCCAGCCGGACCCGCTATTGCTCGGCCCAATTATTGTGCACTGCACAACTTGCCCATAAACTGATCAAACCGTATGGCCAGCTCAGCCCGTCTTCTCCCCGTCGATATCGGTCCGGTCCATCTCGAAGATCCCGTGATTCTGGCGCCGATGTCAGGCGTCACGGACATGCCCTTCCGTCAGATGGTGAAGCGGGGCGGTGCAGGCCTGGTCGTTTCCGAGATGATCGCCTCGGCGGCAATGGTGCGCGAGAACCGCAAGACACTGCTGATGGCCAAGAACTCACCGGAAGAATTCCCGATGTCGGTCCAGCTCGCCGGCTGCGAGCCCGAGGTCATGGCCGAGGCCGCCAAGCTCAACGAAGACCGGGGTGCCGCGATCATCGACATCAATTTCGGCTGCCCGGTGAAGAAGGTGGTGAACGGCCATGCCGGCTCGTCGCTGATGCGCGACGAAGTGCATGCCGCCAGGATCCTCGAGGCCACGGTCAGGGCCGTGAAGCTGCCGGTGACGCTCAAGATGCGTACCGGCTGGGACTCGAACAATCGCAACGCCCCCAATCTCGCGCGTATCGCCGAGCAGTGCGGCATCCAGATGCTCACCGTCCATGGCCGCACCCGTTGCCAGTTCTACGACGGTCACGCCGACTGGGCCTTCATCCGCGAGGTCAAGGCCTCGACCAGGCTGCCGGTGATCGCCAACGGCGACATCAATACGCTCGACGACGTCGATCGGGCGCTGGAGCAATCCGGCGCCGACGGCGTGATGATCGGGCGTGGCGCCTACGGGCGACCGTGGTTCCTCAACCAGGCGATCCACTATCTTCGCACCGGCGAGCGGCTGCCCGATCCGTCGCTCGCCACGCAATACACCACCGTGCGCACGCATTACGAGGCGATGCTCGCCCACTATGGACTGGAGACCGGCGTGCGCATGGCGCGCAAGCATCTCGGCTGGTACTCCAAGGGACTGCCGGCGTCGGCTGATTTCCGCGCGACGGTCAACCGCGAGGCCGATCCGGGCAAGGTGCGGTCGATGCTTGCGGCGTTCTTCCTGCCCGCTCTCGACCAGCAGGCAGCGTGACATGGTCGTACGCACCCTCAAGCGATCCGGCGTGATGTCAGATCAGTTCCCGAGCTCGATCCTCGACTCGCTTTCCGAGGCGGTGGTCGTGGTCGATGCCTCGGGAGGCATCCATTACGCCAACCTCTCGGCCGAGCAGTTCTTCGGCGTCGGCCGGGCGCGCCTGGTCGGCCATCCGCTCAGCGAATTCATGCCCGAGGACACGCCGCTCTTCTCCCTTCTCGAGCAAGTCCTGGCGACCGGCGGCGCCGTCGCCGAGAACGGCGTCACGCTTGCCTCGCCGCGCATCGGCAATCGCTTTTGCGCGCTCCGCCTGTCGCCGATCGTGGAAAGCGACGGCCTGGTCGCGGTGTCGTTGGTCGAGCAGTCGATCGCGCGCAACATCGACCGCCAGATGTCGCATCGCAGCGCCGCCCGCTCGGTAAGCGCACTGGCGGCCATGCTGGCGCACGAGGTCAAGAACCCGCTGTCGGGCATCCGCGGCGCCGCCCAGCTCCTTGAGCAGTCCGTTCCCGACAGCGAGCGCGAGCTAACCAACCTGATCTGTGAGGAGACCGACCGTATCGTTGCGCTGGTTGATCGCATGGAGGCCTTCGCCGACGGCCGCCCGATCGAGCGCGGCCCGCTCAACATCCACCAGGTGCTGAACCACGTCCGCCGCATTTCACAGAACGGTTTCGGCAAGAACGTGCGATTTGTCGAAAGCTACGATCCGTCGCTGCCTGATGTGTTCGGCGACCGCGACCAGCTCATTCAGGTCTTTCTGAATCTGGTCAAGAATGCCTGCGAGGTACCGGGCGAGGGCGAGCGCGAGATCGAGCTCTCGACGGCCTTTCGCCACGGCCTGCGGCTCGCCGTACCTGGCCAGCAGGCGAGGGTGAATCTGCCGCTGGTCGTGTCGGTACGCGACAACGGCCGCGGTGTTTCGGATGAAATCCGCTCCCATCTGTTCGACGCCTTCATCACCAACAAGCCCACCGGCACCGGCCTCGGCCTCGCGCTGGTGGCCAAGATCGTCAACGACCACGGCGGGGCCATCGAGTATGACAGCGAACCCGGCCGGACGACCTTCCGGGTGATGTTGCCGATGCAGGTTGCCCCATGAGTACCGCCGCCACCATCCTCGTCGCCGACGACGACCGCGCGATCCGCACTGTCCTGCATCAGGCGCTTGGCCGCCAAGGGCATACCGTGCGCAGCACCGGCGCGGCGGCGACGCTGTGGCAATGGGTTCAGGAAGGCGAGGGGCAACTCGTCATCACTGACGTGGTGATGCCCGACGAGAACGGCCTCGACCTCGTGCCGCGCATCCGCAAGCTCCGACCCGACCTCCGTATCATCGTCATGAGCGCCCAGTCGACCCTGCTGACGGCGGTGCGAGCCACCGAGCGCGGTGCTTTCGAATACCTGCCCAAGCCGTTTGACCTCAACGAGCTGGTCTCGGTCGTGAACCGGGCGCTGTCGGCGCCGGCCGCGTCGATGCCTCGCGGCTCTCACCCGCCGGAGGAGAGCGAGCGCTTGCCGCTGATCGGCCGCTCGCAGGCGATGCAGGAAATCTACCGGGCACTGGCCCGCCTGATGGCCACCGACCTCACCGTGATGGTCACCGGCGAGTCGGGCACTGGCAAGGAACTCGTGGCGCGCGCGCTGCACGACTACGGCAAACGGCGCAAAGGCCCGTTCGTCGCGCTCAACATGGCCGCGATCCCGCGCGAACTGATCGAGAGCGAATTGTTCGGCCATGAGCGCGGTGCCTTCACCGGCGCGGTCCAGCGGTCGTCAGGAAAATTCGAGCAGGCTTCGGGAGGGACGCTTTTCCTCGACGAGATCGGCGACATGCCGCCGGAGGCGCAGACCCGCCTCCTGCGCGTCCTGCAGGAAGGCGAGTACATGACGGTCGGCGGACGTACGCCGATCAAGGCCAACGTCCGGATCGTGGCGGCGACCCATCGCGACCTGCGCCGGTTGATCCAGCAGGGTCTTTTTCGCGAGGATCTCTTCTATCGTCTCAATGTCGTGCCGATCCGCCTGCCGCCGCTCCGCGAGCGTCTCGACGATATTCCCGAACTGACCAACCACTTCCTCCGCGCCGCCACCGTCGACGGACTGCCGACCAAGGTCTTGTCGCCCGACGCCATGACGCGCCTGCGCCAGCATCGCTGGCCGGGCAATGTGCGTGAGCTCGAGAACCTCGTCCGCCGCCTGTCCGCCCTCTACTCGGAGGAGGTGATCGGGCTCGAAACCATCGAGGCCGAACTCGCTGATGCCATCCTGGCGCCCGAACCGGAAATGGCCGGCAACGGGCTGGCGGCTTCCGACGCCACCCTGACCGACGCGGTCGACCGCCACCTCCAGGCCATGTTCGCCGCCCATGGCGACCGCCTGCCGCCGGACGGCATGTACGATCGTGTCATTTCCGAGGTCGAGCGGCCGCTGTTATCCCTCGCGCTTGGGGCAACACGCGGGAATCAGTTGCGCGCAGCCCGTCTCCTGGGGCTCAATCGCAATACGTTGCGCAAGAAGATCAAGGACCTCGACGTCCCCGTGGTTCGCACGCCGCAGGTTCGCCGAGGCGGGTGACTTGGTGACAGTTTCGCTAGGCGTTTCACGCTTAGGCGACAGGATGGGCGCGGTCGGCCGTGGCCTGATCGGCCGCTTTGCCGCGGTGTCGCTCGCCGTGCTCGCCATCGCAGCGGGCGCGGCCACCTATGCCTGGCTCGCCGGCTTGGCACCGACTGCCGTCGCAACCAGCGGATGGATGACCGGTCTGCTGGTAGCCGATCTCGTCATCGCCGTTGCCTTGGTGGTGGTCCTTGCGGTGCGGTTGACGCAACTCTGGCTGGACCGTCGGCGCGGCGCCGCCGGGTCGCGTCTCCACATGCGGCTTGTGCTGATGTGTTGCGTATTTACCGTCACGCCGACCGTCATCGTCACAATTATCCTTTCATTGCTGGTCATCAACCTGACCGACTTCGTCGTGAAGCCGTCGCAGGCCTCCTACGAGGCCGCCCGGACGATCGGGGAGCCGGTCCGCCGCGCGCGCGAGGACGAGATTCTGCGCGACATCGCTGCGATCTCCGGCCCGCTGCAATCCGCCGGCATCGACGCGCTGCGCGACCGTGAAGAGACGACCAGGCTGCTCGATCGGCTGATTGTAGGCCGTGCCATCATCGAGGCGGCGGTGATCGACGCCGACAAGGGCCTCGTTGCTCAGGCCAAATCGCCCGATTTTGAGGGCATCGCCAATCCTGTGCCGCCGGCCCGGTTTCTCTGGCAAGCCGTCAGCAAGGGCGGCCCTGTGCAGTTCGAGTCGGAGGTCGGCGCCTACTTCGTCATGCAATTGTTCATCGATGAACCCCTGTTCCTGGTGACGGGTCATGCCGTCGACCTCAGGGTCGTCGACTACATCAAGAGCATCGAGTTCGCTGGCAAGTTCTATTCGCAGATCGAACAAGCGTTGCGCCGCGGCCAGCTCATCATCTTCGTGGTCTGCGGCGCAATCGCGCTGCTGATGCTTCTGGCGGCAGTGTGGCTGGCGATCCTGTTTGCTACGCGCCTGACGGAGCCGATCGGCGGCCTGATGGCTGCGGCCGAACGGGTACGCGGCGGTGACCTGGGGGCGCGCGTCGAAGAGGGGCCGCCCAACGACGAGTTGGGCCAGCTTGCCCGCTCGTTCAACCGCATGACCAGCCAGATCGAACAGCAGCGCGGCGAACTGGTGGACGCCAACAAGGAACTCGATACCCGCCGCCGGCTGACCGACGCGGTGCTGGCCGGTGTTTCAGCCGGAGTGCTGAGCGTCGACGCCGCCGGCATCGTCTTGCGTAGCAACCGTTCGTCGCTTGAGCTGCTTGCATTGCCCGAGGACGGCGTGCTCGGTCGGCCGCTGATCGACGTGATGCCGGAAGTGACACCGCTTGTCGTCCAGGCAGCCGAGCGACCCGGCCGCGTCACCCAGGGCCAGGTCGAGATCCTGCAGCGCGGCTCGCGTCGCATCCTGCTGGTTCGCATCAGCGCTGCGTCGGATGCGGGATCCGTCGTCACATTCGACGATGTGACCGACCTGATGTCGGCGCAACGCATGGCTGCCTGGGGCGATGTGGCGCGGCGCATTGCGCACGAGATCAAGAATCCGCTGACGCCGATCCAGCTCTCTGCCGAACGGTTGAAGCGGAGATATCTGAAGCAGATAAAGGAAGATCCCGAAACCTTCTCGATCTGCACCGACACCATCATTCGCCAGGTCGGCGACATCGGGCGCATGGTTGACGAATTCTCCTCCTTTGCCCGCATGCCGCGGCCCACGGTGCAACCCGAGGATGCCAAGGAACTTTGCCAACAGGCGCTGTTCCTGCAGCGCAGCGGCAATACCGACATCCGCTATCACGCTAAATTGCCCGACCGCCCGGTCTCCCTGATCTGCGATCGCCGGCAGATTGGCCAGGTGCTCACCAACATCCTCAAGAACGCCGCCGAAGCGATCGAGGGCCGGGAGGCCACGCCCGGCACGACGCTGCCGCCGGGAGAAATTTCGCTCACCCTGCACGATGACGGCGCGATCGTGCGCATCACGGTCGAAGACAATGGCAAGGGATTGCCGGAGGAGGGGCGCGAGCGGCTCACCGAACCCTACATGACGACGCGCGGCAAGGGCACCGGGCTCGGCCTCGCCATCGTCAAGAAGATCATGGAGGATCACGGCGGACATCTTGCACTCGACGACCGCGAGGGTGGCGGCGCGCGCGTCAGTCTGGTATTCCGGCGAGACGCGAAGGAAATCGCGTCGGCTCACCCACATGCGACAGCCGCACAATAACCCGCCGAGTTCGTCGCGGACTGTTTGAAGAGCCATGGGCCACGATATTCTGATCGTCGATGACGAACGTGACATCTGCACGCTGATCGCCGGCATCCTCGAGGATGAAGGCCACACCGCGCGTCGCGCCCATAACAGCACCGAGGCGATCGATGCGGTGCGTCAGCGCCGGCCCGCGCTGGTCATCCTCGACGTTTGGCTGCAAGGCAGCGAACTCGACGGGCTGCAGCTCCTCGATGTCATCCGCCGCGAGGACCCGCCGATCCCGGTGGTGATGATCAGCGGCCATGGAACCATCGACACGGCCGTCTCCGCCATCAAGACCGGCGCCTACGACTTTGTCGAAAAGCCGTTCAAGGCCGACCGGCTCCTGCTGGTCGTCGATCGCGCCGTAGAGGCTGATCGTTTGAGACGCGAAAACGTCACCTTGCGCCGCCGGGCCGGCGGCGAGGTGACCTTCGTCGGCGTCTCCGGGCTCGCCGGCAATGTCCGCACCCAGATCGAGCGCGTGGCGCCGACCGGCAGCCGCGTGCTGATCACCGGATCGTCCGGCGCCGGCAAGGAGACCGTCGCCCGGTTGATTCACCAGGGCTCGAAACGCGCCGACAGTCCGTTCGTCGTGGTCAATTGCGCAGCCCTGCCGGCCGAGCGTCTGGAGATCGAGCTGTTCGGCACCGACGGCGAGACCGACGGCGACGCGCTGCGGGTCTCGGGCGCCTTCGAACTGGCCCATGGCGGCACATTGCTCCTGAAGGAGGTCGCCGACCTGCCGGTGGTCCTGCAAAGCAAGCTGGCTCGCGTGCTCCAGGAGCAATCATACGGCCGCGACGCCGGCAAGACGCGGGTCGAGGTCGATGTACGCGTGCTTGCCTCGACGACGCACGCGCTGCCGGAGGAAATTGCCGCCGGCCAGTTCCGCGAAGAGCTTTTCCACCGCCTCAACGTCGTGTCGCTGCGCATACCGCCACTCAGCGAGCGCCGCGAGGATATCCCCGAGCTGGCGGCCGACCTCCTGAAGCGCGTTGCCGACGCTACCGGCCTGCCGACACGCACGATCGGCGAGGATACGCTGGCGGCTCTGCAAGGCCACGATTGGCCCGGCAACGTGCGCCAATTGCGCAACGTCATAGAGCGGCTGCTCATCCTGGCGCCGGCCGGTGGCGGGCCGATCCGCGCCGATGTTCTGCCGAGCGACGTCAGCGAGGATGCGCCCTCGGTGCTGCGCTGGGAGAAGGGCGGCGAGATCATGCAGTTGCCGCTGCGTGATGCGCGCGAGGTGTTCGAACGGGAGTATCTGCTGGCACAGGTGACGCGATTCGGCGGCAATATTTCGCGTACCGCGACATTCGTCGGCATGGAACGGTCGGCACTGCATCGCAAGCTGAAATCGCTCGGCCTTCACGGTGGCGCGCCCGATGAGCGCAACTCGGATCCCGCGAGCTGAGCCGGCGAAGGAGTGTGTCATGGCGCGTTATGCCTACGTCAACGGCCGCTATGTCGAACATCGCCAGGCCAGCGTTCATATCGAGGATCGCGGCTATCAGCTCGCCGACGGTGTCTACGAAGTCGTAGGCGTGCGCGACGGCAGGCTGATCGACGAGGGTCCCCACATCGACCGCCTCGATCGGTCGTTGCGCGAGCTCAGGATCGCCTGGCCAGTGTCACGCGCCACGCTGGGATTCATCATCCGTGAGCTGATGCGTCGCAACCGCCTGCGCGACGGCCTGGTCTACATGCAGGTGACGCGCGGCGTCGCCCGGCGCGATCACGCATTCCCAACGACTCCGGTCAAGCCGGCGCTGGTGCTCACGACCAAGAACGCCAAACGGGCCGAGGCCGATCCGGGGCCGGGCGTTGCGATCAAGAGCCAACCCGATATCCGTTGGGACCGGTGCGACATCAAGACCGTAGCCCTGTTGCCCAACGTGCTCGCCAAGCAGGCGGCGAGAGAGAGTGGGGCCTACGAAGCCTGGCTGATCGACGGCAACGGCTGCGTCACCGAGGGCGCCTCGACCAATGCCTGGATCGTGACATCGGCTGGTGAGCTTGTGACCCGTCATACCGATCACGGCATACTGGCTGGTATCACGCGTCAAACGTTGAAGTCGCTCGCCAACGCGCTGCAACTCAAATTCGTCGAGCGGCCCTTCACGCTGGTCGAAGCCAAGCGGGCGAGGGAGGCATTCATTACCAGCGCGACGTCGTTCGTTACACCCGTCGTGAAGATCGACGGCGAGGCGGTGGGCGACGGCAAGCCCGGCGTGACCGCGCGACGCTTGCGCGAGGAGTACGTGCGCTTCGCGGCGGCCGGCGAGGCAGTCACGTGAGCCTGCCGGCCGGGCTGAAGCGGCCACGGGCGGTCCTGTTCGACTGGGACAACACGCTGGTCAACACCTGGCCGACCATTGTCGAGTGCTACCACGACACCTTCACGGCGCTGGGCCAAACGCCATGGACCGCCGACGAAGTGCGCGACCGCGCACATGGCTCGCTGCGCGACGTCTTTCCGGCCCTGTTCGGGCTCCGCGCCGAAGAAGCCGAGCGTGTGTTCTTCGAGACCTTCTATCGCATCCATCTGGAGCGGCTGGAGCCGCTGCCCGGCGCTGACGAGCTGCTGGCACGTTGTCGCGAGGCCGGCTGCTATGTCGCCGTGGTCAGCAACAAGGTCGGGAAAAACCTGCGCATTGAGGTAGCTCATCTCGGTTGGGATCGGTGGATATCCCGGGCGGTCGGGGCCAAGGACGCCAAGCACGACAAGCCGGCCCCCGACCCGATCTACATGGCCCTGGACGGCACGGGAATTGCGCCTGACGAGACCGTATGGATGGTGGGGGATACCCCGGCCGATCTCAAGTGTGCGCATGCCGCCGGCTGTTTACCGGTTCTAGTCGGCGGCGAGGCACAATTGTCGGACCGGTTACAGGAGTATCCACCACGTCTGCAGGCTCGTAATTGTCATGAGTTGGCGGCATTGCTTTGACCCGAACGTCGCCTATATTTGTTGTAACTCGGTAGCGGGTAGAGACCCGTACCCCCAAACGGCCGCTTAACGGCGGCCGGATGCCCAGCAAGAGGCCAAGAACATGAGCGAAAAGGCACAAAACGTTCAGGACGTCTTCCTGAACCATCTGCGCAAGAACAAGACACCCGTCACGATTTTCCTGGTGAACGGCGTAAAATTGCAGGGAATCGTTACCTGGTTCGACAACTTTTCGGTGCTGCTGCGCCGGGATGGTCATTCGCAGCTCGTCTACAAGCACGCGATCTCGACCATCATGCCGGTAACGCCGGTCCAGTTGTTCGACGGCGACAAAGCCGAGGCCGCAGGCTGACTTGAACGACGACGGTATCGAGCTCAACGGGCACGAGAGGCGCAAACGCACGCCACAGGAGACCATGCGACCGGCGACCGTGGCCGCGGTGGTGTCGCCCTATGTCTCGGGCGGCCGCGGCGAGGAGCGCGACAGCCAATCCAAACTCGAGGAAGCCGTGGGCCTCGCCCGCGCGATCGACCTCGATGTCCGGTTGGCGCAGACCGCGCCGCTGCGCCGGCTGACGCCCGCCACCCTGATCGGCAAGGGTGTGGTCGAGCGGATCAAGGGGGCGGTGGAGGAGCACGGTATCGGCCTGGTGATCGTCGACGACCGGCTGACGCCCGTGCAACAGCGCAACCTTGAAAAGGCCTGGCAGACCAAGGTCATCGACCGCACCGGGCTCATTCTGGAAATTTTTGGCGCCCGTGCCCGCACCCATGAAGGACGCCTCCAGGTCGAATTGGCGGCGCTTGACTATCAGCGGGGCCGGCTGGTCCGGTCGTGGACCCACTTGGAACGCCAGCGCGGCGGCTTCGGCTTCCTCGGCGGCCCTGGTGAATCCCAAATCGAGATCGACCGCCGGTTGATCGGCGAGCGCATCGTGAGGATCAAGCGCGACCTCGAGGGCGTGCGCCGGACCCGTGCGGTCAATCGCGTCGGGCGCAAAAAGG
This sequence comes from Asaia bogorensis, assembly GCA_945889625.1. Lineage (GTDB taxonomy): Bacteria > Pseudomonadota > Alphaproteobacteria > Reyranellales > Reyranellaceae > Reyranella. Next base: position 26,528 of record CAMDCE010000015.1, on the reverse strand, counting down.
CGCGGCTGCCGACGGTGGCGTTGGTCGGTTACACAAATGCGGGCAAATCGACGTTGTTCAATCGCCTGTCGGGCGCCAGCGTGACGGCCAAGGACCTGCTGTTCGCTACGCTCGATCCGACCATGCGGTCGATCAAGCTGCCCAATGGCAAGGACTGCGTGATCTCCGACACGGTCGGCTTCGTCTCGGATCTGCCGACCCATCTCGTGGCCGCTTTCCGGGCCACCCTGGAAGAGGTGATCGAGGCCGACCTGATCGTCCATGTCCGCGACATCGCCCATCCCGACAGCGAACGTCAGCGCTCCGACGTCGAGGATGTGCTGCGCGACATCGGCGCCATCGAGGAGGGGGCCGGCACGCCGCTCGTCGAGGCACTGAACAAGATTGACGCGCTGTCCGCCGACCGGCGACGCACGCTTGAGGCTCGCGCCTCCACAGGCGCCGAGCGGGCGCGACAATTTCCGGTCTCCGCCTTGACCGGCGAGGGCGTCGACCAGTTCCTGGCGGCCATCGGCGATTTCCTCGGCAAGGAGGGTGCACCCAGAGAGGTCACCATCCCGCTCAGCGACGGCGCCACGATTGCCTGGCTCTACCGCCATGGCGAGGTCCGCAGCCGGCACGACGATGGCGAAATGGCCCGCCTGACGGTGGCTCTGGATGCCGCAGCTTCGGCCCAGTTCGACCGCCGGCTGGCGCGTTGACACCCGGCCGGCTCGCTTTCTATAAGCGGGCCCATCCCAACGAAGGAACCATCATGAAATTCAAGCCGTTGCATGATCGGCTGCTGTTGAAGCCGATCGAAGCCGAAACCCGCACCAAGGGCGGTCTCATCATTCCCGACACCGCGCAGGAAAAGCCCATGCAGGGCAAGGTCGTTGCCGTCGGCAAGGGCAAGCGCCTGGAAGACGGTCGCCTGGAGCCGCTCGGCGTGAAGGTCGGCGACACCGTGATCTACGGCAAGTGGTCGGGCACTGAAGTTAAGCTCGACGGCACCGATCACGTGATCCTGAAGGAAGAGGACCTGTTCGGCGTCGTCGGCTAGGGCCGATGCTCGGTGCCGGCGATTCGCAACGCGTCGCCGAACTGATCCGCGAGACGGCGGCAACGGAGTTGCTGCCGCGCTTCCGCAAGCTCTCCAAGGACGATGTCCGCCTCAAGAGACCCGGTGACTTCGTCACCGTGGCTGACCTTGCGGCCGAGCAGCGCCTGGCCTCCGGCCTGGCGAAGATTCTGCCTGGCGTGCCGGTGGTAGGCGAGGAGGCAGTGGAGAACGACGCGAGCCTCCTCGACCTGATCGGACGGCCGAACGAGGCCTGCTGGATCGTCGATCCGCTCGACGGCACGGCGAACTTTGCCGCCGGCAAGGATACCTTCGCCGTCATTGTCGCTCTGGTGCGCAACGCCCAGACGATTGCCGGCTGGATCCTCGATGTACCCGGCAATCGCTTGACCGTCGCGATCGAGGGGCAGGGCGTGACCTTGAATGGAAAGCGCGTCCACGGCGCCGTCGTCGCGAAGCCCTCTGGCTATGTCGGCTACAAGGTGCGCAAGACCTTCGATCGCGAACTGCCGGACGCGCAGCGCGGCCGACTGGGCAAGATTCTGTCGTTGGGTTGCGCCGGCATCGAATACATCGACATTCTGGCGGGCCGGGCGAGCTTCAGCCTCTACCGCCGGGCCAAGCCGTGGGATCATGCCGCAGGCGCGCTGATGCTGAAGGAGGCGGGCGGCTACGCTCTGCGTTTCGATGGCGCGCCCTATTCGCCGGCCCAGAACATCCACGCCGGAATCATCGGGTCATCCTCGGCGGCTGTGCTGGCGGAAGTCCGGGCGATGTTCGAGAAGCTGCAGATGCCTCTGCTTTCGAAGCCTGCCTAGCTTCCGGTCTTCGCCTCCTGCCATAGGGCTTCCATTTCCTCGAGCGTGGCGTCGGCGGGCTTGCGGCCCTGTGCGGCCAGGCGCTGTTCGATATAACGGAAGCGGCGCTCGAACTTGTCGTTGGCCGAGCGCAGCGCGGACTCGGGGTCGACCTTGCAATGACGCGCCAGATTGGCGACGGCAAACAGGACGTCGCCCAATTCGTCGGCCAGCCGTGCCTGGTCAAGCACGCCGGCCACAAGTTCGGCTCTCAGCTCGCCCAGCTCTTCCTCGATCTTGTCGATCACCGGACCGGTTTCCTTCCAGTCAAAGCCGACCCGGGCCGCCCGCTTTTGGATCTTTTCGGCGCGCAGGAGGGCGGGGAGGGCGCGAGCCACCCCATCCAGCGCTCCGGTGCCGGTTTGGCTGGTCGCGCGTTCGGCCGCCTTGCGTGCCTCCCAGGACACGGTCTGGGCATCGGCGTCCGCCACCTTGGTGTCGCCAAAGACGTGCGGATGGCGGTCGACCATCTTGTCGGCAATCGCTGTCGCGACGTCGGCGAAGCCAAAAGCCTTGGCCTCGCTGGCCATCTGGGCGTGGTAGACGACCTGAAGCAGCAGATCGCCCAGTTCCTCCTTGAGCGCTGGCATGTCGTCGCGGTCGATGGCGTCGGCGACCTCGTAGGCTTCCTCGATCGTATAGGGCGCGATGGTCCGGAAGGTCTGCTCGATGTCCCAGGGACATCCATGCTGGCGGTCGCGCAGCCACGCCATGACTGCGAGGAGGCGTGCCAACGGCTCTTTCGGGAGCGATGCCGCGGTGGGACGGTCGGACGCCATGCTGCTTTACCCAGATACCTGCTATCGTATAATATATATTATGACAAATACCAATATTTCAGTTATAATAGGGAATTACCAGTCTATACGAAGTTTTGACTTTAGGAGTGCCATCAACTTTAACCCACGAGCAGAGTCGCTAGCCGGCACACCCAAGGTCATCAGGACGCCCTCCTTCGGATTACGCGGATTGGGTGTCATCAGATCGAATACCACGCGAGAGCCGCCGCCATCGCCTTGGCTTGGCTGGACATTCTCGTAGACAATCAGGAATGAGCCATCGCTGAGCTTGCGGGCTTGCGCCCGGACGGTCGGTCGCCGGGCCCGGATCGAGCCGCTCTTGGTCGCCGCGTAGTGCTCGGCATCCTTCACGCCCTCGAAGTCGAAATCGACACGCCATACGATCAGGCGGTAGCGGCGGTCGCCGCTGTAGCCGACGCCGCGCTCCCAGTCCTCGGTCGCCTGCCAGCCCAACGGCAACGTCACCTCGACCCTGATCGCGTCAAAGCGGACTCGGGCCAGGCTGTTGGTTGTGTCGATCGCCAGCACCCGCGAACTCACCTGATTGGGACCGCCGGCAAACATCGGATCGCCGCGATTGAAGCTCGCGCCGTTGTCGGGAACTGCAAAGTCCTTGAAGGCCAGCCCACCGGCATCGAGATCGCCGTCCGCCAGTGCCGCCCCGGGCAGCCAACACAGCGCCAGCGCCGCCGCTAGGAAAAGACGCCGGGCGGACTCCTTTTGTCTCAGTTCATCTAGTAGAGGAAAAAACATATATATCATATTGATATTATTTACTTATTCTCCATCAACTTCGATCACGAGCCCATCGTAACAGGGCTGGATATGAGCCGCCGTTCGGCGATCGAGTTCAGCATAGTCCATATCGAGGTCGAGGTTGGTCAAAAACGCCCGTTTCGGCGCCACCCGCTCGATCCATTGCAGCGCCAGATCAAGGTGGGCGTGAGTGGGATGCGGCCGGTAGCGCATGGCATCGACTATCAGGATCTCGACACCCGACATGATGGCGAAAGCCTCGTCCGGCAGCGCCACGACGTCGTTGGCATAGGCGATCCGGCCGAAGCGGAAGCCGAGCGACGCTACACTGCCATGGTCCTGAGGAAACGGGGTAATGGGCAATCCTGCCGCCTCGAACGGCCCCTCGATCAGGTTCCGCCGATAGATCGGTTTGTAGTGGCCGGTAGGCTCAGCCTCGAAACAGTAGCCGAAGCGCTGCAGCAGAACGCCGTAGGTCCGCTGATCGGCCCAGCACTCGATTTCACCCTGCCGACGCGCAAAGGGGCGCATGTCGTCGATGCCATGGACCTGGTCGGCATGATCGTGAGTCCAGACCACGGCGTCGACCCGTTCGACCCGGGCGTCGAGCAACTGAGTGCGGATGTCCGGCGACGTATCGACCAACACGGTCTTGCCCCTGTCCTGGACCAGGATCGAGCAGCGGCGGCGCCGGTTGCGAAGGTCATGGGGATTGGCTGCCCCCCACTCGCCCAGCCCGTCCTTGCCGCCAGGACGCGGCACGCCGCCCGAGGTGCCACAGCCCAGGATGGTCACCCGCACTGCGCGCGCTCCGCCTGGGCGCGTTGTGCCTTGGCGAACAGCCGGAAGAAATTGTCGGTAGTCGCGGCTCCCAGCTCGGTCATGTCGATACCCTTCAGCTCGGCGACCCTGGCAGCAGTGTGGGCGACGAACGCGGGCTCGTTGGTCTTGCCGCGCTTGGGAACCGGCGCAAGATAGGGCGAGTCGGTCTCGACCAGCAGCCGGTCTAGCGGGATGTCGCGGACGATGGCGCGCAGGGGCTCGGCGGCCTTGAAGGTCACAATGCCGGAAATCGAAATGTAAAGACCGAGCGCCAGCGCCCGTCGCGCCACGTCGGGCCCCGAGCTGAAGCAGTGGATCAGGCCGGTGAAGGCGCCTTTGCGGAATTCCTCCTCAAGGATTTCGCCGGTTTCGGCGTCGGCGTCGCGGGTGTGGACGATCAGCGGCAGGCCGGTCTCCCGGGCGGCCGCGATGTGGGTGCGGAAACTCTCAACCTGTTCGTCGCGCGGGCTGTGCTCGTAGTAGAAGTCGAGGCCGGTCTCGCCGATACCGACAACCTTGGGATGGCGCGTCGCCTCGACCAGGCGATCGGGGGCGTGCTGCCCCTCCTCCTTCGCCTCGTGCGGGTGAACGCCGACCGAACACCAGACGTTCTCGTGGCGCTCGGCGATGGCGCGCACGCGCTCGAACTGGTCGAGGCGCGTGCCGATGGTCAGCATGCCGGACACACCCGCGGCGCGGGCGCGCGCCAGCACGCCCGCCTCGTCGTTGGCGAGCTCGGGGAAATCAAGGTGGCAGTGACTGTCGATCAGCATGTCAGCTCGCAGCCTTGGGCTCGACGAAACGCGGGAACACGCCCTGCGGTTTGGGCAACAGGACGCCGGATTTCAGCTCGTCGTCGAAGGCCGCAAACGCCCTGCTTTCGGCCGGCACGGCGAGCTGGTCGAGGATCCTGGCGGCCGAGTCGGGCATGAAGGGCTGCACCAGCAGCGTCACGCGCCGGATCGTTTCGGCCAACACCCAGAGTACCGTATCACGCCGCACCGGATCGGTCTTGGCCAGGACCCACGGCGCCTGCGCATCGACATAGCGGTTGGCGTCGGCGATCACTTCCCAGATCGAGGTCAGTGCACGATGGAAAGCCTGCTCCTCGAATTCGGCCCGTACGATGGCGAGCAGTCCCTTGGCGCGGTCGAGCAGCGGCGTGTCGGCTCCCACGAGCGTGCCTCTGAGGGGAATCTTTTCGCCGCAATTCTTGGCGACGATTGACAGCACGCGCTGGCAGAGATTGCCATAGGCGTTGGCGAGGTCGGCATTGAGACGGCCGATCAGCGCGCGGCGCTGAAAGTCGCCATCATTGCCGAACGGCACTTCGCGCAACAAGAAGTAGCGCACCGGATCGAGCCCGAACTCCGTCGTCACGGCGACTGGATCGATGGCGTTGCCGAGAGATTTCGAGATCTTCTGTCCCTCGGTCGTCCACCAGCCCGAGGCGAAGACCCGCTTGGGCGGCGCCACGCCCGCCGACATCAGGAAGGCCGGCCAGTACACGCAATGAAAGCGGATGATGTCCTTGCCGACGATATGAAGGTCGGCCGGCCAAAAGCGCCACAGTGGATTGGTCGTGTCGGGGTAGCCGCACTCCGTGATGTAGTTGGTGAGCGCATCCAGCCAGACATACATGATGTGCTTGGGATCGCCCGGCACCGGCACGCCCCAGGAGAAGCTGGTGCGCGACACCGAGAGGTCCTGCAGACCGCCCTTTACGAAGCTGATGACCTCGTTGCGCCGGCTGTCTGGCGCGATGAAGCGCGGGTTCCTTTCGTAGAACTCAAGCAGGCGATCGCCCCACTGCGAGAGCTTGAAGAAATATGACGGCTCCTCGACCCACTCGACTTCGTTGCCGACCGGCCCGGCGCGCCGCTTGCCGTCGGCGCCGACCTCGGTCTCGCCATCGGCGTAGAAGGCCTCGTCGCGCACCGAGTACCAGCCGGCATACTTGCCCAGATAGATGTCGCCCGCGGCGACGAGCTTCTCCCATAGCGCCTGACAGGAGACGTGGTGGCGTTTCTCGGTGGTGCGGATGAAGTTGTCGGGGCTGTAGTTCATCGCGCCGAGCAGGTCGCGGAACGACTGGCTGACCTTGTCAGCGTAGGATTGCGGCGACAGGCCCGCAGCCTCGGACGCCTTCTCCACTTTCTGGCCGTGCTCGTCCGTGCCGGTGAGGAAATGCACGTCGAAGCCGTCGAGGCGCTTGAAGCGGGCCATCACGTCGCAGGCCAACGTCGCGTAGGCATGCCCGATATGGGGCACGTCGTTCACGTAATAGATCGGCGTGGTGACGTAAAAAGTACTGCGGCCCGACATGACTGAACTCCGGATTGTCGCCCCGCCCGGAGCGCCGGGTTCAGCGCCCTAGCGCATCGCCGATTGGAGGACCAGGAAGCTGCCAAGCACCGTCTGTTTGCGATCGAGATTGACGGCGTCGGCGCGGGACAACAGGTGGGCGATCTTTTCCCACGCCTCCATCCAGCGATCAAGGCTCGCAGCCGCCAGCAATCGGCCGTGCAATCCGCTTTCCGCCGGCACGACGGCTGCACCTTCGGCATCGAGGGCTGCTCGTCGGGCGAGCTCCTTCAACCAGCCGTCGAACAGAAAGTTGAGCGAGCGCCAGTCGGCGTTCGCCTCCTCGCCGCGGCGCGCAAAGCGCTCGGCGAAACCATGCAGGCGCGGCATGTCGAGATCGGGCAAGGTCGCCAGCACCTCGACCATCTCGCGATAAAGGCCGAGGCTGCCGGCGCTGGCGAGCTCCAGAGCCCGGCCAATGCTGCCTTCGGCAAGGCGCGCCAGAGACGCCCTCTCCTCTGCCGCTGTATCCGGTGCATAGTCGCCCAGCAGGTCCATGACGGTTTCGTCCGATAGCGGATGCAGCGCAAGACGCCGGCAGCGCGAGCGGATGGTCGGCAACAGCCGCCCCGGCGCGTGCGCCACGATCAGCAGGACGGCGTTGGGCGGCGGCTCCTCGAGGATCTTCAGCACCGCGTTGGCGCTGTTGCGGTTCATCTCGTCGGCCGAATCGACGATGGCGACGCGCCACTTCCCCATCGCCGGCGTCATGTGCATGAAGCTGCCGAGAGCACGCACGTCGTCGACGGCGATTTCGGCGCGCATGCGGCCGGTGTCGGGATTGAGCGTGCGGCGCAGGTGGAACAGGTCGGGATGCGAGCGGGCGTCGACCAGCGCGCGGCCCGGCGCATTGCGATCGACATTGAGCGTGTCGGGTCCCGTGGCGAAGAGGCCACCTTCTTGGCCCGCCAGCAGGAAACGCGCGAAGCGCCAGGCCAGCGTCGCCTTGCCGATGCCGCGCGGGCCGGCGAGCAGCCAGGCGTGCTGCAGCCGGCCCATCTGCTGGGCCACCAGCATCGTCCGCTCGGCCAGATCGTGACCGGCCAACCGGTCGTTGCGCCAGGGTGGCGGCCAGGCGTGCGGCCATTCGAGTTTTTCCAGCTCGGCGGCGTCGGCGCTTGCTTTGGCGCGCGCCATGGATCAGGCCCCCAGCCGCTCGCCGACGCTCCGGGCGATCGCACCGGCGATGGCGTCGATATCCTGGCTGGCGTCGATCACGGCGCAGCGCTTGGGCTCGCGCGCGGCGATTTCGAGAAAGCCCTTGCGGACACGATCATGGAAGGCACGCGGCAGGCTTTCATAGCGCGTCTCCACGCCGTGCCGCGAGGCCGCGCGCGCAAGACCGGTCTCGACCGGCAGGTCCAGGATCAAGGTCAAGTCCGGCCGGAAGTCGCCGACGGCGACTGCGTAGAGCCCGTCGAGCAGGACGAGGTCGATGCCGTGCCCATAGCCCTGATAGGCGCGGGTCGAATCGGCAAAGCGATCACTGATCACCCAGGTGCCGTGTTTCACGGCGGGCCATACGGTCGATCGCAGATGATCGCGGCGGGCCGCGAAATGGAGCAGCGCTTCCGTGGTGCCGTCCCAACGGTCGGCGGGTCCCTCCACCAGAAGCTTGCGCACCATCTCCGCACCCGGCGAGCCGCCGGGTTCGCGCGTGGCAAGGACGGTGCGTTGGCGTGACTCGAGCCAGGTCGCAAGACGCGCGACCTGCGTCGATTTCCCCGCCCCCTCGCCGCCTTCCAATGTGATGAAACGCCCCAATGATGAGGCGTCGGAACGCCCCGCGGCAACCGTCACGAGAACCAGCCGAATACGTAGTAGCGGATCAGCGTCGCGACGCGGCCCAGCACGCCCTGCCGGGCGACATCGAAGCCGGCCTCGAGGGGATATTCGACCACCCGGCCGTCGGGCAGGGTCACCGCCGCCGTGCCGAGCTTGGTTCCCTTGGTGATCGGCGCGGCCAGCGGGCCCTCGAATCGCGCAACGACGCGCGGCTGTGCCGTCTGCCCGGCCGGTCCCGTCACCTGGACAATGCGCGGAGCGACCAACGGCACCTTGTCCTTGTCGCCAAGCCAGACCGGCGCCTCGGCGACAACGTCGCCGGCACGGAAGATCGTCGTGTTGGAGAATTCGCGGAAGCCCCACTCCATCAGCCGGGCCGTCTCCTGGGCGCGCTCGGCCATCGAGGTCATGCCGTTCACCACCAGGATGAGGCGCCGGCCGTCGCGGATCGCCGAGGTCGCCTGACCGTAGCCGCCCTCCTCGGTATGGCCGGTCTTCAATCCATCGGTGCCCGGAGTCGTCCGGAGCAGGCGGTTGCGATTGTCCTGGCGAATGTTGTTGTAGGTCCAGTTGCTCTCTGCGTAGTAGCGGTAGAGTTTCGGAAAGTCCTCGATGGTGCGCCACGCCAGCACCGCGAGGTCGCGGGCTGTCGTATACTGGCCTTCGGCCGGCCAGCCCGACGAATTCTTGAAGACCGTCTTGTTCAGCCCAAGCTCGAGGCCGCGCTTGGTCATGCGCTCGGCGAAGCTGTCCTCGGTGCCGGACAGACCTTCGGCGATGACCACGCATGCATCGTTGCCGGAAAGCACGATCATACCCTTGATCAGGTCCTCGACCGTCACGTCACTGCCCAGTTCGACGAACATCCGCGAGCCGCCCATCGCCCGTGCCCGCTCGCTCACGCGAAAGCGCGTGTCGAGCTTGATGCGCCCGGCGGTCAGCTCCTCGAACACGATGTGAATCGTCATCATCTTCGCCATCGATGACGGGTGCATCGCTGCGTCGGCGTCCTTGTACAGCAGCACGCTCGAAGTCTGCGGATCGACCATGAAGGCCTGGCGGGCCAGCGTACCGATGCCGACTTGCGACGGCGGCAGCGCTTCGCTCTTGGTCGGCGTTGTCGCCGCCGGCGGCGCCTTGGCGCCGGCCGCCGGCGGGCGCTGGGCCGGCTTGGTCGCGGGCTTCTGCGGCTGGGTCTGCTGGCGGCGCGGCGGGTCCTGCTGGGCGTAGGCGTCGAGCATGGTGCCGGCGACCACCGTCGCCGCGAGAAGCGCCGCCAATGGGCGCAGTTGGCTACTCAACCACGACACGGGCATCACCATAGCCTGACCGCTTCAGTCGATCGGCGACAATGCCGGCGGCGTCCGAGGTCGTAAAGGGTCCCAACCTCACGCGATAGGTTTCGCGTCCGCCCGCCGTGCCTTGGGAAATCTCCGACGCGCCATAGCTGCGCACCAGCCCGCGCTGTCGTTCGGCGTTGTCGGCGGTCGAAAACGACCCGGTCTGAACATAGAACCCGCTGGCGGATTGGGATGTCGCCACGGCGAGCGAACCGATGGTCGGCGTGCCGCCGATGGTCGGTGTGCCGCCACCGGCCGACCCTGATACCTGCATCGGCGTAACTGCCGGGCTGCGCGGATTGTTCGGCACGCTTGCCTGGACCTGCACCACAGGCGGCGGGGTTGCCTGCGCGGTGGCAGTCACCGGCGGCGGACCGCGGCGGCCGGCGACATGTTTGGCGACCGCGTCGCGCTGCTCGGCCGGGCCGCCGCCGTTCAGGGCGATCTCCTTCACGACCTGGCTTTCCATCGTCAGCTGTTCGATGCGTACCCGCGCGGTGCCGCTCTTCATCATGTCGAGATCCTGGGCGGCGGCGCGCGACAGGTCGAGTACCCGCGCGCGGGCGTACGGGCCGCGGTCGTTGACGCGGACCACAGTGGACAGCCCGTTGCCGAGGTTGGTGACCTTCACAACCGAGGGCATCTGCAGGGTGCGGTGCGCCGCAGTATGATCCTGCTGGTCGTAACGCTCGCCATTGGCCGTCTTCTTGCCGTGAAAACCCGGCCCATACCACGAGGCGACGCCGGTCTCGACATGCTGGAATTCCTCGTGCGGTGTGTAGGTGATGCCATCGATCGTGTAGGGCGCGCCGATCTTGTACATGCCGCGCTGGGCAACGCCCGATCCGCGGTGCTGGTTGGCGCAGGCGCCGACCAGCGCCAGCGCCAAAACGGCGCCGCAAGCGCGGACAATTGTCCCTGGAACGTAGCGCGGGCTGACGACGGCGACCGACATTGCGACGCCATCATACATCACCTTGACTGCTTCGTGGAGACGCCCCTGTCACGCAGCGATTCGATCGCTGTCATCCAGCGATCCGGTCCGACAGCAAGCCGACAGCAAGCGCGAAGAAATCCGACTGGTTCCAGCGCAGGATCGCCTGGAAATTCTGCGTCGTCCGATAGGTTGGGCCGTTGGCGCCGGCCGGTCGCACTATCCGTCCTCCCTGCGCTGCCGCCGTGCCGGAAGAGACTTCTTCGCCCCAGGGCATCCCCGCACGCCAGCCGACGCGCTTCAGGTAATTGACGATCGACGCGAACACGTCGGGCTTGTTGGTCCAGATATCCATGCGCCCGTCGCCGTCGCCGTCGGCGGCATAGGCAAGAAAGCTGGTCGGAATGAACTGGCACTGTCCCATCGCGCCAGCCCACGATCCCTTCATCGCCTGCAGCCCGACATGGCCCTGCGACAGGATCTTCAAGGCAGCGATCAGCTGGCTGCGAAAGAACGCCGCGCGAAAGTTGTTGTAGACGAGCGTGGCGAGCGCCGGCACGACATCGAAATCGCCGAGCCTGGTGCCGTAGTTGCTCTCGATGCCCCACAGCGACACGACGATCGAATCGGGAATACCGGCAGGTGCCGCGAAGCGGCCGATCAGGGCGCGATTCTCCGCCAACATGGCGCGCCCGCGCTTGACCCTCTCGTCCGACACGACCAGCTCGAGATAGCGATCGAAGGTCATCTTGAATTCGGGTTGATCGCGCGCGAGCTCGAGAACCCGCGGCACCGGCTCGACCCGGCCAAGCGCCGCGTCGAGCGTGCCGGCATCCACCCCTGCCTTCGCCGCCTCGGCCCGCACCCCGGCCAGAAAGGCCGCAAACCTGGCGTCGCCCGTCTGGGCGCGTGCCGCGAAGGGAGCGAGCAAGGCCATCGCGCAGAGGAGTCGCCGATCGATCATGGTCATGACCCTCCGTCAGGAACCCGAGTACAGGTTAAGAACGATACATAAGCATCTAAAATTATTGTAATAAATATCGGCGCCTGTCCCCATGTCGAATTCTGCTGACGATCCCGAAACGTCCGGGCCGGTCTGGACGGTCGCGCCGTCCCGCTGGCGTGGGATGCCTTGGATGCCGATGACACAAGGGTTTTGGCCGATTCGTCCAGAATCCAGCGCCCCCGGTGTGGTATTGGGGTTCCGCGCCGTTGCAATTTGCCGGGTCGGCGGGCCAGGACAGAGGACGGAGGATGGTTGCCAGCGACAGCTTTGCCGAGTTCCTGCGCGAGCAGCTCGCTCCGCTCGGCCGCGTCACAATGCGGCGTATGTTCGGCAAGACCGGCGTGTTCTGCGACGGGCAGATGTTCGGGATGGTGACCGACAACATGCTCTACCTCCGGGTTGATGACCACAACCGGGTGGCCTTCAAGGAAGCCGAGTCCTTTCCGCCCCTCAGCTACGAGAAGAAGGGCAGCACCATAGACCTCTCCTTTTGGCGCGCGCCGGAGCGGCTGTTCGACGAACCCGATGAGCTTGTCACGTGGGCGCGAGTAGCGCTGGCGGCAGCGCGTCGGGTCGCGGTGAAGCGAGAACGGACGGCGCCAAGGCGAAAATCAAGGCCGCAACCCACTGGGTGGCGGGCCTGAGCCCCCTCACCACCGCCATCGTCCAGTGGAACACGTTTTGCCCGGCCCGGGCCTTCGGCACTTCCTCGGGAAAGGGTGTCCTAGGATAGGATCGCAACTAGGGCTTGGAATTCGACCGCTAGGCCAGTATCGCTCGGCCTGATGACCCGTGGTGTGGAGGGGTGTCCGAGCGGTTTATGGAACTGGTCTTGAAAACCAGCGGGCTCGAAAGGGCCTCGTGGGTTCGAATCCCACCCCCTCCGCCATTTGATGATTGCCGACGTGATCATTCGTCCCGAAGAACCGGCTGATCTTTCAGCCATTCATGCCGTCGTTGAAGCGGCCTTCCCGACGTCGGCGGAGGCTCGCCTGGTCGATCGCTTGCGCGTCGATCGCGACTCCGAGATTTCTCTGGTTGCCGTCGATGATGCGGTGATCGTCGGGCACGTCCTGTTCTCTCGAATGACCGCCGGCTTGCGGGCACTGGGACTCGGCCCCGTGGCGGTCTCGCCGGACCGGCAGCGTTCTGGCGTTGGCAGCCTTCTGATCAGGCGGGGCCTTGCACACGCCGAGGCGGACGGTTGGGAAATCGTCTTTGTCCTTGGCGATCCGGCCTACTACCGGCGATTCGGCTTCGATCCGGCACTCGCCCGCGGCTTTACCTCACCCTATGCAGGACCGCACTTCATGGCGCTCGGTCTCGCGTCGGTGTTGCCGGGACTCTCCGGCAAGGTGAACTACGCTGCCGCATTCGCCGCCCTCGGCTGAGCGATGTCGGGATCGAACTTGAGGCGAGCCGCCCTGTCGCCGCGCCGCCGGGGACCTGATTGCGGGCGAGTTCCAGGCACGCGCGGTGGCTGCCCTCGTCTCAGGCCTGTCTATCGTATTACTTGGCACTCCATTCCCGGGCCTGCTTCTCGGCTTGCTGGATCTGGGGAGGCGACATCTTTGAAGCCAGCTGGATCCTGCTTGTCTTGGTTTCCGCGCGCTTCGCCTCCTCATTGTCGTAGAATATTCCGTTACTGGCGAGAGTGAACCATTTGTACGCGCCGACCGGATCCTGAGGCGCACCTTCTCCTTTGGCGCGCATAATTCCGAGATTGAGTTGAGCCAGGGCATCGCCGCGATCGGCCGCCCTGCCGTACCAGTCGACTGCCGACGCAGGATTCGCCGGAACGCCCAAGCCCTTCTCGTGCGCAATTGCCACCTGTCTCATGCTGCCGGCGTCGCGCTTTTCCGCCGCCTTGAGAAACCACGACATCGCCTTGCCGTAGTCCTTAGGGAGGTCCTTGCCGCCGGCGCTGTACAAGATGCCGAGAGAGTACAGCGCGATTGGATCTCCGGCATCCGCCAGCGGTTGCAACGCCTCGACGGCGTCTGCGTAGTCGCCAGCTTCTGCCGCCGTTTTGGCGTCCATCAACGCCGCCCTGCGCTGGTTGTGGTCCATTTGGGCGTTTGCTGCCTCGTGGATGCCCGCCATTGCGAGCGCGACTGCCAAGCTCGCGAAGGCAGCGAATTGGAAAGTCCTAGCCATGCCATTCTTCCATTTTTCTCGGAGCCGCCGCGATGATCGCACAGTCCCCGCACCGCTTGATCCGAAGGATTGACTGACGAATTGGGATTTCGGTGTGACGTAAAGCCGCGCCATCCACTGATGCCAGCGATGATTCAACTTCGTCAGCGATCGCGCTGACGACAGCCGCCCATATCCACTTGTGCTCGCCCGCTATCATCCCCACGCAGGGATTTTCCCTCCTGCGGAGGGTCAGGACAACCCCATTTTGCCTTTCAAGTTTCCGGTTCGGCACCGAACGGCGGGGGCGATGCCAAACCCGGCATGGCAGGGTCGAAGGTGGGCTTGAAATGGCCCGGCGAAAATAGGACTCTGGCTGCCGGGACCTTGGGGAGCAGACAACATTAAGACGTACAGCCTCAGAACCATATTGGGCGCGGCAATCCTCGGTTCGATCGCCTTTGCAGGCGGTCCGGCCGTTCTCGTGGGCGACCAACTGCCCAAGGCTTTGGCGCAATCAAGCAGTCCGGACGTAGTAGCGCTTCTTGCTCTGGTGAACGCTGCTCCGACACCGCAGGCCAAGCAGGCCTTGGTGGCTACGGCTCTTGCTCGTGCGAATGCTTCGGGAGGTTCTTCCGGAATGCAGGGGCTGGTGCAGTCCTTGGCCTTGACCGCTGGTACGAGTGCTGGGGGTAACACTGGCTCGATGGCCGCCCTTTCCACCGCCATTGTCGCAGCGGCGACTTCCTCTGGGGTGCCCGGAGCTGCTGCTGCGGTAGGATCGGGCCTGGGGTCGGCGGGCCAAACCTTGACGTCTGCCGGCTATTCCGCCGCCGCAGGTTCAATTAACTCGGCGGTTTCGCTGGGGGGGAATCTGACGTTACAGTCAGCCGCGGGAGCCGCGCCGCCGTCGAACGTTGTCGTTCCCCAATGCAGCTCGAGTTGCAGCTGAAGCGCTGACTCCAAATTTTTGGACGTTCTCTGGCCTGGTTGCCACCTTGGCCGATGAGGATTTGTAATCTCGGTTATGGGACTATTGCCTCTGTCCGCTTGGGGCGAATTGGAGCCGTCTGGTGGCAATCAATAAATCAGGGTCGCGATAGTCGTAGATGAAGGGTCCAAGGCGCCGGTCTTGAAAACCGGACCAGGTTCATGCTCACCCCGGGTGCGAACACACCCCATCCGCCTGTCCCCTACTTCAAACCGAACCGTGCGAACTCCTGGGCAATGTTAGGATTGACCTTCAGGCCAGCGGCCATGTCCGCCTCGCCGCCGGCCTTGTCGCCACTACGTACCTTGGCATAGCCACGGCCGTAGAGTGCGCGCGCGTGGTTGGGATCGACCTTCAGGGAGGTATCGTATTCGGAAATCGCCTTGGCGAACTCGTTGGCCTTGATATAGACGAAGCCCTTGGTGTCGGTGGTGTCGATATTGTTCGGCACCAGCTTCAGCGACTGGTCGCAATCGCCCAGCGCCTCCTTGAGCTCGCGTCCCACGATGCCTCGGGCAAGACACCGATTGGTGAAGGCAACAGCGAGGCGCGGATTGAATCGGATGGCGCGGCTGTAGTCGTTGATCGCCTGTTCGTATTCGCCCTTGGCCAGATAGGAATAGCCTCGGTTGTAGAAGGCGTTGCTGTCTCTGGGGTAATTCTTGACCACTACATTGAGGTCGGCAATCGCTCTGTCCTGATCGTCGAGCCGTGCGTAGATCGCCGATCGGTTGACGTAGGCGTCGGGAAACTGCGGATCGAGGCGGATCGATTCGCTGTAGTCGCTGAGTGCCCGGTCGACGTTGCCGCGCAGGCCGAACAGGACGCCGCGATAGAAGAAGGCCTTGGCGAAATCCGGCGCGAGTTCGATTGCCCGATTCAAGTCGGCAAAGCCGCGGTCGAACTCGGTGTTGGCGCCGTAGGCGACGCCGCGATGCATGAGCGCGTTGATGTTGTCGGGGCCGAGCTTCAATGCCGAGTTGAAGTCGGTGATGCCGCCCTCGAAGTCGCCGCGGCGGGTATAGCGGATGATGCCGCGGTTCAGAAAGGACGTGATGTACTTGGGATCGATGCGAATCGACTCGGAGTAGTCGGCGAAGGCTTTGTCGATCTCGTCGAGCGAGTGATAGGAGAAGCCTCGCTGGAAGTAGGCGAAGGCATAGTTCGGATCGAGCCGGATGCCCTCGTCGAAGTCGGCGATGGCCCGCTTGAATTCGCCGCGGAACAGGTAGATGCCACCGCGCGCGACAAACGGGCGGGCATCCTTGGGATTGAGGCGCAGCGACTCATTGAAATCGGCCAGCGCCAGGTCGAATTCCTTCTTGGTCACGTAGGCGGTGCCGCGCTGATAGCGGGCATGCGCGACCTGATCCCAATGCCGAACGGACTCGGGGTCCTTCGAGCCGAACTGAAGCACATCTCCCGTCAGCAGGCCGAGGCGCAGCGCCTCGCTGAAATCGGCAACCGCCTTGTCGGGATCGCCCTTCTCCCGCCACGAGATACCGCGGTTGATCAGCGCATTGATTTCCTTGCGATCGATACGCAGCACCTCGGTGAAATCGGCGATCGCCTCGTCGTACAGGCCCTTCTTCGAATAATAGACGATGCCGCGATTGATCAGCGGGTTGACGTCTAGCGGACTGATCTTGTGCGCCTCGGTGTAGTCGGCGATGGCGTTATCGGGTTCGTTGACCGAATGGTAGGCAATGCCGCGCTGCAGGTATGTGTACAGGCTGCCGGGGGCAAGCCTGATCGCCTCGGTGAAGTCGGCGATGGCCGGTCGGAACTGTTCCTTGTTCATGTAGGCGGCGGCGCGACCGACGAAGTGATTGGCCGACGTCGGATTGATCCGGATGGCCGAATTGAAGTCGGCGATCGCGGTGTCGTACTGCTTCTTGTAGTTGTAGACCAAGCCGCGCTGATAATAGGCGTCGGCGGCCTGCGATGCCGCCTGCATGCCCTGGAAATAAGCCGGCGTGAGCGGCCTGTCCGACGGAGCCGAGCCGGCTGGTTTGATTGGCTCGGGGTTTCCCAGAATCTTGATCGCTTCGGTGAAGTCGGCGATCGCCTGGTTGAAATCGCCCTTTCTGACATAGACCATGCCGCGATTGATCCAGGCCTGCACTTCCCTGGGATTGATCTTGAGCGCGGAGTTGAAATCGGAAATGGCGCCCTCGTTATTGTCCTTTTTCGTATAGAGGACGATGCCGCGATTGACGTAGGCGTAGGTCTCGCGGGGAGCCGCGCGGATCGCGTCGCTGTAGTCGACGATCGCCTGATCGGCGTCGCCCAGCGTGTGATAGATCAAGCCGCGCTGGAAAAGGATCGGCGCGCTCACCTGGGAGACGCGGATCACGTCGGTCAGCAGGCGAAGCGCCTGCTTGTAGTCCACCGCCGCGGCTTTCTGGTCGCCGTCGTTGGCAAGAGCCGCCGCGCGGCTGTAGTACACCAAGGCAAGACCGACGCCCTTGATCGTGCCGGAATTGATGGCATCGGAGCAGGCCTTGATTTTCTGCGCCGGCGTCAGCCCATAGGCCGCATAGCAGGCGTCCATCAGTGTCTGCTGCGGCGCCGGCGTCGCGGGGCCGCTCTTCGGCTGCGCCGCTGCGGGTGCGATGGCCCCCAGGCTGACCAAGCATGAAGCGCCGATGCCGACTGTCAGCCGTCGAATGGATCCATACATGCTGCCTCGCATGGCCCTTCCCTCGTGGCACCGCTGGTCGGTTCCTCGGAACCGCCGATGGACCGTCCCAACACGCCAAAATCCAATATATTTCAAGCTACTATGAAGTAGACGTGAAACACGCTCGAAAATCCAGCACCGCACGAGGCCCCAGACCCCGCAACTCGCCGCATTCACCTGCATGTCTCAATAGCATACCGGGGACTCTCCTATAACTATTTCCATCGCGACTGCGACAATCTGCGGACCTGTGGCGCGCGTAGAGTAGCATCGGCTTCCCTCTCATCCGGAAGACATGACCTGCTGTGATAGGTTGGACAGATGACGCAGAACCTTTCCACCGCCCAAGCCGTCGTGTCGATGCTGGAGCTGAACGGCATCGACACGATCTTCTGCCTGCCCGGCGTCCAGAACGATCCGTTCTTCGACGCCCTCTACGACCGCACCAACGCCATCCGGCCGATCCATGCCCGCCACGAACAGGGCTGCGCCTACATGGCGTTGGGCTATGCCATGGCCAGCGGCAAGCCGTCGGCCTATGTCGTGGTGCCAGGTCCCGGCTTTCTCAACACCACAGCCGCACTGTCGACGGCCTATGCCGTCAACGCACCCGTCCTGGCACTGACCGGCCAGATCCTGCAGTCGATGATCGGTCGCAATGTCGGCCTGCTTCACGAGCTGCCCGACCAGCTTTCGATCATGCGCGGCCTCACCAAGTGGGCCGACCGCATCACCGCGCCGGCCGAGGCGCCGGGGCTGATCAACGAGGCGTTCCGTCGCCTGCTCTCGGGTCGCCAGCGTCCCGTGGCGCTCGAATGCGCGATGGACACCTGGGCGCGCATGGCGCCGGTGGAATTGCCGGGCACGGCTGCAAAAGCCGATCCCTGTCCCGTCGACGAAGACGGCGTCGAACGCGCCGCCAAGCTCTTGGGCAGCGCCGAGCGACCGCTGATCGTGGTCGGCGGCGGCGCCCATGGCGCCGGCGAATATGTCGTGCGGATCGCCGAGATGCTCGATGCGCCGGTCATGACCGGCCGCATGGGCCAGGGGGTGATCGACGGCCGCCACAAGCTCTCGGTGACCGCGCCCGCCGGCTACCGCTTCTGGGGCGAGGCCGACGTCGTGCTGGCCGTCGGTACGCGCATGCAGCCGCAGCAGCAGAACTGGGGCATGGACGATCAGCTCAAGATCATCCGTATCGACATCGACAGCGAGGAACTCGACCGTCAGAAGAGGCCGGAGATCGGCATCGTGGGCGACGCGGCGGCGACGCTGAAGGCGCTCGTCAACAAACTCGGCAAGCATACCGCCAAGCGCAACGGCCGCGCCGATGCGGTGGCCGAGATCAAGGCGTCATCGATGAAGAAGATCCGCGAGACGCTGGCGCCACAAATCACTTATCTCGAGGCGATCCGCGCGGCGCTGCCCGAGGACGGCGTCCTGGTCGATGAGCTGACGCAGATGGGCTATGCCGCCCGCCTCGCCTACCCGACATACAAATCACGCACCTTCCTTTCGCCCGGCTACCAAGGGACGCTGGGCTGGGGCTACGCCACGTCGCTCGGCGCCAAGATCGCCAAGCCTGACACTCCGGTCGTGTCGATCAGCGGCGACGGCGGCTTCCTCTTCACCGCAATGGAAATGGCGACGGCGGCGCAAAACGGCATCGGCGTGGTCGCCGTCGTGTTCAGCGACGGCGCCTACGGCAACGTGAAGCGCATCCAGCAGCAGTTGTTCAACAACCGCACTATCGCCAGCGACCTGCACAATCCCGACTTCGTCAAACTGGGCGAGAGCTTCGGCATCGCCTCGGAGCGGGTGAAGTCGCCGGCCGAACTTGGAGCGGCGATTTCGCGCGGCATCGCCAAGGGAGGACCGATGCTGATCGACTGTCCGGTCGGTCAGCTTCCCGATCCGTGGCCGCTGGTTGCCTTGCCGAGGATCAGGCCGCGTAGGTCTTGAGCACGTCGGGATCGGGGTCGCAGCCGAGTCCGGGAGCGGTCGGAACGACGAAAGCGCCATTCACCGGATAGACCAGCTTGCCGTAAAGGCTCGCCTCGAGATCCATGTGGTAGCGCTCGATCATGCCATCGGGCTGACCACGCGCCGCCATGAGCTGAAGCGTGGCGAGAAAGCCCGGGCCGAAATACGGCGAGTGCGGCATCAGCGTGACGCCGGCGGCATCGGCCAGGGTCGCGACCTTCTGGAATTCCGTGACGCCGCCCACCTTGGTGACGCTGGGTTGCGCATAATCGACGGCGTTGGCTGCGAACATGTCGCGGAACTGCACGGCAGTGCAGTTGTTCTCGCCCGCCGCCATAGGCACGCCCGTACCGGCGCGCAATTTTGCGATCGCCGAGAAATCCTCGGGCGGAAAGATTGGCTCCTCGAGCCAATGCAGGTCGTAGGGCCGGAGCTTCAGCGTCATGTGCCGCGCCTGCTCGGGCGTCCACGGACAATTCGTGTCGACCATGAGCGCGACGTCATGGCCCGCCGCGTTGCGCGCCGCCTTCACCTCCGCCTCTTCCGTTTCGTGCAGCTTGATGTGGCGATAGCCCTCCTGGACCGCGAGCTTGGTCCGCGCCGCGACGCGTTCGGGATCCTTGTACTTCAGGAGGCTTGCATAGGCCGGCAGCGACGTCTGCCCTGCCCCGCCGAGCAAGCGGTGCAGCGGAAGATTCGCGGCCTTGCCGGCGATGTCCCACAGGGCGATGTCGAGGCCCGACAGCGCGAAGATCGTGATGCCGTAGCGGCCGAACAGATGCAGCTCCTGCTGCAGGTCGCGCGACAGCTTGGCGATGTCGCGGGCGTCGCGCCCGACCGCCAGCGGCGCGATCATGGAATGGATCGCGCCCTTCACGGCATCGGTGCAGTTGTAGCAGAAGGCCTCTCCCCAGCCGGTGATACCGGTGTCGGTCTCAACCTTGACCAGCAGGATGTTGTTGGACGTCCAGCGCTTGAAGCCGTCCGGCGCGCCGCCGAAGGTGAACGGCACTTTTATCGAGACGCTGTCTATCTTGGCGATCTTCATTCCACACGACCTTTCTCGCGAGCCTCGGCCAACAATCGTTCGGCATGCGCCTGATTAGCAAGGCGCTTGGATGTGAAGCGCGGGTCGCCGGGAGGCGCTGCGCCCAGGAGGTGGGCCGACAATCGTGGCGGTACCGGCGGCGGTGTCGTCTCATGCTCCGGCATCTCGACTTCCGCCAGGGCGAAATAAGTTTGCCCCTTGCTGGTCTTGAAAAAGTCGACGTCCCAATGGAAGCGACCGTCCGGCCAGGAGTAACGCACTTTCTGCAGGGTCTCGTGGCGCAGTGTCCACAGGCGACGGAAGTCCTCGGGGTCGATGTCGGTCTCGATCTCGACGACCTTGCCCTCGACTTCGCGCTTGTAGCTGAAGATCCGCCGCGTCTTGCCGCCCGAATCGATCACGCGCAGACGCAAACCGGGCGCTTCAAGATAGGCCTGTACCAGGATGCTGCGCGTCACACCGGGCGCCTGGGCAAGAAGCCTCTCCAGCCTGCCGTCATCGTCTAGGACGAATTTTCGCTCATTTTCGATCGGCATACCCGATTTGACCGTCCTGACATTGGCGGAAACAATGACGCGAAAGCAGGTACGCCCGAAATGGCCCCCCAGACCATCGACGATCTCCCGACACCCTCGCTCATTCTCGACCGGGCCGTTTTGCGCCGCAACCTCAAGCGCATGAGCGACCGCCTGCGCAAGGCGGGTGTCATCCTGCGGCCTCACGTCAAAACCGCCAAATCCGTGCAGATCGGCCGCATGGCGGTCGAGGGGCACGATGGCCGCATTACCGTTTCTACTCTGGCGGAGGCGCGCTATTTCGCAAAGGGCGACTTCAAGGACATCCTCTACGGCGTCGGCATCGTCCCCGCCAAGCTGCCGGCGATCACCGAACTGCGCCGCCAGGGCGTCAATCTTCGGGTTGTGACCGACAATGTTGCGGTTGCCACGGCCATTGCTGCGGCGGCCAAGGATGGGGACACCTTCTCGGTCTTCATCGAGATCGACAGCGGCGCGGGACGCGCGGGTCTCCCCTTCCCCGAGCTGCCCGGCCTGCTCGATATCGCCCGCGTCCTGCACGCAGCCCCTGGCGTGGAGTTGGCGGGCGTCATGACCCACGCCGGCCACTCCTATCATGAGAGCACTCCGGACGGCATTGCCGCAGTCGCCGAACAGGAGCGACTGGCGGTCACCGGCGCGGCCGACAGACTGCGCGCGGCCGGCATCCCCTGCCCGATCGTCAGCGCCGGTTCGACGCCCACGGCGATGCATTCGAAGAATTTTGCCGGCATCACCGAGATGCGGCCCGGCGTCTATGTCTTCAACGACCTCGATCAGGAGCTGATCGGCTCCTGCGGACCGGACGACCTTGCACTTTCCGTGCTGGCCTCGGTGATCGGCCACTACCCGCACCGCAACCAGATGCTGATCGATGCCGGGGCGCTGGCGCTCTCCAAGGACATCAGCGCCCAGGAATTCCAGCCCAAGGTCGGCTTCGGCACCATCGTCGATGCGCCGACCAGGGACATGGCAGTGATCGCCTGCTCGCAGGAACACGGCTTCGTCGCGTCCGACGATCCCATTCCCTACGGCAACCTGCCGATCGGCACGCGCCTGCGCGTGCTGCCCAACCATGCCTGCATCACCGCGGCGGCCTACGACCGCTACTACGTGGTCGACAGCGATCTCGACGGCGGCAAGTCGGTGGTCGACATCTACGACCGCATCAACGGCTGGTAGGCTAGAGAGAATTGACAGTGTGACCGCCATCGACGGTCACGACGCTGCCGGTCATGAACTCGCCGGCCGGCGAGGCGAGCAGCAACAGTGCGCCGTCGAGATGCTCGGGTCGGCCGATGCGCCGCTGCGGCACGCGGTCGATCAGCTTCTGTCCAGCCGGCGTCTTCCAGAACGGGCCGTTCATTTCGGTTTCGATGTAGCCGGGGCAGATCGCGTTGACGCGAATATCGTGCCGCGCCCATTCCATGGCGAGTGCGCGCGTCAGGTGGATCAGCCCGGCCTTCGAGGCGTTGTAGGGCGCCACCTGGCCGATGGTGCGCAACCCCAGGATCGAGGCGATGTTGACGATGCAGCCCGGCCGCTTGTCCGCGACCCAACGCCTGGCCGCCCCCTGCGCCACCAGCCAGGCGCCGCGCAGGTTGGTGTCGACCACCGCATCCCAATCGTCCTCGGGCATGTCGAGGGCGGGCTTGACGATCGAGATGCCGGCATTGTTGACCACGATATCGAGCGAGCCGGCCGCGTCGAGCGCCGCCGCGATCGATTTTCCCGACTGCACGTCCAGTTCGACGGCGGTTGCCTCGACGCTTTTTGTGGTTAGTTCCGCCTGTAGAGATGCAAGCCGATCGGCTCGGCGCGCCGCCAGCACAACGGATGCACCCGCCGCACCGAGACACCGGGCGAAATGCGCGCCCAGCCCCGACGAGGCGCCGGTGACGAGCGCCACCTTGCCGCTAAGGTCGAATATCTTTGGGTTAGTCATAGCAGCGTCTCTCTCCCCCGCTCAGGGCTGGTCAATATTTCGTGAGTCCACAGTAGCTTGGCCTATCACGGCCGCTCACGCTCTCTCAGTGCATGTCTCTGGATAGCAGCTCGGAGTTAGGGACACGGTTAGGGACAAACTGTAGATGTTCCTGAAGTCTTCTCGTCGGAGAAAATCATGCGCCGCACCCTGTACCGCCTCAAGCCGCTGGCCGTCGATAAGGCCAAGACCCCTGGCCGACACGCCGATGGCGGCGGCCTCTACCTAGTCGTGAAGCCGGGCCCTCGGAAGTCTTGGGCCTTTATCTATCGTCGCGGCGCCAAGATGACGGAGCTGGGGCTGGGCGGTCTCACGGACGTGCCCTTGGTCGCCGCCCGCACTCAAGCCGCGGAGCTTCGCGAAGTGCTGAGCCAGGGCGGCGATCCGCGAGCCCACCGTGAGCGAAAGCGCCAAGCCAAAGCGCTAGAGGACGCTAGAAGCATTACATTTGAGAAAGCCTCGCGCCGATACCATGAACGCCACAAGGCCGCATGGCATAGTGATGACTACAGTCGCGCCTGGCTTCGAGGGTTGGAATTGCACGCCTTTCCCAAAATCGGGAACCTCTCCGTCAGAGATGTCGATATGGCGGCAATTCTCAAGGTCATAGAGCCGATTTGGTACGACAAGCCACGAGTTGCGCAATCGGTCCGTGCCAACATCGAGTCGGTCCTAAACCTCGCCCAGGCCGAGGGCCAGCGCACGAGCGATAACCCGGCGCGATGGGATCTGTTGAAGCACTCCCTGCCCGCTCGTAAGGGCGCCCGTACCGCCGGCCACTTCCGCGCCCTGCCTTACGCCGACATTCCGGCGTTGCTGGAGGCACTCGGCACCGACACATCGATCTCTGCCTTATGCTTGCGCTTCACGATTTTGACTGCGGCTCGAACCAAGGAATCGACGTCGTGCCGATGGTCCGAGGTCGACCCCTTGGCCAAGGCGCGGGTCGTTCAAGTCCTCAAGGGCGGCCAAGCCTGGCAGCACACGGTCCCTCTCAGCGACCAGGCAACCGAATTGCTGCGCGGCCTAATGATCGATGGGAAGCCTGCCGGCGAGTACGTCTTCCCTGCCCGCAATCGCCGCGGTTACCTCGGGGCGACCGCAATGCGGGATTTGGTGGAGCGAATGAATTGGAAGGCCCGCACAACCATTCATGGCGTCCGTGCGGCTTTCAAGACCTGGGCGACCGAGCGCACCAACTATCCGCGCGAAGTCGTCGAGCTCTGCCTGTCTCATGTCCAGGGCGACGCCTTGGAGCGTGCCTATCAGCGAGGCGACATTCTCGATAAGCGGCGCCGGTTGATGCAGGAATGGGCCGATTATTGCCAGCATGGCGACCAACAGGCCGGCAACGTGGTGGCGATCAGGGCCTAATGTAAGCTGGGGAACAGGGTCATCTTCAGCGGCTGGTATTTCGTCGTTACGGCAGATCTCCTCGAGGGCGTCGTCTCCGGACAGCCGGCGGAGATTACGTGGCAACCATTTCCTAAGAGGACCGTTCCTTGGCTGCCGGCGCGTCAACCTAAGGTCCACATGGATTGGGACGCCGATACCGTCGACGCGATGGTGGCGCGCCTCATGGCGCTGCGGGCGCACATGCACGTCGATTAGACGGTGAGGTCGTGTATAGCCGTCGAGGGTCCGCTATCGGGGGCAAACCGGAAGTCATCGACGTACTCTCAGAACGACGCGAATGACCCTGAACGGAAGTGGCAGCCCTGCTCACTCGATCACCTCGTCGGCGCGGGCGAGCATCGCCGGCGGGATGGTGAGGCCGAGCGTCTTGGCGGTCTTCATGCTAATGACGAGTTCGAATTTTGTGGGCTGCTCAATAGGAAGGTCAGCCGGCTTTGCGCCTTTCAGGATCTTGTCCACGAACTCGGCCGCGCGATGAAACAGCGGCACCCGATCCACGCCGTACGACATCAAGCCGCCCGATTCCACAAAATCCCTGTTTCCGTAGATTGTCGGGAGTCGGGCCTTTGCGACGAGATCGGCGATTTGCCGCCTAAGACTGAGCATCAAAGGATCGCCCAGTGTGACCAGACCGGCTGCATCCGCCTTGATCGCGGCCTCGACGCTGGCCCTGACCTCGTCAGCGGTTCTGGCTTCCAAGACCATTAAACGGAGACGTCTCGGATTGGCGGCGGCCCGAAGTTCCTGCAGTGCCAGGGCCGTAAAGGGCGTGTCCGGATTCATCAGCACAGCGACAAGCGGGTTACCCGGGATGACCTCCTCCAGGATCTGCAGTTGCTTGCCGGCAATGTCGCTCCCCTGGGTGGTCATGCCGGTGATATTCGCACCGGGCCTGCTCAGGCTCACGACCAGGCCTGCTCCAACGGGGTCGCCGACGCTGGTGAAGACGATAGGGATGGTCGTGGTAGCGACCTTCACCGCCTTCGCCGTCAACGTCCCGAATCCGGCAATCAGCACGTCCGGATTGGAGCGAACCATTCCGGCGGCCAGCTGAGGCAGCCGCTCCGACTGTCCTTCAGCGGAACGGTATTCGAAAACCAGGTTCTTGCCCTCACTGTAGCCCAGCTCATGGAGCCGTTTCAGAAGGGCCTTTGCCAAAGTTCTATCTTCCTCGGGAAGTAGGGCTAGGTAACTGATCCGGTACGACTTCGCTGCCTGCTGCGCGCGGGCGGCGAACGGCCAAGCGACAGTAGCACCCGCCGAAAGGGAAAGGAGAACGCGTCGTATCATCGCGGAGTCCTATCACGCCAGTTGCTCGACGCAACAGGAGCACGTTTCATGGCGATGACCGCTCATGGCACTTTTCGGAAGTCGCGATCGGGTCCGGCCAAGTCTGCTGTTGGGGGTAGACCGGACGTGATGGACAGGGAGACAAACCGACGCGTTTGACCCAAAGCGGACATGGCGCCCGCGCTGGTTGTCGCGCCAAACTGCCGTCAGCCGTCCAGCCGCGTGAAGTCAGTGCTGAACGGCCGGGCGTTCGTGCAGCGGTCGCAGATGATGCCGACGCTGCCGGCATTGGCGCCGCGCCAGTCGAAGATGAAGCGCGAACTCGTGCTGTGCGGATTGTAATCCAGCCGGTCGCCCGAGACCGTCCCGGTGACGAAGCGCCACCACGGGCCGCGTTCGTTGCGGCCCGACAGGATCATCTGCGCCGTCTTGCTCTCGTCGATCGCCATCACGATGATCAGCAGCGGCTCGATGCCCCTGTTGTTGCGCTCGGCGAACTTGAAGGTGCCGATCTTCTGAGCTTCGCGTGCACCGCGCAGCGCGATCAGCCCCTGCGGCAAGTCGAAGCCGTTCTCCTTGGCATAGGCGTAGGCCTTGGGCAGCTCGATGGCCTGGCCGCCGCCCGGCGAGCTGCCTGCTCCGGCGTCGCGCGGGCCGGTCAGACTGAACGGATGGTCGTAGAAGTTGAAATCGTAGACCAGTTGACGGCCTTGCGTCGC
>CAMDCE010000014.1 GCA_945889625.1 Asaia bogorensis | reverse complement strand
GCACGGCGCCGCGGCCGACGTAGGAACTCCAGCGCACGATATCCTTGTCGCCGGCCAGCGCCTTCTCGAAGCGGTCCATCTGCCGCCCGGTTTCGGCGATCGAACTGTCCTGCGGCAGGGTCATGTCTACCAGCAGCTCGGGCCGGTCGGCCGCCGGGAAGAACTGGTTCTGCACCAAGCCCAGACCCACGACCGAGAGGGCGAACAGCGCGACGGTCAGCCCGATGGTGAGCCAGCGCCGGCGCATGGCCGCCAGCAGGAGGGGCCTGAAGCGGGCCTTGAGCCGCGACCGCCCGCTCTCGGCCTTGACTGAGCGCGGTAGCAGGGTGACGCCGAGCAGCGGCGTGAACAGCACCGCCACCACCCAGGAGATGATGAGTGCCGAGGCGATCACCGCGAACAGCGTGAAGGTATATTCGCCGGCCGAGCTGCCGTTGAGGCCAATCGGCACGAAGCCGGCGACCGTGACCAGCGTGCCGGTCAGCATGGGAAAGGCTGTCGAGGTATAGGCGAAGGTCGCAGCCTTCTCGAGCGTGTCCCCCTCCTCGCGCCTGGCCACCATCATCTCGACCGAGATCATGGCGTCGTCGACCAGGAGGCCGAGCGCAATGATCAGCGCGCCGAGCGATATGCGCTGCAGCGTGATGCCGGAATACTCCATGAACAGAAAGGTACCGGCCAGGACCAGCGGGATGGCGATGGCGACCACCAGGCCGGCGCGCAGGCCGAGGCTGAGGAAGCTCACCGCCAGCACGATGATCACCGCCTCCAGGAGCGCCAGCGTGAAGCCGCCGACGGCTTCCGCGACGACCGCGGGCTGGTTCGACACCAGGTGCACGCCGACTCCGATCGGCAACTCGGACACGATCTGTCGCATGCGCGCCCGCAGGTCCTGGCCGAACTGCACGACGTTGCCGTTGGCCTTCATGCCGACGGCGATGCCGATCGCCGGCTGGCCGTTGTAGCGGAACATGGGCTGCGGCGGATCGATGTAGCCGCGCGTGACGGTGGCGATGTCGGTCAGGCGGAAAAACCGGTCGTTGACCCGGATGTTGACGGCGCGAAGGTTCTCCTCCGAGGCGAACTGACCGGTCACCCGCAGACTGACCGTCTCGGCGCCGGCCTGCACGATGCCGGACGGCGCCACTGCATTCTGTTGCTGCAGGCTCTGCAGGACAGCCTGCTGGTCGATGCCCAGCCCGGAAACGTGTCGGGTGGAGAAGTTGAGATGGACGACCTCGTCCTGCACGCCCAGCAGCTCGACCTTGCCGGCGCCGTGAATTTTCAGGATTTCGGTGCGGGCCTGCTCGGCGTAGTCGCGCAGCTGGCGGAACGACAGGCCGTCAGTGGTCAGCGCGTAGATGTTGCCGAACACGTCGCCGAACTGGTCGTTGAAGAACGGTCCCTGCACGTTGGTTGGCAGGTCGGCCTTGATGTCGCTGACCTTGTCGCGCACCTTGGACCAGATCGCCGGAATGTCGCGGCCTTTGGTCGTGTCCCTGAGATTGACGAAGATCGTCGTCTGCCCCGGCGTGCTGTAGCTCTTGGTGAAGTCGAGCGTTTCCAGTTCCTGTAGCTTGCGCTCGATGCGGTCGGTGACCTGGTTAGTCATCTCGTCGACGGTGGCGCCCGGCCAACTGGCCTGCACGATCATGGTCTTGATCGTGAAGGGGGGATCCTCCTCGCGGCCTAGCTTCTGGTAGGACAGGATTCCGATCGCCACCGCGGCCAGCATCAGGAACCAGACGAACGAACGGTGGCCGAGTGCCCACTCCGAGAGGTTGAATCTGCTCACTTGCCGCCCCTGCGCTGTCCGGGCGCGTCCTGGATCTTCACCGATTGTCCGGGCGTCAGGCTGTGAACACCGACCACCACCACGCGCTCGCCGGCCTTGATGCCGTCAGTGATCGTCACCATGCGTTCGTCGTGCGTCCCGACCGTGACCTCGCGCATCGAGACCGTCTTCTTTTCGGGGTCGACGATCCACACCTGTGGCTTGCCGCCCTGCTCGAAGACTGCTGTCGCCGGCAGGTCGACCCTGGGCGACACCGCCTTGCTCATGGTCACGGAGATCGTGATGCCGAGGCGGAATGCTGGGGGCGGATCGTTCAAGGTCAGGAAGAGGGTGCGCGAGCGGGTGACCGGATCGGCGGTCGGGTCGATGCCGCGTATGGCGGCAACCTTCATGTTCACCGTCTGGTCGAGATCGACCACCATGTCCATCCGATTGCCGGCCGCCAGGGAATCGGCCAGCGCGCTGGGCACGGCGATCACGGCTTCCCTGACTTCCGGCCGGGCGATGGTGACGATCTTCTGGCCGGGGTTGATCACCTGGCCCGGATCGATATAGGCGCCGGTGACGACGCCGGCGAAGTCGGCGCGAAGCTGGGTGAAGCTGAGCGAATCCTGCGCCCGGCGCAGCGATGCCTTGGCACGGGTCAGGTTGGCGGCGGCGGTTTCGCGGTTCTGCACGATAAGGTCGAACTGCGCCTGTGGCGTGATGTTGCGCTCGACCAGCGGGCGTTGCCGCGCCTCCTCGGCCTGGGTGTTGGCGAGCTGTGCCTCGGTGCTGGCGACCGAGGCCTCGGCATTGCGCACCAGGATCAGCTGCACGGCGGGATCGATGGCGGCAATCTCGTCGTCCTTCTTGACGAGGTCGCCGACATTGACGTACCGCGCCGCCATGCGGCCGAACAGACGGAAGCTGTAGTCGGTGCTGTAGCGCGGCTGGATGCTGCCGGCGAACGGCCCCAGCGTGTCGGTGGTGCGGACTTCGGCCTTGACCGTGAGGACAGGCCGGACAGGCGGCGGCGCCGCGGCCTGATCGTCTTCCTCGCAGGCGCCGAGCGGCGCGAGCAGGGCGAGGGCGAGCAGGCCCAATCCCCGCCGCCTCATGGCTGGCGCTCCGCGACGACTTCGACTTTCTGTCCCGGCCGCAGCATCTGCACGCCGGCCGTGACGACCGTTTGGCCGGCCTCGAGGCCGGTCACGGCGACGCTGTCTTTGTTCAGTCGATAGATGACCATCGGCTTCAGCGACACCGTGCTGCTGCGCGGATCGACCAGCCATACCGCGGGCTTGCCGTCGAGTTCGAAGATCGCGCCCCATGGCAGCAGGACGACCTTGTGCTGCCGGAGCGGGCCCACGCCGTTGACCAGCGTGCCGAGCACCATCGCCGGCGGGGTCTCGCGCAGCCCGACCTTGACGGTGACGGTCATGTTGTTGGGGTCGACGGCGGGTGAAATCTGGCGCACGTCGCCGATCGTCTTGACCGTCGGATCGGACACCAGCGAGATGGCCAGCCCCTTGTCCATGACGACATTGGCCAGCGCCCATTCGTGGATGTTGAACACCGCGTCGCGTGGGCCGTTGCGCGCCAGGGTGTAGACGGGTTGCGCCGCCGTCACGACCTGGCCGGCCTCGGCGCTGCGTCCGATGATGATGCCGTCGGCCCCGGCGCGCAGCTCGGTGTAGGAGAGCTGGTCGCGTGCCGAGCTAAGCTGGCCGTGTGCCTGCTCGAGCTGCGCCTGGGCCGAACGCATCGTGGCCTCGGCCTGGTCGTAGTCGCGGCGCGTCGTGTTGCCGGTGGAGAGCAGGGTCTTCTGCCGTTCGAAGGTCGCCGTCGTCTGATGGAACAGGGCTTCCGCCGACTTCACGCCGGCTTCCGCCGACTGGACCTCGGCCTGCTGCTCGTCGGGATCGAGGCGCGCCAGAACCTCGTCGGCGGTGACGGGCTGGCCGGGATTTGCCAGGCGTTCACTGATCTTGCCGCTCACTCGGAAGGAAAGGTCGGCCCGGACGCGGGCTGCAATCACGCCAGTCAGCGTGATCTCCGGCGCAAAGTCGGTGATCTCAGCGGTGACCACGCGGACGCGCGTGAGGGACGGCGGCGCGGTCGCGTCCTCCTTGCAGCCGGCAAGCAGGCACAGAGCCACTATCGAGCCGGTCGACAGCATGGCCAGGCCGCGTCGACGAAGGTCCAAAGGTTGAAGAATCCAAAGTCTCCCTGGATCGATGCTAGCAGGTTCCGGGATTGAAGCCGAGCGTGGTCGTCTCCAAAATGACGGCATGCCATTGATCCAGCGTCTCGCCTTCACCGACCTCGAACATGTATTCGTGCCGGAGAAGGCCTACGGCCTGTCGCGCGGCGGCGGCTTTCGCCGGCAGGGCGGCCGGACCGCGAAGGACGCCAAGGTTCAGAAGCTCGCCCGCAGTCGTCCGCTGAAGATACTCACCGGGCCACGGTCGGCGTTGTAGGCGGGACTGACAATGAGCTGATAGTCCGCCGTCGCAACCAGGCCCCTGACGAGCTGCAGGGCGTAGTAGACCTCCAGCACTTTCTCCGCACTGTAGTTCGGCAACTGGCCGTCGCCCACGAGCGGACCAAGTCCGCCGGCCGCCAGGAAGCTGCTGTGCGCGGCCGACAGCATGTTGATCGCGCCGCCAACGCCGATCTTGTCGTCGGGACGCCCCCAGCGCGTTCCCTTGATCGACAGCCCGCCCGAAAAGCTGGCATCGATGTCGGTGAAGGCCATGATCTCGTTCTGACCGTCGTTCCAGCTCCAACGGCCGAACAGGCCGATATCGTCGCTGATCTGCTGCTGGAGATTGACGTAGTAGCCGTACTTGATGCGGTTCTGACGGGTCTGCGCGATGGTGTTGTCGGCAGGCGTGGCGGCGCCGTACGCCAATGTCACGGCCTCATTGTAGGAGCCGGAGAAGACTGTGTTGAGGAACGCGCCTAGCTTCAGTACGCCGGGCCTGTCGTAGGGCCGGAAGCGCAGTTCCAGCTCGCCCACGTATCCGCCTCGGACGAACAGGTTCCAGTCCATCAGGTTTCCGTTGGACTGGGTCGGCATCAGGAAGTAGCCGGCGCGCAGCGCCCACTGAGCCCGGTTGAGCTCGGCGGCGACGCCGTAGGTGAGGCCGAGACGATCGGCGGCGTAGTCGTAGGCGCCCGCGGCCCAGATCGACCAGTTCATGAAGTCGACGCGTGTGTCCTCGGCGTAGTCGTTGGTGTCGAACAGGTCGTGCACGGCGAACTTGCCGACCTGCACCGTGAATCTGTTGACGTCCTTTTCGCCGGAGAGCTGCCCGTATTCGCTTTCGACCTTCTCGCGCTCCCCACCCAGGCCGAACTCCTGGCGCAGGAACAGGCGCGAGGTGTTGTAGCGCGGGAACGGGAAGTTGGATTTCTGGGCCTCGCCGTTGGGAAAGCCGCCGGCGCCCACCGTGTCGGCGAGGCCGAAGCCCTGCAACAGCTCGGGATTGTAGTAGAGCTCGCCGCCCTGCCAGAGACGGACGCCGAGGAAGGCCGATGTCGTCCAGGTCTCGCGCGACTGGCCGACGCCCGGCAAGCTATTGGTGCCTTCATACGGTGAACGGATCGGCGGATATCCCTGGAAGATCAAAGTCGACTGGCCATGGATCTCCCAGCTGCCAGGGCCTTTGTCGGCTGCGTCGCTGTTCTTCGTCTCGCCGTCGTCGCCGCCGAAATGATAGTTGAGTCCAATCCGGAAGAGATTGAGGTCGTAGCGCGAATCGTAGCGTGCCGGTGCCGATGCGAACGGGTACCCGGTGAGGCTAAGGTTCACGTAGAGATACTCGGCCCGCGCCGACCAGCGATCGCGCAGTGTATAGTCGACACCGCCGCCGACGGCGTAACCCGTGCGATATTGGCTGGGCGCTGCGTCCTCGTTGCCGGAAATGAGATCGGTACGCGAGTAGCGCGTGCTGGCCCAAGCCAGGCCGCCGGTGACGAACGGCGTCCAGTTGCCCATCGAATAACCCACCCGTCCGCGCAAGGTTCCGAGATATTCGAGCTGCTCGTTGGCCGTTCCCGTGCCAGTGGCGCGGTAGGACAGCACCTGCTGCAGGTCCATGTAGTTGGCGAACGACAGGTCGGCCTCGACGCCGAGCATCAAGCGCGAGGGCAGAACCTGCTGATAGCCGGCCTGCACGCCGCCGAACAGCATGCCGTACTCCGTTGTGCCGTTGGCCGACGCGACGCCAGTCGGATCGCCGAGCGTCGCCGTGGCGTTGCCGAAGCCGTAGCCGACATTGCCGCCGACGTAGAAACCCGATCGCGGGCCGGGCGGATCGGCGGCGAATGTTGGGGTGGCCAGCAGGACCGCCGCAACAGCTGCCCCAAATCTCTTCATGGCGACGCTGTAACACGCCCTTGATTGC
The DNA here is from genome assembly GCA_945889625.1 of Asaia bogorensis. Classification (GTDB taxonomy): domain Bacteria; phylum Pseudomonadota; class Alphaproteobacteria; order Reyranellales; family Reyranellaceae; genus Reyranella. The sequence goes on along the minus strand of CAMDCE010000014.1, from coordinate 94,086 downwards.
AGCTTTCTTTCGCCAACCGCATCAGGCACGCATCAGGGTCCGGACGTGTGCCGCGGCTGAAGCAGCGAGTGCCTCGAGGTCGTAGCCACCCTCGAGGGCCGAGACCAGACGGCCCCCGGTATGTCGGTCGGCGACCTCGAGCAACTCGCCGGTGACCCAGGCGAAGTCCTCGGCTTCGAGCCGCAATTGCGCCAGGGGGTCGCGCCGGTGGGCATCGAAGCCGGCCGATACGATCAGGAGCTCGGGCGCGAAACGATCGAGCGCCGGCAGGATGCGATCGGCCCAGCCCGTGCGGAATTCCTCGCTGCCGCTGCCGGCGGCGAGCGGCAGGTTGACGACGTTGCCGTCGATGCCGCGCTCGCGCGCCGATCCGGTGCCGGGATAGAACGGCGACTGGTGGCTGGACGCGTAGAACAGGCTGGGGTCGGGCTCGGCGATCGTTTGCGTGCCGTTGCCGTGATGGACATCGAAATCGACGATGGCGACGCGCCCGATGCCGTACTTCGCCTGGGCGTGGCGGGCGCCGATGGCGACGTTGTTGAACAGGCAAAAGCCCGAGGGTGTCGACGGCCCGGCATGATGTCCCGGCGGGCGGACGGCGGCGAATACCGTGTCGGCGCGATCCTCGAGCACCGCTTCCACTCCCGCCACCACCGCGCCGGCCGCGCGCAGGACGGCTTCGGCGGTGCCGGCGCTGATCACGGTGTCGGCGTCGACCATGGCGTACTCGCCCGGCGCCGGCTTCACATTGAGGATCGCCTCGACGATCTCGGCCGGATGAACGCGCGTCAGCTGCTCCAGCGTGGCGAGCGGTGCGGCGAGGCGCACGAGACCTGAGAAGGCCTCATCCTCGAGCGCCGCCAGCACGGCGCGCAGCCTGTCAGGGCGCTCAGGATGGTTCTCGCCCGTGTCGTGGTCGAAAAATGCCGGATGGCTGATGAGGAGCGTAGACATGGCCCACTACTGTAGTGCGCGTTTGTTGCCGAGGCACCCACGGGTTAACGTGGCCGCCAACATGCCCCTGCCCAGCGCGCTGGTTTGCGTTCGTTGTAGCTCCCGCTATCCCGTCACCCACTATGCCGAGGACTGCCCGGCCTGCCGGGCCAAGGGGGCGCCGGCCAATCTGACCGTTGCGTACGATGTGCGTCCCGGCGAGGGCACCGGCCGCGACGATGCGCGGCCACGGCGGACCGACTCGATGTGGCGATGGGACGAATTCCTGCATGCTCCCGCCCAGGACGCCGTGACTTTGGGCGAGGGCAACACGCCGCTGCTGCCTGCGCCCTCGCTCGGCCTGGGCGACGTCTGGATCAAGGACGAATCGCGCAATCCCACCTGGTCGTTCAAGGACCGGCTGGCCTCGGGGGCGCTCAGCATGGCCCGCCGCTTCGGCGCCAAGGTCATCACCTCCAGCTCCTCGGGCAATGCCGGCGCTTCCGCCGCCGCCTACGCCGCCAAGGCCGGCATCCCGTGCGTGGTGTTCACCTTCATGGGCTCGGCAGGACCGCTGGTGCTGCAGATGCGCGCCTATGGCGCCATGGTCGTGAAGGTGAGCGAAAAGGCTGACCGCTGGCGCCTGCAGACCCTGGGCGTGCGCGAGTTCGGCTGGTATCCGACCTCGCCCTTCTTCGGGCCGGTGGTCGGCAGCAACCCCTATGGGATGGAAGGCTACAAGACGATCGCCTTCGAGATCGCCGAGGCCTTCGACTGGGAAGTACCCGACTGGTGCGTGCTGCCGGTGTGCTACGGCGATGCGCTCTACGGCATGTGGAAGGGCTTCGAGGAGTTGAAGGCGCTGGGCTGGATCGACCGCACGCCGCGCTTCGTGGCGGCCGAGGTCTCGGGCTCGCTGGCCGCCGCCATGGAGGGCGGCGATGCCATGCCGCCTGAATCGCCGCGCAACGCGCCCTCGATCGCCACCTCGATCGGCGCGCTCCAGGGCACGGTGCAGGCGCTCGACGTGCTGCGCCGCTCGAAGGGCGCCGCGGTGACGATCGGCGATGACGAACTGCGAAGCTGGGTGGTGAAGCTCGCCGCCCAGGAAGGGATTTGGCCCGAGGCTTCCTCGGCCGCGCCTTTTGCCGCCATCGAGCGGCTGCGTGCCCAAGGCATCATCAAGTCGCCTGAGCGCTGCGTGGCGCTGCTCACTGCTGCCGGCCTGAAGGACCCGGGTCCGATCGAGCAGGCGCTGCCCGAGCCGCCGCTGGTGGACGGTGGACTGCCCGAGCTGATGGCAGCACTCAAGAACAGCTACGGCTTCAGCCATGGCTGAGCAGGGGCTGAGCAGGGGCTGAGTTCGGTATCGCCATCGACCGCCGCGCGCCCATCGCCGACATCCCGGCACAGACCAGGGCAGCGGAGGAGGGCGGCGCCTCGACGCTCTGATCCGCGAGAAAATCGAGGGCCTGCGCAAGATGGGGGTCGACCACGCCTGCGCGTTGATGACACCGGCCGATTCGATGGCCGAGTTCGAGGATCAGGTGGAGTGGTTCGCCAGGACCGTCCTGTGACGGTCACTTCACTTTCGGCGTGACCGTTGCAGAGCGTGGCCCCGTTGGTGACCGGCGCCGCACAGCGGATCCCGCGCATGGTGGGTGGCCGATCCGCTCCAGCCTGATATCCTCGGCCTCCGGGGAACATCGGAAACGGACAGAACATGAAGATCGGCGTCATTGGCCTCGGACGGATGGGCGGCAACATCGTGCGCCGCCTGATGAAGGCGGGGCACGAATGCGCGGTCTACGACGCCAGTCCGGCGCCGGGCGCGGCGCTTGCCAAGGACGGTGCGACTGCGGCGTCGTCCGTTGCGGCGCTGGTCGAGGCATTGGGATCCAGTCCCCGCACTGTCTGGGTGATGTTGCCGGCCGGCAACATCACCGAGGAGACGATCGCCCAGCTCGCCGGCCTGATGCGTGCGGGCGACGTCATCATCGATGGCGGCAACACCAACTTCAAAGACGATGTGCGCCGCGCGCGCGAGCTTGCGCCGAAGGGCATCAAGTATCTCGACATCGGCACGTCGGGCGGCGTCTGGGGCCTGGCGCGTGGCTACTGCCTGATGATCGGCGGCGACGCCGAGACCGTGACGCGTCTCGATCCGATCTTTTCGGCGTTGGCGCCCGGGCTCGGCGATATCGAGCGCACGGCCGGGCGGGAGAAGCTCGACCCCCGCGCCGAGCGCGGCTATATCCACGCCGGGCCGGTGGGCTCCGGGCATTTCGTGAAGATGATCCATAACGGCATCGAATACGGCATGATGCAGGCCTTTGCCGAAGGCTTCGACATCATGCGCAACCGGGCGTCGGACAAGTTGCCGGCCGACGAGCGCTACGACCTCAACCTGGGCGACATAGCCGAGGTGTGGCGGCGCGGCAGCGTGGTGACGTCGTGGCTGCTCGACCTCACGGCGTCGGCGCTCGCCGAGGACGCGCATCTGGAGCATTTCTCCGGCCACGTCGAGGACAGCGGCGAGGGCCGCTGGACCATCGAGGCGGCGATCGAGGAGGCGGTACCGGCCGACGTGCTGGCAGCCTCGCTGTTCGTGCGGTTCCGCTCGCGCCAGCAGCATACCTTCGCGGAGAAGGTGCTGTCGGCAATGCGGTTGGGCTTCGGCGGTCACGTCGAGGCCCCCAAGAAATAGCTAAATTACATTCCGTCCGGCTGGAATCGGCCGGCCGGAAGCCGCACCAAAGGAGAGAGCGCGATGGAAGTTGGTACGTTCTATTTTCCCACCGATTACGGCATCGACGTCGCCGAGCTGGCGAAGGCGCTGGAGGAGCGCGGCTTCGACTCGCTCTACGTCCCCGAGCACACTCACATCCCGCTCAGCCGCCGGACGCCATGGCCGGGCGGCGGCGAACTGCCCAAGTGCTACTCCCACACCCACGATCCCTTCGTGGCACTGGCCATTGCCGCGGCCGTGACCAAGAAGCTGAAGGTCGGCACCGGCATCCTGCTGGTGCCGCAGCACGAGCCGATCGCCACGGCGAAGGCGATTGCAAGTCTCGACCAGCTCTCCGGCGGCCGCTTCATCTTCGGCATCGGCGCCGGCTGGAACGAGGATGAGATGAGCAATCACGGCGTCAAGTACGCCACGCGCTACAAACAGATGCGAGAGCACGTACTCGCCATGAAGGATCTGTGGACCAAGGAGGCGGCGTCCTACCACGGCGAGTTCGTCAACTTCGACCCGGTCTGGTCGTGGCCCAAGCCTGCGCAGCGCCCGCATCCGCCGATCCTGCTGGGCGGCGAGAGCGACCACACGCTGCGGCGCATCGTCGAATACTGCGACGGCTGGCTGCCGCGCACCCGCAAAGGCTTCGACGCCGCCGAGTCGATGGCTCGGCTGCGCCGCATGGCCGAGCAGAAGGGTCGCGACTTCAAGAGTCTCACCGTCACCGTGTTCGGCGCCCCGACCAACGAGGGCGCGCTGGATGGATACCGCAAGGCCGGCATCCAAGGCGCTCTGCTGTCGATCCCTGACCTCGGTCGCGACGACATCCTGCGCCATCTCGACAAGATCGCGCCGCTCGCCGCCCACTCGGCCAAGGCGGCCGCATGACCGTCGCGGTCGGCCTCGGCCTGATGGATTTTCCCTTCGGGTCGGGGGCCGACTACTGGCGTTGGGTCGATCTCTGCGAGGCGGGCGGCGTCGATTCGCTGTGGCAGACCGACCGCCTGGTCAGCCGCCAGCCGATCCTCGAATGCATGGCGACCATGGCGGCGCTTGCCGGCCGCACGCGGCGGATGCGCTTTGGCATGAACGTCGTGTCACTGGCGCTACGCGATCCGGTGCTGCTGGCCAAGCAGTGCGCCACGATCGACGTGCTTTCCGAGGGCCGACTGCTGCCGGCCTTCGGCATCGGCAGCCCGCTCGGGCCGGAATGGCAGGCGCTCGACATCGACACCAAGACCCGCGGCCGTCGCACCGACGAAAGTCTCGAAATCATCGCCCGCCTGTGGCGCGAGGACAGCGTCGACTTTGCCGGCAAGCACTATCACCTCTCGGGCGCCTCGATCTCGCCCAAGCCGGTGCAGCCCGACCTGCCGATGTGGATCGGCGGCTCGTCGGACGCGGCGGTCCGGAGGACGGCGCGCTACGGCACCGGCTGGCAGGGGGGTCCGGAGGGTCCGGAAGACGCTGGCCGCATCGTCGCCGCCATCAAGCACGCCGCGGCGGCAGCCGGCCGTTCGATCGACGAGGACCACTATGGCGCAGCCTTCCCCTTCTATTTCGGCAAGGTCTCCGACGGCGTGGTCTCGGGCGCCATGGCGGCCTATGCCAAGCGCACCAACCGCGACCCAGAGCGCTATTTCGCGATCGGCGACGAGACGGCGATCCTCGACCGGGTCGCCGAGTATTTCGACGTCGGTGTCCAGAAATTCATCCTGCGGCCGGTCGGTGACGGTGCGAGCGTCCTTGCCCAGACCCGGCAGCTCATAGAAAAAGTGCTGCCGCGTGTCGGCGCGAAATGGCCGAAGGCGGCCTAAAGCGTGATGACTTTGGCATTTCGCGTCGGCCCAGCTCTCGCAGCGAAGCGGCGCCAGTGCTGGGCCGACGCGCGAGTCAACTGAAAGTCATCACGCTCTAGGAGGAAACCATGAAAATCGGCGCGGCAATGTTTTTCACCGACTACTCGATGTCGCCCGGCGAGCTGGGCAAGGCACTGGAGGAACGCGGCTTCGACTCGGTGTGGGCGCCCGAGCACTCGCACATTCCGCTGACGCGCAAATCGCCGTTTCCCGGCGGCGGGGATCTGCCCAAGAAATACTATGACGCCATGGACCCGTTCGTGGCCTTGATGGCAGCGGCCGCCGTCACCAAAAAACTCAAGGTCGGCACCGGCGTCTGCCTGGTCAACCAGCGCGATCCGATCCAGACGGCCAAGCTGGTGTCGTCGATCGACCAGCTTTCGGGCGGCCGCTTCCTGTTTGGCGTCGGCAACGGCTGGAACCAGGACGAGATGGAGAACCACGGCACCGCGTTCGAGAGCCGCCACAAGCTCGTGCGCGAGCGCATCGAGGCGATGAAGGTGATCTGGAGCAAGTCCAAGGCCGAGTATCACGGCGACATGGTCAAGTTCGATCCCATGATGAGCTGGCCCAAGCCCGCGCAAAAGCCCCATCCGCCGATCCTGGTCGGCGGCGCCTTCCCCTACGGCGCCCGCCGTGCCCTGCGCTACGGCGACGGCTGGATACCGCTGCGCGCGCGCAAGGCCTATGCCGACGTGCGGGAGCTGTTCCCCAAGTTTCGCGACATGGCGAAGGAAGCCAATCGTGATCCGGCCTCGCTGTCGATCAGCATCTGGGGCTCGAAGGAGGACGAGGCCGAGCTGAAGCGCGACCGCGACCTCGGTGTCGAGCGCGTGGTGGTCAGCCTCGAGTCGGCCAAGGCGGATGTCATCCTGCCCGAGCTCGACCGCTGGGCGAAGCTGTTGCGGGCGGTGGCCTAGACCAGCGCCAGCACGTCCCGGCGGAACTTCTGCATCTCGGCCAGCACGGCATCGACCGTGCTGCCGAGGAAGCCGAAATCGAGGCAGCCGACGCCCATGGCGCCGAGCGCCTTGATGTCGGCGGCGAGTTCGGCCGGCTTGCCCGAGAACAACCGCCGCTCGCCGTCGCCCGCCTTGGCCGGCGCGTTCTCGCCGAACACCGTGACGCGCAGCGTCAGCCCCACCGCCTCGGGCTTGCGGCCGGCCTCCGCGGTCATCTTGCGCAGGCGGTCCACCTGGGTCTTGAGGCGCTTGAGGCTGTCGAGCGGATTGGCGGGGTTGGTGCCGATCGGATACCAGGCATCGCCAAGTGCCGCCGTACGGCGCAGCGCCGGGCCGCTCTCGCCGCCGACCCAGATCGGCGGATGCGGCTTCTGCACCGGCTTAGGGTCCATCAGGATGTTCTCGAAGCGCACGTACCTGCCGGCGAACTTGGGCTTGGGATTGGTCCACAGCTCGATGAAGGCCTTGATGTATTCGTCGGTGACCTTGCCGCGCTCCGCGAAATCGGGCGCCTGGATCGCCTCGAACTCCTCCTTCATCCAGCCGGCACCGATGCCCAGCACCAGGCGGCCGCCCGACAGCACGTCGATGGTCGCCAGCATCTTGGCGGTCAGTACCGCGGGGCGATGCGGCACCACCATCACCGACGACACCAGCCGCAGCTTCCTGGTCTTGGCCGCGACGAACGCCATCTCGATCAGCTGTTCATGCCGCTCGACACGGGACCCTGCGGGGAATTCACCAGTATTGCTGTAGGGATATTTGGCCTCGATGTCGGTCGGGATGACGACATGGTCGCTGAAGGTGGCGTAGTCGAAACCCATGGCCTCGCCTTCCACCACCAGGCGCACGAGTTGATCGGTCGCCGACATCGGCCCGGCGGTCGGTGCGTTGAAGCCGAATTGCATGTCTGTCCCCCTCAAAGCCAGCGTTGGAGCCGGCATACTACACGATGCAGGCGGCCGGGATTGCCGCTATCGTCGGGCCATGGTTGAGCTTTCGGAATTGATGGCGGAGGCGGCCCGGCTGCGCGATCGCGGCCACGGGCGGCTGATTTCCTATTCGCGCAAGGTGTTCATTCCGCTGACGCACCTTTGCCGCGACGTCTGCCACTACTGCACCTTCGCGGAGCGTCCGCAGGCCGGCCAGCCGGCCTATCTCTCGCCCGACCAGGTGCTGGCCATCGCCCGCGCCGGCCAGGCGGCGGGCTGCACCGAGGCGCTGTTCACCCTGGGCGACAAGCCGGAGCTGCGCTACCAGGCGGCGCGCGACGCGCTGGCCGCGTTGGGCCATGAGACCACGATCAGCTACCTGACGGCGATGTGCGGCCTGGTGCTGCGCGAGACCGGCCTGCTGCCGCATGCCAATCCCGGCGTCATGACGCGCGAGGAGATCGCGGGCCTCCGCGCCGTCACCGCCAGCCAGGGCATCATGCTGGAATCGACTAGCGAGCGGCTGTGCGAGAGGGGCGGCGTGCATTTCGGCTCGCCCGACAAGCATCCTGCCGTGCGGCTGGAGACCATTCGGCTGGCCGGCGAACTCAAGGTGCCGTTCACCACCGGCATCCTGATCGGTATCGGCGAGACGCGCGAGGAGCGGGTCGAGGCGCTACAGGCGATCCGCGACCTGCATGCCACCTACGGCCACATCCAGGAAGTCATCGTCCAGAATTTCCGCGCCAAGCCCGACACCAAGCGCGCCGACGCCGACGAGCCCGATCTCGGCGATCTGCTTTGGACCATCGCCACGGCACGCCGGATCCTCGGGCCCGACATGAACATCCAGGCGCCGCCCAACCTGTCGCCCGGCGTCTATCCGCGGCTGATCGAGTCGGGGCTGAACGACTGGGGCGGCATCTCGCCGGTGACGCCCGACCATGTGAATCCTGAGGCGCCGTGGCCCGCCGTCGACGAACTGGCGCGGCTCAGCGCCGGACAGGGCAAGCATCTGGTCAATCGGCTGGCGATCTATCCGGCTTACGTGCGCGATGCCGACACCTGGCTTGCACCCGAAGTGGCGACGCACGTCCGGCGCATGAGCGATTCGGAAGGGTTCGCGCGCGACGACGGTTGGGCACCGGGCAACACCGAGCCGCCGCCGGCGCCGCTGGTGCTCTCGAGCCAGGTCGATCCCGAGATCGTGCGCAGCGTCGATCGCGCCACGTCGGGCCAGCGCCTCAACCATTCCGAGATCGTCCGCCTGTTCGCGGCGCGCGACGCCGACTATCGCCATGTCACCAGCGCCGCCAATGCGCTCCGCCAAGCGGTCAGCGGCGACGTCGTGCGCTACGTCGTCAACCGCAACATCAACTACACCAACATCTGCTATTTCCGCTGCAAATTCTGCGCTTTCTCCAAGGGCCGCACGCATGAGGATCTGCGCGGCGCGCCCTACGATCTGGCGCTCGACGAGGTGAAGCGGCGCGCCGTCGAGGCCTGGCAGCGCGGCGCCACCGAAGTCTGCATGCAGGGCGGCATCCATCCCGACTACACCGGCGAGACCTACGTCGCGATCTGCAAGGCCATCAAGGAAGCGGTGCCCGGCATGCACATCCACGCCTTCTCGGCACTGGAAGTGACGCAAGGCGCGGCGACACTGCAGCAGCCGATTCCAGATTTTCTCGCCCGCCTGCACCAAGCGGGACTCGGCACCCTGCCGGGCACGGCGGCCGAGATCCTCGACGACGAGGTCCGCGCCATCATCTGCCCCGACAAGATCAACACCGGGCAATGGCTCGACGTGCAGCGCGCCGCGCACAAGGCCGGCCTGCGCACGACCTCGACGATCATGTACGGCCATGTCGAGACCTCGCTTGCCTGGGCGCGCCATCTCCTGGCGCTGCGCGACCTGCAGGTCGAGACCGGCGGCTTCACTGAGTTCGTGCCGCTGCCCTTCGTGCACATGGAAGCGCCGATGTACCGCCACGGCCGGGCGCGCAAAGGCCCGACCTTCCGCGAAGCAGTGATCATGCATTCGGTGGCGCGGCTCGTCCTGCATCCGGCGATCCCCAACATCCAGACCTCGTGGGTCAAGATGGGGCCTGCAGGGGCTGCGATCTGCCTCGAGTCGGGTGCCAACGATCTCGGTGGCACCTTGATGAACGAGAGCATCTCGCGCGCCGCCGGCACGCAGCACGGCCAGGAATTCCCGCCCGACGCCATGGAAGCCCTGATCCGCTCGATCGGCCGCGAGCCGCAGCAGCGCGACACGCTCTACCGGCCGGTTCCCGAGGAGCGCCGCGCTGCGTCATTCGTGGCCGAGGATCTCGCCCCGATCGTGCTCACCCCGCCGCGCAAGCGGGTCGCCGCCTAAAATCCCTTCTCGACGAGCAGTCGCGGCACGCCTTCGGCCTCGAGCCAGGCGCGCGTGCGCGTGCCGGCCGATTGCGCCAGGCGCAGGAACGCCGCCAGGTCGGCGGGATGGTCGATATCCATAGCGATGCCGGGCTGGCGGACAATCACGGGCTCGATGCCGGCCCGACGCGCCGCGTCGAGATGGGGGAAGTAGCTGTTCTCGCCGAAGCGCAGCGGCACGGAGTTCGGTGGCGAGCAGATCACGGTATTCGATCCGAGGTCGTCATGCGCCGGCGAGATGGTGAAGGAGGGTGCCGCTTTGTGCGCCGCCAGCACCGCCTCGATCTCCGCCGTGGTGGCAGCGGGAATGTCGGCCGGCAGGGTCATCATGCCGCCGCGGCCGTCTTGCGCAAGGAGCTTCAGCCCGGCCGTGACGCTGCCAGTGTGTCCGTCGCGCGCACCGTCGGTCACCACGCGCGCGCCGAGCCGGGACGCCAGCGCCGTCGCGTGAGGATCGAGGGTCACGACCATGATCCCGCCCAGGTCGCGCACGCCGGCCAGGGCCTGCAGCACTTCGCCCATCATCACTTCGATCAGCGCGCGGCGTTGCGCGGGCGAGAGCAGGGGGGCGAGGCGCTGCTTGGCGCCGTCCAGCTCCTTGATTGGCACGATCGCCCAGATGTCCTTCGTGTTCATTTGAGCGAATCGGCAAAGGCGAGGACGGTACGTGCCAGCGCCTTCTTGTCGTCGAGGGTCCTCATCAGGGTTGGGGTGACATGCAGCCTTGCCTGGACGCCCTGCGAGTCGGCCTGGTCGACGACGTAGCCCGTGAGCAGACTGCCGTAACGTGCGGCCACGGCGGCAGAGGTCACGGGCAGGCCAAGCTCCTGCAGCATCTTGTCGGTCGGCCCCTTGACCGCGCGGCCGCCGACGATGGGCGACACCGCGACGACGGGCGCGCCGCAGGAGGCGATCGCGGCCCGCAGGCCCGGCACGGACAGGATCGGCTCGATGCTGATGAAGGGATTGGATGGGCAGATCACGACCGCGCGCACCTTGCCGCCGTCCAGCGCCGCCATGATGTCGGCTTGCGGTCGCGCATCAGCCACGCCGGTGAAGGCGAGCTCGCGCACGACCGGCCGGCACTGCTGGCGCACGAAATAATCCTGGAAGTCGATCCAACCCTCGTTGCTGCGTACGCGCGTGTGCACGGGGTCGTCGCTCATCGGCAGGATGCGCGGGCGGACGCGCAACCGACGGCATATGTCCGTCGTGATCTGCGACAGCGTCTCGCCGGACCTCAGACGACGCGTGCGTTCGACATGGAGGGCGAGGTCGCGGTCGCCGAGGCGAAACCAGGTCTCGCCGCCCACCGCGCCGATCGTGTCCATGAAGGACCAGGTCTCGTCGTGCCGGCCCCAGCCCTGTTCGGTATTGTCGAGGCCGGCCAGCACATAGGTGAGCGTATCGATGTCGGGCGAAATGCTGAGGCCGAGATGCTCGAAATCATCGCCGGTGTTCGCCACGACCAGCAGATCCTGCGGCGGCACGACGTGGCTGAGGCCCAGCGCCAGCTTGGCACCGCCGACGCCGCCCGACAGGGCGACGACCAGCCCGTTGCTCACCGGAACATGTCCTCGGCCGCCGGCCGGATGAGTTCCGACGCCGGGTTGGCGGGCGCCGACCAACTAAGGCCACGCATCAGTACGGCCGGCTGCGCCTCGTTGCCCTGGCCCATCACCAGCGAAGCGGCGGCTGCGATCTCGTCGGCAAACCCCGAGATGCTCACCTGCAGGGCGCGGCCGAACAGGTCGGGATTGCCGCGCAGGTCGAGCAGCGCCGGCAGGCCCGCCGCGCCGATCGCCACGCCGCACGTGCCGCGCCGCCACGCCCGGCCGAAACTGTCGATGATCACCACGGCGAGCGACACGCCGCAGAGCTCGGCCAGGCGAGCCCGCAGCTTCGCGGCGCTGCCGTCGGGATCGACCGGCAACATCAGGGCGCGCTCGACGCCGTCGGTCGGCCCGACATTGGACTGGTCGATGCCGGCATTGGCCATGACGAAGCCCAGCCGGTGCTCGACTATCAGCACATTGGGCCGCGAGCGCACGACGCGGACCGATTCCGAGAGGATCAGCTCGACCAGGCGCGGGTCCTTCTGCACTTCGGCCGCGAGTGAAACGGCGCGCGGCGAAGGCTTCACCGTGGCAAGATCGACGCTGCGGCCTTCCGCCTTGGAGACGACCTTTTGCGCCAGCACCAGCACGTCGTTGCTGCGCGGCTGCAGGCCGCCTGCGGTCAGGCCTGAAGCGATCAGCGCCGCCAGATCGTCGCCCGGCTTCACCAGGGGAATGCCCGGGACGGCGATCAGCTCGACCCGTTGCATCAGCCGTATTTCTTGCGCAGGCGCGGCAGGACCTGTTCACCGTAGAGCCGCAGGAAGCGCTCCTGGTCGGGTCCCGGCGCATGGAACACGAGATGGCGGAAGCCCAGCCCCACATAGGCACCGATCTTCTCGACATGCTCATCGGGATCGTTCGACACGATCCAGCGACTCGCCGCGCGTTCCAGCGGCAGGGCATCGGCCAGGCGCTGCATCTCGACAGGGTCCTCGACCGACATCTTCTCCTCGGGCGTCAAGGCCAGCGCCGCCCAGTGGCGCGTGTCATTCAGCGCGCGCTTCTTGTCGGTGTCGAACGAGACCTTGACCTCTATCATATAGTCGTAGGGCTGCTTCTTGGGTTCTTGAGCCGCCGCAATTCCCTCGGCGACCTTGGGCAGCAGCGTTTCGGTGTAGAGATCCCACTTCTTGCCGCTGGTGCAGATGAAGCCGTCGCCTGAGCGGCCGGCATAGCGCGCGACCAGCGCGCCGGCAGCCGCGACATAGATCGGCACTTCGATGTCGGGACGATCGTAGATGGTGGCCTTTTCGGTCTTGTAGTATTCGCCCTCGAAGCTGATGCGCTCGCCGCGCCACAGGGTGCGGATCAAGGTCACCGCCTCGCGGAGCCGGGCGAAGCGCTCCTTGAACTCGGGCCACGGCGCGCCGGTCGACGGCACCTCGTTCAGCGATTCGCCGGTGCCGATGCCCAGTATCACACGGCCTGGGAACATCGCGCCCAAGGTGCCGAAGGCCTGGGCCACGATCGAGGGATGGTAGCGGAAAGTCGGCGTCAGCACGCTGGTACCCATGACGACGCGCGAGGTCCGCGCGCCCAGCGCACCCAGCCAGGTGAGCGAGAACGGCGCGTGGCCGTCGACATGCTTCCAGGGCTGGAAATGGTCGCTGACGAACACCGAGTCGAACCCGACCGTCTCGGCCAGGCTGGAGAAGTCGAGCAGCTTGGTCGGCGCGAATTGTTCGGCCGACGCCTTGTATCCGAGCTTCAGCACGGTAATGCTTTCCTTATCGTGGGCGGCGATGATCGACAGGCAAAGTCATAATGGACCGGCATCCGGCTAACAACCGGCCGATGGCCGTAGTGATCATGGGCGTTTCGGGATCGGGCAAGAGCACGGTGGCCGCTTTGCTCGCCAAGACGCTGGGCTGGCAGTTTCTAGAGGGCGATAGTCTTCATCCGCCCGAGAACGTGGCCAAGATGAGCGGCGGCACGCCGCTCTCCGACGCCGACCGCCTCCCGTGGCTGCACAAGATCGCTGAGAAGATCGACGGCTGGCAGGCCGAGGGCGTCTCGGGCGTACTCACCTGCTCGGCGCTGAAACGATCCTACAGGGACATCATCATCGGCGATCGGCCACGCGTGCGGCTGGTCTACCTGAAAGGCTGGCCCGACCTCATCCGCAAGCGTCTGGCCGCCCGCAGCGGCCATTTCATGCCGCCCGCCCTGCTCGACAGCCAGTTCACGATCCTGGAAGAGCCCTCGCCAGACGAAAGGCCGATCGTAGTCGATATCGGCGGCGCGCCGGCCGAGATCGGCGCCGAAATCGTTCGTCAGTTGGATGCGACGCGCACTGACGCGTCGCCTCGCCAGTCGAAAGTTTGACTCCCGCGACGACGGTTGCAACGATCCCTCACGATAGGGAAGGAAATCCGCAAATGGCGGGAGTGGACTGGACCGACTCCAACATCGAGGCCGGCGGCGTCAAGCTGCACATGAGCCGTGCCGGCAAAGGCAAGCCTCTGCTGGTGCTGCATCACGAGACCGGGACGCTCGATCGTCTGCCTTTCTATGACGCGCTGGCGGCACACTATGACGTGCTGGTGCCGCATCATCCCGGCTACAGCAAGTCGGAACGGCCGGCCTGGATGCGCAGCGCGCGCGATATCGCGGTGACCTATCGCGGGCTGTTGAGCGAACTGAAACTCAAGAATGCGGCGCTGATCGGCTTGGGTTTCGGTGGCTGGATCGCGGCCGAGATGGCCAGCATGGCGCCTGGGGATCTGTCGCGCCTGGTGCTGGTCGGCGCCATGGGCATCAAGCCGCCGCAGGGCGACATCCTCGATCTCGCCATCACCGGCTATGTCGATTACGCCCGTGCCGGCTTCCACGACCAGAAAGTCTTTGACCGCGTCTATGGCGCCGAGCCCTCGGTCGATCAGCTCGAGATGTGGGACATCTGCCGCGAGATGAGCTTCCGCATCGCCTGGAAGCCCTACATGTACAGCCAGACCCTGCCGCATCTTTTGGGCGCCGTGCGCGTTCCGGCGCTGGTTGTCTGGGGTGATGACGACAGGGTGGTGCCGCAGAGTGCGGCCAAGAGCTACGTCAAGGCGTTGCCCAACGCCAAGCTGGAGATCGTCAAGGCGAGCGGCCACTGCGTCGACATGGAGCAGCCCGAGGCGCTCGCCAAACTGGTCACCAACTTCATCGCCTGAGAGCAAATAGTCGGGAGTAACAACCATGCACCTGATGTATTTCACCGAGCAGCCGATGTCGGCCTACTCCGAGCAGGCCGGCCGCGACTTCGGCGCCACGGCGCTGATGTTCCCCAACACCAACTTCGATCCGGTGGCGGGCTCGCGGCTCTACAACAACTACATCGAGCAATACATGCTGGCCGAGGAGGTCGGCATCGACGGCATCATGCTGAACGAGCACCACAACGCACCGTTCTGCATGCAGGCCAAGGCCAACATCTTCGCCGCGATCCTGGCCGGCATGACCAAGAAGGCCAAGATCGTCATGCTGGGCAATCCGCTGCCGCTGGCGGAGAACCCGATCCGGCTGGCCGAAGAGCTCGCCATGATCGACATGATCTCCAAGGGCCGGCTGGTCTCGGGCTTCGTGCGCGGTGGCGGCCAGGAGCAGCTCGCCACCGGCGTCAATCCCGCCTTCAACCGCGAGCGCTTCGAGGAGGCGCACGATCTGGTCGTCCAGGCCTGGACGCGGCCCGGGCCGTTCCGCTTCGAGGGCACGCACTACCAGCATCGCGTGGTCAACCCGTGGGCGGTGCCGCTGCAGAAGCCCTACCCGCGTGTCTGGATTCCCGGCGTCATCAGCAAGGAGACGATCATTTGGGCCGCGCAGCAGCGCTATCCCTACATCGCGCTCAACACCTCGATCGAGCAGACCAAGAAGATCTGGGAGCTCTACGACCAGGTGGCGCTGCAGTCGGGCTATGTCGGTGGTCCGGAGAACCGCGGCTACCTGATCCAGGTCCATATCTCGGACAACGAGGAGAAGGCGATCGAGAACGCGAAACAATTCCGCTGGATGCAGGGCGAGTTCACCGGCCTGGCGCATCCGGTTTGGAGTACGCCATCGGGCTACGGCTCGCCGTCCGCTCGTCGGGCCTTCGTCGAGTTTGCTGCCGGCCGCGCCATCAATCCGCGCGGCAACACCAGCTTCGAACAGCAGATGGCCGACCTGCGCATCATCGCCGGCACGCCCAAGACGGTGGTGGCGAAGCTCAAGCGCATCCTGGAAGAGACCCGTCCGGGCATCCTGGCGCTGTGGGGCAATGACGGAATGGTCAGCCAGGAAGACTCCCTCACCTGCATCAGGCTGATGGGTACGGAGGTCTTCCCCGCCATCCGCGAGATCGCCAAGAGCCTCGACCTCAAGAGCCCGTTCGAATCGAACGCGCCGGTCCATCTCAAATATTCGACCGACCTCAAGCCCGCCAAGGCGGCGGCCGCGGAGTAGGCAATGGCCATTCAGCTCGGAGCATCCCTGCCGGTCGGCGATATCGGCACCGGCCCCAAGGTCCTGCGCGACTACGCCCAGGCGGCGGAGGGGCTGGGCTACGACTATCTCGTGGCGCCCGACCATGTGCTGGGCGGCAATCCTAATGTCGACTATGCCGGGCGCCGTGTCGGCACCACCGCCACGGCCTATCACGATCCTTTCGTGCTGTTCGCCTTCCTGGCTGGCGTCACCAAGAAAATGGGCTTTGCCGCTGGCGTGCTGATCCTGGCGCAACGCCAGGCGGCGCTGGTCGCCAAGCAGGCGGCCTGCCTCGACGAGCTTTGCGAGGGCCGCTTTCGCCTCGGCATCGGGGTTGGCTGGAACGAGATCGAGTTTCAGGGGCTCGGCATGGATTTCCATACCCGCGGCAAGCGCTCGGCCGAGCAGGTGCGCTTCATGCAAGAGCTGTGGGCCAAGCCCAGCGTCAAGTTCGCCGGCGAGTTCCATCAGCTCGACGACGGCGGCATCAACCCGCGCCCGAAATCCGGCAAGGTGCCGATCTGGTTCGGCGGCCATGCCGAGGCGACGTTCAAGCGCGCGGCCAAGTATGGCGACGGCTTCATGCCGCTGCAATATCCCGCGGGCGACAAGGCGCTCGAGGCCTTCGACAAGCTGCGCACCCTGATCAAGGCGGCAGGGCGCGATCCCAAGGCGGTCGGGCTCGAAGTCTGGGTGTCGCCCGGAATCGGAAACGAGGCCGATTGGCGGAAGGAATTCAGCTTCTGGAAAAAGGCGGGCGTGACGCATGTCAGTGCGCACACGACCTATGTCAGCGTGCATCACAAGCGCATAGCCGGCAAGACCTACGCCGAGCACCTCGATGCGGTGACCCGTTATCGCGACGCGGTGAAGGATCTATTGTAGCGGCACGCCGCGCGCAGCGTTGCGATAGCGGGGGCCGTGCCGTAGCGCTAGGCGCGCCCCGCAGCCCGAAGCGCAGGCACCGCTGTGTGGAGGCTTGGTCGCGGACTTGAGCACAAGTCAGTGCGCAAGGGGCACGGTGCGGGCCCTACGCTTCGCCGCTACGCGCCGACCGGCGCGACGGGGCGCGCCTAGCTTCACGGGCCCGCCCATGCGATGCTCTGCATCGC
Organism: Asaia bogorensis; assembly: GCA_945889625.1. Lineage (GTDB taxonomy): Bacteria > Pseudomonadota > Alphaproteobacteria > Reyranellales > Reyranellaceae > Reyranella. The sequence goes on along the minus strand of CAMDCE010000014.1, from coordinate 77,059 downwards.
ATGAAATTCGCTCTTCACTTCGGCAACAACACTTTTCCCGATCTCGCCGCGGCACACCGGCTGGTGCGCCTGGCCGAGGCGGCCGGGTTTGATTCGGTGCTCGCCGTCGATCATGTCGTCCTGCCCGACAATTACGACTCGACCTATCCCTATTCGGCCACCGGCCGGCTGCCGGGCAACTCATCCTCTGCGATTCCCGATCCGCTGATCTGGATCGCTACCGTTGCAGCTGTCACGACGCGACTGCGATTCATGACCGGCGTGATCATCCTGCCGCAGCGCAATCCCTTCGTGCTCGCCAAACAGGTCGCGACGCTCGATCACATGAGCGGCGGCCGCTTCGAACTCGGTATCGGCGTCGGCTGGCTCAAGGAGGAGTTTGCGGCACTCGGCGTGCCGTTCGAACGGCGTGGCAAGCGGTCTGACGAGTATATTGCGGCGATGCGCGCGCTATGGGCGAAGGATGGCGCGAGCTTTGCCGGCGAGTTCGTGAATTTCCACGGCGTGAGCTGCAACCCCAAACCGGTCGCGCGTGACGTGCCGATCATCGTCGGCGGCCACACAGAGGCGGCGGCCAGGCGTGCCGGTCGTCTCGGCAACGGGTTCTTTCCGTCGATCGGCTCCCCCGCCGATACGTTGCCGCTGTTCGACGTCGTGCGTCGCGCCGCCGAGACAGCCGGCCGCGATCCGTCCGCCATCGAGATGATCGCCGGCTGCCCCGATCTGCTTCCGGGTTCCGGCAAGGATCCGCGCGCCGCGGTCGAGGAGCGCCTCAGTCGCGGCATTGGCCGCATTGTGCTCCCGATCTACCCCTTCATGCCAAATCTGGAGGAGAGCCTCGCGCGCTTCGGCGAGACGGTCATTCGCCCCTTCAGCTAGCCACCGATCGCCGGAGGGGTGGCGAGAAATGAGACTTAATTGAACAAAGTGCTGATGGCATCGGCATCGGATAGGTCTCACCGGAGTGAGACATCGCGAGACGTTAGTGAAAAATCAGGGTCAGAGACCTAGGCAAACGCCTTGCGAACGCGCGCCCAGTCCCCAAGCGCTGCCTCATGGCCGGGCACGAGCTGGATCGTGAACTGCGTGTAGCCGGCGCCGCGAAGGGCCTCGATGCGCTGCTTGATCTCGGCCTCGCTCGCCGTGAACGAAGTCGAGCGGATCAGCTCGGCGGTGACGAAGCGCTTCTCCTGAGGTTTGACGAACATCAGGTGCCCGCGATGGTTCTCGAGATAGGGCGCATCCTTGGGCTCGAACTTGCGCGCGAGATCGATGTAGCCCTGCAATTCGGGCGTGGTCTTGGGCACCATGGTCACGCCCGGCGCCAGCCCGGCCAGGGCTTCGTCGGCCGCACGATGCAGCATCACGGCGGCACGTGGTCCGGCCTGGGCCATGGCGCGGTCTGAATCGGCGGGTTCGCCGTCCTTCAGCACGCAGCCTAGCGCAAAGGCCGTGGCCTGGAGATCGCCCATCGCGTGGCCGGCCTTGCTCCACTCCGCACGCATCGCCTCGACTTCCCGGATGCCATTCTCGACCTTGCCGACGAAGTCGATCCAGCCCGCCTTGAGCTTGGCCGTGAGTGCCCGCGTGCGCGGTCCGAAGGCCGAGAGATGGAGCGCGATCGGGTCCTGGGTATTGAACAGCGGCAGCTCGGGATTGAGGAAGCGGATCTTCTTCTTCTGTCCCTCCATCTCGAACTCGACCGTCTCGCGGCGCAGCAGGCCATAGACCTGATGGATGTAGGTTTCCATGTCCTTGATCTTGATCGCGCCGAACCCCATGGCGCGGCGCGCCGTGAAGCCGGTGCCGACGCCGAAATCGATGCGGCCGGGGGCGAGCTGGTTCAGCGTCGCCAGCGCATTGGCGGCGACCGGTGCGATGCGGTTCGACGGCACCAGCACGCCGGTGCCGAGGCGGATGCGCCTGGTGTTCACGGCTGCGGCGCCCATGGCGACGAAGCAGTCGGCGCTCAGCATCTGCGTGTCGTAGAACCAGGCGTGGGTGAAGCCCAGTTCCTCGGCCTGCTTGGCGTATTTCCAGGAGTCCGCGGCCGTCGGCAGAGCAATACCGAAATCCATTGTCGTTTCCCTCCAGTGCGGCTTGCGGTCAAATGGAACCGCGGAGCGGTTCCATTTGACCGGAAACGCGCTGTACGAAGCATTTCCTTCAATGGCATATTCCGTCCGGCTGATCGCGGCGCGTTTACGCGCCTCAGCCGGACGCAATATGCTCTAGGTATCGGCGAGCGCCGTGACCATGCGGTCGCGTGCGGCGAAGTCGCCGTCGTCGTGGACCGGCTGCAGGCAGACATGGTTCGCGCCGGCGGTGAAGTGTGCGCGCAGGCCTTTCTTGATGGTCTCCGCATCGCCCCACAGGCACATGGCGTCGATGAAGCGATCGCTGCCGCCGTCGGCGAGGTCGGCCTCCGTGAAGCCCTCGCGCAGCCAGCTGTTGCGATAGTTGGGCAGCACCATGTAGCGCGCCAACTCCTTGCGGCCGAGCGCACGGGCGCGCACCGGGTTGGTTTCGATCGTGACCTTCTGTTCGACGGCGAGCAGCTTCGACGGTCCCAGGATCTTTGCGGCCTTGGCGGTGTGCTGGGGCGTGACGTTGTAGGGCACGGCGCCCATCGATTTCTCGGCGCTGAGCGCCAGCATCTTGGGCCCGAGTGCCGCTACGACCACCGGCGCCGCATCTCCCGCTGGCAGGCCCTTGTGCACGCCGTCGAGATAGGCGCGCATGGCGCCCAGCGGCTTGTCGTAGCGATGGCCGCGCAAGCCCTCGACCATCGGGATGTGGCTGACGCCCAGGCCCAGGATGAAGCGGTCGCCGTGCAGGCTGTTCAGCGAGACCATCGCCCGCTGCGCGGTGAAGGAGTCGCGGGCGTAGATGTTGGCGATCGAGCTGCCGACCGCGAGCTTGCTGCTTTTCGACAGCAGGTAATCGGCCAGCGACATCGATTCGTAGCCGCGCGATTCGGGATACCAAAGCGCTGCGTAGCCTGATTTTTCGACCAGGCGCACGAAGTCACCGAGTTGGGATCCGTCGAGTCGATCCGTCGGGTACCAGACCCCAAGGCGTCCTAGCTTCATGTTTCGGTGCTCCCGTTAAACCATTGCATTGCCAAGCTTAGCGCTCATTGCGTGTCAGATGGAAAGTTTCAGGACCTGCACCGGCGTGACGCTGTTCTAGGCGGCCGACCTGAGTGCGGCGGCGAGGCGACGGAAGTCGCCGTCGCCTCCCGGCAGGCCAAAGCGCAGCCGGTCCGGCTGGAGAAAAAAGGCGCGAACGTGGATGCCGCGGCGACCCAGCTGCTGGACCATGCCCGCGGCATTGTCATGGCGGGCGAGGCGGAAGAGCGGCGTGCCGCCCAATAGCGCGAAGCCCGCCGCGATCAGCATCTCGTCGAGGCGCCTGCCGTCGCGTTCGAGGCGAGCCGCCGCCACCCTCAACCAGGCCTCGTCCGCGAGCGCGGCCTGGCCGATCGTCAGCGCGGGGCCGGAGACGGCCCACGGCCCCAGCTCCTGGCGTAGTCGCGCCGCAACGTGCGGCTCAGTGATCGCGAAACCCAGCCGGAGGCCGGCCAGGCCGTAGGCCTTGCCGAAAGAACGTAGCACGATCGCGGTTTTCGGGAGGTCGCCGGCAAGGCTCGCGGAAGCCGGCAGAAAATCGATAAAGGCCTCGTCCACAACCAGCAGCGCCTTGCGTGCGCGGAGCTCGGTCGTCGTCAGCAGGCGGCCAGTCGGATTGTCCGGATTGACGACGACCACCGCCTCGGCGCCGTCCGTTTCACGGAAGTCCCCGACAGTCGTGACGTCATGCCCGTGCCTGCGCCACGAGACCTCATGCTCCTCGTAGGTCGGCCCGACGACCGCGACGCGCATCTTCGGCATCAGACGGGGCAGCAGTTGAATCAAGGCCTGCGTGCCCGGCGCGGCGACGATGGTTTCAGGGTCACCCACGCCAAAGCGGTGGGCCGCCGCGACAAGCAGTGCATGTTGGTCGGATCGCGACGGTAGCCGGGCCCAGCTCTCGGCCGACGGGGTCGGCAGGGGATAGGCGACCGGATTGATGCCGGTCGACAGATCGATCCAGGGCCGCGGCGCGTCGGGAAAGCGCCGCTGGATCTCGCCGAGGTCGCCGCCGTGCGCGACCGGTTTCATGGCCGTGGCCTCCGTGATAGGCAAAGCGCCATGTTCGCCGAACTCGCCCTCATTGCCGTCGCGCTGGAAGCGAGCGTTGGATATCCAAACGTCGTCTATCGCGCCATTGGCCATCCCGTGACCTGGATCGGCCGGCTCATAGCATGGGGCGACCGGGCGTGGAATTCGGAGGAGGAAGCCTTCGGCCAGCGCCGCATACAGGGCGTTGCCCTGCTGTTGCTGTTGCTTGCCGCGAGCCTGATCGCCGGACTCGTGATCACCCGGCTGTGCGATCGCCTCCTGCCGTCCCTCCTGTCGCTGCCCGTCTGCGCTGTTTTCGCCAGTGCGATGCTGGCGCAACGCAGCCTCTACGATCACGTCGCCGCCGTGGCCGACGCCCTGGAGAAGGGCGGCATCGAGGCCGGCCGGCAGGCCGTGTCGATGATCGTCGGCCGCGACACGCGCGAGCTCGACGAGGGCGCCGTCAGTCGTGCGGCCATCGAGAGCCTGGCCGAAAGTTTCTCCGACGGCGTGGTCGCTCCCTTGTTCTGGCTGGCGGTCGCGGGATTGCCCGGCGCCATCGCCTACAAGGCGATCAACACTGCCGACAGCATGATCGGCCACAAGTCCGAGCGCTATCTCGCCTTCGGCTGGGCGGCCGCGCGCACCGACGATCTGGTCAATCTGCCGGCGTCGCGCCTGTCTGCGCTGTGGCTGGTGCTGGGCGCGGCCGTGGTCTCCGGCCTGTCACCGGCCCGTGCCATCGCCGCGGTATGGCGCGACGCCGGCCATCACGCCTCGCCCAATGCCGGCTGGCCGGAGGCTGCCATGGCGGGTGGGCTGGGCGTGCGGCTCGCCGGCCCGCGCGTCTATGACGGCGAGATCGTCGAGGATCACTGGATGGGCAACGGGCGCAGTACCGCCACGGCCAGCGACATCCGCTCGGCTCTGCGGCTCTATCGCGCGGCGTGCGGCATACAGATCGCCGTCCTGGCGTTGCTGGTCGTGCTCAGCTGGCTGCTGTGAAGCGCGGCTGGCATGCAAGGCCGAGCAGACGGTCGCAATCGATGTGCTTTTCAATGTGGTCGGCCAGAAGGTCCAGGGTTGCCTCGACATCGGCCTCGTAGTCGAAGGTGGAGGCGCGCGCGCCGAGGCGCTGCAGCCAGTGGCGGCGCTGCCGATCGTCCACCAGCAGGCCATGGATGTAGCAGCCGGCGACCCGGCCATCCGCGCTCACCGCGCCATCGGGCCGGCCGTTGCCGAGAGTGAGCAGGGGGCGTGCCGTGCCGGTCGTCCGCCCGATATGCATTTCGTAACCCTTGAACGGCACGCGCTCCTGCGCGATCTCGCCGCTCACCTCGACCAGGACCTTGTCGCCTTCGAGCGCGGTCTCGACATCGAGCAATCCGAGCCCCTCGACGCTGGCGGGTGGGCCTTCGATGCCGTCGGGATCGGCGACGCGCCGGCCAAGCATCTGGTAGCCGCCGCAGATGCCTAGGATATGGCCGCCCCGGCGCAGATGCGCCCTGAGATCGGTGTCCCATCCGGCATCGCGCAGAGCGGCGAGGTCGGCGATGGTCGCTTTCGAGCCCGGCAGGATCACCAGTGCCGCATCTCCAGGGATCGGCTCGCCGGGACGGACGAAGACAAGGTCGACATTCTCTTCTAGGCGCAGCGGATCGAAATCGTCAAAATTCGCGATGCGCGGGTAAGCCAGCACGACAATCCGCATTCTGCCTTCCTTGCCGGTGGTCGTTCGCCCGGGAAGGCCGAGCGCATCCTCCGCGGGCAGTCGGTAGGCGTCGGCAAAGAAAGGCACTAACCCCAGTGATTGCCATCCCGTGTGCTGCGCGACCAGCTTCATGCCGTCTTCGAACAGCGTCGGATCGCCACGGAAGCGATTGACGATGAAACCGACGATCAGGGCGGCATCGGCGGGATCGATGACGGCTCTGGTGCCGACGAGGCTTGCAATCACACCGCCACGATCGATGTCGCCCAGCAGCACGACAGGAACGCCGGCGGCCCGGGCAAAACCCATGTTGGCGATATCGGCGGCGCGCAGGTTCACCTCCGACGCCGAACCCGCACCCTCGACCAGGACGAGATCGGACTCGGCGGCAAGGTGCTTGAAGCTTTCGAGGACGGCGCCCAGGAGCCTGGGCTTCATCGCTTGGTATTCGCGCGCCTTGGCGTTGCCGACGACCCGCCCCTGGACGACGACCTGCGAGCCGATCTCGCTCTGGGGCTTCAGCAGCACCGGGTTCATGTGCACGCTGGGCGGCACCCGCGCGGCCCGCGCCTGCAGCGCCTGGGCGCGGCCGATTTCGCCGCCGTCCGCCGTCACGGCGGCATTGTTCGACATGTTCTGCGGCTTGAATGGCCGCACTCGCAGGCCGCGTCGCGTGAAGGCGCGGGCCAGCGCCGCTACGATCAACGACTTGCCGACGTCCGAGCCGGTACCCTGGATCATGAGAGCCCTGGCCGCTTTCGGGGCCGCCATCAGAACTCGATTCCTTCCTGCGCTTTCACGCCGGCGGCGAAGTGATGCTTGATCGGCGTCATCTCGGTCACGAGATCGGCGGCCTCGATCATCTCGGGCTTGGCGTTGCGGCCCGTCACGACGACATGCAGGTCGCTGCGTCGCGCCTGCAGCGCCGCCACGACCTCGCCAATATCGAGATGGTCGTAGCGCAGCGCGATGTTGAGTTCGTCCAGCACGATCAGCCGGATCGACGGGTCGGCCATCAGCCGCAGCGTCGCTGCCCAGGCACGCTTGGCTGCCTCGACGTCCCGCGCTCGGTCCTGCGTCTCCCAGGTGAAACCTTCGCCCAGCGTGTGCCACTGGATCTGATCGCCGAAGCGTTCGATCGCAGCCCGCTCGCCCGATTGCCAGGCGCCCTTACCGAATTGCACGACGCCGCAGCGAAACCCACGGCCAATGGCGCGCAGCATCAGGCCGAATGCCGCGGTCGATTTGCCCTTGCCCTTGCCGGTGTGGACGATGAGCAGGCCTTTCTGGATCGTCTTGCCGGCGACCCGGGCGTCCTGAACGGCCTTGCGGTTGGCCATTTTGGCCTTGTGGTGTGCATCTTGTTCGATGTCCGATGGCATGAGATGCCTGCTCTGTGGGGTGAGGGGGCGCACAATGGGCGGCAAAGTCGTGCCCTTCAAGGCGGGCGATTCCCATTGACGGGGCTTTGTCGGGGCCCGTATCAAGCAGACGACGGTGCCCCTCACGGGGTTCAAAAGGGAACGCGGTAAAGGGTGCAAAAGCCCCCAATCCGCGGCTGCCCCCGCAACTGTAGTCGGCTAGCCGACGGCCAAGATACCACTGGGAAACCGGGAAGGTGGCCTGAGGCAAGGAGCCGAGAGTCAGGAGACCTGCCGTCGCATTTTGCATTCGGGCTGCCGGTGGGGCAGCCAAGGAGGTTTGATATGGCCAGTACGACTGCATCCGCCATCAGGACGACCGAACGAAGTGACGTTCTTCGGGCCGCAGGGGTCGCCTTGCTTCTGGGACTCGGCCTGATTTTTCTGACCGGCTTTGCCTATCCTGAGGTCATACACAACGCCGCGCACGACACTCGCCACAGCTTGAGCTTCCCCTGCCACTGAGGCTGGGCCGATGCTTACTCGGGTGTTGACGGTCGGCCTTCTGGCCGGACTTTTGGCTGGGCTGGCGATTGCCATGCTGCAGCAGGTCACGACCACGCCGCTTATTCTTGCGGCGGAATCCTACGAATCGTCCGGTGCAACGCAGCCCACCGCCAGCGAACCTAAGGCGCATCAGCATGGCGACCACGCGGCGCACGGCGACGGCTGGAAGCCCGAGAAGGGCCTGCCGCGCTTCTTCTATACAAGCATTGCAACGATCGCGACGGCGGTGGGGATTTCGTTTCTGTTGATCGCCGGCATGCTCTTCGCCGGGGGACCGATCGACGAGCGACGTTCGCTCTCCTGGGCTGTTGCCGGCTTTGTTGCGGCCGGTCTCGCGCCGGCGGCGGGCCTTGCGCCGGAGCTGCCGGGTAGTGCGGCGGGAGACTTGGTCGGCCGGCAGGTCTGGTGGATCGGCACCGCAATTGCCACGGCGTTCGCGCTATGGATGTTCCTGCGCGCCGACAACCTGCTTGCGCGACTGGCATCGATCGTCGTCTTGGCGGCGCCGCACGTCATTGGCGCTCCGCATCCCCACGCCTTCGAGAGCAGGGTGCCGGCCGAGCTTGCGGCTCAGTTCGCCGCTCAATCCCTTGTGGTTCAGGCCCTGCTGTGGGCCTTCGCCGGTCTTGCCGTCGGCCTTCTATGGCCAAGGTTTGCGCCAAAGCTGGCGACGTGACCGCGGCCGCTGTGACGAGCGTCGCGCGCGACGATCTGGAGTTCGTTTGAATGAATGAGTCGACGATGACGATATTCGTCTGCGTGTCGTGCCGGCGCCCCCTCGGCGACTCCGACGATGCATTCGACCTGCCTGGCCCGGAGTTGGCCGAGACGCTTCACACCCGCCTGCAGAAGGGCGGGCATGGTCACATTGTCGTGGCGCAGGTGGATTGCCTCGCCGTCTGCAAGCGGCCATGCACTGTGGCGCTGGCCGCTGCAGACAAGTGGACCTACCTGATCGGCGATCTCGACCCCAAGTCGCACGTTGATGAAGTCATCGCCGCGGCGCTCAGCTTCGTGGCTTCCGAGAACGGCATCGTTCCCTGGCGCGAGCGGCCGGCATCGTTCAGAAAAGGCGTGATTGCCCGCATTCCGCCCATCACTGTCAAAGGCGGCCCTCAGATCTCTTTTCCGGAGCCCGTGGAATCATGACCTCATTGGCGAAAGTTCCCTGCACGATCGTCACCGGATTTCTCGGCGCCGGGAAGACGACCCTGGTGCGTCACCTGCTGGAGAACGCCGACGGGCGGCGGCTCGCCGTGATCGTCAACGAATTCGGCGATGTCGGCATCGACGGCGAGATCCTGAAGAGCTGTGGCATCGAGAGCTGCACCGAGGACAGCATCGTCGAACTGTCGAACGGCTGCATCTGCTGCACCGTGGCCGACGATTTCGTGCCGGCATTGAAGGGCTTGCTCGACCGTCCCAATCCGCCCGAGCACATCGTCATTGAAACCTCGGGCCTCGCTTTGCCCAAGCCGCTGGTCAAGGCCTTCAACTGGCCGGAGATCGCCTCCCGGGTCACCGTCGACGGCGTGATTGCCGTGGTCGACGGTGCCGCCGTCGCGGCGGGCCGCTTCGCCGACGATCCCGAGGCGATCGCTCGTCAGCGCGCCGAGGACAGCTCGCTCGACCACGACAATCCACTCGAGGAGGTCTTCGAGGACCAGATCCTCTGCGCCGATCTCGTGGTGATGAACAAGGCCGACCTGATGTCGGCGGCGGAGCGGCAGGACGTGGTCGGTCAGATCGGCAAGACGCTGCCCAAGTCCGTCAAGGTGGTCGAAGTGCAGAACGGCAAGGTGGCACTCTCCGTTTTGTTGGGCATGGGCGCGGCGGCGGAGTCCGACCTTGCAAGCCGGCCATCGCACCACGACCTTGAGGGCGAGCACGATCACGATGACTTCGACACTTTTATCGTCGACGTGCCGTCGTTGGCAGCGCCGCAGGAGCTGATCGATCGAATCGCCAAGGCCACCGCAGCTCATGACATTCTGCGCGTGAAGGGCTTTGCTGAAATCAAGGGCAAGCCGATGCGTCTGCTCATCCAGGGCGTTGGCGCGCGTATCCAGCACCAGTTCGACCGGCCGTGGCGCGCCGGCGAAGCCCGTCAGGGCCGTCTCGTGGTGATCGGCGAAAAGGGCTTCGACAAGGAAGCCATCCGCGCGCTCATCCTGGGCTAGGATTCATGCACGTTCTGGCGACCGAGCTTGCGAGCCTGGACGAGGCCGATGTCGCCATTGACCTCGGACAGTCGCCGGCCGACGTCGTCGTGCTTTCCTTTACCGACAGCGATCTCTCCGCCCTGGCCGCGGCGTGGCAGCAGGACGCCGAGGCGCTGCCCAGCCTGCGGTTGGCGAGCCTGAAAAGGCTGCGGCATCCGATGTCGGTCGATCTCTATGTCGACCGGGTCGTGGCGCAAGCGCGCATTGTCGTTGTGCGCTGCTTGGGCGGACTCGACTACTGGCGCTATGGCATCGAGCGGATCGCCGACGTGGCGCGCGACAACGGTGTGCTGTTCGCAGCACTACCCGGCGATGATCGCGCCGATCCACGCCTGGCGGCCGCCTCGACGCTGGATGCCAAGTCGCTGGCGCTGCTCGACCAGTTCTTCCGCGAGGGCGGCACGGAGAATCTTGGTCAGGCGCTGCGCTATCTCGGCACCTTGCTGGGGCACGACACGCCCTGGACGCCGCCCGTCCCGGTCGGAGCGATGACCGTCCTGGGTGCGACGCAGGATGACCGTCCGACCGCGCTGGTCGTCTTCTATCGGGCGAACCTGATGGCAGCCGACATGGCGCCGGTCACCGCCCTCATGGACGCTCTGGATCGCCAGGGGCTGGCGCCGCTCGGCGTCGCGGTGAACAGCCTGAAAGACCCGGCCGTCGAGCGCGACCTGGCGCAACTACTTGGTACCCGCAAGCCGGCGATCATTCTCAACACCACGGCCTTCTCGGCGATGCGCGCTGACGACACCACGGTGCTCGATGCCGCCGATGTGCCGGTCCTGCAGGTCGTCCTGTCGGGCAGCGCGCGCGAGGCTTGGGAATCGTCGGGTCGTGGCCTGTCGCCGTCCGACCTGGCGATGAATGTCGTCCTGCCGGAGCTCGACGGCCGGCTGCTGACGCGCGCCATTTCCTTCAAGGCCGAAACGCCGACCGATCCGCGGCTCGAGTTCGCCAGCGTCCGGCATGAACCCGATCCCGATCGCGTCGACTATGTCGCGCGGCTGGCCGTGTCCTGGGTGAAACTGGCACGGAAGTCTCGGGCCGAACGGCGCGTGGCGCTGGTTCTCTCGGACTATCCCGCGCGCGGTGGCCGCACCGGCTATGCCGTGGGCCTCGATACGGCGGCCAGCGCTCGCGAAATCCTGCGCCTGCTGCAGGCCGAAGGCTTCGACATCGGCGCGCGCGCCTGGTCCGCCACCGATGTCGAAGAGTTTCTGCAGCGACCCACGGAGCACCTAGAGATTCCACTCTCCGCCTATCGGACATGGCTTAAGGCGCTTCCGCCCAGCCTGCAGAAAGCCCTCGACGAGACATGGGGCAAGCCCGAGAAAGACTTCCGCCTGCCGGTGCTCCGTTGCGGCAATGTTCTTGTGTTGCTCCAGCCCGATCGCGGCTCGGCGGAGGATCGCAAGTCGGGTTACCACGACACATCCTGTCCGCCCTGCCATGCCTACGTGGCGCTCTATGCCTGGCTGCGGGAAAGCCAGAAGATCGACGCGCTGATCCATCTCGGTACCCACGGCACGCTCGAATGGCTGCCCGGCAAGGCCTTGGCGCTTTCGGCGGAGTGCTGGCCCGAGGCGGTTCTGGGCGCGCTGCCGGTCATCTACCCCTTCATCGTCAACAATCCCGGTGAAGCCGTGCAGGCCAAGCGCCGGCTTGCCGCCGTCACCATTGGCCATCTCACGCCACCCTTGAGCGTTGCCGGTCTGCATGGCGCGATGGCGGAGATGGAAGGCATCATCGAGGAATATGCCGCCACCGACGGCCTCGACCGCCGGCGCGGGCGGTTGCTGGAGGACGAGATCGTCGAGCGGGCCTGGAGCAACGGCTTGGCGGAGGAGTGCGGTCTCGCCAAGGGCGAACCGAACCGCGCTGCGATCGCCAAGCTCGATGCGCAGCTTTGCGACATTAAGGAGCTCAGCATTCGTGACGGCCTGCACGTCTTCGGACAAATGCCGGACGAGGCGGCATTGCACGCGCTGATCGCGGCGACCGGTGTCGAGGGCGCCGTCCGGGCCTCAGCCGAACAGGAACGCCACTCGCTCCTCGCCGCGCTCGACGGCAAGCGAGTGGCGCCCGGTCCGGCCGGTGCGCCGACTCGCGGCCGTGCCGATGTCCTGCCGACTGGCCGCAACCTCACCTCGATCGATCCACGCGCCATCCCGACCCGGACGGCCGCCACCATCGGCGCCCGCGCCGCCGACGAAGTCGTGCGTCGCTATCTTCAGGATCATGGCGAGCCCCCCCGCGCCCTGGTGATCGACCTCTGGGCCTCGGCTTCACTGCGTACCGGCGGCGACGATCTTGCCCAGGCTCTCTGTTATCTCGGCGTCCGTCCGACCTGGGACAAAGCCTCGAGCCGCGTCACCGGCATCGAGGTCCTGCCGCTTGCCGCCCTCGATCGGCCGCGCATCGACGTGACGCTCCGGATCTCCGGACTGTTCCGCGACATCTTCGAGACTCAGATCGCACTGTTCGACATGGCGGTACGCAAGGTTGCCGCTCTCGACGAGGAAGCCGTCGACAATCCCCTGGCCGAGGCCGAACGCCGCGGCGCCGATCTGGCGCGCGTCTTCGGCGCCGCTCCGGGCAGCTACGGTGCGCGTGCCGGCGATCTCGCGCTCGACGGCGCCTGGCAGACGCGCGACGAACTGGGTGAGGCCTATCTTTCCGCCGTTACGCACGCCTATGGCGCCGCCGAATCGGCGCGCGCGGCGGGCGACGACTTCCGTGGCCGTGTCTCGGCAGCCGAGATCCTGGTCCATCCTCAGGACGATCGCGAACGCGATTTGCTCGATGGCGATGGCGTCGCCGATTTCGCCGGTGGGTTTGCCGCCGCGGCGGCCCTGCTCGGCAACGAGCCGGAAATCTATCATCTCGACACCAGCCGGCCGTCGGCCCCCAAGGCGCGCCGACTCGCCGAGGAAATCGCCCGCGTGGTGCGCGGCCGGCTGACCAATCCACGCTGGCTGGCGGGCATGCTTGGCCACGGCCAGCGCGGCGTCGGCGAAATCGCCCAGGCTGTCGATGCCCTTTATGCCTTCGCCGCCACCGCCCGAAGCGTGCCCAACCATCTGTTCGACGCCACGCACGCTGCCCTCATCGCCGACGATGCAGTACTGGCGGCCATGCTGGAAAAGAACCCGGCGGCGGCGGCGGCCATCGCGGCGCGCCTCAAGGATGCCTTGGCGCGCGGACTCTGGGTGACGAGACGCAACGCCGTCGAGGAACAGCTCCTGCGTGCGATGGGGAGCGGATCGTGAGTCTCGCCGCCATCGAAATCAAAGGCTGGTGCCCCGGCGCCTTACGGCCGATGCCGAGTGGCGACGGCCTGATCGCGCGCATCAAGCCGTGGTGCGGCGCCTTTAGCCTGGAGCAGGCACGTGGACTGGCCCGAATCTCGGGCAGGCTCGGCAACGGCCATATCGACCTCACCCGCCGTGCCAACTTGCAGATTCGCGGCCTCGCAGAAGCAAGAGTGCCGGAGCTGCATATGGCGCTCGACGAGCTCGGTCTGCTCGATCCCGATCCCGAAACCGAAGCCGCGCGCAGCATCATGGTGAGCCCGCTCGCCGGGCTCGATCCGGCGGAGCTTCTCGACGTCCGGCCGATTGCCCGCGAGCTGGCGCGCGCCATCGCGGCGGATCGACGGTTCGGCGCGTTGCCGGCGAAGTTCGGCTGGCTGGTCGATGGCGGCGGCACGGTTTCCATTGCCGGCGAACGTGCCGATATCGCGCTCTGCGCCGTGCCGGGGGGCATGGCGCTCAGGCTCGACGGGCAATGGATGGGAATCACCTCTCCAGATAACGCCGTGGCTGTAGCGTTGGCCGCCGGTCGTCGCGAGCCCGTGATGTCCATGCTCCAGCCGGCGACGATTCCGTTGCCGACAAGGCGACATGCCCTCACACCGGGCATCGCAGCACCTTTCGGTCGAGTGGAAGCCGATCAACTGCTTGGGTTCGCGGTCTTGGCCGAGGAAGCAGGGGCAAGCGAGGTCAGGCTGTCGCCGTGGCGTATTCTCTATGTCGACGCTCCGGCCGGGCGCGTGCTGCTCGACGGCGCACGTCGGCTGGGCTTCATAGTCGATCCGGACGATCCCTTGCTGCGGATCGAGGCCTGCCCGGGCGCTCCGGCCTGCGCCTCGAGCACTGTCGATACCCGCCGCGATGCACGGCGGATTGCATCGCGTGGCTTCACGGGCAGCCTTCACGTCTCGGGTTGCGCCAAAGGGTGTGCGCGGTCGGCGCCTTCCGATCTCGTGCTGGTCGGCGAGACCGGGCGCTATGGCGTCATCCGCAACGGCACTGCGCGCGATAGGCCGGAGCGGACCGTTGCTGCGAGCGAGCTGTCCGATGTCTGAGCGTTCCTATATTCGCGATGGCGCGGAGATCTACCGCCGTTCGTTCGGCATCATCCGCGCCGAGGCCGATCTCGCGCGCTTCAGTCCCGCTGAAGAGCGGGTCGCGGTGCGCCTCATCCACGCCTGCGGCATGCCGGACATCGCCCGCGACATCGTCATGTCGCAGGCTTTCGCCGAGGCCGGCCGCACGGCGCTGTTGGCCGGCAAGCCGATCTTTTGCGATTCCAAGATGGTGGCGCATGGCATTACCCGCGCACGCCTGCCCGCCAACAACCAAGTCGTCTGCACGCTCGATGACCCGACTGTGCCGGAGATCGCCCGCCTGATCGGCAATACGCGCAGCGCCGCGGCCCTCGACCTGTGGCGCGACCGCCTGGCCGGCTCGGTCGTGGCCATCGGCAATGCCCCGACGGCGCTGTTTCGGCTGCTCGAACTGCTGGACGGCGCCGCGCCACCGCCGGCTGCGGTCATCGGCCTGCCCGTGGGCTTCGTCGGCGCGGCCGAATCGAAGGAAGCGCTGGCGACCGACGGGCGTGTTTCTTTCCTGATCGTGCGCGGGCGCAGGGGCGGCAGCGCCATGGCCGTCGCCGCGGTCAACGCGCTCGCCAGTGAAGTGGAATGACGAGCCTCGACACCCTCGCCGGTACCGCCCGAGATGGCACGCTTTACGGTGTCGGCGTCGGGCCCGGCGACGTGCGCTATCTCACCTTGCGCGCGGCGGGTTTGGTCCGCGCCGTCGACGTCGTCGTCTACTTCGCCAAGAAGGGGCATCCAGGTAACGCGCGTCGCATCGTTGCGCCGCTGATGGCGGAAGGCCGGGCGGAGGTGCGGTTGGAATATCCCGTCACCGCCGAAATTCCTGCGGAGCATCCCGACTATCAGCGCCAGATGGGCGAGTTCTACCGACACACCGCCGAGGCGCTGGCTGCGCTGCTGCGGCAGGGCAAGTCGGTCGGCCTGCTGGCCGAAGGCGATCCATTCTTCTACGGCTCCTTCATGCATATGTGGCGGAGACTCAGCACCGACTTCCCGGTCGAGGTCGTTCCCGGCGTGACCGGCATGTCGGGCTGCTGGACGCGCGCCAACGTTCCGATGACCTGGGGCAACGACACGCTGGCGGTGCTGCCGGGAACGCTGGGCGAGGAGCAACTCGTCGACCGCTTGCGCCACACCGATGCCGCCGTGATCATGAAGGTCGGCCGCAATCTCGGCAAAGTGCGCCGCGCCGTGGAGGCTGCAGGCCTGCTGTCGCGTGCGGTCTATGTCGAGCGCGGCACCATGCAGGACGAGCGCATCGTGCCGCTTGCAGAGTGCCGCGAACCGACGGGCGCCTATTTCGCCATGGTCCTGATCCCGGGCCAGGGCCGGCAGCTATGAGCGGCTCGCTGACCGTGGTGGGCACCGGTCCCGGCCGGCCCGAGCTGATGACGCCCGCCACCCTGGCGGCGCTTGCCCAGGCGACGGACCTCGTGGGTTACGGACCCTATCTCGATCGCCTTCCCGCGACGCGTGCCGATCAATGCCGGCATGCCTCCGACAATCGCGTCGAACTGGACCGCGCGCGCCTTGCGTTGTCTCTCGCCGCGTCCGGGCGGCAGGTCGTGGTGGTTTCGGGCGGCGATCCCGGCGTGTTCGCCATGGCGGCCGCCGTCTTCGAAGCCGTCGAGACCGGCGAGCCGGCATGGCGGGCGCTCGACATCCGGGTCGAGCCCGGCGTCACCGCCATGCTGGCCGCTGCTGCCGAAGTCGGCGCACCGCTGGGCGGCGATTTCTGCGCGATATCGCTCTCGGACAATCTCAAGGCCTGGAAGACCATCGAGCGTCGGCTGAAGGCGGCGGGCGAAGGCGATTTTGTGATTGCGCTCTACAATCCAGCGTCCAAGGCGCGGCCGCATCAGCTCGCCCAGGCGTTCGATCTCTTGCGCACGATCAAGGCGCTCGACACGCCGGTGCTGTTCGTCCGCGCTGCCGGCACGGCCGACGCAAGAGTGGTCACGACGACCCTCGGTGCGGCCGATGCCGCGCTTGCCGACATGCGTACCCTGGTGATCGTCGGCGCCAGCACCACGCGCCAGATCGGCCGCTGGGTCTACACGCCGCGCAGCGAGCCGGGAATGCGGTCATGAACCTGCTGCTCCAGCCAGGCGACCGCGGCTTCGGCACTTGCCACGACATGGCCGGTGGCCTTTCCGGGCCGCGCGATCAAGACGACCGGCAGGCCGAGATCTCGCGCGGCTTCGATCTTGGGATAGGTGGCGAGGCCGCCGGAATTCTTGGAAATGACGATCTCGATTTTCTCGTCCTGGAGCAGCTTGACCTCGGACGGCCGATCGAACGGGCCGCGCGCCTGAAGGAAGCGAATGTCTGGTGGCAGGATCGATTGCTGCGGCGGGTCGATGGTGCGGGCAATGTAGTGATGCTGCGGCGCCGGCGCGAAGGCATGCAGCTCGAGGCGGCCGAGACTCAGGAACACGCGGCGCGGCGATTGCCCCAAAGCGATGGCCGCTGCCTCGGCGGTCGGCACGACCTGCCAGGCGTCGCCCGGTTGCGGCTGCCAGGCGGCCCGCGTGACAGAGGCGAGCGGAATGCCGGTCTGAAGGCAAGCCGCGACCGTATTGGCCGAGATCTGGTCGGCATAGGGATGTGTGGCGTCGACCACGGCTTGGATGGCGTGCTCGCTGAGGAAACGGGCGAGGCCGTCGGCGCCGCCGAAACCGCCGACGCGTGTGGCCAGCGGCTGCGGCCGGGGCGCCGAGGTGCGGCCGGCAAGCGACAAGGTTGCCTCGAAGTGCGGGTCACCAGCGAGCCGCCGCGCCAGCGCCGAGGCTTCCGTGGTGCCGCCAAGGATGAGGACGCGCAGGGGACTGGCCATGACGGGTGAACGTGCAAACTGCACGGGCACGCGCTGGCTGTCCATCGTCGGGATCGGCGAGGATGGCGTGGCGGGCCTGTCGCCGGTCGCCCAACGCCTGCTCGCCGCCGCCGAGCTGGTGGTCGGTGGAAAACGCCATCTCGGCCTGGCCAACAACCTGATCCGCGGCCGCCGGCTCGCCTGGCCGAGCCCGATTGGCGACGCGCTGCCGGAAATCGAGAAGCATCGCGGCCGGCCGGTCGTCGTGCTGGCCAGTGGCGATCCCTTTCACTACGGCGTCGGCGACCTGCTGCTGCGTTCTATTTCGGCCGACGAGACGCTTTGCCTGCCGCAACCCTCGGCCTTCAGCCTTGCTGCCGCGCGCATGGGCTGGTCCTTGCAGGACGCCGCGCTGGTCAGTCTTCACGGCCGCGCCCTGGAAGGCATCGTGCGCCATCTGCAGCCCGGTGCACGGATCCTGGCGCTGTCCTGGGACGGCGAGACGCCGACCAGTCTGGCGCGCCTGCTCGACCAACGCGGCATGGGCGCTTCGTCGATGACCGTGCTCGAAGCCATGGGCGGTCCGCGCGAACGTGTGCGCAACACGATGGCATCGGCCTTCGATCTGGCCGATGCAGTGCCGCTCAACACGATTGCGCTCGAGGTCGTTGCTTCGCCAACCGCCAAGGTACTGGGACTCAGCTCCGGTCTCGACGACGAATTGTTCGAGAATGACGGCCAGCTCACCAAGCGCGAGGTCCGTGCGGTGACCCTGTCGGCGCTGGCGCCGCGCCAGGGCGAGCTATTGTGGGATGTCGGACTGGGCGCGGGCTCGGTCGCGATAGAATGGCTGCTGCGCCATCCGTCCCAACAGGCCATCGGCATCGAGGAGCGACCCGAACGGGCCGCCCGCGCCGCCCGCAATGCGGCCGCGCTCGGCACACCCGATCTCCAGATCGTCCAGGGCCGGGCACCCGACGCCTTCGCTGGACTGGCGGCGCCCGATGCCGTGTTCATCGGCGGCGGCCTCGGTGATACCGGCGTGTTCGATGCGGCGTGGACCGCCTTGAAGCCGGGCGGCCGGCTGGTCGCCAACGCCGTGTCGATTCAATCGGAGGCGCGGCTGATCGAGTATTTCCAGCGCCATGGCGGTGAGCTCACACGTCTCGAAGTCGCCAAGGCGGGCAAGGCCGGCACCGGGAGCGTGTTCGTCTGGCGGCCGGCCGCGCCCATCATCCAGTGGCGGGTGAGCAGGCCATGATCGTCGCGGGCGTGGGCTTCCGGCGCGACACCTCGGCCGACGAACTCGAGCGCGTTGTGCGGCTGGCGCTGGGCGCGTTCGATCTGGCGCCGGAACGTCTCGACGCCATCGCCACTGAGTCCGAGAAGGCGACCGACCCGGCTCTTTCGGAAGCGGCGCGTCGGCTGTCCGTGACGCTCAACGCCTGCACGGTTGACGACCTCGATCGCGTCGCCGGCCAGGTGCTGACACTCTCAAAGCTGGTGCTGGAAACGAAGGGTGTCGCTTCGATCGCCGAAGCGTCGGCGCTGGTTGTGGCAGGCCGCAACGCCCGCTTGCTGGGCACACGGGTCGCCACCGCCGGCGCTACCTGCGCCATCGCTATCGGAGACGGACGATGACTGTTCATTTTATCGGCGCCGGCCCGGGCGCTGCCGACCTGATCACGGTGCGGGGCCGCGAGCTGATCTCGCGTGCGCCCGTCTGCCTCTATGCGGGTTCACTGGTGCCCAAGGCGTTGCTCGACCATTGCCCGCCGGGCGCCCGTATCGTCGATACCGCGCCGATGTCGCTCGACGAGATCGTGGCCGAGTGTCAGGGCGCCACCGATCTTGGCCAGGATGTGGCGCGACTTCACTCCGGTGACCTTGCAATCTGGAGTGCCCTCGGCGAGCAGCTTCGCCGGCTCGATGTTGCCGGCATTCCCTACACCATCACTCCGGGTGTTCCGGCCTTCTCTGCTGCTGCAGCCGTCCTTGGCCAGGAACTGACCCTGCCCGAACTCGCGCAGTCGGTGGTGCTGACCCGGACGTCAGGACGCGCCTCGGCGATGCCCCCGGGCGAAACCTTGAAAGCCTTCGCAGCGACCGGTGCGACGCTTGCCGTTCATCTGTCGATCCACGTCCTCGACAAGGTCGTTTCCGAGTTGACGCCGTTCTACGGCGCAGAGTGTCCGGTCGCTGTGGTCTACCGCGCGACCTGGCCGGACGAGCGGATCGTTCGCGGCACCCTGGGGACGATCACGGCCGAGATCGGCAAGAGCCCCATCGAGCGGACGGCTCTGATCCTGGTCGGCAAGGTGCTGGGTGCGAGCACGTTCCGCGACAGCGCTCTTTACAATGCTGCCTACCAGCGACGCTTCCGGGGCAGGGGCACGTGATCCTTCCTTCAGCCCCAGCGGCCGACCAGCCCGCCCGTGCGATCGAACACCGCGGTGTCCAGCGCGATGCCGGTACCGTCGAGCACTTCCGACGCTGTCTTCCACGCCGCCTTGGCGACGAGCTCGCCGACCGGCACGCCGCGCTTCTCGGCCTCCTGCAGTACGAACAGCGCTGTGTTGGCGCCAAGGCAGGCCTCGACGAGATCGGCCGGTGCGTCTGCGGTGCGCAGGAGATCGGCGAGCCAGGCGAGGTCGACGCTGCCCGACCGCGAATGAAGGTCGAGCAGGCCCTGGCCCAGCTTGGTCATCTTGGCGAAGCCACCGGCGACGGTGACTTTCGACACCGGATGACGCCGCACGTATTTCAGCATGCCGCCGACGAAGTCGCCCATGTCGATCAAGGCTTGTTCGGGCAGATGATGCAGTTGCTGCACCGCCTTTTCGGAGGTCGTGCCAGTGGCGCCAGCAAGATGATCGAGGCCGCTCGCCCGCGCGACGTCAATGCCGCGATGGATCGAGTGGATCCAAGCCGAGCAGGAAAATGGAATGACGATCCCCGTCGTCCCCAGGATCGACAGGCCGCCCAGGATGCCCAGCCGTCCGTTCAGTGTCCTGGCAGCAAGAATGTCGCCGCCGGGGATCGAGATTTCGACGATCACGTCGCCGCGGGCGCCGAAGAGTTGGACGACCTCGGCCACGGCGCGGCGCATCATCTCGCGCGGCACCGGATTGATGGCGGGCTCGCCCGGCGGCAGCGGCAGACCTGGCCTGGTGACCGTGCCCACGCCCTCGCCGGCGCGGAAGCTCACGCCGCTCCCCGGCGCACCGTAGCGCACGGTCGCTTTCACCAGTGCGCCGTGCGTGACGTCTGGGTCGTCGCCGGCGTCCTTGACGATGCCGACGGTCGCGCTATCGGGCGTGCGCTGGAACACCGCGACGGCGAACGCCACGGGCGTACCGGAGGGAAGATCGATCTCGACCGGATCGGGGCAGGCGCCGGTGGCCAGCGCCTCGCAGGCCGCCCGCGTCGCCGCGGCGGCGCAGGCGCCGGTCGTCCAGCCGCGCTTGAGCGGGCCGGCCGGAATATCGCCGCTGATGTCGTCTTCGCTGCTCACCCGTTCCCGCCTATCGCCTTCAGATCATGATCCGCCTGCCTGACAATTTTCCGACGCTGCCCGACTTCCCGCCCGGCGAAGTATGGCTGGCGGGCGCCGGCCCTGGCGATCCACGGCTGCTCACCCTGCTGGCGCTGCATGCCGTGTCGACCGCCGACGATATCGTACACGATGCGCTGGTCGATGCGCGTGTCCTGCAGCTGGCGGGCGACGGCGCCGAGTTGATTCCGGCCGGCAAGCGCGGCGGCCGGCCGTCGCCTCATCAGGGCCATATCAACGATATTCTCATCGAGCGCGCCCGCAGCGGCCGGCGGGTGCTGCGCCTGAAGGGCGGCGATCCGTTTGTCTTCGGCCGCGGCTGGGACGAGGCCTCGGCGCTGGCCCGAGCCGGCATTCGCTTTCGCATCATTCCGGGCATCACCTCGGGGTTGGCGGCGGCGGCGCTGGCCGGCATCCCTGCGACGTCGCGCGACACCAACCATGCCGTGGTGCTGGCGGCTGGCCATCGCGCCGAAGACGGCCGCTCGACGGCCGACTGGGAGGCACTGGCTAAGCTCGGCCAGCCGATCATCCTCTACATGCCGATGACGCAACTGGCGGAAATCGCCGAGGCGCTGGAGCAGGGCGGCCTGTCGGCCGATACGCCAGCGGCGCTGCTGCAGTCGGCGACGACAGGCGAGGAGCGGGTGGTCGAGAGCAGGCTGGGCGCGCTGGTCGCCGATGCAGCCGCCAACGGCATCGCATCGCCGGCCATCGTGGTGATTGGCACGATCGTGGGCCTGCGGCAGCACCTGCTGTCCAGCCTCGTCGGCTGGCGATGACCGTTGCCGGTCCGCGTGGCTTTGTGGTGGCCGCCGTGCGCTCGGGCGCCGGCAAGACCACCGTGGCGCTCGGCCTGATGCGGGCGCTCAGCCGTCACGGCCTCGCCGTCCAGCCGTTCAAATGCGGGCCGGACTACATCGATCCGGCCTTTCATGCGGTGGCGACGGGCCGGCCTAGCTTCAATCTCGACAGCTGGGCGATGGCGCCCGGCATGTTGGCCGATCTGGTGGCGTGCCATGCCGGCGACGCCGACGTCGCCATCGCCGAGGGCGTCATGGGCCTGTTCGACGGCGTGGCGGAACGCGGCGAGACGGCGCGCGGCGCAACTGCTGACCTGGCGGCATTTTGCGGCTGGCCCGTGGTGCTGGTGCTCGATGTCGGCGGCCAGACCGAGACGGCGGCCGCCATCGCGGCAGGATGTGCGCACTATCGTGACGACGTTGCCATTGCGGGCGTGATCCTGAATCGGGTCGCCAGTCCGCGGCATCTCGCCCTGACCGCGCCGGCCTTCGAGCGCATCGGCATCCGGTTGTTCGGCGCAATCATGAACGATGCCCGGCTCGAATTGCCGGAGCGCCATCTCGGTCTCGTGCAGGCCGGCGAGACGACGGACCTCGAACAACGTCTCGGCATCCTCGCCGACACGATCGAGGCGGCGGTCGATCTCGACGCGATCAGGCAATGCGCGCGGCCGGCCGTGCTGCCTCCGGCCGATGTCGGGCGTGCCCTGCGCCCGCCCGTTGGTCTACGACCGCCCGGTCAGCGCATCGCACTCGCCCGCGATCGTGCTTTTTCCTTCATGTATCCCCATCTGCTCGATCAGTGGCGGGCGGCCGGTGCCGAGATCGTTCCCTTCTCGCCGCTCGCCGATCAGGCGCCTGATGCCGCGGCCGACGCGGTGTGGCTGCCGGGCGGCTATCCCGAACTGCACGCCGGCGTGCTGGCGACGGCACAGCGTTTCCACGGCGGCCTGCTCTCGCTTGCCTCCGGCTCGGTCCCGATCCATGGCGAGTGCGGCGGCTACATGGTGCTGGGCCAGGGCCTCGAGGATGCCGACGGCCAGCGCCACCAGATGGCGGGCCTGCTGCAGCTCGAAACGTCATTCGCCAAGCGCAGCCTGCATCTCGGCTACCGCCGCGCCCGCCTGCATGCCGATGGCGTGCTCGGTGCAGCTGGCTCCGAGATATTGGGCCACGAATTCCACTATGCCCGCATCCTGTCGACAAACGACGAGCCCCTGGTCGAATGCCGGGATGCGGCAGGTGCTGTCGTGCAAGAAGGCGGTGCGCGACGCGGCTCGGTGAGCGGCACCTTCTTTCACACCATTGGCCCGAGACAGACATGAGTGCCCCACCGACACATGTCCCTTTCGATGCGGCATTCCGCGCGGGGTTTCGCGATCTCGTGTTGTGGCGGCGCGACGTGCGGCGCTTTCGCCGAGATCCGGTGGACGAGAGGCGGCTGGATACGCTGCTCGAACTCGCGACCCATGCGCCGTCGGTCGGCCTCAGCCAGCCGTGGCGCTTCGTGAAGGTCCTATCGTCCGGGCGCCGGCTCGCAGTTCAGAAAAGTTTCGAGGTGGCCAATGCCCGGGCGCTCGAGGGCTACGAGGGCGAGCAGCGCGCCACCTATGCCGGGCTGAAGCTGGCGGGTCTCAAGGAGGCGCCGATCCATCTCGCGGTGTTCTCCGACGAGGCGACCACGACGGGCAGCGGCCTCGGCCAGCAGACGCTGCGCGAGACGCTGCGCTATTCCGTGGTTGCCGCGATTCAAACGCTGTGGCTTGCCGCGCGCGCCGATGGCCTGGGCATGGGCTGGATCTCGATCCTCGATCCCGCGGCCGTCACCCGTGCTCTCGACGTGCCCGCATCGTGGACGCTGGTGGCCTATCTCTGCTTCGGCCTGCCGGCGGAGGAGCATCTCGATCCCGAGCTCGAACGCCATCATTGGGAAGTGCGTCACTACACCGGAGACGTGGTGTTCATGCGCTAGTCACCGTGTTCACACGTCGATCCTTCGTCGTGCTGGAGCGCGGAACCGTCTTCGCCGACGGGCCGGCCGCCCGCCTGATCACGATCCCCTGCTCGATGCGACGTTTGGTGTCCGCTTCGAACGATTGAAGACGGCCGCCGGCTGGCTGCTGCGGGCAGCGCGG
Source organism: Asaia bogorensis (assembly GCA_945889625.1). GTDB lineage: Bacteria > Pseudomonadota > Alphaproteobacteria > Reyranellales > Reyranellaceae > Reyranella. The sequence goes on along the minus strand of CAMDCE010000014.1, from coordinate 53,327 downwards.
AAGCCGCTTTAGGCGTTGTGGAGTTCGACGTGCGGCGCGCGGGTGGCGCGTGTTGCCATGGCAATCGCCCGGCAACCTATGAATCCGGCCAGCAACGCTGCTCCGGCGGCAACGTGTTCGGGCGCCACCACCGGGTCCTCGAGAGCGGTCGAAATGAAGTCGATCGCCGCCAGCACAACGAGCCCCATCGCGGCAAACACGCCGTCGCGCGTTTGCTGCAAACGCACCAGGCCCCAGGTCTGATCGACCTGCACAGCCAGTGCCCAGCCCCGCATTCGGCCGATGAGCCCGCCGACAATCAGGGAGGCAATCCACTCTGCGTCATTGGTAAGAGTCGCACCGAATACGCCAGCCAAAAGCACCAGTGCCTGCACGAGGGCGAAGCACGCCGGCATGGCCAGCCGCCACAGCTTCAGGACATCGCCGCGCGACTGCGGCAGAATCGTCCATAGGCACAGGACGGCGACAAGCACCGTTAGGACGTTCGACAGGCTGAGCGATTCTTCCATCGGATGGTGAACTCGTAGGGGAAAATCCGTCCGACCCCAAGCAAACGACAAGCCCGGCCCACAGTAAAGCCCAACCTCGTTGCACACCGCATGTGATGGGGGATGTCGAGGCCGGTATCTGCGTAAATCGCACAGAGAGAGCGTTGTCCCGGGTCGAATTTTTCCCCGCGCCGCCTCGACGGAGACAAACGGTGCGTCTTGCGCGTCTGGTCATTGTGTTCGTGGCGGGTGGATTGGCGTTGCTGGCGGCAGCCATCGGCCTTTCCTGCCTGCCGGCCTCTGCCGCCACGGAGCGCGACCGCGGCCCGCCGCCGTCCCTGCACTATACCAACCATCCTTCCCGGTTTTCCACGACCCGCGGCCTGGCTCTCTATGTCGACAGTGATTTTGACGATGGCGAGCGCCAGCGGATCGCCTTGGCGATCCGGCAGTGGAATTACGCGCTGAATGGCTTCCTGCAATTCCGCGCCAGCCTGCTGCCCGACAACGCGTCACCTTCGGCGATCGCGCAAATCCGACGCTCCGGTGGCTGGATTGTGGCGCGGGTGGACAGCCGGCATCCCATCACTCGCCAGAACGAAGGACGCCGGGCGCTGGCAGTCACCGCGGGCGGTCATGGCGGCGGATTGGTCTATGTCATCAGCGATCGCATCGGTGGGCGCGACTTGACGGGTGTTGTGATGCACGAACTGGGACATGTTCTGGGCGCAGGACATGACGGCGCCGGCTTGATGGCACCTGTCTATAATGCCGCCGCCGGCCGTTGCATCGATCGCGATGCGGTGGCACTGGTCGCTATGGCACAGCGCTTGCCGCTCACCCAGCTCAACTGGTGCGTTCCGGCGGGCTACGAACGGCGACCGCCGGCGACGTCGATGCGTTGAGCGATCCCACGAGTTGATGCTTGACGGCCAATTCGGCCGTGCGCACCGTATGCACGGGGGGCGCGATGGCCAAGGCAGCGGTAACGGTGATCAGGGGCGGCCGCGTGGTCGACATTCGCGGCCATGCCGCGCCCAAGGCCGACATCCTGGTGAAAGGCGATACCATCGCCGAGATCGGCCGGCCGGGCATGGCGGCGCCATCGCACGCCAAGGTGATCGACGCCAAGGGGAGATTGCTCCATCCCGGGCTGATCAACGGCCACACCCACAGCCACGGCAATCTCGCCAAGGGCATGGTCGATCGCGTCACGCTCGAGCTGCTGCTGACCGCGGGCCCCTACATGAGCGGCGCGCGTACGCTCGAGGACAAGTACCTCTCGAGCCTGATCGGTGCCGCCGAGATGGTGATGAAGGGCTGCACCGCGGCCTACGATCTAGCGGCGGAGTTCCCCATGCCGACGGCGGAAGGGCTGGCCGCGATCGGCCAGGCCTATGCCGACGTCGGCATGCGCGCCGTGGTGGCGCCGATGGTGGCCGACACCAGCTTCTTCCAGGCGATCCCCGGCTTGATGGACCAGCTCCCGCCGTCGCTGCAGAAGGCGGTCGAGGCCTATCGCTTCTCGCCCTACAAGGCGAGCGTCGCGCAGATGAAGAAGGCGCTGCACGGCTGGAAGCTCGACCGCGCCGGCGTGCATCTCGCGGTGGCGCCCACCATCCCGCACCATTGCAGCCGCGAGTTCCTGCTGGCCTGCCTGAGACTCGCCAAGGATTACGATACCGGACTGCACAGCCACGTCGCCGAATCGAAGGTACAGGTGGTCGCGGGTTACCGGCTCTACGGTACGTCGCTGGCGTCCTACATGGATTCGCTGGGTCTGGTGGGACCGAAGTTCACCGTGGCGCACGGCGTGTGGCTGGACGGCGACGACATGAAGCTGCTGGGCGACAAGGGCGCCTCGGTCTCGCACAATCCAGGCTCCAACATGGTGCTGGGCAACGGGCTTGCCGACATGCGCGCGATGCTCGACGCCAAGGTGAACGTCGGCATCGGCACCGATGGCGCCTCCTGCTCGGACAACCAGAACATGTACGAGAACCTGCGGCTGGCTTCGATGGTCTCCAAGGTGCAGGGGCCGGACAACAGGCGGTGGATCACGACCGAGGAGGTGCTGCATGCCGCCACCGCCGGCAGTGCCCGCGCGCTGGGGTTGGGCGACAAGATCGGCAAGCTCGAAAAGGGTTACAAGGCCGACATCGTCTTCCTCGATCTTGGCAACGTGAACTGGATCCCGTTCAACGACCCGACCAACCAGATCGTGCACACCGAGGATGGCTCGGGCGTGCACTCGGTGATGATCGCGGGCCGCATGGTCATGGAGAACCGCAGGCTCCTCAACATCGATATCGCGCACGTCGCACGGCTGGCGGAGAAGGCGCGCGAGCGGCTGGCCAAGGGCCGCAAGCCCGCCAAGGCGCTCTACGACAGGGTGGAGAATATCGTGAACACCTTCTGCCCCGGCCTCGCCAGGCAGCCGCTGCACATCGACCGCTTCGGCGGGTCGCACTATCACTACGGCAAGGACGATGGGCACGGCCACGCCCATTGATCAGCTTCCCCGCCCCAGTCTGCTGGAGAGGAAAGCCCTGATGTCATCGCCGTCGGAACGACGCTACGGCGCGATCATCCGGTACACCCGCGCCGCTGTGCCGCTATAGAGCGCCTTCTTCTCCGCCGCCGAGGCGCCCGAGGTGATGTGCTTGAAGGCGTTCCACAGCTCGGTGTAGCCACAGGACTGCTTGTCGGGCGGGAAATTGCTTTCGAACATGCAGCGATTTGGCCCGAATGCCTCGATGCAGGGCTCGATATAGGGCCGCCAGGTCGCCGCCAGCTCCTGCGAGGAAGGCGGGGCGTCGCGATGCTCGAAGCCGAAGCCGAACGAGGTCATGCCGAGCCCGCCCAGCTTGATGTTGACGTTGGGACAGGCGGCGAGGGCTGCGATGCTCTTTTTCCATTGCGGCATGATCTCGGCGTTCTTGCCGGCGTATTGCCCAACGCCCAGCACGCCGCCCACGTGATCGATGATGATCGTCGTGCCGGGAAAGGCGTGCGCAAGGTCGACCGCGTCGGGCAGCTGCGGATGGAAGTGCCAGCAGTCGAAGGTGAGGCCGAGCTTGCCCAGCTCGGCGAAGCCTTCGCGGAACTTCGGATCGAGCAGGCGGTGCGGCGGGATCGGCCGCGACGTGAACTTGCCCGCGAGGCCCTCGTCATATGACGTGCCGTAGCGGGTGCCGCGGAAGCGGCCGCCGCCAGCCGCTATCTCGGCCTGCAGCACCTCGCGCACGCGCGCGCCCAGCATCAGGTCGGCCCAGCCGATGATCGCCTCGCAGATGCGCGTCTTGCCGTAGTTTCCCGACGCGCTCATGGCGGCCATGCCGGCCACGAACTCGACCTCGCCGACCGGCTTCATCTCTTCCGGGCCGCCGGCGCGGAACATCGATTGGCATTCGAGGAACACCGTCGAGACGATGTTATGTCCGCCGCCCAGGTCGGCGAGCAGCTCGGGCAGCAGATATAGGCCGCGCTGCGGCGTCTGCCAGAGATGGTGATGCGGATCGATGATCGGCAGTTCGGGCTCGAGCGCGGCTTCCGACGGCCGCTTGGCAAGCCATGCCTTCAAGTCGGCATTGTTGCGGTAGGCGAGGCCGCGATATTCGCCCTTCGGTGCTGACTGGGGTGCTGCCTGGGTCGCCATGCGTCGTCTCCTCGTTTTCAGGCGGCAAGCCTACGACGGTCCTGCGTGGTTCGCGAGTTCGCCACGCGATACGCTTTGGCCCGTCGTTTGCACTTCATTTGAGTGCGAGCCTCTTCTCCAACCGCTGCTCTCCCAGCCAAGGATTGCCCGTCTTGTCCCTGCCGCTGATCGACGTTCACACCCACATGTATCTGCCGCGTTACGTGGCCCTGTTGCGGCAGCGGGCCCAGGTGCCTCGCATCGTCTCGCGCAGCCTGGGCGATCGCCTGATCATCCTGCCCGACGAGGAGGCCGATGGTTCGACATCGGCCGGGCGGCCGATCGGCAGCGAATTCTACGAGGTGAGCCGCAAGCTTGCCTTCATGGACAAGCACGGCATCGCCGTTTCTGTCGTGAGCTCGGCGAATCCCTGGATCGATTTCGTCGAATCTGCCGAAGCGCCGGCCCTGGCTGCCCAGTTGAACGACGACCTCGAGGCGATCTGCACCGCGTCCGGCGGCCGGCTCTACGGCTTTGGCGTGCTGCCGTTGCAGCGGCCGGAAACCTGCGCCGCCGAGCTCAAGCGCATCGCCGGCCACCCGCATATGCGCGGCGTTATCATCGGTTCCGCCGGCCGCGGCAAGGGGCTGGACGATCCGGCTTTCGAGCCGATCTGGAAAGCGGCGGCGGATGCAGGACTCTTCGTCTTCATCCATCCGCACTATGGCATCGGCCACAGCCTCTTTCCCGACACCGGCCACGCCCTGCTGCTGGCATTGGGCTTCACCTTCGAGACCTCGATCGCCGTGGCACTCCTGATCCTGCGCGGCACGCTGGAGCGCCATCCCGCGCTGAAGCTCCTGGTCGCCCACGCCGGCGGCACCTTGCCCTATCTCGCAGGTCGCCTCGATTCCTGCGTGAAGAACGACATTTCCAAGGATTTCGGGCTGGCCAAGCCGCCCAGTCACTACCTGCGCCAGTGCTGGTTCGATTCCATCGCCTATCACGCGCCGGCGCTGGTAGCGCTGGAGGCTTTCGCCGATCCGGCCAAGATCATGTTCGGCACCGACCATCCTTTCTTCCGTCCGCATGTGACGGACGACGTGCTGGACAAGACGACCTGGCCCTCGCCCGAGGAGAACCTCGAGGCGCTGTCTTCGCTCAGTGCGGAACGGCAGAAGGCGATCGCCTATGAGAACGGCCTGAAGGCCTTCGGGATCGCGTTGCCTTAGCAAGAGGAAATTTGGGTGCTGTCGTCCCGTGCACAGAGACGCGAATCGATCCTCGTTTTCCTCCAGTTCCCGCTCTTGCCGGCGGTCGTCCAAATGCTCAGGGTGCCATGCCAGGCCGCCATGGATCGACAAAGGACCTATGCGATGAGAATGGTAATTGGGCTGCTGAGCCTGATGTTGACGCTTTCGTCGCCGACGGCACGGGCGGCAGAACCGGTCGACTTGCTACTGGTGCTCGCCGCGGACGTCTCGCGCAGCGTGACCGAACCCAAATTCAAGCTCCAGCGCGAGGGCGCAGCCGCCGCCATCACCCATCCCGACGTGGTGCATGCCATCACCTCCGGCCGCAACCGGCGCATCGCCGTGTGCTTCGTCGAATGGGCGACGGTCGGCCAGCACAAGGTCGTCATCGACTGGACGGTGATCGCCGATGCGCAAGCCGCGCGCAGCTTCGGCGACCGACTCGTCGAGCTGCCGCGATCGTTCGCCGGCAGCACCTCGATAAGCGGCGCCATCGACTTCGCCGTGCTCCAGCTCGAGCGTGCGCCCCTCACGTCGGAGCGGCGCGTCATCGATGTCTCCGGCGACGGCAACAACAATTCCGGCCGTCCGGTCACCCAGGCGCGCGACGACGCCCTCGCCAAAGGCATCACCATCAACGGCCTGGTCATCCTGACGCCGCTTTCGGAATCGTTCCGACCCGAGCACACGCATCCGCCGGGCGGTCTGGAAAAATACTTCCGAGACAACGTCATCGGCGGATACGGGGCCTTCACCGTCGTTGCCGAGGGACACGCCTCATTCGGCCGGGCGCTCACCAAGAAGCTGGTCGCGGAGATCGCCGGCCTGCCTGGCCGCCAGCTCGCAGCCGCCGATCCGGGCGGCGGCGATTGAATCAAGCCTTTCCTCCCCAGTCTGCTGGGGAGGTGTCGGCGTCTTACGCCGACGGAGGGGTCAGAGGCCTCAGTCCGTGACTCATGACCCCACCGTCGCGGTATGACCGCGACACCTCCCCTGCAGACAGGGGAGGGAGGTTCGGCTGTCGGAAGAATGTCAGCGGCTGTCGTAGACGCCGGTGACGATGGTTTCGAGCGCCAGGAAGATCGCGAACAGGGCCATGCCGACGCCGCACAGCAGCAGGATGGCCGACAGCAGCAGTGCTGTTTCAAAGTTGTTGGCCGAGAACAGGATGATGTAGCCCAGGCCGGTCTGGGCGGTGATGAACTCGCCCAGCACCACGCCGATCACCGCGAAGGTGACTCCGATGCGTAGGCCGCTGAAGATGTGCGGCAGCGCGAAGGGGAGCTTCACTGCCAGGAACATGCGAAAGCGCGACATCATCAGCGCCTGGCACAGCCGTTCGTAGTTGGGCGGTGCCGCCTGCAACCCGGCGATCGTCGCCACCACGACCGGGAAGAAGGCGATGAAGACCGAGAAGATCACGTTGGCGTCGAAACCGGTGCCGAACCACAGCAGGAAGACCGGCGCCAGCGCGACCTTGGGGATCAGCTGGAAGAAGACGATGGTCGGATAGGCCGCCTGCATCAGCGTGCGCGAATGGGAGACGGCAATTCCCAGCGCGATGCCGAGCATGGCGGCGAGCACGATGCCGGCCAGCGCGCCCCAGAAGGTCGGTTGCGCCTGGTCGAGCAGCACGGCGAGCGAGCGAACAAAGGTGTCGAAGACCTTGCTCGGCGCCGGCAGCAGGCGTGCGCTTAGCACGCCGTTTCGGCTCAACAGCTCCCAGCCGCCGAACAGGAGGACCGCCGCCGCGACAGGCGGCACGACCAGCCGTGCTGCGTCGCGGCTGAGGTCGCCGAGGCCGAACCACAGGCTGCGCTGCAGCGGAGCGCCGATGTCGGTCATTCGCCGTGCCACCTGCTGACGGCGATCTCGCCTGCGTGCACCGCACCGTAGAAGACGAGGCCCAAAACACAGAGGACGGTGATGGCGGCAAAGATCACATCGGTCTGCAGCAGCGCCGCGCTCTTCAGGATCAGGAAGCCCAAGCCCTCGGAAGCGGAGATGAATTCGGCCACGATGACGCCGATCACGGCCAGCGTGATGGCGATCTTCAGGCCGGCGAAGAGATAGGGCATCGAGGCCGGCAGGCGGACCATCCAGAAGGTACGCCACGGCGTGGCGGTCAGGCCCTTGCACAGGCGGACGAGCGACCGATCGGTCGATTCGAGTCCGGCCATCATGGCGATGAAGATCGGGAAAAAGCCGATGAAGGTCGCGATGGTCAGGCGCGACTGCCAGCCGATGCCGACCCAGACGATGAACAGCGGCGTCCAGGCGATCTTGGGCACCAGCTGGATGACGACGATCAGTGGATAGACCGCGTCGCGCAGCAGCTTGCTGAAGCTCAGCACCGAGGCGAAGCCAACGCCGAACAGGGCGGCCAGTACGAAGCCGGCCAGCGTGTCCCGCATGGTGGGGACGGTCTGCTGCCAGATCTCGCTGAAATTGCCCTTCAGCGCCGCAAAGATATCCGACGGTGCGGGCAGGATCACCTTGGGGTAGTCGAAGACGAAGACCACCACCTGCCATGTCAGCAGGATGCCGGCGGCGAAGGCGGTCGGCAGCACCAGCGGTCGCAAACGCTCGAGGGCAGGCGAAGCCGGTGCGGCGATCGTAGGCGTTGCTTCGACGGTGGAGACCATCAGTGCGGGGTGTGTTCGATCTTGCCGCGCAAATGGCCGCAGATCTCGTTGAACTCGACGGTCTCGCCGATCTCCAGTCCGCGCGGCCGCGCGAAGGGAATGCGGACGTCCTCGATGATGCGGCCGGGTCGGCGGCTCATCACCAGCACGCGATCGGAGAGGTAGACGGCTTCGCGGATCGAGTGGGTGACGAAGACGGCGGTGCGGTGGTGCTCCTCCCACATCTTCATCAGAACGAGATTCATCTCATCGCGGGTGATGGCGTCGAGCGCGCTGAAGGGCTCGTCCATCAACAACAGGTCGGGCTCGTAGACCAGGGCCCGGCAGATGGCGACGCGCTGGCGCATGCCGCCGGACAGCTGGCGTGGCTTGTGATGGTGAAAACCATGCAGGCCGACATGGTCGAGCAGCGTACTGGCCCGCTCGACGACCGCCGGTCCGACCGGCCGGTTCATCGCCCGGAAGGGGAACAGCACATTGTCGATCGCGCTCTTCCACGGCAGCAGGGTCGGGTCCTGGAACATGATCCCGGTCTCGGCGCGCGGCGAGGTCATTGCCCGCCCGGCGACGCTGATCGAGCCCTGGCTCGGCGCATCGAGGCCGGCGATCATCATGAGGAGCGTGCTCTTGCCACAGCCCGACGGGCCCAGCAGCGACACGAACTCGCCCGCCTTGACGCTGAACGAGGTTGGCGCCACTGCCTCGACCTGGTGGCGCGTGCCGGCGTTGTAGATCTTGCGCACCTGATCGATCGCGACATAGCCGGGCGACGACGCGCTGGTGCGTTCTGCAAGGCCGCCTGCGACCACTTCGGCCGCCGCCGGCAGTAGTGTCGCGTTGGCGTTCATCCCTTGGTCTATCCCAGGGCGTACTTGGACGAGCCCGCCTTCACCTTCGTCCATTCGGCGTCGCTGAGCTTCAGCTTGCCGACGAAGTCGTTGGTGAACAGCGAGGCAGGATCGGGCTTCTTGTCGCCCGCCGTGCCCGATGCCTCGAAGATGATGTCGCACATCTTGGCGTAGACGGCGGGATCGGCGTAGCCGACGCCCTTGTCCATGGCCTCCTTGGAGACGTAGTTGGCCGACCACACGCCCATACCGATCTCGAGCTGCTCCTGCGCGGTCGAGGCGAGCTTCAGTTCGGGCAGCTCCTTGAACAGGATCTCGATCGTGGCCTGCGGGTTCAGCAGGGCGAACTTCACGCCCTCGGCCAGGCCCGCCGTCACCGACTCGCACAGCGCCTTCTCCTTGGCGAAGTAGGCCGGCGTCGTGGTGAGCGAGTGGGCATAGAACGGCAGGCCGTATTTGCTGTAGAGGAAGACCCGCGGGTTGATGCCGGCTGCCATGATCTTGGGCAGCGCGCTGGCGACAAAGCAGGTGATGGCGTCGCACTGCTTTTCGATCAGCGCCACCTCGCGCACCTTGTTGTCGAGCGAGACCGACTGGATGTCGGCCATGGTTAGGCCGGCATTCTTGAGGAACATCGGCAGGAACGGATATTCGCCCGAGGTCAGCGTCGAGCCGACCTTCTTGCCCTTCAAGTCGGCCGGCGACTTGATCGGCGACTCCGGCCGCACCGCGACGCCCATGGTGGTGTCGTAGTTGAAGCAGCCGAGCGAAAGCAGCGGCAGGCCTTTTACAGCTTGCTGGATGGAATTGGGCGCAGCCGGAATGCCGAACTCGTACTTGCCCTGGGCGATCGCCTGGGTGGCCGCCGCCGAGCCCGTGCCCTTTTCGACGATGACCTCGATGCCGTCCTTGGCCCAGAACTGCTTGGCGGCGTAGGACCAGATGTTGGCACCCTCGGGCAGCCAGCCCAAGGTGAGCTTCACCGTCACTTTCTTCTGGGCGAAGACCTTTTTCGGCAGAAAGCCGGTCCCGGCGGCCAGCGCCCCGGCCCCGGACGCTGCGACGAAGGTCCGGCGGGACAACCCGCGGCGACCATTGGCTGCAACTTTGCTTGATTCCTTGCGCATGTCCCCTCCATGGTGTGACGCGGACGTCGCGTCTGACGCGACCCCTTGGCAAGGACGTGACGCAACTTGTATGCCAAGGAAGCGGCCCCGCCCGGGCGCTGGCACACGACTTGCTGACCGAGACGAGCATGGATGCAGGCGACATCTCACCCGGATTGACCGCCCTCGAGGCGCAGGTTCGCCGTGAGATCGAAATGACGGCGCATCCTCGCATGGAGTGGATGGTACCCCGGCTGTATCGCGGCAAACCGGCGCTGGATGTGCTGATCGTGGGCGCCGGGCAGTCGGGACTTGTCACGGCTTTCGCGCTGATGCGCGACCGCGTGCGCAACATCCTGGCGATTGATCGCGCGCCCGCAGGAAAGGAAGGTCCGTGGGTCACCTTCGCCCGCATGCCGACCCTGCGCAGCCCCAAGGACCAGACCGGCCCTGACCTGGGCATCCCCAGCCTGACCTTCGAGGCCTGGTACGACGCGCTGCATGGCGCGCGGACCTTCGCCGACGTGCACCTGATCTCCAGCCAGGACTGGCACGACTATCTGCAATGGTACCGCCACGTGCTGGGCCTGCCGGTGCGCAACGACGTCGGCGCTACGGCGATCGCCCCCGGTCAGCTCGATGACGGCGGTCGCTGCCTGCTGGTGACGCTGTCGACGGGCGAGGTGCTGGCGGCGCGCAAGCTGGTACTGGCAACAGGGCAAGATGGCACGGGCGAATGGTGGATGCCCGACTTCATCCGCGCCCTGCCCAAGGATCGCCGCGCCCATACCTGCGAGATGATCGACTTCGACCGGCTCAGCGGCCGGACGGTGGCCGTGCTGGGCGCCGGCGCCTCGGCCATGGACAATGCCGCCGTGGCGCTCGAGCACGGCGCGGCGGCGCACCTGTTCTGCCGCCGCGCCGTGCCGTCGACCGTGCAGCGCTACCGTTGGCTCACCTTCAGGGGTTTCCTCAAACACATGGGCGACATGCCCGACGAATGGCGCTGGCGCTTCATGGGCAACATCCTGCGCGCCCGCGAAGGCTTCCCGGCCGACACCTACAGGCGGGTCATGGCCTTCCCGCAGTTCACGCTGCATGTCGGCCGCACCTGGACCGACGCGCGCATGGAGGAAGGTCGCATCCGCATCGAGACGCCGCGCGGACCCTTCCATGCCGACTACGCGATCTGCGGCACCGGCATGCGCCAGGATGTCGGCCTGCGGCCCGAGCTGGCGGGCTTTGCCGACAAGATCGCGCTGTGGCGCCACCGCTACACGCCGCCTGCCGGCGAAGAGGATCCACTGCTCGGAGCCTATCCCTATCTCGGGCCGGACTTTGCCTTCCTTGAGCGCACGGCGGGCGAGGCGCCGTGGCTTGGCGACATCCATCTGTTCGGCATCGGCACGACGCTGAGCTTCGGCCCCTCGGGCAGCAGCATCAACGCGCTCACGACGGCGGTGCCCCGGCTGGTCGCCGGCCTGACGCGCGGCCTGTTCGCCGGCGACCTGCCGCGCCACTGGGCGTCGCTGCTGGCCTACGACGAAAAACAGGTCGAGCTGGATCGCAGCCGATTGACCTAGCAGTCCGCCGAGCGAATTCGGTCAGGACCACAGTCGTCGATTCGGATCGGACGGACGTAAAGTGGACCGGCCGACGACCTTGTCGAGCGGCACGTCGACGACCTGGCGGTTCCACCAGCCCACCATGCGGACGGCCAGGGCGGGGCGATCCTGTTTGTCGTGCTGGGGCTCGTTGCGATCGACTAACCCCAGCTCAGAATTACGGCAACGTCGCCCCGCATGCCGCCGGGCCGGTCGATGATCTCGTATTTCATGTGATAGCCGCGTGGCTTGAGCTGCCTCTCCCAGAATGAATAGAGTTCCTTCGGGATGCCGGTCAGCGTCTTTTCCCAGCCGTCTTCGGCCTGATCGATTGCCCGTCCGCTGTCGGTGCACAGGTGATTGGGAAAGCGGAAGACCTGGACCGACGTCTGCCCGTGTTCAACCGCCCGAGTGATGATATGCGAGGCCTTTTCGATGACCTGCTCGTCGGAAAGCCCCGAAGGCTTGCTGATCCTGTCGAGGAACGCCTGCTTCTCGGCTTCGGCCGCTGTATGTGCCCGCATGGCCGCGGAGGCCTTCTCTCCCTCGGCCTGGGCGATCTTGGCCTGCAAGTCCTGCGCCGTTGGTAACTTCAGCATGACCCCCTCCGGTTGCTAACAAGATCGATCACGGCAACTCGAAACGCATTGAGTTGGATCAAATAGATTAGAGATGAGGCCAAGCCTGCGCTAGGGATCGCCTTCATGCCCGGCGGTGTTCGTCAGTATTTCTGTTCGACGAACTTGCGCTTCGCCACGGATGCCGAGTCGTCGTACTTCTTTTTGTCGGAGCGCTCCGGCAGCTTGACCTTCTCATGGGCGACGCGCTTGTAGGGAATGCGCGACAGGATGTGGGAGATGACGTTCAGCCGGGCGCGCTTCTTGTCGTTCGAATCGACGAGATGCCAGGGCGACTCTTCCGTGTCCGTGTGCTCGAGCATGAGATCGCGGGCCTTGGAGAACCTATACCACTTGCGGAACGATTCGAGATCCATCGGGCTCAGCTTCCATTGCCGGATCGGGTCTTCGATGCGGGCGCGGAACCGCCGTTCCTGCTCCTCTTGCCCCACTTCGAGCCAGATCTTGATGAGCCGAATGCCGCCGTTGATGATGAATTTCTCGACCACCGGGGTCAGTTCGAGAAACCGCTGGTGCTGTTCGGGCGTGCAGAAGCCCATCACGTATTCGACGCCGGCGCGGTTGTACCAGCTGCGATCGAAGATGACGATTTCGCCGCCGGCCGGGAAGTGCTCGACATAACGCTGCAGATACATCTCTGATTTCTGGCGGTCCGACGGGGCGGGCAGCGCAACCGTGCGAAAGACGCGCGGGCTGACGCGATCGGTGAGCGCCTTGATGGTGCCGCCCTTTCCGGCGGCGTCGCGCCCTTCGAGGATGACGATGGTCCGTTCGCCGGTCTTCTTCACCCAGTCCTGCAGATGGCAAAGCTCTACCTGGAGCTTCCGCAGCTCCTTTTCGTAGGTCTTGCGGTCAAGCCTTCCGTCGTCCTTTTTTTTCGCCATCGCGCTTCCTCCCGCCCGAAGGCCCTTCCGACAATAGAGTCTATATGAGCCAGGCCGGCCGGTCCCGGGCCATGACCTATGTCAACTCTCCGTGGCTGTTTTTCAGGCCGCGTTTCCCCATGGCGGCCGCCAGCGTCGTGCAACGGCGCGGCGTTCCGCCACCTGCCGTGCCGCGGGTACGGCGGTGTGCACTACTGCCTGATGCCCAACCATACGACGAACGCCAGGTCGAGCTGGATCGCAGCCGATTGACCCAGCAGTCCGCCGAGCGAATTAGGTCAGGTCCATAATCGTCGATTCCAGCCGCCCCAGCGTAGAGTGGACGGGTGATCCCGCCAACCCTTAGGAGCGCGTCGTGTCCGATCTGCTCGTGTCGCCGTTTTCCGCGACGCCCCGGATGGCCCCAAACCCTTATTTTACGGACTTATCGCCCGCGACTCCGTTTTTTCCCGCTATTTTTGACGGACACCTTCCGGCACGCCCTTTGGTCGCCGTCAGCCTCATGAGGCTCATGAGCTTCATGAGGATTGCCGGATTCGCCCGGTACTTCCGGCCTTGTCTGCGATTCCTCATGAGAAAGTTTTTTTGCGCAGGCGGGGGGGGGGGGGAGGGGGTGGCATGAAAGTGGGAAGAATCGCCCAGAAGCCTGTGCCATCGGCATCCAAGGCTTCCCACGTGCCTGGGAAACCGTGGGAACGTCGCCCCGCGCGCCTGGTGTTTGCCTAGGCAGTGTCGCCCAGGCAGATGTCGAGCGCGCGCGCGGTCTGGATCAGGGCGCCGTCGGCATCGAGCGTGCGCGAGCGGCCGACCACCTTGTCGAGCGGCACGTCGACCACCTGGCGGTTCCACCAGCCAACCATGCGGTCGGCCTTGCCGGCGGCCAGCAGATCGACGGCGCGGACGCCCAGCGCGGAGGCAAGCAGGCGATCCTCGGCGGTCGGCATGGCGCCGCGCTGCACATGGCCCAGCACGGTGGCGCGCGCTTCGGCGCCGGTCGCTGCCATCAGCCGGCGCGCCAGCCATTCGCCGACACCGGTCTTCGCCGGAGCGTCGTCGGCCGGGCCGCCCGCTTCGTCGGACTGGCCGGCGGCTTCGGCGACCACGACCAGTGCCGAGGTGCGGCCGGCGGCACGCAGCTTGGCGATGCGCTCCACGACATTGCTCAGGCGCCAGCGCACTTCCGGCAGCAGCACGACATCGGCGCCACCGGCGATCGCCGCGGCGATGGCGATGTGGCCGGCGTCGCGGCCCATGACCTCCAGCACCATGACGCGGTCGTGGCTGGCGCCGGTCGGCTGCAGGCGATCGAGCGCCTCGGTGGCGATGGCGACGGCGGTCGAATAGCCGATGGCGCGTTCGGTGCGCCCTACGTCGTTGTCGATGGTCTTGGGCACGCCGATGAACGGCCGGCCCCACGGCGCCAGCAGGCGGCGCAGGATGTCGAGGCTGCCGTCGCCGCCGACGCCGATCAGCCCGTCGAGCTCGAGCAGGCTGAGGCCCTCAACCATCTCGCCGGAGCGATCCTTCAGGCTGCCATCGGGCATCGGGAAGGCGAAGGGGTCGCCCTTGTTGGTGCTGCCGAGGAAAGTGCCGCCTTGGCGCGCAAGGGCGGCGTCGAGGCGGGCCGGGTCGAGCGTCTCGGCGGCCACGGGCCGCGCCAGCAGGCCGAGCGTGCCGTGATGGATGCCGACCGTCGTCCAGCCATGGCCGCGATGGGCGCGCAAGGCCACGGCGCGGATGGTGGCGTTCAGCCCGGCGCAGTCGCCGCCGCTGGTCAGGATGCCGATTCGCTTGGTCATGCCGCCCCGCCGTGTTTTGATGGGTCTGCCGTGAAGATAGCAGTCCTTGCCCTGTTTGTTACGCTCTCCGCGCTGGCCGTGGCCGGGCCGGTGCACGCGGGTCCGTACGAGGAGGCCAAGGCTGCCTACGACCGTGGCGACGCCGCCGCCGCCCTGCAGATATGGCGACCGCTTGCCCAGGCGGGCGAGGCCAAGGCCCAGTTCTGGCTGGGCGCGATGTACGATCTCGGTCGCGGCGTGCCGCAGGACCATGCCACCGCGGCCTCGTGGTACCGCTACGCCGCCGAGCAGGGCCTGCCCAGTGCCCAGCACAATCTGGCGCACATGTACGAGATGGGCCACGGCCTGCCGGCCGACTACGCCATGTCGGCGGCGGTGATTTGGTACCGTCGCGCCGCCGAGCAGGGCTATGGCGCCGCCCAACTCAATCTCGGCGCCCTCTACACCGAGGGCCGCGGCGTGAAGCGCGACTATGTTCAGGCCTACAAGTGGCTGACGCTCGCCGGCGCCGACCACAACCGCAAGTTCGTCGCCGATCGCATGACGCCCAAGCAGATCGCTGCTGGCGAAGAGCTTGTGCGTGCCTGGCAGGCCAAGCCCGAGAAGTGATCAGCTTGCGCGGCCGAGGAAGCGCCGCATCATCGAGGCCATCCGCTCAACGAAGCAGCGCCTACCTGCATTTGGGCAGGTCTGCGGCGCTGACGCCGACCTGTACGATGCGCGGCTTGTCGACGCCGGCGACGCCGACATATTTGAACACCTGATTGTCGATCTCGCGCTTGCGCACTCCCTGGATCACGACGTCCTTGGCGCCGGTGATCAGTGGCCAGAAGGCCGAGGCCTGCGGCTGCTTGGCCGCATCGGGGCTGAAGGTGAAGTCGATGCCGGTATTGGTGAGGTAGGCATGGCCCTTGGAATCGGTGATCCAGAATTCCTGGATCGCAGACCTGCCCGCGATATTCTTGAGAGCTGCATTGATTTCCGCGGGCTTCATGCCGGCCTTCTCGGCGGCGGCGACGTAGTTGGCCGCGAGCATAGCCTGACCCACCATGTGTCGCGCGATGATGTCCTCGCAGTCGGGGGCTTGCGCGGCCGCACCCTGCAGGCCGACGCCGAACACGAGCGCTACGACGAGACATCGAATTCCTGACATGATGATCGGCTCTCCTATTTGGTCGATTCGAGCGTCGGCAACCGGTAGCGATCCTGCGGATCGTTCCAGCCCTTGAAGTTCGGCTTGCGCTTCTCGGCGAAGGCGGCGCGCGACTCCATCAGATCGCTCTTGGCGCCATGCTCGTGCAAGGCATCGGCCAGGCGCTGCATCTCGGGGCCCGGCGCCGGCCGCATCTGACGCATCATATGCACGGTGTTGACCCGCGAGGCCGGCGGCAGGGTAAGAAGGTGCTCGGCCATCTTGAGCGCTTCGGGCATCAGCTGGCCGGCGTCGACCAGGCGGTTCAGGAACCCGACCTCGTAGAAACGCTGGGCGGTGAAGCGAAAGCCCAGCGCCATCTCCATGGCAATGGGGTAGGGGACATTGGCGACGTGGCCGTGGTTGTAGCCGCCCAGCAGCCAGCGCTTGGCTTCCGAGACCTCAAATACCGCTTCGCGCACGGCGAGCCGCAGGTCGGTACGCTCGACCAGCATGAAGCCGCCGCCCATCGCGAAGCCGTTGACCGCAGCGATGACGGGCTTCTCCAAGGTTCCCGCGTTGAACGGATCCTCGATCGCCGGTCGCTGGCCGCCGGCCACGCCCTTCTCGAGCGACTCCTTCATGTCCTCGCCGGCACAGAAACCCCGGCCGGTGCCGGTGAAGATCGCGACCTCGAATTCCTTGCTGTGGCGGAACTCGGTCCAGGCCTTGGCCAGTTCCGTGCGCATCTCGTGGCTGAGGGCATTGAGGCGCTCGGGCCGGTTCATGCGGACCACCAGCACCTGGCCGTGACGTTCAGTTTCAACAACAGCCATGTCTTCCCTCCTCGATGATGCAACTCAGGGGCCATCCTAGAGCATCGTTCGTCCGGCTGTAATCAGCCGGACGAACGATGCCGACAAAGGAGATGCCTGGCGCGACGCGTTTCCGCTCAAATGGAACCGCAGCGCGGTTCCATTTGAGCGGAAGCCGCGCTAGGCGAGAAGCCGGGGAAGTTCGACGAATACGGACGAGCGGTGGAGTTTTCGGCGGCCGCGGCCTATCGTCCTGGACGAAAACCACCCTGGAGGACACCACCGTGAACCACCCTGATCGTCTGCGCGCCCTTTTGGCCGAGCCGGGCCTCATCGTGATGCCGGCCGTGTGGGACGGGCTGAGCGCCAGGCTGTCATCCGACGCCGGGTTCAAGACGGCGTTCCTCTCGGGTTCCTGCGTGGCGGCGAGCCGGTTGGGCGGGCCGGACCTCGATCTGATCTCGTTCGGCGAAATGTTCGACTCGTTCAACATGGTTCACGGCGCTGCGCCCGGTCTGCTGGTGCTGGCCGATGGCGATCATGGTTACGGCAACGCCATGAACGTGCAGCGCACGGTGCGGGCTTATGGCCGAGCCGGTGCCGCCGCCGTGCTGATCGAGGACAAGATAACGCCGCGCGCTCTCACCGCCGCCGGCAAGCCCTGCCTGCCGCGCGAGGAAGCACGGATGAAGATCCGCGCGGCGGTGGAAGCTGCGAAGGAATCCGGCATCCTGATCCTGGCGCGCACCGATTGCCGGCCGACCCAGGGTATCGACGAGGCGGTGGCGCGCATCGAGATGTATGTGAAGGAAGGCGCCGATATCCTGTTCCTGGACTCTCCCGCCGACGACGGGGAAGTCCGTCGCGCCGTTGCCGCTGCCGGCGGACGGCCGTCGTTCGCCGTGCTATCGCCCGGCGCCCCGCGAGCGACGCCGTCGCAGACCCAGGCGGCGGCACTCGGTTTCAAGATCGGTACCTATCCGACCGGCATGCTGTCGCCGGCGACGGCGGGAATGAAGGCCGGGCTGGCGGCGCTCAAGGCGGGCGAGGCCGAGGCCAAGTCGGCACTGCCACCGCCCGAGCTGCGCGCGACACTGGGCTATGCCGATTACGACGCGCGGGCCAAGGCCTTCATCGTGTCGGGCTGATCAGCTTCCTTCCCCTTCGCGGAGTCCGCGAAGGGGAGGGGTTTGATTCACTCAACTCGGAATTTGCTCTAGGCAACCGTCCTTTCTCCAGCGCAGACTGGGGACCGTAGGCGAAACATCGCCACGCAAAACGGGGGGATATCGATGACAGCGCAGCTTCGCGGCCCGTCCGTCCTGCTGGAGGGTTGATCCGGCATCATGGCTGTCTCGCTCGACCTGCTGATGAACGCGATGATCTCCGGCCTGCTGCTGGGCGGCTTCTATGCGGCGGTCTCGATCGGTGTGGCGATCTCCTTCGGCATGCTCGACATCGTCAACATCGCCCATCCCGCCTTCATCCTGCTCGGCTCCTACGTTGCCTATATCGGCAACACCGTGTTCGGGATCGATCCGATACTGGCCGCGGTCATCCTGCTGCCGGCGTTCTACGTGCTCGGCATGGCGATCTATCAGGTCTACTACGTGGCGTTCGAGCGACGGGACGACCAGTCGCTGCGCGGCCTGTCGTTCTTCTTCGGGCTGCTGTTCATTGCCGAAGTGACGTTGATCCTGATTTTCGGCGTCGACTATCGTTCGGTGAACACCTGGTATATCGGCCCAAGCCTGCAGCTCGTCCTGTTCGACCTGCCGTGGCGCCTGCTGATGCCGTTTCTCGTCTCCATGGCGATGGCGATCGGCCTGCAGATATTCCTGTCGCGTAGCTTTCTGGGACGCGCCATCCAGGCGGTGGCGCAGGACCAGCTGGCGCTGCAGCTGATGGCCGCCAACCCGACCAAGATCAAGCGCATCGCCTTCGGCCTGTCGATCGCCACCGCGGCGCTGGCGGGCGCCTGTCTGATCATCATCCAGCCGGTCGAACCGTCGATCGGTCGTGAATATATCGGCCGCATCTTTGCCATCTGCGTGCTGGGCGGCCTGGGCAGCTTTCCCGGCATGATGATCGCGGCGATGACGCTGGGCATCGCCGAGAGCCTGACCTCGACATTCTACGGTCCGTCCTGGGCGCCTGCGGTGGCGTTCGGCGTGCTCCTGGTGACGTTGGCGGTGCGGCCCAGCGGCATCCTGGGTCGCTAGGGACGGACGCAAAAACATGCGCAGCGGACCTTTCATCCTGGTGCTGATCGCGGTTGCCGCCGTGATCTTTGCCTTCGGCCGCTGGCTCGACAACAGCTTCGCCTTCTTCGTGGGCTACGTGATCGTCCAGTACATCGTGCTGGGCACGGCGTGGAACATCCTGGGCGGCTATACCGGCTACGTGAATTTCGGCATCACGGCTTTCTTCGCCATCGGCGCCTATTCGTCGGTCGTGCTGCACAAGCTCGTGCCGGCGATGCCGCTGCCGGCGATGATCGTGGTCGGCGGCGTCATGGCCGGCATCGTGGGCATCGGGACCGGATACCTGACCCTGCGCCTGCGCGGCGTGTACTTTTCCATCGCCACGCTGGCGCTCGCGGTGGTGGTGCAGACGCTGATCACCAACTGGGATTTCGTCGGCGGCGCACGCGGCGCCTATGTGCTGCGCCCGCGCACCGCGCCGCTGATCGGCGGCGGCTACATCGAATACCTATTCCTGATCATGCTCGGGCTTTGCGTCATGGCCCTGGCGACGGCGCGCGCCATCGAACGCTCGTCGCTCGGCTTTGGCTTCGCCGCCATCCGCGACGACGAAGCGGCGGCCGAAGCCTCGGGCGTGCCGACCTTGAAGCTGAAGCTGATCGCAACGGGATTGTCCGGCGGCTTCATGGGCATGGCCGGCGCGCCCTTGCCCTTCTATGTGACCTATCTCGACCCCTCGTCGGGCTTCAGCCTGAACTACGCGGTGAATGCCATTGCCATGCCGCTGATCGGCGGCACCTCGAGCTGGTTGGGCCCGGTGATCGGCGCAGTGCTGGTGGGCGGCCTGCAGGAATACTTGCGGGTCACCATCTCCTCGGCCGTCAACGTGCTGGTCGCGGGCGTGTTGATGGTCGTCTTCGTGATCATCGCGCCGCAGGGCATCGTCGGCCTGTTCAAGAGGAAGCGATGACCGCGCTGCTGCATGTCGAGGGGGTAGGCAAGCGCTTCGGCGGCTTCGTCGCGCTCGAAGCGATCGACCTCGAGGTCCAGGACGGCGAGCGCCTCGGCCTGATCGGGCCAAACGGCTCGGGAAAGTCGACGCTGGTGAACTGCATCTGCGGCACCTTGCACAACGAGACGGGCAGCGTGAGCTTTGCCGGAGAAAAACTCGACGGCCTGCTGGCGCACGAACGCACGCGCCGTGGCCTGGCGCGCAGCTTCCAGCTGCCGCGTCCCTTCGCCAGCCTGTCGCTGGCCGAAAACCTCCGCATTCCCATCCTTTACGCCGTAAACGCGCGCGCATCCGGCGCCATTGCCGGGCCGGCGATCGATGCGCGATGCCGGGAGCTGCTGAGCCAGGTTGGCCTCGCCGACAAGGCCGACCGGTTGCCGCGCGACCTGACGCAGATCGAGATGCGCAAGCTCGAACTGGCTCGTGCCATGGCGGCCCAGCCCAAGCTGCTGATCTCCGACGAGGCAATGGCGGGTCTATCGCACGGCGAGGTCGACGAGATCATCGCGCTGCTGATCCGGCTCAACGAGCAGGGGGTGACCGTGGTGATGATCGAGCACATCATGCGGGCGGTGATGGAATTCTCCCAGCGCCTGGCGGTCCTGGTGGCGGGCCGTAAGATCGCCGACGGCGCGCCGAAGGACGTCGTGCGCGATCCGGAAGTGGTGAGGGCTTACCTTGGCGAGTAGCCTCACCATAGCCAACATCGATGCCGGCTACGGCGCGGTGAGCGTGCTGCACAACGTGTCGCTGAATGTCGGCGCCGGCGAGACGGTGGCGCTGCTCGGCACCAACGGCAACGGCAAGTCGACCCTTATGAAGTCCATCATGGGTATCGTGCGGCCGTCAGCCGGCAGCATTTCGGCGGAGATCGAAGGGACGACCCATCAGCTGATCGGGCTCTCGACGGAAGCGATCGTCGACCTCGGCATAGCTTTCGTTCCCGAGGGCCGGCGGCTGTTCCCCCGGCAGAGCGTGGAAGAGAACCTGCTGCTCGGCGCCTTTCGGCCGGCGGCACGCTCGACGATCCGCCGTAACCTCGATTTCTGCTTCGAAACCTTCCCGGTCCTCAAGGAGCGTGCCCGCCAGCTCGCCGGCAGCATGAGCGGCGGCGAGCAGCAGATGCTGGCTCTGGCGCGGGCGCTGATGTCGGCGCCGCGCATCCTGCTGATCGACGAGCCTTCGGTCGGTCTGGCACCGCTGCTGGTCAAGCGCACCATCGACAAGATCAAGGAACTGAAGGAAGGCCGCGATCTCACCGTGCTGATGGCCGAGCAGAATTTCACGCAGGCCATCCGCATCGCCGACCGCGGCTACGTCATCGTGCACGGCCAGATCGCCTTCGCCGGAGAGTCGGCGGAGGCGCTGAACAACAATGAGCTGATCCGGGAGTTCTATCTCGGCACGTGACAGCGGGCCGAAGGCCCGCTGTCATGACACGGCTCCGCCGTGTCACTTGGTCGGGGCGTAGGGATAGATGATGTTCCCTGTCTTGTACTTGGTCGGCCACAGGATCACCTCGGTCTTGGGATCCTTGAACTGGTCGACGCCGTTGCCACTGACGCCCTGGAACTGCACCGCCATCACGTTGGCGACCGACCATTCGCCCTCGGCATTGAAGCTGATGTCGCCGACCACGGTCTTGAAGGTGCTCTTGCGCAGGTATTCGGCGAGCTTGTCGTCGTTGGTTCCGCCAACGGCTTTCACCGCTTGTTCGATCACCTGCATGCGCGCGTAGCCAAAGGGCGGCAGGTAGTAACCCAGCAGGTCGACACCGGCAGCCGCCGACTTCGTCTGGTACTTGGCCACGAAGGCGCGACCCTCGTCCGAAGCGAAGCCTGCCCACGGCAGCCAGAAGTCGTAGACCACGATACCGTTGAGCAGCGGCCCGAGCTGCGTCTTGATGGCCGTCGCCTGCAGGCCGACCATGCCTCCGCCGAAGATCTTGGGCTTGAAGCCGATTTCGTGGCTCGCCCGGATGATGCCCACCGAGTCGGCCGGATAAGAGCAGGCCAAAAAGATGTCGGGGTTGGTGGCGGCGATGGCACGCACGATCGGAGTGTAGTCGGACGTCGCGGGCGGATAGGTCTTGTCGTAGACGGTCTTGAGGCCCAGCCGCTTCATGACGTTGCGCGCGCCGTCCATGGCGTTACGCGGAAACTCGGCGTCGGCGCCGCACATGGCCACGGTCAGCGGTTTGGGAGTCTGTGCGGCGGCCACCTCGAAGAAGCCCTCGGCGAACGACTCCTTGGGTCGCGGTCCGCCGGTCGGCGTCATGGAGAAGTAGCGCTTGTAGTTGAACTCGCTGTTCACCGCGAGGCCGAGCAGCGAAAAGAACGTCCGGTCGTGCTGCATGACGATCGGCATCGCCGGCGCGATCATGTTGGTGGCATAGCTGCTGGCGATGATGTCCACCTTGTCGACGTCCAGAAGCTTGGTGTAGAGGCCCGGCACCGTCGAGGGATTCGACTGGTCGTCGTAGTAGATGAGCTTGACCGGGCGCCCGAGCAGGCCGCCCTTGGCGTTGACTTCCTCTTCCCAGATCTGCATGGCCAGCAATGTTGCCTTGCCGTTGGGCGCCAGCGGACCGGTCAGGTTCATGCTGAAGCCGATGGTGAACGGCTTGCCCTGGGCGCGGGCCGGACCCGCAAGAGTTGCGGCCGCGCCGGCAGCCGCCAGCTTGCCGAAAGTGCGACGTTCGATGCGCATGGATCTTCCTCCCAATATCTATTTTGGCCGATCCTAGCCCGCATTGGCGGACCGTGCCAATGGCAAGACCCTGGCCTACATGAGAGGCGGCGGGCCGGCCGTGCCCAGCTCGTGCTGGCCGAAAATACTGCCCTGCAGGTCGGGCGAGAACATTACATGGGCATTTGCTGCATGTGCGTCGCGGAAGAGCCGCTGCATGCCGCCGCTCATATAGAGGCCGCCCGAACCCGCCACCCCCATCAGGATGTCGACTGCCTCCACACACATGCGAACCGAGAAAAAGGCGTCGCGCCGGTATCGCACCTTATCGGCATGCACCGGTTCGGCGCCCGAGCGGGCGACAGTCATGGCGTGTTCGCAGGCCTGCCGCATCAGCAGCCGGGCGGTATGGATGCGTGCGGAAGCCTCCGCCACCTTGATCTGCACGGCTTGGCTGGCTGACACCGGTACGCCGGTATTGGTGGCGTTGCGCCGGCGCGCCGGACCCACCGCCAGATCATAGGCGCCCTCGGCGCAGCCCAGCATCACTCCCGTCAGCACATAGGGACCCAGCGCCAGCAGCGGCAGCCGGAACAGCGGCGAGCTGTTCACCGACGACCCGGGATGCGGCTTGCCGTTCATCACCCAGGCCGAGATCGAATGGTGATCGGGCACGAACAGGTTCTTGGTCGCGACATCCTTCGAGCCGGTGCCGGCAAGCCCCACGGCGAACCAGTTGTCGATGATCTCGTACTGCGAGCGATGGACCAAGGCAAAGCGCTGATCGACAGGCGGCCCGTCGTCCTTCTCGCGCACCATGAAGCCCAGCAGGTTCCAGTCGCAATTGTCGACGCCGGAAGACAGCGGCCAGCGGCCGGAAACCTCGTAGCCGCCGTCGACCTTGCGGCCGCGGCCGGCGGGAAACGCCAGCGACGTGGCGATCAGCACATCGAGCGACACGTCCCACAGCTCGTCCTGCGTCTGCGGCGGGAAGTAACCCAGCATCCAGTGGTGGCTCGCGAGGTTGCCGAGGTTCCATGCGGTCGACGGACAGACTCGCGCGATCTCGGCGCAGACGTCGACGAAAATGCCGATGTCGAGTTCGGCGCCGCCGACACGGGCAGGCTGGGCGATGCGGAAGAGTCCGCTGGCGTGAAGCTCGCGCTCAGTTTCGTCTGGCAGTCTTCGCAGCCGCTCGCACTCCTCGGCCCGCTCAGCGATCTTGGCCGCGAGGCCGCGCGCGCGCTCGACCATTTCGCCGTAGCCGACACCGGCGAACGAAACCCGTGCTGTGGGCAGGGTTGTCGAGGGCGTCCATCCGGACTTGATCGTGCTTTGGCCCTTCATCGTGCTGCCTTCCCAAGCCGCTCTGCATTGACCGCCACCGGCCAAGCGATATGCTCAACTCAATATAAATGCAGTGGGAGGGAATGACATGTCGATTACACGTCGCCAAGTGCTGGCCGGGTCTGCCGTCAGTGCCGCTGCACTGGCCTCGGGTTTCCCGGCGCCAGCGATCGCCCAGTCCGAGCCGATCAAGATCGGCTACCTGCCGGCACTGACCGGCCCCAGCTCGTCAACGGGCATCGGCATCAACCGTGGCACGCTGCTCGCGGTCGAGGAGATCAACAACTCGGGCGGCATCGGCGGCCGCAAGATCGAGCTGATCAGCCGCGATACGCAGAGCGACCCGACCAAGGCGGTCAATGCCGTGGCCGAACTGACGCAGCGCGCCAAGGCGACCATGATCTGGGGACCGCTCAACTCAGGCGAGGCGCTGGCGGCGACGCCGCTGATCGCACGCGACAAGGTGCCGATGCTGCATCCGTGCTGGGTCGACTCGCTGATCGACGTCAAGAAATACCCGATGTCCTTCCGCATCGCGCCGACCAACACCCAGGTCGGCGTCGGCGCCAACTTCTACGTCGTCGACGTGCTGAAACTGAAGAAGGTGGCGGTGATCAGCGACACCACCGGCTACGGCACGGACTCGGTCAACACCTACGTGCCGATGCTCAAGGCGAAGGGCGTCGATGTGGTCTACACGAACCATATCGACGCGGCGAACCCCGACCTCAAGCCCGAGCTCTTGCGCATGCAGAGTGCCGGCGCACAGGCGATCATGCCGTGGAGCGTCAACGCGGGCTTCCTGTCGCGCATCCTGAATACCCGCGGTGCGATGGCTTGGGACGTGCCGGTGGTCGGCCAGACGACGCTCGGTTCCGGCCAGACCAAGGCGCTGCTCGAGAAGCCCGAGAACTGGAACAAGGTCTACTCCAACAACTTCCGCAATGTCTGCTACGCCGGCGGCAAGCTGCCGCCGCGCGCGGCGGAGTTCGTCGACCGCCTGAAGAAGGCCAAGATCGAGTTCGGCGACACGCTGCTGTGGTGGGTGGCGCTGGGCTGGGACGGCGGCAAGATGATAGGAGACGTGCTCAAGGCCGCCGGCCCCAAGGCCGACGACATCGTGGCCTACATGAACAAGGTCAAGGGCTGGCCAGGCGTCTACGGCACCGTCACCTGGACACCGGAGCAGCACAACGGCTTCCCCGACACCGAGGTCGTGATGTGCGAGGTCAACTCGCTGAAGGACGGCGCCTTCAACCTGGCTCCGGGCTACAGCGCCTAGACGATGCTCCAATCGATCGTCTCCTACGGGCTCGCGGTAGGAGCGGTCTACGCACTGATCGGCATTACGTTCAACGTGATGTTCTCGGCGTCGCGTGTGTTCAGCTTTACCGCTGGCATGCTGGGAATGCTGGGCGGTGTGCTGGGCGCGCTCTTCATCAACAAGATGGGCATGAACGCCGCGTTGGCGTTCGTGCTCGTGCTGGCGGCCGGCGCCGTGCTCGGCGTGATCACCGAGGTCCTGACCGTGCGGCCGGTGCTGAAGAGCATCGATCAGCACCTCTACGTGCTCTCGACGCTCGCCTTCGCGCTGATGGTGCAACAGGTCACGGCCATCGAATGGGGCACCGAGGCGCAGCCGTTCCCGGTGCTCGTTCCCATCGATCCCAACTCGGCGCTCGGCTTGATCGACCAGAAATTCTGGCTGCCGGTGCTGGCCTGCATCGTCACCATCGTCGGGCTGGAGCTGCTCTACCGCAGGACGCTGATCGGCCGCGCCTTCCTCGCCATCGCAGAAGATAGTTACGCGGCACGCGCCTTGGGCCTGCCCGAGACACGGCTGCGCCTGGCGAGCTATGCCATCGCCGGTGTCATCGGCGCGTTGGCGGGCTTCACCGGCGCGCAGATGCTGCTCGCTTATTTCGGCAATCAGGCGATCCTGAACTTCTACGGCTTCGTGCCGGTGGCGCTGGGCGGCATGGGCTCCAACCGCGGCGCCGTCATCGGCGGCGTCGCGCTCGGGCTGTTCCAGCAGGCCGCCAACTTCCTAGTCGGTGGCATCTTCGCCTCGGTCGCGGTGTTCGCGGTCTTCATCGTCGTGCTGCTGCTCAGGCCCGAGGGCCTGGCAGGAGCCGCGGCGGCCAGAAGGGTATGAGGCCACGCGTATGACGGACGCAACTGCTTCCATATCGACGGCCAAGGCGTCGCCCGGATTGCTCGGCAGGCTCGAAGGCAGCTGGTCGTGGATTGCCCTCGGGCTGGTCGGCCTGCTGCTGCCGCTGCTTGACGATTCCTATTTCGGCGTCATCGCCCAGCGCGCCTACATCTACTGGATCCTGGGCGCCGGGCTGAACCTGGTGGTGGGTTACGCCGGCCAGATCGCCATCGGTTGGGTGGCGATGCTGACGCTCGGCGCCTACACCACAGCGGCGTTGGCCGCCGGCCGGGTGGGCGGCGTGGAGTGGCATCCCTATCTCGCACTGATCGCCGGCGGCGCGATCGGCGCGGTGTTCGGCGCGATCGTGGGCCTGCCGGCGCTCAGGCTGCGCACCTTCTATTTCGCCATGACGACGCTCGGCTTCGCCACCATCGTCACACAGGTGGCGCTCGCCTGGAAGGACGTCACCGGCGGCGGCGTCGGCACGCCCGGACCGGTGTTCCCCTGGCCGTTCGAGCCGGGTTGGGGCTTCTACTATTTCTGCTTCATCCTGGCGGCACTCGCGACCTGGATTACGGCCAATATCGGTTCGAGCCGCTACGGCCGGGCGCTGGTCGCGATCCGCGACGCCGAGGTCGCGGCCGAGGCATCGGGCATCGCCAAGCCGAAGCTCCTGATCCTGATCTTCCTGCTCGCTGGCGGACTGGGCGGCATCGCCGGCGGGCTGTTTTCTTCGCTGCAGTCCTACATCACGCCCGATGCCTTCACCTTCGAGATGTCGGTACTGTTCTTCATCGGCATCCTGATCGGCGGGCGCGGCTCGATCCTGGGGCCGGCGCTCGGCACCATCATCCTGACGGTGCTGCCGGAGTTCGCGGCACCGCTGGTGCAGTGGTCGACGTTTCTCTACGCCACGCTGCTGTTGGTCATCGTGCTCGTGATCCCGGGTGGCATCGCCGATCTCCTGGATTACAAAAGCCGTCGTCCGCTCGAGCTGCACCGAGCAATCGTGCCACGGCCGGAGTTGCTCGGCCGCGTACTGGGCGCCAAGGGCGAGCCGAGCGCCATCAGGCTCACCGATATCGCCCTGCATTTCGGCGGTGTCCGGGCGATCGACGGCCTCGACCTCGAGATCCGCTCGGGCGAAGTCCACGGCCTGATCGGTCCCAACGGCAGCGGCAAGACCACGACGCTGAATGTGATCTCGGGCTACTACAGGCCGAACACCGGCACCATGAAGCTGAACAGTGCTGACCTGCCGTTCGACAAGCCCTATGCCCGCGCCAACTACCACATCGCCCGCACCTTCCAGACCCCGCGCCTGGTCGGCGCGGCCTCAGTGCTGGAGAACGTCATGATCGGCGGCACGGTGCACGGTCACGGCACCTTCGCCGAATCGATGCTGTCGCTGCCGCGCCACCGTCACGACGAGGCTCGACTGCGTGAGTCGGCGCTGCTTGCGCTCGCCACCGTGGGCCTGGAATCGCTGGCCGCGGTGCGCGCCGATCGCCTGCAGCACAGCGAGCTGCGCTTCATAGAGATCGCGCGCGCCCTGATGCTGCAGCCGGCTTTCCTGCTGCTCGACGAGCCGGCAGCCGGCCTCTCGGCCGAGGAGATCAAGCGGCTGGGCGCGCTGATCGTCGCCATCAGCCGCGAAGGCACCGGCGTGCTGCTGGTCGAACATCATGCCGACCTGATCTTCGACATTTGCGACCGCGTGACTGTGCTCAATCTCGGCAAGACGCTGGCCGCAGGGACGCCGGCGGAGATCCGCTCGCATCGGGAGGTGGTCAGTGCCTACCTCGGCGCCTGAACCCCTGCTCCAGGTGAGCGGTTTGTCGGCCGGTTACGGCAAGATTGGCGTGCTGAGCGGCATCGACCTGACAGTGGGCGTGGGTGAGGTCGTGACGCTGCTCGGGCCCAACGGCGCCGGCAAGAGCACGCTCCTGAAAGCCATTTCCGGTCTGCTGCCGCGCCAAGGCAGCATCCGCTTCGCCGGCAAGGACATGCGGGCCGATCCCGGCGAGACGGTCCGGGCGGGCTTGGTGCATGTGGTCGAAGGCCATCGCGTGTTCACGCAGCTCTCCGTGATCGACAATGTGATGCTGGCCGGCTACGGCCTGCCGCGCGAGAAGCGCGTGGCGCAGGTCGAGGAAGCGCTGGCCTTCTTTCCCGACATCGCCGCCAAGCGGAACGACCGCGCGGTGACGCTGTCGGGCGGACAGCAGCAGATGCTTGCGGTCGCCCAGGGCTTGGTACGGCGGCCCCGTCTGCTGATGCTGGACGAACCGTCCGCCGGCCTGTCGCCCGTTCTGGTCGATCGCGTACTGGCTGCTGTCGCGCGGCTGCGCGAAGCGGGTACGGCAGTTCTGCTGGTCGAACAGTTGATCGAGAAGGCCTTGGCGGCCGCCGACCGGGTCTACGCGTTGGCCCGCGGATCGATCGTGCTCGAAGCCAGGACCGACGAGGCCGATCTGCCGAACCGGCTCGAGCACGCCTATTTCGGGCAGGACGTCAGCGCGCCGCTGAGTTCGTAAAGCATAGTGAACCGCTCCGCGGTTCCGGTTGACCGGAAGCCACACCAGGCGAGAAAGCGAAAGAGGGAACAATGATCAAGTTTTACTACAATCTGGCGCCCAACCCGACCAAGGTGGCCTTGTGCCTGGAAGAGATGGGTCTGCCCTACGAGCTCGTGCCGGTCGACACGCGCAAGGGCGAGCAGCACCAACCTGCCTTCCTCGCGATCAATCCCAATGCCAAGCTTCCGGCGATCGTCGATGGCGATGCCACCGTCTTCGACAGCAATGCGATCCTTCTCTACCTGGCGGAAAAGACCGGGAAGTTCCTGCCCGGCAAGTCGCCGGCCGAGCGTGGCGAGCTGCTCTCCTGGCTGATGTTCGTCGCTTCGGGCATCGGCCCTTATTCCGGGCAGGCCGTGCATTTCCGCAACTTCGCGCCCGAGCCCAAGGACTATGCGGTCAACCGCTACACCTTCGAGGCCCAGCGGCACTGGGGCATCCTCGATGCCCGGCTGGCCAAGCGCCGCTTCATGCTGGGCAACGACTACACCATCGTCGACATGGCGGTGTGGGGCTGGTCGCGCTTGGTCCCCGTCGTGCTGGGACCGGACGCCATGGCTAAGATGCCGAACCTGAAACGCCATCTCGATGAGATCAGCACGCGCCCCGCAGCCGCGCGGGCGCTGGCCCTGAAGGACAAGCACAGCTTCAAGACCGATATGGACGACGCCGCGCGCCTGGCGATGTTCCCGCATCTCGCCCGGAAGGCGGGCTGAAGTTTTCCGTCGACGATTAAATCAAGCTTTCCTCCCCAGTCTTCTGGGGAGGTGTCAGCGTCTTACGCTGACGGAGGGGTCATGAGCCACAGACTTGGGCCTTTGACCCCTCCGTCGCGGCATGACCGCGACACCTCCCCAGAAGACTGGGGAGGGAAGCGAGTCGACGGTCGTCGGCAAATAGAAAGGCCGGCGCCTGGTTGCCCAGGGCCGGCCTTTCGCCGAGATATAAAACGAAGGTCGGGCTATTCCGCGGCCATCCGCGGCGCTGCCGCGTCGAGCGCCGCCGAGATGCGCGGTGGCGACATCGGCAGGTCGGTTATGCGCACGCCGGTGGCGCGTGCGATGGCATTGCCCACGGTGGCGAGCGGCGGAACGATCGGCACTTCGCCGACGCCGCGCACGCCATAGGGATGATGCGGGTTGGGCACTTCGACCACGATGGTCTCGATCATCGGCAGGTCGGAGGCGACCGGCATGCGATAGTCGAGGAAGCCCGCGTTATCGACCTTGCCTTTGGCGCTGTAGATGTACTCCTCGTTCAGCGCCCAGCCGATGCCCTGCACGGCGCCGCCCTGCATCTGGCCTTCGACGTAGCTTGGATGGATCGCCGTGCCGACGTCCTGGACGGCGGTATAGCGGCCGACCTCGACGATGCCGGTGTCACGATCGACCGAGAGGTCGACGATGTGCACGCCGAAGCCCGGTCCGGCGCCCTGGGCGTTCAGCTGGTTGTGGCCGTTGATCGGGCCGCCAGTCTTGCCGGCGGTCGCCGCGAGCTGGGCGAGCGACAGCGGCTCGAACTCGCCGACGTTGCTGCCGGCGGGCTTGGCAGTGCCGTTCTCCCAGACCACGCCCTCGGGGTCGACACCCCAGGTCTTGGCAGCGCGGATCTTGCACTCGCGGATCAGGTCGCGCACCGAATTCACCACGGCGAGACCGGTGGCGAAGGTGACGCGGCTGCCGCCGGTCACGAAGTTGAAGCCGATCGAGCTGGTATCGGCGATCACCGGCCGCACCTTGTCGTAATCGACGCCGAGCTCCTCGGCCGCCATCAGGGCGAGCGAGGCGCGTGAGCCGCCGATGTCGGGGTTGCCCGAGATCACCGTCACCGTGCCGTCTTCGGCGACGTGTGCGGCGGCACTCGAGTCGGCGCCGACATTGAACCAGAAGCCCGCCGCCACGCCGCGCGCCATGCCGGGCTTCGGCTTGCTCTTGTAGTGCTCGGAGTTCTTGGCCGCCTCCAGGCACTCGACGAAGCCGATCGTGTCGAAGGTCGGACCGTAGCTGGTCTTGGTGCCCTTCTTGGCGGCGTTCTTGAGCCTGAGGTCGATCGGATCCATGCGCAGTTCCTGCGCCAGGATGTCGATCGTGGATTCCACGCCCCACGCCGAGATCGGGGCGCCCGGCGCGCGGTAGGCGGCAACCTTGGGCCGGTTGCTCACCACGTCGAAGCCCACGACCTTGATGTTGGGGATGTCGTAGCAGGCGAAGCTGGTCCAGCATGCCGGGCCGACCGGCGAGCCGGGGAAGGCGCCGGCCTGCAGGGCGATCGTGCATTCGGCGGCCACGATGGTGCCGTCCTTCTTGGCGCCGATCTTGACCTGCACGGTGCCGCCGGGGGCGGGGCCCGAGGCGCGGAACACCTCGTCGCGGCTCATCACCATCTTCACCGGCTTGCCCGACTTCTTCGACAGCATCACGGCGACCGGCTCGAGATAGACCACGGTCTTGCCGCCGAAGCCGCCGCCGATCTCGGTCGGCGTCACGCGGATCTGCGAGGTCTCGATGTTGAGGAGCCGGCTGCAGAAACCGCGCACCTGGAAGTGACCCTGCGTGGTCGACCAGATCTGCACCTGGCCGTCCTCGGCCATGCTGGCCAGGCACGCATGCGGCTCGATGTAGCCCTGGTGCACCGGCTGGGTGGTGTAGTCGCGCTCGATCACGATATCGGCCTGCTTGAAGCCGGCCTCGATGTCGCCCTTCAGGTTGTCGATGCGCTTGGCGATGTTCGACGGCTTGGTCGGCACCGGCTTCACGCCCTCGGTGATGAGGTGGTCGTGCAGCAGGGGCGCGTCGTCCTTCATCGCCTCGGCGACGTCGATGACATGCGGCAGCACCTGGTATTCGACCTTGATCAGGTCGAGGGCGGCCTTGGCGATCGTCTCAGTCGTGGCGGCCACGGCGGCGACGGGATGGCTCTCGTAGAGCACCTTCTCGCGGGCCATGACGTTGCGCGTGATGTCGCGCAGGTTGACCTGCATCTCGCCCGTGGGAACGATCACGTTCGGCTGGTCGGGGAAGTCCTTGCATGTCACCACGGCCTTGACGCCCGGCAGCTTCTCCGCCGCCGAGATGTCGATCGACTTGATCACCGCGTGGGCGTGCGGGCTGCGCAGCACCTTGCCGATCAGCTGGCCCGGCATGTTGAAGTCGGCGCCGAAGCGGGCGCGGCCGGTCACCTTGTCGGCACCGTCGGGACGATCAGGGCGTGTGCCGACCCACTTGTATTTTGGCTTGCTCATCGGGCTGCTCCTCGCATGTCAGCGGCCACTTCCATGACCGCGCGGACGATCTTGTCGTAGCCGGTGCAGCGGCAAAGATTGCCGGCCAGCCAGTAACGGACTTCGGTCTCGGTCGGGTTCTTGTTCTTCTCGAGCAGCGCCCGCGACGCCATCAGGAAGCCCGGCGTGCAGATGCCGCACTGGAGTGCGGCAAACTCGATGAACTTCTTCTGCAGCGCATGGAGCTGGTCGCCCTTGGCCATGCCCTCGATGGTCTCGATCTTCTTGCCCTCGGCCTCCGGCGCCATCACGAGGCAGGAGCAGACCATATTGCCGTCGAGCATGATGGTGCAGGCACCGCAGTCGCCCGAACCGCAGCCTTCCTTGGTGCCGGTAAGGCCGAGCTGGTCGCGCAGCACGTCGAGAACGGCCTGCGAGGGCTCGCAGAGGAACTCGGTCGGCTCGCCGTTGATGGTGGTGGAAACATGCATTTTAGCCATGGTCAGCGTCTCTCTCAGTTCTTGCCGGCTCGTTCGGCCGCGATGGTGGTGGCGCGCTTGCAAAGCACGCCGGCGATCTTGGTGCGATAGACGATGGTGCCGCGCTTGTCGTCGATCGGCTTGCAGACGGCGCGGCAGGCGGCGGCAGCCGCTTCGAGCGCCTTGTCGTCGAGCTTCGAGCCGATCAAGGCCTTGGCCGCTGCTTCGACCAGAAGCACCGTCGGGGCGACAGCGCCCAGGCTGACACGGGCGGCGGTGCAGGTGCCGCCCTTCATCGTCAGGCTGACGCCGCAGCCGACCACGGCGATGTCCATCTCGGTGCGTGGAATCAGCCGCAGATAGGCGTCGCTCGAACCCGCCGGCCGCGCCGGCAGGGTGAAGCTGACCATGATCTCGCCGGGCTCCAGCGTCGTGCGGCCGGGGCCGGTGTTGAATTTCTCCACAGCCACCTCGCGCCGGCCCTTGGGGCCCTGGATGGTGACGGTGGCCCCCGCGGCGACCAGCGCCGGGACGCTGTCGGCGGCGGGCGAGGCGTTGCACAGGTTGCCGCCGGCCGAGGCGCGGCCTTGAATCTGCTTGGAGCCGATCAGGTTGATGGCCTCGAGCACGCCGGGCCAGGACTTCTTGAAGGTCGGATGGTCGTGGAGCGCCATGCCCGAGACAGCAGCGCCAATCTTGAACGAGCCTCCGCCCTTGTCCTCGATTTTCATCATTTCGGAGATCTTCTTGATATCGATGATGCTGCTGCCGGGCTTCACGAAGCCGGCGCGCAACTGGACCAGCAGGTCGGTGCCACCGGCCAGGATCCGGCCGGCCCCTTTGGCTGCGACCATGGCCGCCACCGCCTCGTCCGTCGTGCTTGGTGAGCTGTATTTGATGTCGTTCATTGCCTGTTCCCGCTCGCGTTTCTGGTCCAAATATCTCCCGTTTCCCGGGAATTCTCAGTCTAGAGCTGCCCACTATAATGGCTATCCGGCGTTCCTTGGCGGAATAATTGTTGCGGATTGGGCCCCCAAGGCCCGCATGGCGGACATGCCCTACGGCGGCGGCCGGCCGCTCTTTAGTCGGCGGCTGCGGCCCGCGTGGCCCGGAAGGCCGGCATCACCTCGTTGGCGAAGCGGTCGAGCTGCTCCAGCGCCACGGCGAGCGGGGTGCCCAGCGGCATGCCGCAGCTGATGCGCTCAAGGCCGGGATAGCGCTTCTCCACGGCCTTCAGCACCCCGATGATCTCGGCCGGCGTGCCGGCGAGGAAGCCGCCAGCCTTCACGGCGTCCTCGATGGTCGGCAGCTTGACGCCGGCAGCCAGCTTGGGATCGCGCATGGCGGCGATCTGCTCCTCGGACAGCGCACGCACCAGGCGCAACTCGCCGAACATCTTCATATTCTCTTCATAATATCTTCCCGCGGCGCGCATCGCCGCCTCGCGGCTTTCGCCGATGAAGAACTGGAAGCCGAGCGAGAGCTTCTCGCCCAGCGCGAGCTTGATGCCGCGGCGCGCGTAGGCCGCCTGGAAGGCGGTCATGTGCTTGTCCACCGCGCCGCCTTCAGCCGAGCCGCCGCCGATCACGCCGGAGATGCCGTGCTTGGCCATGAAGTCGAAGGCGCGATCCGAGCCGCTCTGGATCGGCTGCCAGCATTCCACCGGCCGGCGCAGCGGCCGCGGCACCAGGGTGATGTCCTTCAGCGTGTAGCCGCGATAGGGCACTTCGGGCGGGATCGTGTAGTAGGTGCCCTTGTGGCTGAAGCGTTCCTCGTTGAACGCCTTGAAGACGACGTCGCAGCCTTCCTCGAACATCTCGCGGTTGGCCGCCTGGTCGGTGAGCGGCGAACCGAAGCTTTCGACCTCGCGCGTATGATAGCCGCGCGCCACGCCGAAGATCACCCGGCCGCCGCTCAGCACGTCGGCCATCGCATAGTCCTCGGCCAGCCGCAGCGGATGCCACATCGGCACGACGTTGAAGCCGCAGCCGATCTTGAGGTTTCTGGTCACATTGGTGAGATGCAGCGCCATCATCAGGAGGTTGGGGATGCACTCCGTGCCTTCGGGCTGGAAATGGTGCTCGGCCATCCAGAAGGAGTCGTAGCCCAGCCCGTCCATCTTCTTGGCGTAGGCCACCGCCTTGTGCAGCACGTCGGCCAGCACCTCGTTGGGATAGTGGCGATCGTTGATCGGCGTGCCGCCATAGCCGGGATTCTCCAGGTCGACCGAGCCGACATAGGAGCTGTCGAATTTGCTGATCATCGGAGAATCCCTTTGTTGCGGTCAGGCGAGGTTCTTCTTGAAGAAGGCGACCGTCCGCTCCCACGAGAGCTTGGCTGCCGCCTCGTTGTAGCGCGGCGTCGAATTGTTGTGAAAACCGTGTTGGGTGCCGGGATAGATGAACATCTCGTACTTGGCGCCGGCGGCCTTCAGCGCCGCCTCGTAGGCCGGCCACATGGCGTTGATGCGCTCGTCGTTCTCGGCGTACTGGACCAGGAGCGGCGCCTTGATGGCCGGTACCGACGCCGTCTCGGCGGCAGCGCCATAGTACGGCACGCCGGCCTGCATGTCGGCGCCCAGGGTTGCGGCCAGGAAGTTGGTCGTGCCGCCGCCCCAGCAGAAGCCGGTGACGCCGAGCTTGCCGGTCGAAAGCGCATTGGTCTTCAGATAGCGCGCCGAGTTGACCATGTCGGTGCGCAGCTTGGCCTGGTCGAGGCCGGCCTGCAGCGTACGGCCGTCGTCGTCGTTGCCCGGGTAACCGCCGACCGGAAACAGTCCGTCGGGCGCCAACGCCAGAAAGCCCTCGGCTGCAGCGCGTCGGGCGACGTCCTCGATGTAGGGATTGAGGCCGCGGTTCTCGTGGACCACCAGGACGGTGGGGAACGGCCCCGATCCCTTGGGCTGCACTAGGTAGCCGCGCATCGTGCCGGAGGTGCCGCCGGGCGACGGGTAGCTGACGTACTTGGCCTTGATGCGCTCGTCGGTGAAGGAAATCGTCTGCGCTGCCACGTAGCGCGGCAGCAGCGCCTGCGCCATGGCCAGCCCGCCGACCGTCACGACGGCGGCGCGCTGCAGGAAGGTGCGGCGGTCGATGCCGCCGTGGCAATATTCGTCATAGAGATCGAACACGCGCTGATCGATATCGGCCTGGGTCAAGGCCGGCGGCCCTTCGGCGGCGAGGGTCGACGGTGCTGCATTCGACTGTACGGCCATTGCTGAATCTCCGGCGTCAGGATCGGAACTCCGGCTTGAAGTGTAGCAGTCAGGCAGCCTTCGCGCGATCCAGCTCGGCCGCCCCCGTCCGCAGGCGCGGAATTAGCTCGCGCCCGAAGTCGACGGTGTCCTCGAACGGATCGAAGCCGCGGATCAGGAACGAGTGGACGCCGAGCTTGTAGTATTCCAGCAGGGCGGCCGCGACCTGCTCGGCGGTGCCGACCAGGCACGAGGTGTTGCCGGTCGCACCGGTCGCCTCGGCGATGGGCATCCAAAGCCGCTCGTCGTGGGTCTCGCCTTGGGCCGCGAAATCCAGCAGGCGCCGCGCCGAGTGGTCGAGCGGCGCCTTGTTGTTGCCAAAGCCGGTCGGGTCACCCGGGCGCTGGATGGCCGCGAGTATGCGCCGCGCGCGATCCCACGCCTGTCCCTCGGTCGCGCCGAGGATCGGCCGGAACGACATATTGAAGGTGGGCGATCGGCCGTACGGGGCGGCCCGCACGCGGAACTCGGCGATGCGCTGGCCGGTGGCGGCGAGCGGCTCGCCGAACATCGCAAAGACGTCGCAGTGCTTGGCGCCCATCGCCAGCGCGCCCTCCGACGAGCCGCCAAAGAACAGCGGCGGGTGCGGCCTCTGCAATGGCTGCACGTCGGATCGCGCGCCCTGCACCCGGTAGAAGGTGCCGTCGAAGTCGAAGCGGCGCGGGCTGGTCCAGGCGAGCTTCATGAGCTCGATATATTCGCCGGCCCGGCGATAGCGCTCCTCCTTGGGTGCGAAGTCGCCGTCGCCGCCCTGCTCGGCATCGCTGGCGCCCGAAATGATATGCAGTGCGATCCGGCCCCCGGTGAGGTGATCGAAGGTGGCGATCTTGCGCGCCGCCAAAGTCGGGGCGACGAAGCCCGGCCGGTGCGCGATCAGGAAGCCCAGCCGTTCGGTGTGCTGGGCGGCATGCTGGGCGACCAGGAAGCCCTCGGCCGACGAGGCGGTGTAGCCGACTAGCGCCAGGTCGAAGCCCGCCGCGTCGTGGGCCTGGGCGAAGGCCCGCAGATAGGCGGGCGAGATGCCGCCCTTGATGACATGGACCGTGGCCTCGCCGCTGGGCGGCGCGACGCCGATCATTCCGATCACCCGCACGGGCATCCTGTCCTCCGCCGCGACAGCCTGTCGTTGGGCGGATGCTAGCCTGATTCTGCCGGAGATAAGGAGAATTCGCCGCCGGGTTCCGCCTGTGCTTGGCTCCCCCGTGGATTTCGCATGCTCCGGGCGGCCAAGGGGGAGTACGCTCGCGCGCCTGAGGCCAGCCGGTGAACTCGGGAGGAATCGATGAGCTACGATCTTGTCATCAAGAACGGCATCGTGGTCGACGGCACCGGCGCCAAGCGCTACCAGGCCGATATCGCGATCTCAGGTGGCCGGGTGGCCGAGATCGGCAAGGTGACGGAAGGCGCCAAGCGCACCATCGATGCCGCGGGCCTCGTTGTGGCGCCGGGCTTCGTCGATCCGCACACCCACTACGATGCGCAGATCTGCTGGGATGGCGCGGTCACGCCCTCGTCGTGGCATGGCGTCACCTCCGTGGTGATGGGCAACTGCGGCGTCGGCATCGCGCCCTGCAAGCCCGAGACGCGCGACATCGCCATGAAGGATCTGGTGAATGTCGAGGGCATTCCGTTCGACGTGCTGAACAAGGGCATCACCTGGGATTGGGAAACCTTCCCCGAGTTCATGGACGCCGCCGCCGCGCGCAAGCCGTCGATCAACCTGGCCTTCATCGCGCCGCTGACGCCGTTCCGCCACTTCGTGATGGGCGACGCCTCGATAGAGCGCGCCGCCAACGCCGAAGAGACTGCGAAGATCGCCAGCCTGATCGGCGAGGCGATGGACGCGGGCGCGCTGGGCTTCTCTTCGACCACGCTCAACCAGCATCTCGGTTTCGAGGGCAAGCCGCTGGCCTGCCGCAACGCCAGCCGCGAGGAGCTCAAGGCCTACGCCAACCAGCTGAAGAAGCGCGGCAAGGGCGCGATCGAGATCGCGCTGACCCGCCAGGTCGGCGTGCTCGAGCAGGACCAGTGCGAGCTCCTGGATTTCCTGCTGACCGAGAGCGGCCGGCCGGTGACCTTCATCGCCCTGTTCGACCGCGACGACATTCCCGAGGCGGTGCGCGACACCCTGCGCCGCGCCGCGCCGATGATCGCCAAGGGCGCCCGCCCGCAGACCTCGCCGCTGCCGCTGACGCGCGAAGTCGACATGAACAATCCCTTCTCCTTTGCCGCCTTCCCGTCGTGGAAGCGGGTGTTCGCCGACACCTCGAAGGACGCACAGAAGAAGGTCTATGCCGACCCGGCGTTCCGCAACCAGTTCCGCCACGACCTCAAGAACCCGACAGGCTTCGGCAACTGGGGCCGCATCGGCGTCTATGCCGTCAAGAATCCCGCGTTGAAGTCGCTCGAAGGTCGGTCGATCGCCGACATCGCCAAGGAGCAGGGCAAGGACGGCGTCGATGCCTTCCTCGACCTGGTGCTGGCCGACAACCTCGAATGCGAGCTGACCATGGCCTCGTGGAACACGCGCGAGGACCGCATGCGCGAGCTCTTGAACAACAAGTCCATCCTGATGGCGCTGGGCGACGGCGGCGCGCACGTCGACATGCTGTGCGACGCCGGCTACCCGACCTACCTGCTCGGCACCTGGGTGCGCGAGAAGGAAGCGATCACCCTGGAGGAAGGTGTGCGCAAGCTCACCTCCGATCCCGCCGACCTGTTTGGCTTGAAGGATCGCGGCCGCCTCGCCAAGGGCGCGCCGGCTGACGTCGCGATCTTCGATCCGTCGCGGATCGGCTCGTCCAACCACGGCGAGCGCCGCTACGACCTGCCCGGCGGCGCCAAGCGCATCGTCATGCCGTCCAAGGGTGTCGAATACACCGTGGTCAACGGCGCCGTGACCTGGGAGCAGGGCAAGCTCAACGAGGCCAAGGCCGGCAAGGTGCTGCGCGGGTAAAGATCAAAGGTCCTCTCCGCCGCGTAGCGGGGGAGAGGAAGGGACCCGTTGCGAAGCAATGGGGAGGTGAGGTGGTGTCGAGGCAGGGCCGGATTCCCCCTCACCTAGCCTCTCCCCTTAGCGGGGGAGAGGAATAAGAAGATGCGGGGGCAATAAAGCATGGGCAAGTCGAAGTGGCGGGAGCGGGCCGGCACGCTTTTCACCTGTGAGAAACAGCCAGCGCACGGACGGAGCGGCATGGTCGTCGCCAACCATCCGCTGGCCTCCGCCGCCGGCATGGAGATGCTGGCGGCCGGCGGCAACGCGATCGACGCCGCCGTCGCCGCCCAGTTCGCTTTGACCGTGGTCGAGCCGATGATGGTCGGCCTGATCGGCGGCACGACCTGCCATATCCGTCTGGCCGACGGCAGCCACCGCATCATCGACGGCATGAGCGCCGTGCCGCTGGCCGGCCACCCGACCATGTTCCGCCCCATCCCCGGCACGCCGCCCGAGGTCTACGACGTCGAGCGCCGCGAGAACCAGCTCGGCCCCAAGGCGGTGGC
The DNA here is from genome assembly GCA_945889625.1 of Asaia bogorensis. Classification (GTDB taxonomy): domain Bacteria; phylum Pseudomonadota; class Alphaproteobacteria; order Reyranellales; family Reyranellaceae; genus Reyranella. The sequence goes on along the minus strand of CAMDCE010000014.1, from coordinate 14,037 downwards.
GACACCCGGTTCGCTGCTCGCCTGGTGCCACGCGTTGCGCAGCTACGGGACGATGTCGCTCGGCGACGTCATGCAGCCGGCGATCCGTCACGCCGAGCGCGGCTTCGCCGTGACGCCCTATCTCGCCGACTGCATCGTGACCGCCGCGCCCGACCTGGTGCAGGATCCCTTCGCCGCCGACCGCCTCGTGCCCGACGGCACGCCGCTCAAGGCCGGCGAGCGCCTCGTCCAGGCCGACTACGGCGAGGCGCTGCGGCTGATCGCCCAGCAGGGCGAGCGCGCCCTGCATGGCGGCCCGCTGGGAGACCTGCTGGTCGAGTGCATGGAGCGCACCGGCGCCTTCATATCGCGGAAGGATCTCACGGACTATCGCGTGGTCGAGCGCGCGCCGATCCGCGGCCACTACCGCGGCTGGGAGATCGTGGGGCCGCCGCCGCCTGCGGCCTCGGGCGTGCACATCGCGCAGATGCTGAACATCCTCGAAGGCTACGACGTCGCCGGCCTCGGCTTCGGCACGGTCGACTATTTCCATCTGCTGGCCGAGGTGCTGAAGATCGCCTTCGCCGACCGCGCCGAGGCGAGCGGCGATCCGGATTTCGTGGCCGTGCCGGTCGAGCGCATCACCTCGAAGGCCTATGCCGACCAGCGGCGGGCCGGCATCGACATGGCGCGCGCCCGGCGCTGGCAGAGTGGATTGAAAGGGGCCGCTCTCACGGTCAAGGAGGGCGCCGACACCACGCATCTCACCGCTGCCGACGGCAAGGGCAACGTGGTCACCACCACGCAGACCATCAACAGCCTGTTCGGCGCGCGCTTCATCGTGCCGGGCACCGGCATGGTGCCCAACGACTACATGTCGAACTTCGATCCTCGGCCGGGCAACGCGCTGTCGATCGCGCCGGGCAAGCGCGTCACCACCTCGATGTCGCCGATGATGGCGCTGCGCGACGGCAAGGTGGTCTATGCGCTGGGCCTGCCCGGCGGCCGCAAGATCTTCCCGTCGGCCTTCCAGGCGCTGATCAACCTGATCGACCACGGCATGGAGCTGCAGGAGGCGGTCGAAGCGCCGCGGGTCTGGACCGAGGGGCCTTTCCTCGAGGTTGAGCACGGCATCGCGCCGGCGACGCGGCTTGGCCTGGAAGCGCGCGGCCACACGCTGGTGGTGATGCCGACGGTGGCCGGCGGCATGAACGCCATCCAGTTCCACGACGACGGCAGCATGACCGGTGCTGCCTGCTGGCGGGCCGACGGCTCGCCGGCAGCGCTGGGCGGCGGCCTGGCGCGGGCCGGAGTCAGGTTCGAACTGCCGCGGTGATTGACGACGCGCAGCGTCAGCCACATAGCCAGATGTTCACCGCGAAGCGGCTGTCGGCGAAGGCGCCGTCGGGACAGCATACTGTCTCGACCTCGTGACGTGCCGACGATGGGAAGACGAGCAGGCTGTCGTGCGTCGGCTCGATCTCGATCGACTGCTCGCCGCCCAGGTCGAATATCCGCAACCGCCCGCCGGTGAAGCGGCGCGGCTGGCGATGGAGATAGTAGACCATCGTCATGCGCCGCCGCCCGCCCGGCGTGTATTCGTCGCCAGCGTAGGTGTCGGTATGCGGCCGGTAGAAGGCGCCGTCGCCATGCGCCACCATCTCGATCTGCGTGCTGTTGGCCGGCGTGTGCGCCATGTCGAACGCCGTCTCGAGACCGTCCTGTAGGCTGAGTGCCTTGCGGCGCAACGGGCCGGCGAAGGCGCCGAGGTCCTTCAGGACTGAGGACTGCCGCACCACCGCATCGAGGCGGCCAGCACCGTGGTCGTTGAGCTTGGTCGGTGTGAAGCGCGCTTCCGCAGCCAAGCTGTAGGCCAGCAGGCGGGCCGCGGTGGTCTCACCCAGCCAGCCGGGGAGGATGCGATGGGGCACGAACCGCCCGGCAAGAAACGACGGCTGCGGCATGCAGCCTCTGTCGGCGTCTTCGCCGGGGCGGGCAAGGACGAACTACGCCCTCGCGGCGCCGCCCTTCCAGTAGCGGTAGAGCGCGGCCTCGTCGCCAGCGAACAAGTTGCGGTCGCAGTGGGTGATGCCGGGGATGGCGCGCGGCTGGGCGCCATAGGCCGTGTCGTGCTCGCTCTCGTTGGCGACATACTGCCAGAGGCGCCAGCCTTTATCGGCCCAGGCGTGGGGCAGTTCGGGCTCCTCGCGATAGTCGGCCAACCACAGGTCGCAGCGCGCCAGTATGGAGGTGGGACTGACGGCCGCTCCCAGGCTGACACGGCGGCGGCCGAACCGCTCGCCATTGGCCCATTTCGGATGGGTGTAGACCAGCGGCAGCCGTCCTGTCGCCTGCTGCACGGCCCGCACGAAGGCTTCGGCCTGGGCGATCTGCATGGTGTTGGCCGGGTTGCGGTCGTTGGGCTCGAGGTCGAGCGCAATCAGTGTCGCCGGCCCCGGTTGGCAGGCCGACAGGAAGGCCGCGGCCTGCCGCTCGCCGGAATATTGCCTTGTGCCGAAATGGTAGCCGCCCCACAGCAGCCCGGCCCGCTCGGCCTGCGCGCGCCGCGTGGCGTAGGACGGATCGAACCAGTCGCCGCCTTCGCTCACCTTGTGGATGACGCTCAGGATGCCGCTGCGCCGCACCGCGGAAAAGTCGCTGACCGTGACGTTGTGGCTGATGTCGATCACCGCATCCAGCCCGGCCGCCGCCGGGCGCCACGACGCCGTCGAAGAGTGAGGAGGGGCGGGGGCAAACCCGGAGCCCTTGGGGGGCGTTCCGCCGCATCCGGCCAAGGTCGGCGCCGCGAGGCCGGCCAGTCCGCCAAGCAGATTGCGGCGAGAGATCATTCAGCCGACATTTCCATGGTGTCGAGCTTATCACGCATGTCCGTGGGAAAGCGGACAAATGCGCGGCGAGCATCCTGGCGTCAGCCTGGCAATCGCACGCGGCAGGAGCGCATGTCCCAGGGATCGCCGTCGGCGAGCAGCTTGCCCTCATCGATCAGTGCAACGACGCGCGTCAGCAACATCAGGTCGCCGACCTGGTAGTAGGGTTCGCTGGTGGCGCCCATCATGCCGCCGACAATGCGAGCCATCCTTTGCCATTCCGTGGTCGCCTGCTCGATCAGCAGAGTGTCGAAATAGTCGGCCGGCGCCGAGGCCAGGCCCGTCGGCGTCACGATCCGGAAGGGCGCGTTTTCCTTCCGTAGCTGGCGCCATTGCCCGTGCGCCTCAGCCCTTTCTTGAGTCGTGGCTGGCCGTTCACTCCCGAACAGCGCCCTTAGCGTGTCCGGCGGAATGATCGAAACCGCACGGTAGAACGGCAATTGCACTCCCGTAACGTCGACGATGTCGTACGGCCGATCACCGAGCCGATCGGCCATAGCGAGGAAGAAAGCGAGTTCCGACGCGGAGTGACGACCGAACCAAAGGACGAGGCGGTCGTTGGCGGTGGCGATACGGCCCCAGAACGTCTCGAGCTCGCTTTCGATTTCGGGCATGTCATAGAAGCGCGTCCACCACGCTGTCCGCGCCGCTGGATCGCCCGGGTCGATCGGACCCCAGCTGAGATCGTCGGGGCACAGCATCACCTCTTCGTCGCGGCCGGCCGCGCGAATCGCCTGACGCATCGAACCCGCTGCCGAGTAACCGGGTACGACGTATAGCGTTCTCATTGCCGACCGCCTGCATAAAGCGACATGGTGATCCTCTCCGAGCGCGCCATTTACCATTTGTCTGCGCTATAGTCCGGGATAACAAAGGGAGGGGATCATCATGCGTCTGCTGATCGAGCACGCGACGATCTGGGATGGCAGCGGCCGAGCGCCGTTCCCTGGCCAAGTGTTGATCGAGGGCGAGCGCATCGCCGCGGTCGCTCCGGACGGCCAATCGGTGTCCGCCGCCGAGGGCGCCGAACGGCTCGACGCCAAGGGCAAGTTCCTGATGCCCGGCCTGGTCGAAGGCCATGCGCATCTTTCGTTCGTCGACACGCCGCGCGGCACGGCGCTGGGCGAGCTGCCGCCGGAAGACCACATGCTCATGACCATGGACGCCGGGCGAAAGCTGCTGGGTGCGGGCTTCACCAGCGCCTGCTCGGCGGCGTCGGCCAAGATCCGGCTTGACGTGGCACTACGCGATGCCATCGAGCGCGGCGCCTGCGAGGGGCCGCGGCTGCTGGCGGCAAGCCCCGAGCTCACCGTCACCGGCGGCCTGGGCGACGGCCGTCGGCTCCACCTGCACCAGGACAGCTTCGGCGTCGCCGTCGACGGACCCGACGAGGTCCGGCGCATGGCACGGCTCTGCCTGCGCGAGGGTTGCGATACCATCAAGCTCAACATCTCGGGCGACGTCGGCACCGAATCGGCACTGGCCGAGGCCACGGTCATGACCGACGCCGAGGTCGCGGCCGGCGTCGAGGCCGCCCACACGATCGGCCGCCGGGCGGCGGCCCATGCGCGGGCCTCCGAATCGGTGAAGCGCGCGCTGCGCCACGGCGTCGACATCATCTATCACTGCGATTTCGCCGACGAAGAGGCGCTCGACATGCTCGAAGCCGCCAAGGACCGCGTCTTCACCGGCCCGGCGATCGGCCTCATCGTGTCCCGCCTCGACAGCCTGCGCGGCGACAACTCGGTGCAGGGCCAGACCGCGCTGGCGCGGCTCAGGCCGCTCTACGAGGCGACCTGCGGCGTGCACAAGGAGATGCGCAAGCGCGGCATCCGCATCGTGGTCGGCGGCGACTACGGCTTCGCCGCCAACCCGCAGGGCACAAACGCGCGCGACCTCGAGCATTTCGTGACGCATTTCGGCTTCAGCCCCAGCGAGGCGCTGCAGGCGGCGACCCGGACCGGCGGCGAGATCATGCGGCAGGGCCATGAGCTCGGCCAGATCAAGCCGGGCTTCCTCGCCGACCTGCTGCTGGTCGACGGCGACCCGCTGACGGACGTGCGCGTGCTGCAGGACAGCAAGCGCCTCGCCCTGATCATGAAGGGCGGCAAGCGCTACGTGCCCTGCGAGGGGGCGCCGCACGTGCAGCGGCTGCACTGACCTCATACCGACGATGCAGTACGACTACATCGTCGTCGGCGCCGGGTCGGCCGGCGCCGTCGTCGCCAACAGGCTTTCGGCTGACGCGCGCCACAAGGTGCTGTTGCTCGAGGCGGGCCCCGCCGATTACCGCTGGACGCGCATCCCGGTCGGCTCCGCCCGGATGATCACCAACCCCGCGGTCAACTGGCTCTACAGCTCGGAGCCTGAGGCCAATACCAACGGTCGCCGCATCCCGGTGCCACGCGGCCGGATGCTGGGCGGCTCCAGTGCGCTGAACGGCATGGCCTTCGTGCGCGGCCAGGCGCAGGACTTCGACACCTGGGCGCAGATGGGCAACCAGGGCTGGGCCTACGAAGACGTGCTGCCCTTCTTCAAGCGCATGGAAAGCTACGACGGCGGCGGCGACGACGCCTTTCGCGGTCGCGACGGGCCGCTCCGCGTCACCAACCCGCAACCGCGCGAGCCCCTCTTTGCCGCGGTGATCAAGGCGGCGGGGGAGGTCGGGATCGCGCACAATCCCGACTACAACGGCGCCCGGCAGGACGGCATCGCCATGAGCCAGGCCACGATCGCCTCGGGCTGGCGCATGAGCACGGCCCGCTGCTATCTCGATCCGGCGCGCAAGCGCCCAAACCTCCGGATCGAGACGGGTGCCGTCGCCGAGGCTCTGTTGTTCGAGGGCAAGCGCTGCGTCGGCGTGCGCTATGCCATCGGCGGCGAGAAGCGCGAGGCGCGGGCGGCGCGCGACGTCGTGGTGAGCGGCGGCACGATCAACTCGCCGCAGCTGCTGGAGCTGTCGGGTATCGGCCAACCGGACCGCCTGCGCGCGCTCGGCCTGGAAGTGCGCCACGCCTTGCCGGGCGTCGGCGAGAACTTGCGCGATCACTATGCTCCCCGCACGCGATGGGCGATCGGCGTCAAGGGCATCACCTACAACGACACCGCCCGCGGCTTCGGTCTCGTCCGTCAGGCGCTGCGCTGGGCGCTCTCGGGCCGAGGCTTGCTCGGCAGCGTGGGGGCGCCGATGCGCGCCTTCGTCCGCTCGCGCGACGGCCTTGCCGCCCCCGATCTGCTGCTGGGCTGGGTGATGATGTTCACCGAGCCCGGCCCCAAGGGGCCGCGGATCGCGCGCCAATCCGGCGTCAGCTGCTACGCCCACCCGATGCGACCGGAGAGCAAGGGCCACATCCACATCGTCTCGGCCGATCCGCGCCAGCCGCCGGCGATCAACTTCAATTTCCTGTCGTCGCCGGTCGATGCCGAGCTCACCGTGCGCGCCGTCCGCATCGCCCGCGCCATCATGACCGCGCCCGCCATGGCCCCGTTGCAAGTGACGGAGATCGCGCCCGGCACGGACAAGGAAAGCGACGACGAGATACTGGACTGGGTCAGGAAGGTCGCGGAAACGACCTACCACCCGGTCGGCACCTGCAGGATGGGCTCGGATGCCCTGGCCGTCGTCGATGCCCGGCTGCGCGTTCACGGCATCGACGGGCTGCGCGTCGCCGACGCCTCAATCATGCCGACCCTCACCTCGGGCAACACCAATGCGCCGTCGATCATGATCGGCGAAAAGGCGGCGGACGTGGTGTTGAAGCAGGCCGCAAGCTGACCTCCGATCCTGTCATGTCGGAACTGCGCGGCGCCCGCCACGAACGGCGCCGATCAGCGCCGTGGCGTTGATGCGCCGGAGCAGCAGAGCCTCTTCGTTCGGCTGTATGACAACGTCGAGGGATTGCATGCGTCGTCCTCTTTGCAATGCACTCCAACGCAAGGGGGTGCCGGGAGCCGACTATGGTCCTTACCGAAGTTGCTCCAACGAGCGTCGGTTCCGGTGCGAAGGGGCCACCTCCGGAATGTGAGAAACGCCGAAATACCGTCCGTGCCTGCATTTGATGTACCTCACCGAGGTGAGAAACGGGTGAGAAATCGACCCGACGGCTTCTCTCTATCCGGTGGGTGCAGTCCACCGCGAACTATCTCCACGGTAAATTCCCTGCTAACAGGGAAAATAGCAGGAAATTTTGCCGAGTCGCGGCCCAGCCGGACGATGAATTGGTGCTGTCAGCCCCAGTTTTGGGACCTTTGACGATGACCTCGGTGATTTTGGAACAGGGAATTTTTGTCGGCCGAACAGGGAAAGCTTCCGGAATAGCAGGGAGCGACTGGCTCGCCATCAGGACGCGGCCAGGAGGCGATGTCTAAGGCTCCATCGGCGACCCGAAGCACATCCGTTTCTGACCCTGAGCGGACTTCCTATGCCTGTGCGACTGATGCCCGTTCATGAGTGCATGAAACTCGGCCCGTCAGCGCGCTACTTGCCGCTCCGCCGCTGTTTGGCGGCTTGAGCCCGACGCCGAGCTTCGCCGGCTTGCGCCAACGCCGCGCGGTTATCATCGCCCACCCACATGAATCGCTCCCGCCATCGTTCGTCGGCTTCGCCCTGAGCCCAGGTCTCCGGCCGCTGCACGGTCGTACGAGGTAACCAGGCATGCTCCAGAAGTTCCAGCGCGCCACCGACGATCTTGTATTGCATCGCCACGTCCCACGGCTTTCCACAGGGATTCCCAAGGGGAAAATCCACGAACAGGAACCGCGGCACACCGCACTCCTCGACGATATCCCTGGCGGACCCGATGATAGCCGTCGGAATACCGGCGGCCTCGAGGTGGCGTGCGGCCAGACTCACGGTCTGGTGGCAAACGGGTCAAAGGGGAACCAGGAGGGCGATATCGACGCCATCCTCACGCATCCATGCTTCGATCTGGGGGGCGTCCTGCTCGAGCGTCAGCCGCTGGCTGTAGTCCGTCGGGACTCCGTAGAACCTCGGGCTCAGCGAACCCACATGTCCGGCATCGACATGTTCTGCGAGGCGCGCCAGAGGCAGATAGGTTTCCGGGTCGTTGGTGTGGGTCGCTTCGCGGTCCCACGACTTCTCGGTAAAAAGGCGACCGCTCTCGCTATTCGGCGCGGCGAACAGCTTCGTGGCGCGCGGCGCGGCTCCTGAAACCCGGTCCGCCGTCGTAACCACCCCGATACGAGATTGGGACAGCGGTTTGGTCAGCCGAGAAAAGGGTACTTGCTCGTAGCGTGCCCAACGATATGGCCGTTCGTATCCGGAGGCTCCGTAGTACTCGCGGCTCTTGTCGATGTAGCTGACATAGCTCCGGTGACTTATGCCTTGTGCCATTGGGAGGTCCCCCGTTCGCCATCAGCTTAACCGACGCTTCCGGCGACGGTTGTTAGCTCGTTGAGTAAGGAAACACGACCTCGTTGCACTTGCTACAGCTAATCGTCGAGGTGGGCGCGTATCCGGTGTCCTTGAATCTGAAACCCGGAGTCAGACTCTCGTAGTTGATCCTAGGCCCCTTGGTGTTTGTCTTCTTCTCATAGACGAACTCACCCGCGCGACCGCATTCCCGACAGACCAGTGCATGCTTGATTGTGTTTTTCGCCATGTGTGATCCCACACTACGCGGGAAAAGGTCCTGCACCCAGTCAAGCTTACATCAACGCCAACAACGCCATGAAGCGAGTTCCATTGATTGGTCAGCCGACTCGATATGGATTTGGGTGACGGTCTGAAGCACAAGCCCTCACCCGGACAGAAGAAATTTCTAGCCTGGCATCGAGCGAACATTTTCGAAAATGGTACTAGCGGAACGATTTGCCTCAAAGTCGTTCCCACGGGGCCATCTCCTATCGGCCCCAAGGACCCGCAACCACACGTATTGATCGGTGTTAGAATTGTGCGGTCACAGCGACTGCCATTTCATCATACCCCGGCAGCTCGATTCTCGACAAATGCCCTATGAGAGGAATGAGCGCACGGGTTCCGGACGCCCACCGCTGTTCCCAGACCAGTGAGGGAATAGTGGCTCACTGTGAGATTGCACGAGTTGTTCCCAATCTGCGTGGTCACGGAATGGCACGCCACGGTCAGCCATCTCGTTGGCGCGTAGGAACCCCTCCCGCTAGACTTTTCACGGCCAGGCGCGAAGATAGGACGTGGCCAATGCCGAATCCCACCAAGTCGCAGCCAAAGATGGCGCATTGCGCGGCGCCTTGAAGCTCGGCACCCGGCTGCGCAACTACGAGCTGGTCGCCGTGCTCGGCCAGGGCGCTTTCGGCATCACCTACCGCGCTCGCGACATCACGCTTAACCGCGACGTCGCCATCAAGGAATACCTGCCGACGTCGCTGGCGCTGCGTGAGGACGGCGCGACCGTCCTGCCGCGCTCGACCGAGCTTGCCGAAGAATTCATCTGGGGGCGCGAGCGCTTCCTCGACGAGGCCCGCACGCTGGCCACGCTCGGCCGCGCGCCGGCTGTGGCGCGCGTCCACGATTTCCTCGAGGCGCACGGCACTGCCTACATCGTCATGGAGCTCGCGGTCGGCGAGACTCTCGAGCATCGCATTCGCCACAGCGGGCCGCCGCCGCCCGCCGAGATCGAGCGCGTGCTGCCGCCGCTGCTCGACGGCCTCGAGCAGGTCCACGCCGTGGGCTTCCTGCACCGCGACATCAAGCCCGCCAACATCATCCTCGACGCCGACGGCAAGCCGACGCTGATCGACTTCGGCGCCTCGCGCGCGGCCATGGCGAGCCGCACCTCCGCGATGACGGCGGTGTTCACGCCGGGCTACGCCGCCCCCGAGCAATACACGTCGGGCAACCAGGGACCGTGGACCGACATCTACGGCCTGTCGGCCACGCTCCATCACGCCATCGCGGGCCAGGTGCCGCCCTCGTCGTTCGAGCGCGTGCTGAGCGACACCTACCGGCCGCTGGCATTGCGGACGCCCGCCGGCTTCCGGTCAGGACTGTTGGCCGGAATCGACAAAGGATTGGCTGTGCACGCCGCCGACCGGCCGCGATCGATTGCGGTCTGGCGGACGATCCTCGCCCAGGCGGCCACTGCCGACACCGCCCAAACGGTCGTGATCCGGCCCAAGCCCGAGGCCGCCGCGCCGGCGCGCGGGCGCGGGCTGTCGATCGGGCTTGCCGTCGCCGCGGCGCTCATTCTGACGGGCGGCGCATTCTATTTCGTCACCGCAGAGCGCTCGCCACCGGCCGCAGCCAGCGGAACGATCGAGGCCCAAGCGGCGGCGGCCGAGGCCCAACGCCAGGCCGAGCGGCAGGAACTCGAGCGGCTGCGCGCGGAGAGCGAGGCCCGGCAGAAGGCCGAGGCGCAGGCCGCGGCCCAGCACAGGATCGACGAGGAGCTCCGGCAGAGGAGCGAGCTCGAAGCGGCGCTGAAGCGCCAGGTCGAGATGGAAGTCCAGCGCCGGCTGGACGCCCAGGCGGCCGAGCGCAAGCGCCTCGAAGAGGAGACGGCACGAAGGGCGGAGGCCGAAGCGGCGGCGCGTCGGGAGGCCGGGGAAAAGGATTTGAAAGGCGCCGAAGCCGCCGAAGCGGCGTTGCGTCTTGGTCTCGTCGAGCGCCAGCACCTCCAGGTGGCGCTGACGTCGCTGCGCTTCGACACGCGCGGGACGGACGGCGTCCTGAGGCCGCGCTCGCGTGAAATGATCGGAGCCTGGCAGCGCACGCAGAACCAGCCGGCGACGGGATTCCTGACGCCGGAGCAGAAGCAGGCGCTACTGCAGCAGGGAGCGCCGGCGATCGCCAGGCACATTGAAGAACAGAAGAAGCCGGCGGTCGAGGCCAAGAAGCCTGACGACGCCAAAGCGACACCCGCGCCCACGACAAACCCGCTCGCGCCGTTCGACGGCGACTATGTCGGCATTCTTGGCGGGCAGCAATTCCGGGTGAGGGTGGCCAACGGCACTGGCTCCGGCAGCTGGCTGAACACGACCTGTTCCAAGGACATCGTCTTCACGCTGACGATCGAGCCGAATGGTAACGCCCAGATGCGCACGCTGGGCTTCAACAAGCAGTGCGTGGCGACTCAGTCTCCCGGCAATCACGGCGGTCGCGTGACTGACAATCAAATCGTCTTCACGATCAAGACATCTACAGGGCAGGACGCCAAAGTGATTTTCATGAAGCGCTGACGATTGACGTCGGACGTGCTGCGGGTCTTTCTGCGCGCCTCGCCTCCATTGATGTACTAAGTTCCGACCGCTTGATTTGGAGGAGAAGCAGCATGGACCGATTCACCGGCGGTTGCCTATGCGGCAGCGTCCGATTCGTGGCGACGGGACGCCCGTACCGGGTCGGTCTTTGTCACTGTCTCGACTGCCGCAAGCATCATGGGGCCCTTTTTCACGCCTCCGCGGTGTTCCCTCGGGATGCGGTGACGATCGAGGGTGAAGCACGCGACTACGCCGGGCGGTCTTTCTGTCCGCGCTGCGGCGCGCCCGTTTTCGGACGCTTCGGCGACGAAATCGGAGTGAACCTGGGATCCCTGGATGCCCCCGACCAGCTGAAGCCAACCTACGAAAGCTGGATCGTCCGCCGCGAGTCCTGGTTGCCGCCGTTTCCGCTCACCAGACGATACGACCGCGATCGTGACGCCACGAGTCGCTTTGAGGAGTTTGAGGAGTAGGTCGGACGAACAGTAAAAAGGCGCTCTCACGAGGCCATGAGAGGGGCTTGGACGGGACGTGCATTGGGTGCAAATGTGGCAGAGGCGGGGGCCGCCGTGGCGTTCGATCCGGCCCCATTGGCAAGGAGACTGCATGATGCCCGAGGCGATCAGGCAACCGGCAACGACCAAGGTGCTTTCTCCCGCCGAGGTCGAGCAGTATCGCCGCGACGGCTTCTTCTTCCCGATCCGCATCATGTCGGAGGCCGATGCCGCCCTCTGCGAGCAGAGGCTCTCAGCGCTGGAGGCCCGTGAAGGCGGCACGATTTCGCGCCGCACCAACATGAAGCCGCACCTGCTGGTGCCCTGGCTCGAGGATCTCGTCCGTCATCCCAGGGTGCTCGACGCCGTCGAGGACGTCATCGGCCCCGACATCCTCGCCTGGGGCAGCGGCTTCTTCACCAAGGGCGCGCACGATCCGAGCTTCGTGAGCTGGCACCAGGACTCGACCTACTGGGGCCTGTCGAAGCCCGAGATCGTCACCGCCTGGATCGCTTTCACACCGAGCACCGTCCGGTCCGGCTGCATGAAGGTCATGCCGGGCACCCACGGCGAGCAGATCGTCCACAAGGATACGTTCGACGAGCGCAACCTGTTGAGCCGTGGCCAGGAGATCCAGGTCGAAGTCGACGAGTCCAAGTCGGTCGATGTCTTGCTGAAGCCCGGCGAGATTTCCCTGCATCATGTCCGCCTGATCCACGGCTCGCAGCCCAACCGGGCCGATCACCGGCGCATCGGCTACGCCGTGCGCTACATTCCCACCCATGTCCGGCAACTGACGGCGGTGCGCGACAGCGCCATGCTGGTGCGCGGCACCGACACCTACGGCCATTTCGACCGCGACCCGTCCCCGAAATCCGAGTTCGATCCGGCGGCGGTGGCCTACCATGCCGCGCTGGTCGAGCGGCAGACCAAAATCCTCTACGCCGGTGCGGCCAAGGTGCGCGATCTCGACGCTCCGGCGACGCGGGCGAGCTGAATGCGCTTCAAGGCGGCCGTCCTCGAGCGCATCGGCGCACCCCTGGCCGTTCGCGAGGTGACGTCGGAGGACCTCCGACCCTCCGACGTGCTGGTGCGCAACAAGGCGAGCGGCCTCTGCCACACCGACCTCGAGATCATCCAGGGCCAGCTCGCCTGGCCGCTGCCGGTGATCCTGGGCCATGAGGGCGCCGGCATCGTCGAGGCCGTCGGCCGCGATGTCAGCCTGGTGAAACCCGGCGATCACGTCGTCTGTTCGTGGAACCCGACCTGCGGCCACTGCTTCTACTGCGACCGCGGCCAGCCGATCCTGTGCGAGCCGCACACCCGGCACAACGGCCAGGGTTCCCTGCTCGACGGCGGCTCGCGGCTGGCGCTCGACGGCCAGCGGCTCAATCACTTCTCGGCCGTGTCGTCCCATGCCGAGTGCAGCATCGTGCACGAGACCAGTGCGGTCGCGGTGCCGAAGGAAATCCCCTTCGACCGGGCCTGCCTGATCGGCTGCGGCGTCATGACGGGCGTGGGCGGGGCCGCGCGCATGGCGCGCATCGAGGCCGGCAGCTCGGTGGCGGTGGTCGGTTGCGGGGCGGTCGGCCTCAATGCCGTGCAGGGTGCGGCGCTGGAGCGGGCGGAAACGATCGTCGCGATCGATATCGATGCCGGACGCCTGGCGATGGCCAAGACCTTCGGCGCGACGCACACGCTCGACGCCCGGGCCAACGACCTGATCGCCCAGGTCAGGGACCTGACGGGCGGCCGCGGCGCCGACTATGTGCTGGAATGCGCCGGCAACGAGAAGGCCCTTCAGACCATGCTGGAAATCGCCCGCCCGGGGGCGGAGATCGTGATCCTCGGCAAGACCGGCGTGAACCAGATGGTGTCACTGCGCTTCGGCTCGATGATGGGCGAGAAACGCATGATCCGCTCGAGCTACGGCGGGGCGCGGCCGCGGCGCGACTTTCCCTGGCTGGCCCGGCTCTATCTCGACGGACGACTCAAGCTCGACGAGCTGATCACGCGGCGCATCACGCTGGGCGAGATCAACGACGGCTTCGCCGCCATGACACGGGGCGAGGCCGTCCGAACCGTTATTACGTTCTGACGATTGCCGCCAATGACAGGCCGGGGACCTAATCCATTGGCGCCTGAGACAGTGTGCATTTCGGCAGAGCCATTGCTCAGCATGGATGGGCCAATTTTTCTCTTGATGGCAAACGGTTGCCACAGGTACCGCGCCGTGCAGCATCCGAGGCGAGTGGCGGAAATGACTGCTTGACGCTTCGCTGTACCGACCAACAGCAGCTGGCCCTTAGCCATCGCAGAACTGCTTGGTCTCTGGCGCGTCGATATGCATAAACTTGCTCTTCGAATTTGGTAGAATCGTCTCATCAGTAATACCAGCCGCCGAAACTCCTGACTCTCGTTAGATTTAGAAGTTCCCCTTTGTCGGCAAGTCGGATTCTCTGTTGTAGCGCGGCCCCTTG
>CAMDCE010000013.1 GCA_945889625.1 Asaia bogorensis | reverse complement strand
TATGTCCGCCTGAACCCGCTCGCGAAGGTCAATCGAATAAGGCTTTCCCATTCATGCCGGCCTCCATATCCCAGCCAGCATCTTGAATCAGACTTCCGATTCCTTGGGAATCCCCTTTCGATTCCTATTTCACGCTCGACGCTCTAGCGTCTGAGTATGGAGCCCAGCACGCCGCGCAACACCGCGCCGCCGACGCTGGCGCCGATATTGGCGCCACGGCCCTTGCCGAAGATCGCCTTGGAGGCTTCGCGCGCGGCGATGGTCGCCATGCTGCGCGTTGCGGCCTTGGCCGCCGTCATGCCGATCGAATCGCGCTGGCGCCCGGCGGGCGCCCGGGGTGCCGGCGCAGGCGCGGGCGGCAGGGAACGCTTGAGGCGCGGATCGCTGCGTGGCGCCTCGGGTGCGGGCGGTGGCTGCGGTGGTGGCGCGGTGTTGGGCACGCTGGGCGGCACCGAGCCATATTGGCCGCGGCGCTGAGGCGCGGCGCTCGCAGGAGCAGTCTGCTCGCTGCCTGAAACGCGGCCCATCAGCACCTCGTAGGCCGAGGCGCGGTCGACCATCGCCTCGTACTTGCCGGCAAGCACGCTTGCCTTCACGACGGCGGCGCGTTCGGCCTCGGTCAGCGGCCCGATGCGACCCTGCGGCGGTGCGATGAAGCAGCGCTCGACCGGAATCGGCACACCCTTGGCGTCGAGGAACGACAGCAGCGCCTCACCAACGCCCAGTTCGACGATGGCCGTCGCAGCATTGAACTTGGCGTTCGGCCGGAAGGTCTCGGCCGCCACCTTCACCGCCCTCTGGTCCTTGGGCGTGAAGGCGCGCAGAGCGTGCTGCACGCGATTGGAAAGCTGGCCAAGCACCGTCTCCGGCACGTCCAGCGGGTTCTGGGTGATGAAATAGACGCCGACCCCCTTGGATCGGATCAGGCGCACGACCTGCTCGACGCGATTGAGCAGCGCTTTTGGCGCGTCGTTGAACAACAGATGCGCCTCGTCGAAGAAGAACACGAACTTCGGCTTGTCGAGATCGCCGACCTCGGGCAGCTGCTCGAACAGCTCCGACAGCAGCCACAGCAGAAACGTCCCGTAGAGCCGCGGATTCTGCATCAGCCGGTCGGCCGCCAGCACATTGATCACGCCCAGTCCCGAGTTATCGACACGTATCATGTCGGCCAGGTCGAGCGCCGGCTCGCCGAAGAAACCTTCGCCCCCCTGCTGGTCGAGCATCAGGAGCTGGCGCTGGATGGTGCCGACGGTCTGCTTGCTCACATTGCCGAATTCGTTGGTCAGCGTGCCGGCATTTTCCGCCACCCACTGCAGCATCGCCTGCAGGTCCTTGAAGTCGAGCAGCAGCAGGCCCTGCTCGTCGGCGACCTTGAAGACGATGTTGAGCACGCCTTCCTGGATCTCGTTGAGCTGCAGCAGACGGGCCATCAGGACCGGTCCGACCTCGCTTACCGTGGTTCGGATGGGATGTCCCTTCTCGCCGAACAGGTCCCACAGCACGACCGGGAACGAACGGCCGCCATAGCCTTCGATCTTCAAGAGCTTGGCGCGCTCCAGCGCCTTGGGATTGTCGCCGCCCTTCTGGCTGATGCCGGCCAAGTCGCCTTTCACGTCGGCCATGAACACCGGCACGCCAAAGGCGGAAAAGCCTTCGGCGATGGTCTGCAAGGTCACGGTCTTGCCGGTGCCGGTGGCGCCGGCCACCAGGCCATGGCGGTTGCCGTACTTCAGCAGGAGGTATTGGTCGGCGTCGCTTGTCCCCACGAAGATTGCCGCGTCGTCGCTCATGCCTTCTCCTTCGCGCCTTGCAGGACTTTAGCCAAAGACGGTGGCCCATAGTAGGCTATCCGCATGCCCCTTCCCCGTCTTGCTCTTGCCGTGATCGGCGACGAAATCGGCCCCACCCTCGACGAAATGATCTCGTTTGCCCACGAACACGGCATCAAGCGCCTCGACATGCGGACCGTCGGCGGCCGCAGCCTGCTCGGCATGACCTCTGACGAGGTCATCGACATCAGCCGCACGCTCGAAAAGGCCGGCATCAGCGTGCCGACCTTCGTGTCGCCGGTGCTGAAATGGCCAGCGCCAGGCAAATCGCCGGCCGGCGGCAAAGTCGACTTCGCCTTCGACCCGAAGGAATGCCCAGTCCGCGATCCGCTGCTGCATGCGATGGACATCGCGGTCATCCTCGGCGCACGAAACATGCGAATTTTCAGCTATCTTCGTTACGACGGCTTTCGGCCGTCCGACGTCACCAAGTCCGACTCCGACCTGGGAACGCTGCTCGGGTATGCCAACCACTACGACGTCGTCTTGCAGCTCGAGAACGAGCCGGTCTGCAATGTCGGCAACATCGCCGAACTCTCGGCCTTCTTCACTGCACAGGATGCAGAGGCGGCGGAACGGGAGATCCGCGACGTGCATTTCGACAAGGACGAGATCGAGGAACAGGATGCCGAAGGCTCCAAGGCGATTTACCTGCGGCCGTTGGTCGACATCACCAACGCCTGGTCGACCGGCGAACGGCCAAGCGATGCCGACATCGCGGTCCTCGCCCCCCTCACCACCGCGATCCATCTCAAGGACCGCGATCTCACTGCTGGCAAGACCGTGCCGCTTGGTGACGGCAACGTGCCGTGGTCAGCCGAACTCGAGCGACTGCTGAAGGACGTCGAAGCGAAGGAAGTATTGGCCAGTATCGAGACTCACTGCCCGCAGGATCGCCGCAACGCCACGGCCCGCTCGGTGGCGGCGCTGCGCCGGATTGCCAGCGAAATCGGCGTGGCGCTCGTGTAGGAGCGAACGATGCGTAGCTTTTCGTTCGTGACCGTGGACGTCTTCACCGACCGTCGCTTCGGCGGCAACCCGCTGGCTGTGTTTCCCGATGCCCGTGGCCTCGCCGACGGCGAAATGCAGTCGCTGGCCGCGGAGTTCAATCTCAGCGAGACAACCTTCGTCCTGCCGCCGGCGGACCCCGCCAACACCGCCCGGGTGCGCATCTTCAATCGTCGCCAGGAGATGCCGTTCGCCGGCCATCCCAATGTCGGCACCGGCTGGGTGCTGGCCGGAATGGGCCGCGCCCGCGATGGCGTGCTGCGCTTTGAGGAAATTGCTGGTCTCGTGGTGGTCGAGGTCGAGGGCGACTCGGTCAACATAGCGGCACCGCAACCGCTCACGCTGGGGCCCGAAATGCCGGTCGATCTGCTGGCAGGCTGCGTCGGCCTGGACGCACGCGACGTCATCGCCAGCAATCACCGCCCTGTCTCGGCCTCCGTCGGCAATTCGTTCGTGATCGCCGAGGTAACCGGCCCAGCCCTCTCCAGGGCCGCGCCCGACACGGGACGCTTCCGCGATGCCGCGACGGCCTATGCGACGATGGGTCCCAACCGCCTGCCACTTTACCTCTACGCACATGATGACTCGCATATACGGGCGAGGATGTTCTCGCCGTTGTCGGGCACCGTCGAGGACGCCGCGACGGGAAGCGCCGCGACACCGCTCGCCGCGCTGCTGCTGTCGCTGACCAGCGAGCGCGAACGGCGATACGACATCGTGCAGGGTGTCGAGATGGGCCGGCCGAGCCTGCTGCGCGCCTCGGCGCATCGTGCGGCCGACGGCATCCGCGCCAGCGTCGGCGGCGGCTGCGTGCCGGTGCTGAAAGGCGAGGTTTCGCTTTAAGCCGCCTGAACGATGAATCCGGCGCGCGGGAAATGGACGACGACGTCACCCACCCGCGGATCGCTGCGCGCGATCGAGATGCGGTCGGCGGTCAGCCCAACCAGCGTGCCGGTCACCGGCACCTTGCCGGTGTCGTCGGGCGTGACGCTGAGCTTCTGGCCGGCCTTGAGCCCACTCGGGTCGTTGGCGTCGACGTTGGCCGGCACGGGCTTGGCCGACTTGGCGACATCGAGCGCGTCGGTCGCCTTGATGTCGGTACGCTTGCCCTCGCCCAGCGCCTTCATGCGCTCCGACCAGGCGACGATCTTCGGCAACCGGTCGAGCGGAGCTGCCGCCGCGCCGAGGTGCTGCTTGATGAACCACACCGGATTGTAGAGCGCGCAGTCGGCAAGACTGGGCTCGCCGCCCAGCACGAACTTGCGGCCGTCGGCCAGCATCGCCTCCGCGATCGACAGCAGGCCGTAGGTCTGGTCGCGCACGATCGGCAGGGCGGCACGCAACCGTTCAGGATCGAATGAGCGGCCGGAAAATCTGCATCACCGGCGTCTTGCGATAGCCGCCGGTCAGCGGCATCAGGTCGGGCTTGGGCATGACGTTGGGGATATCGACCGACTTCCATGCTGCCCGCTTGAGGCCGAGGCCGATTCGGACCTTTTCCGCAAATGGCGACAGGCCGTAGTGATGCAGGATGATGTCGGTCATGACCTGGGAGCCTCGATGCGGGCGCGCACTATAGCGACGTGACGAAAAATCCGGCGCGCGGGAAATGGACGACGACCTCGCCCACCCGCTCGTCGTTGCGCCTGATTGAAATTCGGTCCGGGGTCAGCCCGACCAGCGTACCGGTCACCGGCACCTTACCGGTGTCATCGGGCGTGATGCTGATCTTCTGGCCGGCCTGCAAGCCGCTGGGATCGTTGGCCGCGACGTTGGTCGCGGCGGGTGTCGCGGCCTTTGCGATGTCGAGCGCTTCGGCGCCCGTCATGTCGACGGGCTTGCCGCTGCCGAAGCTTGCCATGCGGTCGGACCAATCAACGATGCGCGGCAGCCGGTCGAGCGGCGGCACCGCCTTGCCCGCGCCCAGGCGTGCCTTGATGAACCATACCGGATTGTAGAGCGCGCAATCGGCCAGGGTCGGTGCGGCGCCCAGCAGATAGGGCCGACCGTCGGCCAGCATCTCTTCCGCCAGGACCATCTGGGCATAGGTCTGCTCCGCGGCGAAGGGCGCGGCGGCCCGGAGCCTGGCGGGATCGAACGAGCGCCCGGAGAACTCGCTGCGGTCCTTGAGGAAGGCCTCCGGCAGCTTGTCGCCGATCGCCCCCATGACGACGCCGACGGCGGACCAGAAGATGTTGCGGTCGATCCACATGGTAAGGGCGCGCGCCTCGCCTTCCTTGCCGGGCGGCAGGAGCGGCGGCCGGGGAGCCAACTTCTCGAGCTCGAGCATGATGAGCTGGGTGTCGCAGTAGATGTCGGCCCCGACTTGCAGCACCGGTGTCCGGCGATAGCCACCGGTCAGTGGCATCAGATCCGGCTTGGGCATGATGTTGGGGATCTGCACCGACTTCCAGCCGAGCTGCTTGATGCCGAAGGCGACACGCACCTTCTCCGAGAAGGGCGAGTTGGGATAGTGGTGCAGGATGATGTCGGCCATGGTCAGTGCAGAGTGGCAAGTCCGACGAGGATTGCAAAGCCCGTCCCGCCGGCGACCGCGAGCTTCCAGGCCCATGAGTACAGCTTGGTGCGGCGCGCCACGAGATCGCCCAGCCGCTGCAAGGCGGCATCGTCGAAGTTGGGCGTGCCCTCGGCCACCCGATCGAGCCGCCCGCCGAAGAACTCCCATTCGACGTTGATCACCGGAAAGGCAAAACCGCAGCTCACCACGCTCGCCAGCAGGCTGACATGGCCGATGAACTTGCCCAGGATCTTGACGGTGACGCTGGCGCCGACAAAGGGGTCGCTGCTGGCGACGACGACGAGATAGGCGAGTGCCGCCACCACGATGGCGTTGAAGCGCAACAGCACCGAAGTCTTGGAATCGAGCGTCGACAGCATGCCGTAAAGGCGGTCCCACGCCATGACCCGCGCCTTGTCCTCGACCGTCCCCTGGCCAAGCTCGAGGCGTGCAACCTCGAGGGCCTGCCGAGCCACCTTCATGCGCGCAGCGCCTTGATGTTGGCAGCGTACTTGGCCTGTCCGCCGCTGAACACCGCCGTGCCGGCGACCAGCACGTCGGCACCTGCCCTGATGCAGCGCTTGGCGGTCTCGGGATTGACGCCGCCATCGACTTCGAGATCGATCTTCTTGCCCAGGGCATCAATCGCCTTGCGCAGCGCGGCAATCTTGGCGAGTTGGCTTTCGATGAAGGCCTGGCCACCGAAGCCTGGATTGACGCTCATCACCAGCACCAGGTCGAGATCGCCCAGGACGTGCTCGACCGCCGCCAGCGGCGTCGCCGGATTGAGCACGCAGCCCGCCTTCTTGCCGAGACTCTTGATGAGCTGGATCGTGCGATGGCTATGCGGACCGGCTTCGGGATGGAACGAGATCACGTCAGCGCCCGCTTCGGCGAAGGCCGGCACCAGCGGATCGACCGGCGAGATCATGAGGTGGCAGTCGAAGGGCTGCTTGCTGTGCTTGCGCAGCGCCTTCACCACCATCGGCCCGATCGTGAGATTGGGCACGAAATGGCCGTCCATCACGTCGACATGGATCCAGTCGGCGCCGGCTTTGGTCACTGCTTCGATCTCGGGGCCGAGGGCGGCGAAATCGGCCGACAGGATGGAAGGGGCGATGCGGACGGGCTGTTGCGGCATGGGGCCTCAGGTGCCCGGTCGCGTCGGCGCTTCCCAGCCTTTGCGCCGGAAAGGATTGGTCGGAAAGCTACCGAGCAGCTTCAGTTCGCCTTTCTCGGAGAAGAATTCCAGTTCCTCGAGCGCCAGTTGCAGGCCGCGCTGCTCGGGATGGCCTTCGACCTCGGCGTAGAACTGCGCCTGCTCGAAGCGCGCCCCGCTCAGGTAGCTTTCCAGCTTCACGATGTTGACGCCGTTGGTGGCGAATCCACCCAGCGCCTTGTAGAGCGCCGCGGGAACGCTCTTCACCCGGAACAGGAAGGCGGTCATGCAGTGCACGGTGCGCCAGTCGGGCATTGCAGGTTCGCGCGAGAACACCAGCATGCGCGTTGTGTTGTGGTCGGCGTCCTCGATGTTCCGCGCCAGCACCCTGAGATTGTAGATTCTGGCCGCAAGCGAGGAGGCGATGGCGCCGACGCTGTTGTCGCCGACCTCGGCGATCTCGCGCGCCGCACCCGCCGTGTCGCCATGCACCAGCGGCTGGATATGGTGCTTGCGCAGGAAGTTGCGGCACTGCGACAGCGCCTGGACATGGCTCTTGGCTGACTTGATCGTCTTGAGCGAGGCGCCGGGCAGCGCCACCAGGCAATGCTCGACCCGCTGGAAATGCTCGGCGACGATCTTGAGCTTGGTATGCGGCAGGAGGCTGTGCAGGTCGGCGACTCGCCCGGCGATCGAGTTCTCGACCGGAATTATGGCAAGCTCGGCACGCCCTGCCTGAACCGCCGCCATGGCGGCATCGAAGGTCGGGCACGGCAGGGTCGTCATGTACGGGAAGGCGGCATGGCAGGCCATGTCCGAGTTGGCGCCCGGCTCGCCCTGGAAGGCGATGGTGTTGCTGGCCTTGGACCTCTCGGCCCTCGCCCCAACCTTGGCTCCCGCCATCTCCTGAACTCCCCCGGAGCTCGCCCGGCAAAGGGCGAAAAACCTTGCTAAATCCGGCACTTGCGACGTTCCGCCGCGCGAGCCGAAGGACACGATCAGATACTACTTGTGACGCTTGGGGCGTGCTACAGCAACGTCCGAAAAAATTGCTGCTGCGGGAACTGACTATGGCCAATTTCAACACGGTTGCGGGCTGCGTTCTGGCCTCGGCCCTCTTCGCGATGGTGGTTGGCAAGGTGTCCAATGCGGTGGTCCATCCGCACATGCTGGACAAACCCGCGATCGCCGTGGCCGACGCGCCGGTCGAGACGGCCGCTGCGGCGGCGCCCGCCGAACTGCCGCCGATCGGACCGAAGCTCGCCGGTGCCAATGTCGAGGCCGGCAAGGCGCTCTACATGAAGCAGTGCTTCGTCTGCCACACGATCGACAAGGGCGGCGTCAACAAGGTCGGTCCCAACCAGTGGGACATCGTCGGCCGCAAGAAGGGCAGCCACGCAGGCTTCAGCTACTCGTCGGCGCTGATCGCCAAGGGCGGCGATTGGACCTACGACGACATCAACCACATGATCCTGAGGCCGCAGGCCTTCATCAAGGGCACCAAGATGGCCTTTGCCGGCATCCCCAAGGAACAGGATCGCGCCGACCTGATCGCCTACCTGCGCACGATGGCCGACTCACCCAAGCCCCTTCCCTAAGAGGATCGGTTTGCGTGGCCGGATCGGTTCCCGCCGAGCTGGTCGCTCTGGCCCATCGCCTGGCCGACGCGGCGCGGCCGATCGCGGCGCGCTATTTCCGCACCCCCGTCACCGTCGACGACAAGAGCGATAGAAGCCCCGTCACGGTCGCCGACCGCGAGGCCGAGACTGCCATGCGCGATCTGCTGACACGGCACGTTCCCGAGCACGGCGTGTTCGGCGAGGAGCATGGCGCGGTGCGGACCGACGCCGACTATGTCTGGGTGCTCGATCCAATCGACGGCACCAAGGCCTTCATCACCGGCCTGCCGATCTTCGGCACCCTGATCGCGCTTCTCCATCGCGGTGTGCCGGTGCTGGGCATCATCGACCAGCCGATCCTGAAGGAGCGCTGGCTGGGCGCCGCCGGCCAGGTCTCGACCTTCAACGACAGACCGATTTCGGTGCGTCACTGCCCGACGCTCGATCGCGCCTACATGTATTCCACCGCGCCCATCATGTTCCCGGGCGCCTTCGAGCAACGCCACCAGGCGCTGACCCAGAAGGTGAAACTCTTCCGCTGGGGCGGCGACTGCTACGCCTACGGCCTGCTGGCGTCGGGCCATGTCGACCTGGTGGTCGAGAATTCCCTGAAACTCTACGACTTCGCCGCGTTGGCGCCGGTGATCAAGGGCGCCGGCGGACTGATCACCGACTGGCAGGGCAAGGACCTCGACATCCACTCCGACGGCTCGGTGCTGGCCGCCGGCGACCCCGCGATCCATCGCGCCGCATCGGACGTGCTGGGCGGTATCGACAGCAATCCTCCGACCAAGCGACGACGGACGGGTTAAGTCATACCAACCGCCACTGTCATCCTGAGCGCAGCGAAGGATCTCACACTCGCTGCACACTCGGCGTCGACGGTCGGTGTCTGCTCGTTCGATGAGGTCCTGCGCTTCGCTCAGAACGACAAGGAGTTCTTGCTCCATTCCGTCCGATCGGTGTCGAGCCACAACGCATCCATGCCGCGATAGACGACGTCACGTCGATAAACCAGACCGAGCCGCTTCATCACTGCCTGCGAGGCATGATTGTCTGGCTTGGTCATGGCGAATATCAGCCTTAGCTCCAACGTCCCGAAGCCGTAGGTGAGCGCCGCCCGCGCCATCTCGGTGGCATAGCCGTGGCCCCAGGCGTCGGGGTGCAGCGCCCACAGGACCTCGGTCTCACCGAACTCCGGCACGAAGTTGAGCCCGCCATGACCGATCAGGCGGCCGTCGCGGAACAGGCCCCACGGCGCGTAACGGCGCTCGCGCCACGAAATCGCAAAGCGTTCGATCGAAGCGCGCGCCGCCTCGACCGGATCGCCGCTCGCCTGAAGCAGCCATTTCGCCACTTCGGGATGGTAGCGCATCGCGGCATAAGGCCCGGCATCGGCCGGCACCAGCGGCCGGAGCATCAATCGCGCGGTCTGGAGGGTCGTCATCTTTACACAACTTTACACGACGGAGAGGAACGCGAAACCGCAACGCTCCATATCACCATCACGGGGAACGTGACCCCAAACCGATGGAGACTGAAATGGCAACCCTCAACATCAAGACAATGCTAGCCGCCCTGCTCGCGGGCAGCATCGCGGCGACGGCGGGCGGTGCGGCCTTTGCCCGAACCGACGGCGCGAACTTCGACCCGGCCAAGTTCCAGCAGCGCATCGAGAAGCGCGTGGACAAGGCACTGAACGGCACCGACGCCACAGCCGACCAGAAGAAGAAAGTCGCCGACATCCTGGGCGCGAGCTTCAAGGACATGAAGCCGCTGCACGCCAAGCGGGTCGAGAACCGCAAGGCGATGCAGGAGGCGATGACGGCTGCGACCATCGACCCGGCCAAGATCGAAGCGATCCGCGTCGAGCAGATGAAGGTGTCCGACGAGAGCTCCAAGCGCTTCACCAAGGCGCTGACGGATGCCGGTAATGTGCTCAGCGTCGAGCAGCGCCAGGCCTTCTTCAAGAACTGGAGCGCGCGGCGCCACGGCAAGCGCCACGGATGACATCGGGGGCGCGCCGGCCTGATACTGGGCAAATGGCCGAGCGCATCCTGATGATCGATGACGATAGCCGCCTCGCCGGGATGGTCTCCGACTATCTTGGCGGGGCGGGCTTTCGTTTGACGCTTGCCGGCACCGCCCGCGAGGGTGAGGCGATCTTGAAGCGCGAGAGCTTCGACGCGGTGATCCTCGATCTCATGTTGCCCGACGCCGACGGGCTCGATCTCTGCCGCCGCCTACGCGGCTTGAGCGACGTGCCGATCCTGATGCTCACGGCGCGAGGAGAGCCCATGGATCGCGTGGTCGGACTCGAAATCGGCGCTGATGACTATCTCGCCAAGCCCTTTGAACCGCGCGAGCTGCAGGCTCGCCTGCGCGCCATCCTGCGCCGCAAGGGCGGTGCGCCCAAGACCGAGATCCTGCGCTTCGGCCGGCTGGAGATCGACAAGGGCGCGCGGGTGGTGCGGCTGGACGGCGAGGAGCGCACCATCACCTCGCACCAATTCGCCATCCTGCTGGTGCTGGCCGAGCGCGCCGGCCGCGTGCTGTCGCGCGACGCGTTGATGGACCTCCTGAAAGGCGAGAAGCTCGAAGCCTTCGACCGCTCGGTCGATGTGCACGTCTCGCGCATTCGCGCCGCCATCGAGGATGACCCCAAGACGCCGCGCCGCATCCTGACAGTGCGCGGCGCGGGCTACGTCTTCGCCCGCGACCAGGATCGGTGAAGCATGCAGCGCCTCTACCTGCAATTCTATGTCACCATCCTGCTGGTGCTGGTGGTGTTCGTGGGCGCCGCGGGGCTGCTGTGGAAGCTTGCCGAGGACGAAGCCCGCACGCCGCAATATCTCGACGTCGCTGCCGAACTCACCGGCGCGCTGTTGCCTGATGTGGACTCCCAGCAGGCCGAAAATCAGAAGGCGCTCGAGGCGCTGCACCGCAAGCTGCGCTTCGATCTGGCGCTTTATCGCCCCGACGGCAGCCTGATCGCCATGGTCGGCCGGACGCCGCCACGCTTCGACCCGGCACGCACGCGGATCGGCTGGCGGCGCGGACCGGGTGGGCCGAGCTTCACTCTGCAGCTGCCCGACGGGCGCTGGCTGGTGGCCCGCCAGGTGCGCGAGCGCTCCAATCCGACCGTCTGGATCGTGGCCTTCCTGGCCGTGATCGCCGTCGGCATCGCGGTCGGCGCCTACCCCGTTGTGCGCCGCCTCGGCCGCCGGCTGGAACGGCTGAAAACCGGTGTCGAGCAGTTGGGCGGCGGCAATCTCGGCGCGCGCGTGAGGGTCGAGGGTCGCGACGAGGTGGCAGCCCTCGCCGAAAGCTTCAACCGCTCGGCGGCGCGCATCGAGGAGCTGGTGACGGCACACCGCCTGCTGCTCGCCAACTGCAGCCACGAGCTGCGCACGCCGCTCGCCCGGCTCGCTTTGTCGGCCGAGCTCTTGGGCAAGTCGGCCGATCCCAAGGTGCGCGAGTCCCTCAAGCGCGACATCGCCGAACTCGATCAGCTGATCGATGAGGTCCTGCTCAACAGCCGCCTCGAGGCGCTGCCGATCGTCGAGCGCCGCGAGTCGGTCGATCTCCTGGCCGTCGCCGCCGAGGAGGCCGCGCACTACGGCCTCGAAGCCTCCGGCCAGCCGGTCACGGTGCAGGGCGACACTGCCTTGCTGCGCCGCCTGGTGCGCAATCTCCTGGAGAATGCCCGGCGCTATGCCGGCATCGGCCCGATCGAAATTTCGGTGCGGCCCGAGAATAGCCGCGCCATTCTCGAAGTGAGCGACCACGGTCCCGGCGTGATCCCGACCGAACGCGAGCGCATCTTCGAGCCGTTCTATCGTCTGCCTGGCGCCGCCGAGAGCGGACGCGGCTTCGGCCTGGGATTGGCGCTGGTCCGCCAGATCGCGATCGGCCACGAGGGTACTGCTGTCTGCCTGGCGGCAGAGAATGGCGGCAGCCGCTTTCGCATCGACCTGCCCGCCGCCTAAGATGCCCGGCGACCGAAGAGTCTCCGGAGGAAGCGATCCATGGATTTCGATATTCCCGCGGAGATCGCGGCGTACCTGAACGAGCTCGACCAGTTTATCGAACGCGAGATCCGGCCGCTCGAGCGCGAGAACGACAATATCCGCTTCTTTGACCATCGCCGCGAGCATGCCCGCACCGACTGGGACAACGACGGCCAGCCGCGCCACGAATGGGAAGAGCTGCTGGCCGAGATGAAACGGCGCGCCGACAAGGCCGGCCATCTGCGCTTCGGCCTACCCAGGGAACTGGGCGGCAAGGAAGGCTCCAACCTCGCCATGGCGATCATCCGCGAGCATCTCGCCCACAAGGGGCTGGGCCTGCACAACGACCTGCAGAACGAGAGCTCGATCGTCGGCAATTTCCCGGTGGCGCTGCTGCTGCACCGCTTCGGCACGAAGGAGCAGAAGGACCGCTACATTGAAGGCATGTTCAAGGGCACGGAGCGCATCGGCTTCGGCCTGACCGAGCCGCTGCACGGCTCGGACGCCACCTTCATGGAGACGACCGCCACCAGGCAGGGCGGCGATTGGATCATCAACGGCATGAAACGGTTCAACACCGGCATGCATACCGCCACGGTCGATCTCGTATTCGCCCGCACCTCGGGCAAGGTCGGCGAGCCGCGCGGCATCTCGGCTTTCCTCACGCCGGTGAAGTCGCCCGGCTTCAAGATCGAGCACATGTGGTGGACCTTCAACATGCCCTCCGACCATGCCGAGGTCTCGCTGACCAACGTCAAGGTCCCGGACTCGACCATGCTGGGCGAGGAAGGCCGTGGACTCGACGTGGCGCAGACCTTCGTGCACGAGAACCGCATCCGCCAGGCCGCCTCCAGCCTGGGCGCCGCGCAATACTGCATCGACATGTCGGTCGCCTATGCCAAGAGCCGCAAGGTCTTCGGCAAGGCGCTGGCGACCAACCAGGCGATCCAGTTTCCCCTCGCCGAGCTGCATACCGAAGCCGAGATGACGCGTGGCCTCGTCCGCAAGACCGCCTGGCATCTCGACCGCGAGCACCACATGAGCGTGAGCGAGTGGGTGGCGATGTCGAACTACCGCGCCAACCGGCTGGTGTGCGACGCCGCCGACCGCGCCATGCAGGTCCATGGCGGCATCGGCTATTCGCGCCACACGCCGTTCGAGCACATCTACCGCCATCACCGGCGCTATCGCATCACCGAAGGCTCGGAGGAGATCCAGATCCGCCGCGTCGCCGGCGCGCTGTTCGGCTTCTGGGGCGTGCAGAAGGCCTCGACGGCGCCACCCAAGCAATGAACAGGCAATGATACCGCGCGCCCGTCGCTGGACGGGCGACCTGCTGACCGTCGGCGCCACCATGCTGATGGGATCGAGCTATCCCTTCGCCAAGGAGGTGCTGGCGGAGCTGAGCCCGCTGCTCTACAGCGCCTCGCGCTACATCGTGGCCGGCGCCGTCCTGGTGGCGGCGATGGCCCTGGCGCGCCGACCGATGGCCGTGCCGCGCCGCGACTGGCTGCCGCTGCTGGGCCTGGCGTTGATCGGCGTCACGCTCTTCCAGGCCTGCTGGGGCCTCGCCATGGCCAGGAGCGCGCCCAGCCTCGGCTCGATTGTCATGACCACGACCACGGCGTTCTCGGCGATCCTCGCCTGGCTCGCCGGCCGGCGGCTGCCGGCGCTGGGCTGGCTCGGCATCGTGATCGCCTTCGCCGGCGTGGTCGTCGTGGTCAACAACAGCCTGAGCGAGATCACCCTCGCTGCCGCAAGCGTCGACGGCGCCTTGCTATGGATGGCGGCGGCGTTGTCATGGGCGATCTATGTCGAACGCTGCGCGCCCTACAATGCACGCTTGGGCGCCTTGCGCGTTATGGCCTGGACCACGCTGATCGGCGCGCTGCTGTTGTTGCCGATATCGCTGATCTTCGACTCACTGTCGGAATTCGGCCGCCTTGACGGCCGCCTCACCGCCTACTGGCTCTATACGGGCATCTTCCCGGTGGGTATCGCCTATCTCGGCCTGACCATGGGGCTGGACCGGCTGGGGGTCAGTCAGGTCATGGTCTACATGTATCTGATCCCGGTGGCGGGCGTGGGCCTGTCGGCGGCGTTTTTCGACGATCCCTTGACCCTGGCGCGCGTGCTGGGCGGCCTGATCGTGCTTCTGGGCGTCATTCTCACGCGCGTGGCGCTCGACCGTGGCCCCCGCGTTCCTGTAGAACGGGGCACACCTTAGAGGACTTCTTATTATGGCCCGCCCGGCCAGCAAAAAGACCGCCAAAAAAGCCATTCCAAAGGCCGCAGCGCCTGCCCTCACCACACCCGGCACGGGCGGGCGGCGGGCGTTTGTCGCGCGCCAGACCAAGGAGACGCGGATTGCCGCCGCCATCAACCTCGACGGCACCGGCAAGTACGACGTCAAGACCGGCATCGGCTTCCTCGATCACATGCTCGAGCAGCTCAGCCGCCACAGCCTGATCGACATCACCTTGCGTGCCGAGGGCGACCTGCACATCGACTATCACCACACCACCGAGGATAGCGGCCTTGTGCTCGGCGAGTGCCTGATGAAGGCGCTGGGCAGCCGCGCCGGCATCCGCCGCTACGGCAGCGCGCAGATTCCGATGGACGAGACGCTGACCGAGGTGATGCTCGATGCCTCCAACCGGCCGTACCTGATCTGGAAGGTCGTGTTCTCCAAGCCCAAGCTCGGCACCATGGACACCGAGCTGTTCAAGGAGTGGTTCCAGGCCTTCGCCCAGCTCGGCGGCCTGACCTTGCACGTGTGGAACCACTACGGTGACAACAACCATCATATCGTCGAGAGCTGCTTCAAGGGCCTGGCGCGCGCGTTGCGCGTGGCCATCGAGCTCGACCCCCGCCAGCTCACCTCAGTGCCCAGCACCAAGGGCGTCCTCTGACGGCCCAGGGATGACCGTCGCCCAATGACTGTGGCAATCGTCGACTACGGCTCGGGCAATCTCCGGTCCGCGGCCAAAGCCTTCGAGCGCGCCGCGCGCGAGACCGGTACGGACGAGCGCGTGCTGGTGACGGCGAACCCTGGCGAGGTCGCCGCCGCCGACCGCATCGTGCTGCCGGGCGTCGGCGCCTTCGCCGACTGCCGTGCCGGCCTCTACGGCGTGCCCGGCATGGTCGACACCCTGCAGCGCGAAGTGATCGAGCGCGGCAAGCCGTTCCTCGGTATCTGCGTCGGCATGCAACTCATGGCCACGCGCGGCGTCGAATACGGCATCCATGCCGGGCTCGACTGGATCAAGGGCGACGTCGTGCGCATCGAACCCGGCGCCGGGCACCTCAAGATCCCGCACATGGGCTGGAACGAGCTTCTGGAGCTGAAGCCGCACCCGCTGCTGCAGGGGCTCAGGGCGCACGATCACGCCTATTTCGTGCATTCCTTCCAGCTCAAGACCACCCGGCCCGAGACGCTGCTTGCCACCACCGACTATGGCGGCCCCATCACCGCCGTGGTCGGTCGCGACAATCTCGCAGGCACGCAATTCCACCCGGAGAAAAGCCAGGCGACGGGCCTCAGGTTGATCGGCAATTTCCTGCGCTGGAAGCCGTGATTTCACGCCGCGCGCTCAACGCCACTGCAGCGGCGCTGGCCGGGTCGGCCATCGCCGGCAAGCTGCAGGCGGCGGAGCCGGCGCGCGTCGATAGCCACACCCATGTCTTCGTGCGCGGGCTGCCGCACACCGCCAACGCGCGCTACGTGCCCGACTACGACGCCTCGTACCAGGAGCTCCTGGCGATCGCCGATGGCAATGGCATCGGCCGTATCGTCATCGAGCAGCCGAGCTTTCTCGGCTTCGACAACAGCTACCTCCTGGGTGCGCTCAAGGCGCAGCCCGAGCGATTCCGCGGCGTGCCGTGGATCGCGCCCCGAACCAGCGCGGCCGAGTGGGACGAGATGGCCCGGCTCGGCGTGCGCGGACTTCGCTTTCCGATCTTAGGCCTGCCGACGCCAAACTGGGCCGACTACAAGGAGACGTTCGCCGAGGCCAAACGGCGCGATTGGCTGCTCGATCTCTATGTCGAGTGCAGGCGGCTGCCCGAGATTCTGCCCGTGCTGCTCGAGTCGGGCGTCAAGGTGATCGTGCCGCACTTCGGCATGTTCGATCCCAAGCTGGGGCCGGTGCGCGATCCGGGATTCAAGGCCCTGCTGGAGTCGGCAAAGACCGGCCGCGTCTACGTCAAGCTGTGCGGCGCCTACCGCGTCGGCCTGGAAGGCGCCCGCGAAGCAGCGCCACTGCTCCTCGCCGCGTTCGGCGCCGACCGTCTCGTCTGGGCCAGCGACTGGCCGCACACCAGCACCGACCTCGACCGCCGGACGACCTATCCCAAGACGCTGCGGTGGCTGGCCGATTGGGTGCCCGACGACGCGACGCGCCGAAAAATCCTCGTCGACACGCCGCATCGGATTTACGGTTTCCCGTAATCTCTTCGATTGTCGCAAGGGACTCGCCCGATGACGCCGAATTATTCGTTCATCCGTTTTTCGACGATCCGCCACGTCGGTTGGCTGGAGTTCAACCGCCCGCCGGTCAATGCCTTTACGCGGCAGATGGTCGAGGAGACCCATGGCTGCATCACCGCCGCATTCGACGATCCGGCGGTGCGGGTACTGGTGCTGGCGAGCACCGTCGACGGCTATTTCAGCGCCGGCGCCGACCTCAACGGCTTCAAGGGCCTCGGGCCGGAGGGCATCCGCGCCTGGGCGACGCTGTGCCACAAGATCGCCCGCCTGATGCGCTCCTCGCCCAAGCCGCTGCTTGCCGCCATCCACGGCACGGCTGTCGGCGGCGGCCTCGAGCTGACGTTGCATTGCGACCTGCGCTTTGCAGCGTCCGACGCGAGACTCGGCCAGCCGGAGATCCGCATCGGCTTCATCCCGCCGATCGCCACCACCCAGGCGTTGGCCCGCCTGATCGGCAGGCCGCGCACCATTCGCTATCTCTACGAGGGGCGCATGGTGTCGGCCGAAGAGGCCCTGCAATGGGGCCTGGTCGACGAACTGGTCGAACCGCAGGGCTTGCGGGCGCGCGTGCAAGCCTACGCCGACGAGCTCGCGGAAAAGTCGCCGGCCGCGTTGGCGGCCATCCGGCGCACCGTCACCCTGGGCGGCGGCATGGGCTTCGAGGAAGGCATGGACTTCGAGCTCCAAGCCGTCACCGAACTGGCCGGGACGCACGACTTTGCCGAAGGCGTTGACGCCTTCCTCAGCAAGCGCCCGCCCAACTGGCATCCCGGCTAGTTATTGGACCGCAACAAAGGCGCGGCCAGCGCGTTGACAGACGTGTGCCAGGATTCTCGGCAAACCGCCGCTTGGCCGAAAGATTACCGTGGAGCCCACCCTGGAAGCCCCTCGCCTCGAACGCCGGCTCGTCGCCATCCTCGCTGCCGATATCGAGGGCTATAGCCGGCACATGGAACAGGACGAGATGGCAGCGCTGGCCACGCTGTCGCGCCTGCGGCTGGTGGCCGATGCCTTGATCGCCAGTCACAACGGCCGGATCACCGGGACCGCCGGCGACAGCATCCTGGCGGAATTCGCCAGCGTCGTGGACGCGCTCGATTGCGCCGTGAAGATTCAGCAGGGCGTCGCCGCCGCCGGCGAGGACCAGGCACCGGAACACCGCATGCAATTCCGCATCGGCATCAACGTCGGTGACGTCATGGTGAAGAACGGCGACATCTTCGGCGATGGCGTCAATATCGCCGCCCGCCTCGAAGCCCTGGCGCTGCCTGGCGGTATCTGCATTTCGCGCGGCGTGCGCGATCATGTCCGCAAGATGGGCCTGTATTCCTTCGAGGATCTCGGCGAGCAAAGCGTCAAGAACATCGCCCAGCCGATTCGCGCTTTTCGCCTTGGGAGCGCCGACGAGGCCGCACTCGAGTCCGCATTCGCCGATCCACCACTCGGGCTGGTCTCTACGGCGTCGCACGCCCCGTCGTCCGCCGACACCCCGGCATCCTTCGAGCTGCCGTTCTGGGAAGCGATCAAGGAGAGCAAGGACCCGGCCGAGTTCGCGGCCTATCTCGAGCAGTATCCCGACGGGACGTTCGCTGCCCTCGCCGAGGGTCGCCGCACCGTGTTGCTGGCCGAACAGGCCGGCCCGGCCGTCGCCGCCGCACCGGATTCCGACCTCGTTGCGGTGGAGCTCGCTTTCTGGGACGCCATCAAGGAAAGCGAGGATCCCGCCGAATTCTATGCCTACCTCGAGCAGTATCCCGAGGGTTCGTTCGCCGCCTTGGCCGAGTCCCGGCGTCAAGCGCTGCTGCAATCAAAGGCCGAGCCGCTGCCGGCGACACCCGAGCCCGACCCGGTCGAGCTTACCTTCTGGGACATGGTCAAGGAGAGCGACAATCCCGCGATGTACGGAGCCTATCTCGAGAAGTATCCCGAAGGTTCTTTCGCCGCCCTGGCAAAGGTCCGGATCGAAGAGCTCAAAGCGCCAACCCGGGGATAAGGCCGCCCCGCCGTCACGATAAGTTCACGGATTTCGCGCCGATCGGTAACTTGAGCTTCGCATGGTGCGCTCGTTCCAGAGCGTAACCCTGTGTCCATGTCCATATCCCCTGCCGCCGCGACCGAGCAGCGCCAGCGCTGGCTCTCCCTTTTGGCAAAAGCTCCCGCTGCACGGCTGGAAGCGCTGTGGAGCGGCCTCGGTGCGGTACCCACCTACAGCCTCCTGCGTCGGCCCGAGATCGGGCTGGTGATGGTGCAGGGCCGCATCTCAGGCTCCGGTGCCGCCTTCGCCGCCGGCGAAATGACCGTAACGCGCGCCGCAGTGCGGCTGGAAGGCGGCCAGATCGGCATCGGCTATGTCGGCGGCCGCCAGCCGCGACAGGCCGAGATCGCGGCGGCAATCGACGCGCTGCGACACCTGCCGGAATGGCGTGCGCCGATCGAGACGGAAATCGTGGCACCGCTCGCCGCCGAAGCGGACTCCCGCCGGCAGCTCGTCGCCGCCCGTGCCGCGGCGACGAAGGTGGATTTCTTCACTGTCGCCCGGGAAGCCGGGACATGAGCGACATCGCTCCCGATCTTGCCTCCGGCTTAGCCGATCCCGCACAAGACAGCCAGCGGCTGTTCCGCGCCGTGCTCGACGCCTTCTCCCATCCCGGCCGCATCGTCGTCCTGCCGCAACCACCGGCTGCAGTGGGCCCGCTCAGCCGAGCCGCGACAGCCTTCCTGCTCACCTTCGTCGATCGCGACACTCCGCTGTGGTTGGCGCCCGAATTCGACTCTGCCGCCGTGCGCGATTTCGTGCGCTTCCATACCGGCGCGCCGATCGTCGCCGGCGAAGCCGACGCCCTGTTTGCCGTCGTGCCGTCCGATCCCGCGCCGATGCTCGAGGGCTTCGCTGTCGGCAGCGATCCCTACCCCGACCGCTCGGCCACGCTGGTGATCGAGGTGCCGGGGCTCAGCGGCGGCGTTGCCCGTGGCTGGCGCGGGCCAGGCATCGATGGCTGCTCGACCGTCGCGGTCGAGGGCCTGTCGGGCACCTTCTGGGTCGAGTGGTTGGCCAACCACAGCCTTTTCCCCTGCGGCGTCGACGTCGTGTTCACTGCCGGGTCCGACCTGCTGGCGCTGCCGCGCAGCATTGCCGTGGAGAGCTGATCATGTATGTCGCGGTCAAAGGCGGAGAGACGGCGATCGCCAACTCGCTCGAGCTGCTCGCCGACAAGCGTCGCGGCGAGCGTAGCCTGCCGGAGGTCTCGCTCGAGCAGATCGACCAGCAACTCGGCCTCGCGGTCGATCGGGTCATGACCGAAGGCTCCTGCTACGACCGCACGCTGGCGGCCCTTGCCATCAAGCAGGCGCGCGGCGATCTCGTCGAGGCGATCTTCCTGCTGCGCGCCTATCGCACCACCCTGCCGCGCTTCGGCGATTCGGTGCCGCTGGACACGTCGCGCATGGTGGCGGAGCGGCGCATTTCATCGACCTTCAAGGACGTGCCGGGTGGCCAGGTGCTCGGCCCGACCTACGACTATACCCACCGGCTGCTCGACTTCTCCCTGATGGCTACGGCCGACCGGCCGGTCGCGCCGACGGCGCCGGTCGATAGCGCCCAGGCCCTGCCGCGCGTCGGCGACATCCTGGAGCGCGAGGGCATGCTCGAACCGCCGCCTCCCGCCTCGTCCGGCGCTCCGGCCCAGGACATCACGCTCACGCCGCTCACCTTGCCGGCGGCGCGGCCGGTGCGGCTGCAGAACCTGGCGCGCGGCGACGAAGGCTTCCTGCTGGCACTGGGCTACTCGACCCAGCGCGGCTACGGCAACAACCATCCTTTCGTCGGCGAGATCCGCTTCGGCTCCGTGCCGGTCTCCTTCGTCCCGGAGGAGCTGGGCTTTGCCATCGAGCTGGCCGAGATCGACGTCACCGAATGCGACATGGTCAACCAGTTTGCGGGCTCGCACGACGTGCCGCCGCAATTCACCCGCGGCTATGGGCTCGCCTTCGGTCATGCCGAGCGCAAGGCGATGGCCATGGCACTGGTCGACCGGGCGTTGCGTGCCGAGGAACTGTCGGAGGCCGCCACCTCGCCCGCCCAGGACGAGGAGTTCGTGCTGTCGCACTCCGACAGCGTCGAGGCTTCGGGCTTCGTGCAGCATCTCAAGCTGCCGCACTACGTCGACTTCCAGTCCGAGCTGGTGGTGGTGCGCACCCTTAGAGCCGAAGTCGAGGAGCGCAATTCGTGCGGGGTAACCCCCGCACTTAGCCAGACTGTGCTCGACAAGGCGGCGGAGTAGACCATGCCGGACACCAGCTTCCAGGATGGCGCCTACAACTACGCCTACCTCGACGAGCAGACCAAGCGGATGATCCGCCGCGCCATCCTGAAGGCCGTGGCGATCCCGGGCTATCAGGTACCGTTCGGCGGCCGCGAGATGCCGCTGCCCTACGGCTGGGGCACCGGCGGCATCCAGGTGACCGCCGCCATCATCGGCCGCGACGACACGTTGAAAGTGATCGATCAGGGCGCCGATGACACGACCAATGCCGTGAGCATCCGCCGCTTCTTCGCCAAGGTGGCCGACGTCGCCACGACGACGCGGACCGAGGAGGCGACCCTCATCCAGACGCGCCATCGCGTGCCCGAGACGCCGCTGCGCGAAGGCCAGATCCTGGTCTTCCAGGTGCCGATCCCCGAGCCGCTGCGCATGCTCGAGCCGCGCGAAACCGAGACGCGCACGCTGCATGCGCTCAGCGAATACGGCGTCATGCAGGTCAGCCTCTACGAAAGCATCGCCCGCCACGGCCGCATCGCCAAGACCTACAACTATCCGGTCCTGGTGAACGGGCGCTACATGATGAGCCCTTCGCCGATCCCGAAATTCGACAATCCCAAGCTTGATCGCAATCCGGCGCTGCAGCTCTACGGCGCCGGCCGCGAGAAGCGCATCTATGCCGTGCCGCCCTACACGCCGGTCAAGAGCCTCGATTTCGACGACCATCCCTTCGAGATCGAGACCTGGCGCGAATGCTGCGCACACTGCGGATCGCGCCAGAGCTTCCTCGACGAGATGATCGTCGACGATGCCGGCAGGCGGATGTTCATCTGCTCCGACACCGACTGGTGCCAGGAGCGGCAAGCGACCCAAGAGGCCGCCCGGGAGATCGCCGAGTGAACGACGCTCCATTGCTCTCAGCGCGCAAGGTCACCAAGAAGTTCGGCGCGCGCGTGGCCTGCCGCGACGTCAGCTTCGACCTGTGGCCGGGCGAGGTGCTGGGCATCGTGGGCGAATCGGGCTCGGGCAAGACCACCCTGCTCAACTGCCTGGCCGGCCGCATGACTCCGGACGAGGGTTCCGTTGCCTACCAAACCGCCTCGGCCGGCACGGTCGACGTGCATGGCCTGTCGGAGGCGCGCCGCCGGCTGCTCGCCCGCACCGAATTGGGCTTCGTCAACCAGGACGCCCGCGAGGGCCTGCGCATGGCCGTCAGCGCCGGCGCCAATATCGGCGAGCGGCTGATGGCGATCGGCGCGCGTCACTACGGCGAGATCCGCGGTACCGCCGCCGATTGGCTTGATCGTGTCGAGATCGATGCCGACCGCCTCGACGACCGGCCGACGACCTACTCGGGCGGCATGCGCCAGCGCCTGCAGATCGCCCGCAACCTCGTGAGCAACCCCCGGCTGGTGTTCATGGACGAACCGACGGGCGGGCTCGACGTCTCGGTGCAGGCGCGCATCCTCGACCTGCTGCGCGGCCTCGTCGAACGCTTCAATCTGTCGGCCGTTCTGGTGACGCACGATCTTGGCGTGGCCCGCCTGCTGACGCATCGGCTGATGGTCATGCAGGGCGGCAGCGTGGTGGAGGACGGCCTCACCGACCAGGTGCTGGACGACCCGCAGCACGCCTACAGCCAGATGCTCGTCGCCTCGATCTTGCCGGTCTAAGCCCATGTTGCCTGTCCTGCGCGTCTCCGGCCTCAGCAAATCCTTCGTCATGCATGCCCAGGGTGATCTCGCCTTGCCGGTGCTGCACGACACCGCGCTGGCCGTGGCGCCCGGCGAGTGTCTTGCGCTGGTCGGCCCTTCGGGTGCCGGCAAGAGCACGCTGCTGCGCTCGCTCTACGGCAACTATCGCCCACAGTCCGGCTCGATCCGCGTCCGCCACCGCGACGCCTGGGTCGAATTGGTCGGCGCCGAGCCCCGGGTGACGCTCGACGTGCGCCGCCACACCATGGGTTTCGTCAGCCAGTTTCTCCGGGTCATCCCGCGGGTCGCCGCCGTCGACGTCGTGGCCGAACCGATGCTGCGCCTGGGCGCCACGCCAGAAGAAGCCCGCCGGCGTGCGGAGTTCCTGCTGGGCGTGCTCGGCATTCCCCAGCGCCTGCGGTCGCTGCCGCCCGCCACCTTCTCGGGCGGCGAGCAGCAACGGGTCAACATCGCCCGCTCGCTGATCGCCGACTATCCGGTGCTGCTGCTCGACGAACCGACCGCCTCGCTCGACACCGCCAACCGCAACGGCGTGATCGACCTGATTCGCCAGCGCCGCGACGCCGGTGCGGCGATCGTCGGCATCTTCCATGACACGGCCGTCCGCGAGGCGCTGGCCACGCGCCTGCACGACGTCGCCCTTGCGGGAGCCCAACCATGAACAGCGAAACCATCTTCACCAATACCCGGATCGTCACCGCCGATGCCGAGTTCGACGGCACCCTGGTGGTCCGCGACGGCCGCATCGTCGAGGTCAATCCCGGCCGGGCGCACTGCGCCGGTGCGATCGACCTCGACAGCGACTATCTCCTGCCCGGCCTGATCGAGCTGCACACCGACAACCTGGAGAAGCACTTCGCGCCGCGGCCCGGCGTGAAATGGCCGAGCGTGCCGGCACTGATGGCGCACGACACGCAAATCGCAGCTGCCGGCATCACCACGGTGTTCGATTCGCTGGCGCTGGGTGACGTGCGCGGCGAGACCGATCGGGTGCGCAACAAGGAACGCATGATCGAGGCGATCTGCGCGGCGAGCGAGCGGCGCATGACTCGCGCCGAGCACCGCCTGCACCTGCGCTGCGAGATCGTCGCCGACGACGCCGTCGAGACGGTCGATCGCTGGATCGACCTGCCCCTGGTCGGGTTGATATCGATCAACGACCATACGCCGGGGCAGCGCCAGTTCCTCGATCCGGAGAAGCTCAGGCTCTACCACACCAAGAAATACGGCATGACCAACGACGAGTTCGAGACATTCAGCGTCCGCGCGATCGAGCTGCACCACAAGAACGCGGCACGGCACAGGAGCGCGATCGTGGCGCGCGCCCGGGCGCGGGCCCTGCCGATCGCCAGCCACGACGATGCCACGCGCGAACATGTGCAGGAGGCGGTGGCCAACGGCATGACCATCGCGGAGTTCCCGACCACAAGCGAAGCGGCGGAGGCCTCGTGCGAGGCGGGCCTCGCGGTGCTGGTGGGAGCGCCCAATCTGGTGCTGGGCGGTTCGCACTCCGGCAACATCGCCGCCATTGATCTGGTGCGCGCCGGCCAGGCCGACATCCTGTCCTCCGACTATGTGCCGGCGAGCCTGATCGAAAGCGTCTTCAAGCTGCCTGCCAGCGACGCCGGCATCTCCCTGCCGCAGGCGGTGCGGCTGGCCTCGCTCAATCCGGCGCGCGCCGTCGGGTTGGCCGACCGCGGCGAGATCGCGCCCGGCCGCCGCGCCGACCTGGTGCGCGTGCGCGTGCTCGATGGCGCCCCTGTCGTACGGGCAGTGTGGCGCGAAGGCGAGCGCGTTGTCTGACGGTGGCGGCCTAACATGAACGGCCCCCTGATCTATGTCATGGGGCCATCGGGCGCGGGCAAGGATTCCGTGCTCGGCCGTGCCCGCGCGCTCCTGCCGGCGGAGGCGCCCGTCGTCTTCGCCCATCGCTACATCACGCGCCCGGCCGACGTGGGCGGTGAAAACCACGTGGCGGTGAGCCCGGCCGAGTTCGCGCTCCGCCGCGCCCACGGCCTGTTCGCCTTCCACTGGCAGGCTCATGGTAACGACTACGGCATCGGCCGCGAGATCTATGCCTGGCGCAAGACCGGCCTTACCGTCGTGGTCTCGGGCTCGCGCGAGCACTTCCAGAAGGACGGCGGCGACGATCCGGACACCCATCCCGTCCTGATCACGGCCTCGCCGGAGCGGCTGGCCGAACGGCTGGCCGGACGGGGACGGGAAGATTCAGCGTCAGCCGCCCGGCGGCTCGACCGCAGCGACGCCTATGACATCGTCGATCCGCGCCTGACCACGATCGTCAACGACGGCGCCCTCGAGCAAGCCGCTCGGACGTTCGTCAATTTGCTCGCCACACTTCAGTACTCACCCGACGTCCGCCGCCGAGCGTGAAGCGGGCCGCCACGGTGAACGGCCGGCCGGCGACGGCTTGCCGGAACACGCAGAGATCGCGCACCGGCAGCGGCCGGTCGAGAAAGCCTGCGAAGCGCTGGCGCAGGATCGCCGCGACCGCCTCGCGTTCCACCGGATCGGCGATCCGTCCGGTGAGCGTGAGATGAAAGCGCCATTGATCGAGCACATAGGGATAACCCCAGCGCAGCAAGAGCTCCTCCTGGCGCGGCGACAGGCCTGATGCGCGCCGGCGCGCCAGCTCGGCCTCGCCCGCCGGCTGGCGGAACTCGTCGAACTCGACCACGCAGCGATCCGCCAGGTCCTGCAGATCGGTGCACCGCGCCGTCGGCACCAGCGCCAGGAAGTCCGACAGCTCGGCCAGAGCGAGCGAGGGCACTGTGATGGCGCGGTAGGAGGCCGAAAATCGTCCGACGGCATCGAGGAAGTCGCGCTCCGATACGCCATCGGCCAGCGTGATCGGCGGCTTCAGCGTGCCGTGGAAGCCGTAGAGGCGCGGATCGGCCACGATCTCGGCCAGCCTGTCGCGATGGAGGCTCGATATGGCAGGCAAGGCGCGCGCCCGGCCTGAATCGGGATTCCAGCCCAGCCATTGGGTGGCCGCCGCCGCCAGCCCCTCTTCGGGGCGCGGCGCATAGTAGAGCGCATAGCGGTGGCTCAAACCGTCCTGCCTCGTGCGCCGATCATGCCAAAGCGGATTTTGGCCGAAATCCAGTCGATCGCGGCAACCGTCGCCAGGATCATCAGGATCAGGAAGGCGACGTGCGGCCATTCGGCCTGCGCGATCTCGTTGGCGAGATACAGGCCGATGCCGCCTGCACCGACGATGCCGATAATGGTCGCCGACCGTGTATTGCTTTCGAAATAATAAAGCACCTGGCTCAGCAGCACCGGCAGAACCTGCGGCAATACACCAAAGCGAAAGCCGTGAAGATCCGATCCGCCCGCCGACACCACGCCATCGACAGGTTTCCGGTCCGATGCCTCGATGGCTTCGGAGAACAACTTGCCGAACGTACCGAAATCGGAGGTCATGATGGCGAGTATGCCGGCGAACGGCCCCAAGCCGACGACATTGATCCAGATGAGCGCCCAGATGAGAGTATCCACGCCGCGGATGGTATCGAGAGACCTCCGGCTTGCGACATGTATAATCCGGTTTGCGACCACGTTCTTGGCGGCAAGCATACTGACAGGCAACGCCAGGATCGCCGCACTCAATGTGCCCAGAAAGGCGATCGACAACGTCTCCCCCAGAGCGCCGACATAGTTCCAGAGTTGGCTGCCGGGATCCGGTGGCATCATCAGCACGGCCACGGTGCCCAGCTTCCCCAATCCGTCGACGAACATCGCCGGCGAGAAATTGAATCTCCACAACGCATAAAGGGCGAGGCTGGCGGCGAAGACCACGACAGCCGGCGGCAGCAGGCGTGTACGAAGCGGAGCCTGGAAGGCCGTTGGATAGCGGCTCTTCAACACCGCGCGACCGGCGTCGGCAGTGGCGCGCAGAGAGTTATTCGAAGGCCTCATCGCTGGGCTCCGTCGAGGCTCAGTAATTTGTGGCGCAGAATTTCCGTCAGCCAGTCGATGAGAAACACGGTGCCGATAACGATCAGCAGAATTGCGCTTACATCGGCATAGTAGAACTGGCGGATTGACGAGATGAGTTCCTTGCCGATGCCGCCCGCGCCGACGAAACCCAATACCGTCGCGCCGCGAACATTGATCTCGAAGCGCAGTAGCGTGTAGCTAACGAAGTTTGACAGGACCTGCGGCACGACGCCGAAGCGAACAGTCTCAACGTACGATGCGCCAGTCGCAGTTAGTCCCTCGACGGGTTGCATGTTGACGTTCTCGACGACTTCTGAGAACTGCTTGCCGAGCGCGCCAGCGGTGTGGATGGCGATCGCCAGAACACCGGGCATCGGCCCGAAACCGAAGGCATAGACGAACATCAGGGCGAACACGATCTCGGGCACGGTACGGCAAAATTCGAGCGTGCGGCGCGCCACGAAACGCAACGAGGTCGATCGCGTCAGATTGGTCGAGGCCAGGAAGCACAGGCAGAACCCCGCGATGGCACCGGACAATGTGCCGAGATAGGCGATGAGCAGCGTATCCCACAGCAGCGCCAGCCAACCGTCGAGGTCCCAGAACCACTCCGCGAGGTCGGCAAAAAAGGTCTCCAGCCGCAGCCGTGGCAGGATGTCGTAGAAATAGCTCACAAAGCGAGGCAGGCCGCTCCAGAACTTCGCGAGGTCGACCTGGCCGGCCCAACCCGACAGCAGCGACAGGACCACCAGCAGGACGATCCCGCCGATCGTCCAGCGCCGCTTCGCCGCAACGGCCATGCCGTAGGCGTGCGCGAGCGGCGCGAGTTGCGCCGGCGGCAATGTCGGGACGGTTCTCACCAT
Source organism: Asaia bogorensis (assembly GCA_945889625.1). Taxonomy (GTDB): domain Bacteria; phylum Pseudomonadota; class Alphaproteobacteria; order Reyranellales; family Reyranellaceae; genus Reyranella. The sequence goes on along the minus strand of CAMDCE010000013.1, from coordinate 72,891 downwards.
GCCGATGGCGACCCGCCGACGCTCACGTCGTTGAAAAGAGCGGGGGCCGCCGATGCGGCGGCCCCCAGGCCAGGGCGTCGGCCATCAGCTCTTCTTGCGCCGCAGTTCCTCGAGAAACTTGTTGAGCTCGATGAACTCGAGATAGTCCTTGTGCTCGACCGGAACGAAAGCGAGGTCCTTGCCGTCGGAAAGTCTATCGAATGCCGCCTTATCCTTCTTGTGGGCGTTATAGAAGGCCTGTGAGATGCTCTTCTTCAACTCCTCGGGCATGTCGTTCAGGTAGGCAAACGGCGATCCCGCAAGAAGCGGCGACTTCCAAGCAATGCGGAAATCCTCATACTTCATCGGCGTGCCGTCGGCCTTTTTGAGCATGCCCTTGTTGATCATGCGCGTCAGGTTCGAGTCAGTCGCCGAATTCCACCAGTTGGTTGCACCGTCGACCGTGCCCTGAACCAGTGCGATCACGGCGTTCTCGTGACTGCCCGTCACCTGGGCAACCGAGAAGAACTTGTCCGGCGCCTTGCCTTCGCGCGACATGAAGAAGGTGGGCGCCTTGAAGCCGGACGTCGACTCGACGTCGACCAGGCCGAGTTTCTTTCCTTTCAGGTCGTCCAGTGTCTTGTACGGGCTGTCCGCCTTCACGTAGACGACCGAATAGTAGCCGATCGATCCGTCCTGGTTCTGTGTGGTCCCGAACGCGACGGTGTTGCCGTTGGAAACGGCGTAGGCGCGGGCATAGGAACCTGGACCGAAGAACCCGATTTGGATTTGACGGTTCTTCATACCTTCGATGACGGCTGTGTAGTCGTTGGCGACGCGCAGCGTGACCTTCGTTCCCAGCTCCTTCTCCAGGTACTTCGCGAACGGCGTATAGCGGTCGACCGTTCCGCTGGCATTCTCGGCAGGCACGATGGCCACCACGATCTCCGGATACTTGGCCTTCCAATCCTGAGCCACAGCGAGGCCGGGAGCGGCCAGGGTGAGCGCGCCCGCAGCGAAGGCAAGGACCGAACGTCGATTGATCATGGGAACACTCCGTGGGTTTGTTGAATTGACGCGCGCTTCAGCTCACGCGACAGCGAGCGATGGACGAGCCTCTTGTGTCGGCACGGGCATTGCCGTGCCGGCGGTGTCCATGACCTCGCCAGCATCGAGACCGTAGAGCTCGCGGGCGAGATCGTCGGTCAGCGCCTGGGGGACATCGTCGAACACGACTCTGCCCTGGGCCATGCCGACCAGGCGGTCGCAATAGACCCGTGCCGTATCGAGCGAATGAAGATTGCAGATGACGGTAATGCCGAAGTGTTTGTTGATGCGCTGCAGCGCGTCCATGACGACCTTGGTGTTTCGCGGGTCGAGCGAGGCGATCGGTTCGTCGGCCAGGATGATCTCGGGTTCCTGCACCAGCGCACGAGCGATGGCGACCCGCTGCTGCTGGCCGCCGGAAAGCGTGTCGGCGCGCTGCGCGGCGAGCCCCGCCATGTCGAACTGATCGAGCGCCGAAAGCGCAATAGCACGATCGGCTTCGCTCCACAGCTTGAGCAGAGCCTGGGTTGTGCCGACGTGGCTGAGGCGCCCCATCAGCACATTGGTCAGCACGTCGAGCCGGCCGGCCAGGTTGAACTGCTGGAAGATCATGGCACAACGTGCCCGCCACTCGCGCAGGGCGCGGCCTCGCAGGCCCGTCACGTCAACATCCCCGAACCGGATCGACCCCTGCGATGGGTCGGTAAGCCGGTTGATCGTGCGCAGCAGCGTGGACTTGCCGGCGCCCGAGCGGCCAATAACGCCCACCAGCTGGCCGACCGGCACGACCAGCGACACGCCGTCGACCGCGCGATTGTCGCCAAATTTCTTAACAATGCCTTCCAGCCGCAGCACCGAAACCTCGCGGGTTGGTCTGCCTTGCTGCGTACCGGCGCCAGGCTTCGGAACCGCGACGCTTTGGTTACAGAGTTACGACAGAGACCCCGGCCGCGGCCCGGCAGCGGTGGATAAGCGGCCGCCGGTCAGGCCGGTGCGCCCCGCAGCCGCAGCGGCCGATGGGGGTTGCGGGCAGCGGCATCCCACATCAGGCGCGGATCGAAGCCCTCGGCGGCGAAGATGGTGAGGATGACCACGCCGCAGAAGGCGACCGCGCCGATACCCGGCTCTATGGTGACCACGCGACCGAACTGGACCAGCGCGCCCAGCAGCGACTCCATGAAGATGTCGACCATCGACCAGCGACCGATCCAGGCAACGATCCAATAGAGCCGGGTGCGCTGCGCCAGCAGCACCGAGGCGCCCATCTCCGTCGTCACCATCATGGTGGCCATCAGCATGATGGCGAGGCCGATCAACTTGAACATCGGCACCATGATGCTGGCGAAGAACACAAGTGCTGCCAGCGGATACATCTTCGAGGCGAGCAGTTCCTCGACACCGCCCAGGATGGTGCTCGGCTGGCCGGCACCCATCTGGATCACGGTCAGCACCGGGTAGTAGTTGGACGGGATGTAGAGAACCGCGGCGGCAAACACGAAGGCCCAGGTGCGGTGCAGGCTCTGCGGCTTGCGGGCATGCAGCGCCGAACCGCAGCGCGGGCACTTCGCGTCGTGCCCGGCCGGCACGCTCACCAGCCCGCAGGCCTCGCAGCCGATCGCGGCGGGGTGGAAGGTGAGCAGCGGTGCCGCCGGCATCGGGCTGTGGGTCTGGCCGCGCCGTTCGATCGCGTCCCACACCGCATCGGAATCGAGCACGGTGTCGGCCCATACCGTGACGATGGTGAGCAGGCCGAGCGCATAGACGGCCGGACCGACCTCGATATGCACCAGGTCACCGAGCTTGGTGTAGGCCACGAACACGCCGAGCAGCAGCACCTCGAGCATCGCCCAGATGCCCATCTTGCGGGCGAACAGGAAGACGCCACGCAGGTTGGGCGGCGGCCTGGGCAGGCGCAGGCCGACCAGCACGTAGAGCGTGCCGCCGAATTTGATGAACGGCGCGATGGCCGTGGTGAAGGCCACCACAAGGGCGAGCGGCCACAGGCCATGCTTGACCAACTCGAGAGGCCCGGAGTTCAGCGTGGTCGAGTGCACGATGCCGGCGGTCGAGACCTCCATCAGCATCGCCAGCCACACCACGGCAAACAGCACCAGGGCGGCGGCGTTGAGCGCCAGGCTGCGGTTCAGCGGGTCGCGACGGGTGCGGCGGAGCCAGGTGCCGCAGCGCACGCAGTCCGACCCCATGTCGGGACCGAGGGCCGGCACGATCTGGAACTGACCGCAGCCGAAGCACTCGCGCAGCGCCGGCTCGGTCAGCGGCTCCTCGGGAGTCCGCGCTACGGGATGCGCCCGCAACATCTAGGGCTGCAGCAATGCCGCCAGCCCGTCGGTCAACTCGGCCATGGCGTCGCTGGTCGCGGCGACCTGGCCCGCGACGTTGGGCGTCGGTAGCGCCTTGGTGATGTGAAAGGTCCGCGCCGCCGAGCGCTTGGGCCGGTTGAACTCGACAGCCGCCTGGGCCAGCAGCTGCAACGTGCCGGCCTGGTCGACGTCGAGGCGCTGGATATTTACGGCCAGCACGGCATTGGGATCGGCCGAGATTGCGCCGCCCTCGGCGTAGATGTTGGTGTTGGGCAGGCGCTGCGACAGGCCGAGCACGATGATGCGGCTCAGCAGCGATGCCAGATTCTCGCCCCACCAGTCGTTGGCCATCACGCCGAGCTTGAAGCTTTCGGAGGAGCGCACGATCTCCTTGCGGTCGAGATAGTTCGCGAGGTGGATGTCGCGCAGCTGGACGATGCGCGGGCCCGCCTGCAGCACCGCACCCGGCTTCATCGGGATGGTGTAGAGCACCGGGTCGGGTGAGGTCGAGCAGGCGCCGGCCAGCGCCAAGGGCACCAGCGAGCAGAAGTGGCGTCGGCCGAGTTGCATCCTCGTCATTCCTTGCCGGTGTTGGTGCGGCCCTTGATCAGGGCCTCGGGATGCCGCGACAGCAGGTCGGTGAGCGCGCGGATGGAGCGCGCGGTATCCGTGAGCTGCGGCATCAGGCGTTCGAGATCACGATGGAATTTCGAATTGTCGCCATAGCCCGCGTTGATCGAGCCGATCAGGCGGTTGGCCTTGGTGAGCGAGTCCTGGAGCTGGACCGAGATGTCCGGCAGGCGGGCGAGCGCCGGGGTCGAGCCGGCATCGAGCTTGCGCGCCACATCCTGGATGTCGGCCATGGCGAGCTCGAGCGACGTCAGCGTCTTCTTCATCTGCGGCCCGTTGACCGTATCGTCGAGCCCCTTGATCAGCCCGGTGAGGCCGGCGCCGATCGCCGCGAAATCGATATTGTTGATCTTGGACAGCACTTCGCTCGCCGAACGCGTGATGCTGTCGAAGCCGCTGCCTTCGGCCGACGGAATGATGAAGACGTCGCCGTCTTGCTCCATTTCGGCGGGCGGCGCGCCGGGCGTGAACTCGATCGCCAGGACCTTGCCGGGACTGATCAGGCTCGGCGACTGCAATGTCGCACGGAAGCCGCGCTTGACCATCTGGGTAGCGACGGTGCCGAGGGGAACACCCTGGATGACGGCGGTGCCGGCAATGCGGTCGGCCTGGACCTGGTACTGCACGACCGCCTGAATATGGTCGATCTTCGGGTTGTACAGGAGCTCGACGTCGGTGACCTCGCCGATCTTGAGGCCGTGCAGCGTCACGTCGGCACCCGCGGCGAGGCCGGCGACCGAACCGCTGAAGTTCGACTTCAGCTTCATGATGCGGCCGAAACCGGCCGACAGGGCCGCTTCGCGATTGGCGTAAAGCGGAAAGGCCGTACCCGCCGCGGCGATCGGCGACTTGGGCACGGGCTGGGTGGCGAACGCAATGCCGCCCAACAGCAGGGCCTTGAACGATTCCAGCTGAACTTCGACGCCGTTCGGGCCGAGCTTGAACGAAATGCCGGAGGCATTCCAGAAGTGCGAGTCTTCGCGCACGTACTTGTCGAACGGCGCACGCACGAAGGCGTGGATGGTGACGTGACGGGCCATGTGGCTGAGGTCCCAGCCAAGCACGGTGCCGACCTCGAGATCGCGGTAGAAGATCGGCGCGCCGAGACTGATCGAGCCGAGCCTGTGGGTCTCCAGCATGAAGGTGGTGCCGGGAACGATGGTCTGGAGAATCGGCGGATCCTGCTTGCCGACGAAGCTGCGCTCCAGCTTGCCCTTGTCCTTGTCGGTCGTGGGCATCATGCCGATGTAGGCGCCGGAGAGCAGCGTATCGAGGCCGGTGATATTGCCGGCGAAGATGCCCGGCTTGACGATCCAGAAGATCGTCTTGTCGGTCAGCAGCGGCTTGGCCTCGGCGACGGTTTCCACCGTCACGAGGACCGTATTGAGATCAGGCGAGACGGTGATGGATTTCACCGTCCCCATCGTCACGTCCTTGAACTTGAGCTGAGACTGGCCGGCCGTCAGGCCGGCAGCCGCGTCGAAGGAGATGGTGATGGTCGGCCCGCGCTTGGAGAAGGTGTTCCAGGCCAGCCACAGGGCGATCAACGCGGTCAACGCCGGAACGATCCAGACCAGCGGAATGCGCCGCCGGCGGTGAGCGCCTGCCTGTGGCAGGGGTGCAGGCCCCGGTTGCCCGACCATTATTCCTCGTTCCCTAGCGATGCTTGCCGACGTTGCAGGCAGCTAAACATATCCCCCGTTCCATAGCCACATAGGTGTTGCGGGCCATGCCGCCGATAGTCGGCGACGACGGTCAGCGCAGAGGCGTCAGGGCATTGCGTAGCGGCGTGCTGGAAATTTGCAGCAGCCCCTCGAACGGTTGGCCCATTTCCATGATCAGGAAGATCGCACTCGACACCGACAGGGCGCAAACGAGCAGGACCGCCACGACGGTGGTGTTGGGTCGAGTGAAGATGCCGAAGCTGCCGAAGATGACCATGAGCCACAGGATCAGCACGCCGAGGAACGCCGTCGAGATCGAGCTGCCGCGCTGTGAGAAGATGAGCAACCGAGTTTGCGCCAGGTCGCCGCCGAGCTGCAGGGTGCGGGACTGCAGCGAGCGCTGCATGGCACTTTGCGGCGACAACTCCTGAAGTCTGCGAAGAACGAGTTCGCCGTGACCAGCGTTCTGGAACGGCGCCGCCTTGTCGAAGGACTGGGCGTTGCCACGCCAGATCGAATCCGCCAGCGGGACAAGAGTATCGCGAATGAGCTTGCGCAGCTCGCGGGTCTCCGCACCGTACTCGTCCAGCCGCACGTCGAGTTCGACGATGCCGGCCGTCAGGCGATCGACGTAGCCGCTAGCCTGCTCGTAAGAACTCCTTGTCGAGGAGATCAGCATGCCCAGCACGATGGCGGCCAGGGTCGCGATCATGGCCGTCGCCAGCCGGATGACTTCCTTGGAATCGCTGCTGAGATGATGTTCTGGCAGCGCCGACCGCAGCATCATGGCGAGGATCGTGCTGGCGCAGATCAGGGCAAAGGCGATCCCGGAGACGACAATGGCGCTCACGCGTTCTCCCCTTCAGCTGCCGATGCCACCGCCCGGGCTGGGCACCGGCACGGGATTCGTCGGCGGCAGGCCCGGCACCGGCGGCGTCGCGTGCGGCGGCGGAATCGGCGCTGCTTCCGGGACCACCGGACGCCCGATCGCGGCCGAGCAGACCTGCTGGAAGGTCACGAGCGAGCCGTTCGGGCAACGGCACATCGTCTCGCCGGAAGAAAGCCTCACCGGAGTCGTGCCGACGGGGCACTGAAGCTGCTGGGCATGGCCCGGCAGCGCAAGCAATGCCAGCAGCAGGAGAGCAGAAAAGAGGCGACTCACAACGAAGAGCTAGCGCTCCCGGTTGTCGATGTCACGCGCCAGAACCTCGCGCTTGCCGACATGGTTGGCCGGGCTCACGACGTTCTCGCGTTCCATGCGCTCGACGATGCGGGCGGCGCGGTTGTAGCCGATCTGCAGGTAACGCTGGATGAAGCTGGTGCTGCACTTGCGCTCGCGCGCCACCAGGGCGATCGCCTGGTCGTAGAGCGCGTCGCTCTCGGCTTCCTCGCCCTCGCCCGGCAGGCCGAGACCCTCGCCGTCGGCGTCGGGATCGTCGGTCACGGAATCCATGTAGGCCGGCGCCCCCTGGGCGCGGAGGTGGCGCACCACCTCCTCGACCTCGGTGTCCGACACGAACGGCCCGTGCACGCGGGCGATCTTGCCGCCGCCGGCCATGTAGAGCATGTCGCCCTGGCCGAGTAGCTGCTCGCCGCCCTGCTCGCCCAGGATGGTGCGGCTGTCGATCTTGGAGGTCACCTGGAAGGAGATGCGGGTCGGGAAGTTGGCCTTGATGGTGCCGGTGATGACGTCGACCGAGGGTCGCTGCGTGGCCATGATGACGTGGATGCCGGCGGCGCGCGCCATCTGGGCCAGCCGCTGGACGGCGGCCTCGATCTCCTTGCCGGCGACCAGCATCAGGTCGGCCATCTCGTCGATGATGACCACGATGAAGGGCAACGGCGTGAGGTCGATCTCCTCTTCCTCGAAGATCGGCCGGCGCGTCTCGGGATCGATCCCGGTCTGGATCTTGCGGCTGAGGCCCTGGCCCTTGCGCTTGGCCTCGACCAGCTTCTCGTTGTAGCCCGCGATATTGCGCACGCCCAAGGCGCTCATGGCGCGATAGCGATCCTCCATTTCGCGCACCACCCACTTCAGCGCCACGATCGCCTTGCGCGGCTCGGTGACGACGGGGGTCAGGAGATGCGGGATGTCCTGGTAGACGCTGAGCTCCAGCATCTTGGGATCGATCATGATGAATCGGCACTTGTCCGGCGACAGCCGGTAGAGCAGCGACAGGATCATGGTGTTGACGGCCACCGACTTGCCCGAGCCGGTAGTGCCGCCGATCAGCAGATGCGGCATGCGGGCGAGATCGGCGATCACCGGATCGCCGCCGATATCCTTGCCCAGCGCCAGCGGCAGGCCCAGCCGATTGTCCTCGTAGTGCCGCGTCGAGAGCAGCTCGCGCAGGAACACCGTCTCGCGCCGCGCGTTGGGCAGCTCGATGCCGATCACGTTGCGACCCGGCACGGTGGCGACGCGTGCCGAAACGGCGCTCATCGAGCGGGCGATGTCGTCGGCCAACCCGATGACGCGGCTCGACTTGGTGCCAGGTGCCGGCTCCAGTTCGTAGAGCGTGACCACGGGGCCCGGCCGCACTTTCACGATCTGACCCTTGACGCCGAAATCGTCGAGCACGGTCTCGAGCAGACGGGCATTCTGCTCGAGCGCCTCCTCGTCGATCTTGGTCTCGACATTGATGCGCGACGGCAGCGACAGGATGTCGAGCGGTGGCAGGCGGTATTCGCCGGTCACCAGATCGAGCTCGCGCTGGCCGGCCTTGGCGGCGCGCTTGCCCTGGGTGAGTGCGCCCGACTTGCGCGGAATGATCCGGGGCCCGCCGATTGCCGCGGCAATCGGCACCTGATCGGCCAGAAGCGAATCGGGCGTGAAGGGGTTTTCGTCCGCGCCCTCGTCTCCGGAGTCAGGCTCGGGCTCGGCCAGGGAGACGACCGGCTGCAGTGGCTCGGCATCGCCCGGCTCGAAGGGTAGCGGCTCGAAAGGTGGCGGCTCCATGGGTGGCAGTGTGGCCGGCGCGCCGGGCCGCAGGCGGCCCAGAAACGGCTCTATACGTAGCCCTGCCAGGCGATCGAACAGGGTGCGCTCGCGCAGCGATTCAGGTGGCGCGTCGGTCACCAGCTCAGCCGGCACCGCAGGATGCAGCGGCACCGGTGACTCGGGGATTTCCGGCGCCGGCCGCTCGATCGGCGCATAGGGCGCATCGACCATCAGCGAATCGCGCGGCGGCAACGGCGCGCCGGTTTCGGGGATCTGGTCGAGGCGCTGCTCGAAATGGGCCGGATCGTACTGGCTGGCGTCGATCTCGCCCGGGATCTCGGCGTAGCCGATGTCCGGCGCCGGCGGCTCGCCATACTCGTCGAGCTGATGCGGCTTGCCGCGCCACAGACTGACGCCGGCCTGCATCAGCCACACCAGCCACAGGAAGGGCGCGCGCAGGATGCGGAAGATCAGCGGCAGGTCGGTGCGGTTCATGCCGAGCGCTGGCGCCATGGCGATGAAGGCAAGAGCGGCACACATCGGCTCGATCAAGGCCAGGCCGCCGCCGCTCGAATGGGTCAGCATCAGCTCGCGAAAGCGGCCGACCAGGGCCAGGCCAACCAGCCCGCCCGGCCCGGCATGGGTCGCCGCCCCCCCGACATCGCCCATGCCGACGCAGGCCACGCTCATCATCAGGAGCGACAGCAGCAGCAGCGAGAGTCTCAGGCCAAAGAAGCCGAGATGGTGCGTCCGGAGCATCCGCACGCCCCAGGTGATGAGCGCCACGGGAACCAGAACGATCGCCAGGCCGAAGGTCTGCAGCAGCAGGTCGGAGACATAGGCGCCGGGCAGGCCGATCAGGTTGATGGGCGGCATGCCGGTGGCGTGATTGAGCGACGGATCGGTCGCGCTGAAGGTGAAGATCGCCACCAGCAGCATCATGCCCAGCGCGGTGACGCCAATGCCGACCAGCTCCATCATGCGCCGCCGCAGGAAGTCACGCCCGCCCTCCGGCAGGATCGCCGTCTTGCGCGGTGCAGCGGAGGTGGCGCCCATCATTGCCATGGCGTCACAGCACCGCGGCGAGGCGGCTGAGCCCCTCGCGCGTGGTCTTCTCGTCGTGCACCAGCGCCACGCGGATGTAGCGCCCAGCCGTGTTCATGCCATTGGTCTCACGGCAGACGTAGCTGCCGGGCAGCACCTTGAGGTGCGCCTCGGACCACAGCTTGCAGGTGGCCTGCTCGCCATTGCCGACGTCGAGCCACAGGAAGAAGCCACCGCCCGGCGTGAAGTAGCCGAAGCGGTTGTGCAGAATCTGCTCGGCGACGCGGAAGTTCCTGGCGTACCACTCGCGCGTCTGCGGCGGATGCGTCTCCTCGCGCCACAGCGCGGCCGACGCCTTTTGGACGGCGAACGGGATTTGCGGGCCGCCGTAGGTGCGCCAGCGCAGGATCATCGCCACCAGCTTGGGGTCGCCCGCCACGAAGCCCGAGCGCAGTCCGGCGGCATTGGAGCGCTTGGACAGCGAATGGAACACCGCAAGGTTGCGGAACGGATCCGTTCCGCCGGTGTCGTCCATGGCGAGCGCCGCCTCGAGCGCGCCGGTCGGCGGCGCGCCGGTGTAGATTTCGGCATAGCACTCGTCGACCGCCAGCACCGCGTCGTACTTGCGGCAGAGACGCAGAAGGTTCTGCAGGTACGCCTTGCTGGCGATGGCGCCCTGCGGGTTGGCCGGCGAGCAGAGATAGACCACCGTCATCCGCTTCCAGGTCGCCTCATCGATCTTGTCGAACTCAGGCAGGAAGCCGTTCGAGGCGTCGGCATTGACCAGCAGCGGCTCGGCGCCCGACAGCACGGCGCCGCCGAGATAGGCCTGGTAGAACGGGTTGGGCAGCGCCACGACGGGCTTGCCGCCGCCCTTCTGCTGCGGCGTGGCGACTGTCGAGATGATGTAGACGCCTTCCTTGCTGCCGGCCGTCGGATGGACGTGAACGTCGGGATCGAGCAGCCCCTTGGGCAGCTTGTAGCGCCGCGTCAGCCATTCGCAGATCGCCAGGTTGAGGTCGGGCAGGCCGGCATTGGGCGGATAGCGGTTCCAGCCGTCGATCTCGTCATTGACGATCTGGCGGGCGAAAGCTGGCATCGCCCCCTGCGGCTCGCCGACCGACATGTTGATCATCGACAGGTTCATGGGCGGCGTCAGCGGCGCCAAAAGCGTGTTCAACCGCGCGAACGGAAAGTCGGTCAACGTCTCGGTCAGACGCGGATTGAACATCTACGACCATCCAATGGGCCTTGCTCGGCCGGGCAACACGCAACCGCCGGCGGGAGGGGGTCCAGCCGGCCTTATTATGACCCTATTGTAAGGGCAAAATTAGCCTTTCACAACAAGGCAATAGGTCGGTTTCTTCAAGCGTTAGGGTGACTTTGCACGAGCAACCCAAAGGCTAGAGTCCTCCGATCCCTGTTTGTCACTCTTCAAGTTCCTCTCCCCCTAGGGGAGAGGAACAAGAGTCGACGCTACTGCACCCGCTCGCCGTGCAGGCTGGTGTCGAGGCCCTCGGTTTCCTGGTCGCGGGTGACCCTGAGCCCGACCAGGGCGTCGACGATCTTCAGGATCGCCCAGGTGGCGGCGCCCGAAAAGGCAACGACCACCAGCACACCGTAGAGCTGGGTCAGCACCTGGCTGGCGTGGCCGTCGATCAGGCCGACCGCCTGGCCCTTGGCGACGTCGTTGATCAGGCGGGTCGCAAAGACGCCTGTCAGGATGGTGCCCAGGATGCCGCCGACGCCGTGCACGCCGAAGACGTCGAGCGAATCGTCGTAGCCGAGCTTGTTCTTCAGGATCACTGAGGCCCAGTAGCAGGCCGAGCCGGCGCCAAGGCCCACCAGCATCGCGGCCCACGGCTCGATATAGCCGGCGGCGGGCGTGATGGTGCCCAGCCCTGCGATGGCGCCTGACAGAATGCCGAGCACCGAGGGCTTGCCGCGGCTGCTCCATTCGATGGCCATCCAGACCAGCGCCGCGACGGCGGCCGAGATGTGGGTGTTGAGCATGGCCGTGCCGGCCAGCTCGCCCGACGAAAGGGCGGAGCCGGCATTGAAGCCGAACCAGCCGACCCACAGCAGCGACGTTCCGATCAGGGTCAGCGTCAGGTCGTGCGGCGCCATGTATTCCTGGCCGTAGCCCAGCCGCTTGCCGAGCACGAGGGCGCAGACCAGACCCGCCATGCCGGCATTGAGATGGACCACCAGGCCGCCGGCGAAATCGAGCACGCCGGCTTGGCCGAGGAAGCCGCCGCCCCACACCCAGTGCGCCACCGGCACGTAGACCAGCAGCACCCACAGGCCCATGAACCACAGCATGGCCGAGAACTTCATGCGCTCGGCAAAGGCGCCGGCGATGATGGCGGGCGTGATGATGGCGAAGGTCGCCTGGTACATCAGGAAGACGTTTTCCGGCACCGTCGGGGCAAGCGCATGGGTGCTGCCGCGCAGGCCCGAGCCGAATGCCCGCGACAGCGAGCCGATGGCGCCGCCGATGCCGCCGCCGTCGGTGAAGGCCAGCGTATAGCCGACCGCGAACCACAGCACGGTGACGAGGGCCGCGACGGCGAAGGCCTGCACCGCCGTCGCCAGCACGTTCTTCTTGCGCACCATGCCGGCGTAGAACAGCGCCAGGCCCGGGATGTTCATCATCAGCACCAGGGCCGTGCAGATCAGCAGCCAGGCGGTATCGCCGGTATCGATGGTGGGTTTGTCGGCAGCGGCTGCCGTACACGCAAACGACATCGCGCACGTCAACGACGCGCCAATGCGCACAACCGTCTTCAGCATTTTCTCTCCCGTGTCGTTTTTCTTCTTTGCTAACGTCTTGTCGCCAATTTTGCCTCACCCCGATGAGGGCTCGATGCGCCCGTCTCGATTAGCGCGGAGTAACCTCCACGCCTTGGTGGGGATCAGACGCGGTGCCTGTTGCCCATCCTTCGAGACGCTCACATTGCTCGCTCCTCAGGATAAGGTGGTGCGATACATCTCAAAGGGCGTTGGAACCTGTCTCACCCGTACGGATACGCAGCGCCTGCTCGACGGCGGTAACGAAGATCTTGCCGTCGCCGATCTTGCCGGTGTGGGCGGCCTTCTGGATGGCCTCGACGGCGCGCTCGACCTGGGCGTCGTCGACCACGATCTCGATCTTCACCTTGGGCAGGAAACTCACCAGATACTCGGCCCCGCGGTAAATCTCGGTCTGGCCCTTCTGGCGGCCGAAGCCTTTGACTTCGCTGACCGTGAGCCCCGACACGCCGACGCCGGTCAATGCGTCGCGCACCTCGTCGAGCTTGAACGGCTTGATAATGGCAGACACGAGTTTCATGCGCTTCCCTCCTGCCTTTTCGGCTTATGGCAGGAGAGTGGCGTCTCGTTCGGGCTGCGTCAAACACGCGCCGTCAAACGGCGCTTAGAGCATATTCCGTCCGGCCCAGGCGCGTAAACGCGCCGCGATCAGCCGGACAGAATATGCCATTGATGGGAATAGCTCGTACAACGCGTTTCCGGTCAAATGGAACCGCTCCGCGGTTCCATTTGACCGGAAGCCGCACTAGGCACGCTGGCTGATAGCAGCGAAGGCAAAGAAAAAGGCCCGGCAGGGGGCTGCCGGGCCTCAGTAGCCGCCGCGACACGGAAAGCGGCGGCGGAGGGAACCAGGGAGGAGCGGGGTTCCCGAACTCTCGAAAAGTCCGTGCGCGTCGCCTGACGACGCTTGCGCGCGGGCTACCGCGCTTAGTGCACCGTCTCCCCATGCAGGTTGATGTCGAGGCCCTCGACCTCTTCCTCGGTGGTGACGCGCAGACCGACCAGCGCATCGATGATCTTGAGGATCGCGAAAGTGGCGATGGCGCACCAGGCGATGGCGACCAGGCAACCCCAGAGCTGGGTGAGGACCTGGCCGGCGTTGCCATCGATCAGGCCCTTCTTGCCGGCGCCGCCGATCGCCTCGATCGCGAACACGCCGGTCAGGATGGCGCCGACGAAACCGCCGACGCCATGCACGCCGAAAGCGTCGAGCGAGTCGTCGTAGCCCAGCGCATGCTTGAGACCGGTGGCGCCCCAGAAGCACAGTAGGCCGGCGGCGATGCCTATGGCGAGCGAGCCCGCCGGATTGACGAAGCCCGAGGCGGGCGTGATGGCGACCAGGCCGGCGACCGCGCCGGAGATGACGCCCAGCACCGACGGCTTGCCCCTCGTCATCCACTCCGCGAACATCCACGCGAGCGCCGCGGCGGCGCTGGCGAACTGGGTGACGGCCATGGCCATGCCGGCCGAGCCGTTGGCGGCGCCGGCCGAGCCGGCGTTGAAGCCGAACCAGCCGACCCACAGCAGCGCGGCGCCGATCACCGAGTACACGAGGTTGTGCGGCGCCATGTTCTCGATGCCGAAGCCCTTGCGCTTGCCGATCACCAGGGCGCAGACGAGGCCCGCCACGCCGGCATTGATGTGCACCACGGTGCCGCCGGCGAAATCGAGCACGCCCCAGTCACCGAGGAAGCCGCCGCCCCACACCCAATGGGCGATCGGCGCGTAGACGATCAGCGACCACAATCCCATGAACCACAGCATGGCCGAGAACTTCATGCGCTCGGCGAAGGCGCCGGCGATCAGCGCCGGAGTGATGACGGCGAAGGTGAGCTGAAAGCAAATGTAGACCGATTCGGGGATGGTCTTGGCCAGATCGTGCACACCGTCGAGCGTGAGGCCCGCCAGGAAGACCCGGCTGAGACCGCCCAGGATGGTACTACCCGTCGTGAAGGCCAGGCTATAGCCCAGCACCATCCACAGCACAGAGACCAGGCAGACGACGGCGAAGCTCTGCGCCATCGTGGCCAGCACGTTCTTCTTGCGCACCATGCCGCCGTAGAACAGCGCCAGGCCCGGGATGGTCATCATCAGCACCAGTGCGGTCGAGGTCAGCATCCAGGCGGTATCGCCCGAATCGATCTTGGGCGGATCGGCGGCCCACGCGACGCTGGGCAGCAGCAGGAAGGCCGCAGTAGCGGCGGGGATGAGCGTTGATCGAAGGGTGCGGGTCATCGGTCTTTCCTCGAGGGGGATCACAGTGCGTCCGCGCCGGACTCGCCGGTGCGGATGCGGACGGCCTGCTCGACCGATGTGACGAAAATCTTGCCGTCGCCGATCTTGCCGGTGCCGGCGGCCTTGCGGATGGCATCGACGGTGCGCTCGACCAGACCATCCTCGATCACGACCTCGATCTTGACCTTGGGCAGGAAGCTCACCGCATATTCGGCGCCGCGATAGATCTCGGTCTGGCCCTTCTGCCGACCGAAGCCCTTTACCTCGCTCACCGTCAGGCCCTGGATGCCAAGCCCGGTCAGCGCATCGCGAACCTCGTCGAGCTTGAAGGGCTTGAAGATCGCCATAACCAGTTTCATTGCCTCTCCCCAGCGGTCTATTGATCAGACTGGCCGCCACGTCAGCCCTGCACACGCAAGGGGCGTGCCAGTGTAAAAAACCCCAGTATTTCCACGATTTGTTCCCGATAGTGGCTGCACAAATATCGGGCACTAAGGCGCGATGACTTTCGCTTGAACCGCGCCGTCGGCCCGGCTCGTGCACCGCTTCGCTGCGGGAGCCGGGCCGACGGCTGAAGCAAAAGTCATCGCGCTGTGGCGGAGGCACGGCCACCCTGCCATTTTCCACCGGTGGATAAGGATCGCTTCGATCTGGCCGCCTTTGACTTGGCCGTCGTGGGCGCGGGCCTCAGCGGAAGCCTGCTGGCGCTGGCGGCCGGCGAGGCAGGGCTGCGCACCGCCCTGATCGACCGCGTGGCGCTGAAATCGATGACCGATGCAGGCTTCGACGGCCGGACCACGGCCATCGCCTACACCAGCCAGCGCCTGTTCGAGGCGCTGGGCGTGTGGCGCGAGCTGGCCGCCGAGGCCGAACCGATCAACGACATCCGCATTTCCGATGCCGGTCATGACGGACGGCCAAGCCCGCTGTTTTTGCATTTCGACCATCGCGAGGCGGCGGCAGATGGCGAGCCGGCGCAGCCGATGGGCTGGATCGTCGAGAATCGCTTTCTGCGCACTGCCATACTGCGGCGGCTGGCGGCCCGTCCCGACGTCGAACTCATTGCGCCCGACGAGACCATCGAGACCGAGCGCGACGCCCATCGCGCGCGCCTCACGCTGAAAAGTGGCCGCGTGCTGGAGACGCGACTCGTGGCCTCGGCGGAAGGACGCACGGGCACGATGCGCGAGGACGCCGGCATCGGCGCGCGCGCCTGGTCGTACAACCAGATCGCCATCGTGCTGGTAGCCAAGCACGAGCGGCCGCACCGCGGCGTGGCGCAGGAGAAATTCCTGCCCGGCGGACCGTTTGCCATGCTGCCGATGCGCGATGGACCTGATGGAGAGCACCGGTCATCGATCGTCTGGACCGAGCGCGCCGACACTGCGCGCCGCCTGCTCGAACTCGATGCGCCTCGTTTCCAGGCCGAATTCGCCCGCCGCTTCGGCGACCACCTCGGCATCGTCGGCACCATGGGTCCGCGCTGGTGGTTCCCGCTCGGACTGGTTCATGCCGAGCGCTATATCGAGCAGCGGCTGGTGCTGGTGGGCGACGCCGCCCATGGACTGCATCCCATCGCGGGCCAGGGCTACAATCTCGGCGTGCGCGACATCGCGGCCCTCGTCGAGGTGCTGGTCGACACCAAGCGGCTGGGCCTCGATATCGGCGCCGCCGACACGCTGGAGCGCTACGCGCAATGGCGGCGGGCCGACAATTTCGCCATGGTCGCGGCCACCGATCTCTTGAATCGGCTGTTTTCCAACGACATCAAGCCGCTGCGGCTCGCGCGCGATCTCGGTCTCGCGGCGGTGAACCGTATTCCGCCGCTCCGCCGCTTCTTCGTCCGCCACGCCATGGGCCTGGTCGGCGACCTGCCCAAGCTGATCCGCGGCGAGAGGCTTTAAGCGCACAGTGTCATCCCGAGCGTAGCGAGGGATCTTTGCTCATGGCCTTAAAGGTCCCTCGCTTCGCTCGGGATGACAGTCTTGCTGCTCTGGACTTAGGGCCTCTCTCACCCTATCTCAGGGGCCGATTTCAAAGGATTTCCCATGGCTCAGGCCCAAGTCCCCGTGACCGTGCTGACCGGCTATCTCGGCGCCGGCAAGACCACCCTGCTCAACCGGATACTGAGCGAGCAGCACGGCAAGAAATACGCCGTCATCGTCAATGAGTTCGGCGAGCTCGGTATCGACAACGACCTCGTGGTCAATGCCGACGAGGAAGTCTTCGAGATGAACAACGGCTGCATCTGCTGCACCGTGCGCGGCGACCTGATCCGCATCATCGAAGGGCTGATGAAGCGCAAGGACAAGTTCGACGGCATCCTGGTCGAAACCACGGGCTTGGCCGATCCCGGCCCCGTCGCGCAGACCTTCTTCACCGACGACGATGTCAAGGCCAAGACCAGGCTCGATGCCATCGTGACGGTGGTCGATGCCAAGCACTTCCTCGGCCAGCTCGAGCAGGGCGACGAGGCCGGGGAGCAGGTGGCATTCGCCGACGTGATCCTGCTCAACAAGACCGACCTGGTGAGCGAGGACGACCTCAAGAAAGTCGAAGGCAAGATCCGCGCGATCAACCCCTATGCGCGCATCCACAAGACCCAGAAGAGCGCCATCGGGCTCGACGCCATCCTCGACAAGGGCGCGTTCGATCTCAAGCGTATCCTCGAGTTCGAACCGGACTTCCTCGAGCACGGCCACGATCACGACCACGAGGAAGAGGTGAAGAGCCTCTCTATCACCGCCGATCGGCCGGTCGACCCCGACAAGTTCCAGAAGTGGATGGGTGCGCTCCTGCAGCTGCGCGGCGGCGACATCTTCCGCAGCAAGGGCATCCTCGCCATCGACGGCGCGCCCAAGCGTTATGTCTACCAGGGCGTCCACATGATGATGGACAGCGACTGGGGCACGGCGTGGAAGGACGGCGAGAAACGCTCGAGCAAGCTCGTCTTCATCGGCCGCAATCTCGACGGCGAGAACCTCAAGCGCGGCTTCGAAGACTGCCTGAAGCCGTAGCGTGAAACTCGATCTCGGGAACCGGACCTGGCGCGAGGCCCTGCCGCCGTCGCGCAGCGTCGTCTCGGACGCGCCGGTCGCGGCCTGTGCCTTCAGCCGTGACGGTGCCATAGCCGCCTTTGCACTGGGCGACGGCCGCGTGCGCTTCCTGCCGGCCGACATTGCCGCCGCCGAGACGCCGGCCGCCGCCCCCGTCCATGGCGGCGTCGTACTGGCGCTGGTCGGCGATCCGGCGGGCGACGGGTTCGTGAGCGGCGGCGACGATGGCCGCCTGCTGCGCATCGGCCTCGATGGCGCGGTGACCGAGCTTGCCAGCCACAAAGGCAGATGGATCGAACATCTCGCCGCGCACCGCGCCACCGGCGCTGTCGCGGCCTCAGTCGGCAAGTCGGCGCTGGTCGCCAACAAGGACGGCGTTCGCGAGTTCGGGCCGCACCAGAGCACGGTGGCCGATCTGGATTTCAGCAAGGACGGCAGCCGCATCGCCTGCGCCCACTACGGCGGCGTCACGGTGTGGAGCCTCGGCCAGGCGAACCTGCCGCCGCGCCGCTTCGCCTGGCGCGGCAGCCATGTGGCACTTCGCTGGAGCACCGACGGCAAGTTCATCGCCACCGGCACGCAGGAAAACGACATCCATGTCTGGCGCATGGCGCAGGCCACCGACATGCGCATGCAGGGCTATCCCGCCAAGGTGAAGTCGCTGAGCTGGACCGCCGACGCACGCTTTCTCTACACCTCCTCGCAACCGGTCTTCACCGCCTGGCCGTTCTCGGGCAAGGGACCGGAAGGCAAGCCGCCGCTGCAGTTCGGCGAGGAAGGCGCGGGTCTGATCACCGTAGTGACCTCCCACCCCACCGCGGAATTCGTGGCCGGCGGCTACGATACCGGCGAGCTGCAGCTGGGCGACATCAAGACCCGGCGCTCGGTGGTGCTGAAGATGTCCGACGGTTCGGCCGTCACCTGCCTCGCCTGGTCGCCCGATGGCTACAGGCTGGCCGTCGGCAATGAACGCGGCGACATGCTGGTGGTCGATCTGCGACGTTAGCGTCGGCGATCACATCAACCGAGCAAAGCGCAGAATGAATGGAAATCTATGCATCATTGGAGAGCCGGAGTGGCAAATTTTGCGCCGCTTTGCGCCTGAGATTTTCGATCCGGGTGTTCGTGCCTCTGCTGGCGGTCGACCTCAGGCGGTAGATCTTCGGCTAAGAGTCGGCTTGCGAATCGAGGTAAGGACCATAATCGTCGGTTCGGACCGGTCGGGCGTAGGATGGGCGGCATGATGCTCTGGACCGCCCGCGACGATGACCGCCGAACAGCGCGCGTTCTCATGAGGCTCATGAATTTCATGACGCTCATGAAGAATTGCCCAAAAGCCCGGCCAGGCGGAACTTTCGGCCAATATTCATGACGATTTGTTTTTTGCGCGGCAGTGGAAGTGGCGAGAAAGTGAGACGCCGCCGGAAAAGTCCGATGCCATCGGCGTCAGAGGTGTCTCACCGGGGTGAGACACCGTGGAGGCACTCCCGGCTAGCCGCGGCCGACCAGCAGACGATTGGAGATGAAGCAGAGGGCGCCCGCGATGCCCATGGCGGTTGTCATGGGCGCGATGGTGCCGTCGAAGGTCTGTCCGACCACGGCGCCGAACAGGGCGCCGATGCCGAACTGCATGACGCCGAGCAGCGACGAGGCGGTGCCCGCCATGTGCGGATAGCGCTGCAGCGCCATCGCCATGGCGTTGGGGCCGACCAGGCTGTTGGACGCGATCTGCGGCGCAAAGCACAGCAGGAATGGCCACAGGCCGATCGTGCCGGTGCGGGCCTCGACAAGGCCCATCACCAGCGCGGTGGGGCCGACGATCGCCGGCACGATCACGCCCGCCCGCAGGATGCGATCGGCGCCGAAGACGGCCACGAACTTGGCGTTCAGCAGGCTGCCCGCGGTCATGAACGCCACCATGCCGCCGAAGATCAGGCCGTAGGCGCGCGGATCGATGCCGTACTTCTCGATGAAGACGAAGGGCGAGCCCGACAGGAAGGAGAACAGCGCGCCGAACTGGAAGGCGCCGGTCAGGGCGTAACCCATGAAGGCGCGGTGCCGCACCAGCTCGCCGAAGCGACGGAGGATCGACGACAGCACGAAAGGCTGGCGGTATTCCGGCCGCAGGGTCTCGGGCAGGCCGGCGTAGGCGGCAGCGAGCGCGACCACGCCGATGATCGCCAGCACCCAGAAGATGGCGCGCCAGCCCATGAACCACAGGATCTGGCCGCCGATCAGCGGCGCCAGCATGGGCGCGATCGAGCTGCAGGCCATCATCAGCGACATGGCGCGCGCCGCCTGGTCCTTCTCGGCGAGGTCGCGCACCATGGTGCGCGCCAGCACCACGCCGCCGCAGGCCGCGAGCCCCTGCAGGAAGCGCAGCGTCACCAGATGGCCGGCTTCGGCGGCGAAGGCGCAGCCGACGCTTGCCACGACATAGACGGCCAGCCCACCCAGGATCACCGGGCGACGGCCGAAACGATCGCCCGCCGGGCCGTAGAAGATCTGCCCGAAGCCGAAGGCGATCAGAAAGGCCGACAGGGTGAGCTGGATGTCGCCGGTCGTGCCGCGCAGGTCGAAGGCGATCACCGGCAGTGCCGGCAGGTACATGTCGATGCTGAGCGGCGTGAAGGACGACAGCAGGGCCAGCAGGATCAGCAGCAGCGGCGTCAGGGTCGGGCGGGTTGCAGTAGTGGTCATCGGGCTGGCTGTAGCAGCATTGGTCGTGGGCTCCCATGCTATAAGCGGACCATGACGTCCCTTCCGGACATGACGGAATCGCAAATCCGCCGTTACGCCCGCCACATCGTGCTGGCCGAGATCGGCGGTGTGGGCCAAGCGCGGCTGATCGCCGCGCGCGTGCTGGTGATCGGTGCCGGCGGACTGGGCGCGCCGCTGCTGCAATATCTCGCAGCAGCCGGCATCGGCACGCTGGGCGTGATCGACGACGACCGGGTCGATCTCTCCAACCTGCAGCGCCAGATCATCCATCGCACCGCCGACATCGGCACCGCCAAGGTCGAAAGCGCCCGGCGCGCACTGGCCGACATCAATCCGGAAGTGCGCGTGCGCGCCCACAACGAGCGGCTGACGGCCGACAATGCCCGCCGCCTCATCGCCGACTACGACGTCGTGGCCGATGGCAGCGACAACTTCGCCACACGCTATCTCGTGAACGACGTCTGCTATCGCCTCAAAAAGATTCTGGTTTCTGCCGCGATACTTCGTTTCGACGGCCAGATCTCGACCTACAAGGCCTGGCAGGGCGCGGGCCATCCCTGCCTGCGCTGCATCTTCCCC
The DNA here is from genome assembly GCA_945889625.1 of Asaia bogorensis. Classification (GTDB taxonomy): domain Bacteria; phylum Pseudomonadota; class Alphaproteobacteria; order Reyranellales; family Reyranellaceae; genus Reyranella. The sequence goes on along the minus strand of CAMDCE010000013.1, from coordinate 51,863 downwards.
GTAGCCCCTTCCGAAGACGCCGTGCCGAGCTGCGCCCAGGCGGGCGTGCTGGGGGCGCTGGCCGGCACTCTGGGCGCGCTGCAGGCCACCGAAGTCGTGAAGGAAATCCTCGGCATCGGCCGCTCGCTGTCGGGCAGGCTCGTCATGTACGACGCGCTCGGCAGCGTGTTCGAAGAGATGGCGATCGCCAAGCGCGCCGATTGTCCGACGTGTGGCACGCCATGAACGAGGGAGGTCTGTCGCTCATCGTCCGCTCGGGCAAGTACGAGGATGTGCATTACGCGTTGGCCCTCGCGGCGGCGGCCATCGCTGTCAACAAGCCGGCCGTGCTGTTCTTCACCATGGCCGGCATCCGGGCGCTGACGGGCCCACCGCCCGGCCTCGACGACTGGGGTCGCGATGCGCTCAACCGCGAGCGCGGCGTCGGCGACTTCGAAACCCTGCTGCAAGCCTGCGTCGAGCTTGGCGTGCGCTTCATCGTGTGCGAGATGGGATTGCGCTCGCTGGCTATTGATCGGTCGAGCCTGCGCACCGACGTTCCCTTCACGATCGCCGGCATCGTGACCCTGCTGGAAGAAACCAGGCCCGGCATGCATCTTTTGGAGATCTCATGACATCTGCTGCCTTCGACGTGCTGGGAATCGGCAACGCCATCGTCGACGTCATTTCGCGCGCCGACGAGGCGTTCCTCAAGACCCACGCGCTCACCAAGGGAGCGATGATGCTGATCGACGAGGCGCGCGCCGAGACCCTCTATGCCGCTATGGGGCCGGGCGTCGAGGTTTCCGGCGGCTCGTGCGGCAACACCATGGCGGGCGTCGCCTCGTTCGGCGGGCGCGGCGCCTACATCGGCAAGGTGCGCGACGACCAGCTGGGCGGCGTGTTCGGCCACGACCTGCAGGCCACCGGTGTGTCGTTCGAGACCTCGCGCGCCACCTCCGGTCCGGCGACGGCGCGTTGCCTGATCCTGGTGACGCCCGATGCGCAGCGCACCATGAGCACCTATCTCGGCGCCTGCACCGGCCTCGGCCCGGCCGACATCGACACCGGCCGCGTCGGCTCGGCCGCAGTGACCTACGTCGAGGGCTATCTGTGGGACGCGCCGGAAGCCAAGAAGGCGGTGCTGAAGGCCTTCGATACCGCCCACGCCGCCGGCCGGCAGGTCGCGATCACGCTGTCCGATTCGTTCTGCGTCGACCGCTATCGCGCGGAGTTCCGCGACCTGATCCGCAACAAGGTCGACATCCTTTTTGCCAACGAGGCCGAGATCAAATCGCTCTATCAGGTGACATCGTTCGACGAGGCGCTGGCGGCAACGCGCGCCGAAGGCAAGATCGCAGCCCTTACCCGCAGCGAAAAGGGCTCGGTCGTGGTCAAGGGTGCCGAGACCCGCGCAGTGGCCGCAGCATCTGTCGCCAGAATCGTCGACACGACGGGCGCCGGCGATCTCTACGCGGCGGGCTTCCTGTTTGGCCTGACGCGCGGCAAGCCGCTTGCCGAGTGCGCCAGGCTGGGCGGGATCGCCGCCGCCGAGATCATCTCCCATGTCGGTGCGCGGCCGGAGAAGGCGCTGCGGGAGCTGATTTGAGTCTCGCAGCGTCTGCCCGATCGACGTGGCAGCGGTGGCGCGACGCCGCCAGCGTCTATCGCGACCGCAAGCAACTGGCCATCCTGCTGATGGGTTTTGCCAGCGGTATGCCGCTGCTGCTCACCGGCTCGGTGCTGGGCTACTGGATGAGCCGGGTCGGCGTCAATCTGCAGACGATCGGCATCTTCGCGCTGGTCGGTACGCCTTATGCGTTCAAGTTCGCGTGGGCACCCCTGGTCGATCACACGCCATTGCCGCTCCTCGACAAATGGCTGGGCCGTCGGCGGAGCTGGATGCTGTTGTCGCAGGTCGGCATCCTGTTGTCGGTCCTGGCGCTCGCCTTCAGCAATCCGATCGTCGATCCCTGGACCACCGCCGCCAGTGCGCTCGCCATCGCCTTCTTCTCGGCCACCCAGGACATCGCCGTCGACGCCTATCGCATCGAGATCCTGAGCGATGAAGAGCAAGGCGCCGGCTCGGCGACGACCCAGCTCGGCTACCGGATCGCGCTGTGGACTGTCGACGCCATGGCATTGCTGCTGCCCAGCGTCTTGCCCTGGCCGATCGTCTTCAGCGCCATCGCTGCGCTCATCCTGGTGGGCGTGGCCACCACGCTCACCGTCCGCGAGCCGGCGCTGAGGCGTCCGCACGCCGGCTCGCCGCGCCAGTGGCTCTACCAGGCGGCGGTGGCACCCTTCGCCGAGTTCATGGCCTATCGCGGCTGGGTGCTGATCCTGCTGTTCGCGCTGCTCTACAAGTTCGGCGATGCGATCGGCGGGACGATGGCCCGGCCCTTCTTCAACGAGATCGGCTTCACCGGACCCGAAATCTTCGGCGTGACCAAGAGCTTCGGCATCGTTGCCACGATCCTGGGCGCGATCGTGGGCGGCATCGTCGTGGCGCGCTACGGCCTGATCAAGGCGCTGCTGATCGGCGGCATCCTGCAGGCCGTGACCAACCTGCTGTTTGCCTGGCAGGCGCATGTCGGCAACGACCTCGTCGTGCTGACCATCGCCATATCGGCCGACAACTTCACGGGATCTCTGGGATCGATCGCCTTCGTCGCCTACCTCTCGAGCCTGTGCACGACCGGCATGGCCGGCACGCAGTACGCGCTCCTGACCTCGCTGATGGCATTCGGCCGCACGGCCATGTCGGCCGGCGGCGGCTGGTTGGCGGCGCAATCGGGATGGCCGGACTTCTGGATCCTCACCACCCTGCTGGCGGCACCGGGCTTGCTGCTGCTGCTCTGGCTGAAGCGGCTGGCGGAAAAAGAAACCCCTCCTTCTGAGAAGAAGGAGGGGCAGTAAAGTCGGCGACGGGGTGTCTACCGTGCCGGGGAACCTGCCTGTTCCGGAGCGGGGCGTGGGGTTGCCGGCCGGGAACGGGCACCCTCGGTCTAGGCGCGCAAGGCTACAAAACCGTTACCGGAGGTGTGGAAAACCCCCGATGTTATCCCGCCCCTTACAGCGCGATGACTTTTACTTCAGCCGTCGGCCCGGCTCCCGCAGCAAAGCGGTGCACGAGCCGGGCCGACGGCGCAATTCGAGTGAAAGTCATCGCGCTTTAGCCGGGCTGGGCATCCAGCGCGTAGCCGGCGGCGCGAACGGTGCGAATCACGTCGGCCTGATCGGCGCCGTTCAGCGCAATGCGCAGGCGGCGGATGTGCACGTCGACGGTACGGGCCTCGACATAGACGTCCTTGCCCCACACCGAATCGAGCAGCTGCTCGCGCGAGAAGACGCGGCCGGGATGCTCCATGAAATGGCGCAGCAGGCGGAACTCGGTGGGGCCGAGATGGACCGGCTTGCCGGCCCGCGTCACGCGATGGGCCACCAGATCCATGACGATGTCGGCGTAGCTCAGCGCCTCGTCGGCCAGCGCCGGACGGATGCGGCGCAGCACGGCACGGATGCGCGCCACCAGTTCGGTCGGCGAGAACGGCTTGGAGACGTAGTCGTCGGCGCCGGCATCGAGGCCACGCACGCGATCGCCCTCCTCGCCGCGCGCCGTCAGCATGATGATCGGCATGTTGGCGGTCGCCGTCTGGCGGCGCAGCTGGCGGCAGACCTCGATGCCCGACATCAGCGGCAGCATCCAGTCGAGCAGCACGAGGTCGGGCACGTCTTCCTGGACCGACGCGATGGCCTCCTCGCCGTCATAGGCCACCGAGACCTGGAAGCCCGCCTGCTCGAGGTTGTAGCGCAGGAGCTCGACCAGCGCAGTCTCATCCTCGACGATCAGCACCTTGGGCCTCACGGAAGAGGTCTGGGCGTCGCGTCGGGACGGTGCCGTGGTGGCCATGCTCATCGCACATCGTCCGTCGCATAAATTGCGGCGCTGCCTTTGGGCCGCACTTCGACGAAGCCCTGGCCGGTTTTGCGGAAGCTCACCAGCTCGGCAATGTTGGTGACGTGGTCGCCGGCCCGCTCGATGTTCTTGGCCATGAACAGAAGATGCGTGCAGGCGGTGATGGTGCGTGGATCTTCCATCATGTAGGTGAGCAACTCTCGGAACAGGCCGGTATAGACCTGGTCGATCTCCTCATCGCGCTGCCAGACGTCGCGCGCCTTGGCGACATCGGCATCGGCGAAGGCGTCGAGCACGTCCTTCAGCGCCGTCCGCACCAGGCGACCGAGCCGGTCGATGCCGGCGACGGCCGAGGGCGGAGGTGCTGCCTGTGCGAGCACGATACTGCGCTTGGCGGTGTTCTTGGCGTAGTCGGCGATGCGCTCCAGGGCGGCGGCGATCTTGATCGAGGACAGCACGACTCGCAGGTCGACCGCCATCGGCTGGCGCAGCGCCAAGAGCCTCACCGTCTGCTCCTGGACGGCGGCGTCGAGCGCGTCGACGCGGGCATCCTCGGCGATCACCTGTTCGGCGCTCCCGGTGTCGCGGTCGCGCACGGCAGCCAGCGCCTTGGCGAACTGACTCTCCGTCAAGCCGCCCATCTCGTTGATCGTGGCGTTGAGCCGCTCCAGCTCTTCGTCGAACCGTTTCAGCGTGTGTTCGCCCACCATGTCAATTCCCTTCCGGATGTTCGCCGCCTCAGCCAAATCGCCCGGTAATGTAGGCCTGCGTGCGCTCTTCTCTTGGGGTGGTAAAGATCGTCGGCGTGTCACCGTACTCGACCATCTTGCCGAGATGGAAGAACGCGGTTTTCTGCGAGACGCGCGCCGCCTGCTGCATTGAATGCGTGACGATGACCATTGTGAAATTCTTGCGCAGCTCGTCCATCAGTTCCTCGATGGTGGCCGTGGCGATCGGGTCGAGCGCCGAGCACGGCTCGTCCATCAGGATCACCTCCGGGCTGACGGCGATGGCGCGCGCGATGCAGAGCCGCTGCTGCTGGCCGCCGGACAGGCTCGTTCCCGGCGCGGCGAGACGATCCTGCACTTCCTTGAACAGACCGGCCCTCTTCAGGCTGGTCTCGACGATCTCGTCCAGCTCAGCCTTGTTGTGCGCCAATCCATGGATCCGCGGGCCATAGGCGACATTCTCGTAAATCGACTTGGGGAACGGATTGGGCTTCTGGAAGACCATGCCGACCCGCGCGCGCAACTGTACCACGTCGACGGAACGATCATAGACGTCCTCACCGTCGAGGATGACGCGCCCCTCGACCCGGCAGCCCGGAATGACGTCGTTCATGCGGTTGAGACAGCGCAGGAATGTCGACTTGCCGCAGCCCGACGGGCCGATCAGCGCCGTCACCTGGTTCTGCAGGATTGGTATGCTGACATCGAACAGCGCCTGTTTGATGCCATAGAAAACGTTGACGTTGTGGCCTTCCATCTTGGCCGATTCGGCGGGGTCGGCGTGGCCGTTCGTCTTGAGTGCAGCGGCGGTGGACATGGGATTGTTCCGTGGATGTGTGATTGGGGCTGCTACCAGCGAATCTTGCGGCGCATGCGGATGCGGAACCAGATCGCAAAACCGTTCATCAGCAGGGTGAGCACCAGCAGGACGAGGCCCGCGGCAGCGGCGTTGGCCTGGAAGGCGGGATCGGGACGTGAAACCCAATTGAACATCTGGATCGGCAGCACCGTGAATGGATCGAGCAACCATTGGAACGAGATGAACGGGAACTCACCCGTGACCGGCGGCGCCGGCAGGAAGGCAATGAACGACAGCGCGCCGATCATTACCAGCGGCGCGGTCTCGCCGATCGCGCGCGAGAGGCCGATGATGACGCCGGTGGCGACGCCGGGCGAGGCGTAGGGCAGCACATGGTCCTTGGTGACCTGCCACTTGGTCGCCCCGACGCCGTACGCTGCCTCGCGGATCGAGCCCGGCACGGCCCGGACCGCCTCACGGGTCGTCACGATGACGATCGGCAGGATCAGCAGCGCCAACGTCAGTCCCGCCGTGGCGATACTCTGGCCCAATCCCAGGCCGTAGACAAACAGGCCGAGCGCCAGCAGGCCGAACACGATAGACGGCACGCCTGCGAGATTGTTGACGTTGATCTCGACGAGATCGGTGAACCAGTTGCGGGCCGCGTACTCTTCCAAATAGATGCCCGCGGCCACGCCGACCGGTATGGCGACGGCGGCGCACACGAACACCACCAGTATCGATCCCACCCAGGCGGAGAGGATGCCGGCCTGACCGGCGCGGCGCGACGGGAAATTGAGGAAGAAATCCGTCGTCAGGCGCGGCCATCCGTCGTGCAACAACCCACCCAGCAGGGCGATCAACGTGATTACGCCGATTGACGTCACGACGACGCCGGTGCCGACGAAGATGGCCTCGGCGCGGCGTGCACGGCCGATGCGCGAGGTCGTTCCAAAACCACGCGACGCAGGAAGGTCGACGCCCACGACGGCCATCTCAGTAGACCTCCCGGAAGCGGCGGCGCAGCAGGTGCGCTACCAGATTGAAAAGGAGCGTCATCCCCAGCAGCATCAGGCCGGCAGCAAAGATCGATTCATAGGCGATGGAACCGTGCGGCAGATCGCCCAGGGCCACCTGGGCGATATAGGAAGTGATGGTCGCCGCCGACTCCATCGGATTGAGGGTGAAATTGGGCTGCTGGCCAGCAGCGATGGCCACGATCATCGTCTCGCCGACCGCCCTCGACACCGCGAGGACGGCGGCGGCGGCCAAACCCGAGAAGGCCGCGGGAAGGACCACCTTGATGGCAGTCTGAAAACCGGTTGCGCCCATGGCGAGAGATCCTTCGCGCAGCGCATTGGGCACCGCGCGCATCGCGTCTTCGCTGAGCGAGCTGATGTAGGGAATGATCATGATGCCCATGACGATGCCGGCGCTCAGCACGTTGAACCCGGGCAAGTTGGGCAGGATGGTCGCCTTGAGGAGCGGTGTGACGAACAACAGCGCGAAGTAGCCGTAGACCACCGTCGGGATTCCCGACAACAGTTCGAGAAACGGCTTCAGGACTTCGCGCACATGTTCGTTGGCGAATTCGCTGAGATAGATCGCAATGATTATGCCCAGCGGCATGGCGACCACCAGCGCGACCAGCGAGCTCAACACCGTTCCCGCCACCAGCGGCAGGACGCCGTACTTGGGATCGGCGAAGGTGGGCGTCCAAGTCGTGGTGGTAAGGAATTCGAAGATGGAGACGGCGGAAAAGAACCGGGCCGATTCGTAAAGCAGCACGGCCACGATCGCGAGGGTGACGAAAACCGAGAATCCCGCGCAGGCCATCAGGGTGAACTCGATGAACTGTTCGCGGACCCGTCGCCGCCTGCGACGCGAGTTGGCCGCCGGCCCATTCAACCTCGCCATCGCCCTCGACATCGCAACGTCGCTCATGTCTCTCCCCCAACTCCTCACGGGCGGCCACAAGGCCGCCCGCTTCGATTTATCGCTTCAGCCTTTCACTTCGCGCTTCAGAAGATCCATGATCGGAAGGCCCACTTCCGGATGTCCGCCGAAGACGGTGCCCTTGGTCTTCTTGGCGATCCGCTCGCGGCCGACGACGTAGGCCGCCTCGGGCAGCGCCACATACTTCACTTCCTTGATGAGGCCCTGGGACTTCAGATAGAAGGCCATGAACTCGTTGATCTCGGGACGATCGAGCGCCTTTGCGTTGATGTAGAGGAAGAGCGGGCGCGACATCGGGCTGTAGGTGCCGTCGACCACCGTCTTCTCCGACGGCAGGACGCCGCCCTTGCCCTTGCCTTCGTCGATCGCCAGCGCCTTCATCTTGGCGGCGTGCGGCTGGTAGTAGGCATAGGGAATGTAGCCCAATGCGTTGCGGTCGTTCTCGATTCCCTGGACCAGGACGTTGTCGTCTTCGCTGGCGGTGAAGTCCGAACGGCTGGCCTTCGCCTTGCCGTTCACCGCCTCGGTGAAGTAGTCGAACGTTCCCGAATCAGTGCCGGCGCCGAACAGCTTGAGCGGTGCATCGGGCCATTCCGGCCTGACGTCTTTCCACTTCATGACCTTGCCCTGCGCGGAAGGCTCCCAGATCTTCTTGAGATCGGCGATCGTGATCGACTTGACCCAATCATTCTTCGGGTTCACGGCGACGGTCAGCGCGTCGAAGGCGACCGGAATCTCGATATATTCGATGCCCGCCTTGCTGCAGGCCTCCATTTCCTCCTTGAGGATGGGCCGTGAGGCGTCCGAGATATCGATCTCTCCGCGGCAGAATTTCTTGAAGCCGCCACCGGTGCCGGAGATGCCGACCGTCACCCGGACCGCGTTCTTCTTGGACTTCTGGAACTCTTCCGCCACCGCCTCGGTGATCGGGAAGACGGTGCTGGAACCGTCGATCTTGATGGTCGTCTGGGCATGCGCGGCGCCGGATGCCGCGAGCGCGGCAAGTGCAATGGCGGTAAGTGTTACGGTTCGAATCTGCATGGGGCCTCCTCTGGTTCGCGTGGCCGGAGTCCTAGGGAGTCGCCGCGATCAATTTATTTCCATTATGTGACGGTTCGGTTACACCCCGTCCGGAGAAGTCGCTGACTGTGGGTAAATAATCAGGGTGGCAGAAGCGGCGGCTTTCCATGGGCAGCTAGGGTTCGTGGGCCTATCCCTTTGATTCTGGAGGGAACTTCCGCTTGCCGCAGACACTCGGCTACTGCGCGGCGGGCAGGATGACTGTGAAAACCGAGCCCTTGCCCGGCGTGCTCTGGATGTCGAGGCGGCCGCGATGGCGGTTCACCACATGCTTCACGATGGCCAGCCCCAGGCCGGTGCCGCCGAGCTGGCGCGAGCGGGCGGTGTCGACCCGGTAAAAGCGCTCGGTGAGCCGCGGCAGGTGGACGGCCGGAATGCCGTCGCCCTCGTCGCTGACGGCGATCGACAGCCGGTCGCCACCCACCGACCGGGCCGTCACCCGCACGGTGGTTGCGGGCCTGGCATACTTCAGCGCGTTATCGATCAGGTTCTGGAACACGATGGTGAGTTCGTCGTAGTCGCCGACCGCCTTGGGCAGCGCCGGGTCGGTCACCAGTTCCAGCGCCACGCCGCGCGACGAGGCCTTGAGCTGCAGCAGATCGAGCACGCCGCGCAGCACGCGGTCGAGGTCGATCTCGGCATCGGGCCGGGCATGCTCGTGCTGTTCGATGCGCGATAGCATCAGCAGATCGTCGACCAGGCGGCGCATGCGGTCGGCCTGCTCGGCCATGATGCCGAGGAAGCGCTCGCGGGCGGCGGCGTCGTCGCGCGCCGGCCCACGCAGGGTCTCGATGAAGCCGGCGAGTCCCGCGATCGGCGTCTTGAGTTCGTGGCTGGCGTTGGCGACGAAGTCGGCGCGCATGCGCTCGGCGCGCCGGAGCGCCGTGGTGTCGTGCAGCACGATCAGCGCCAGCGAGCCGTCGGCGGCCGCCCGCGGCAGGCGCCTGGCGTGGGCGATGACGTCGAGTTCGGGCGCACCCGACAGCACGATCTCGACCGCAGTCTGGTCGGGCCCGACGAAATTGCCGTCGGCGCCGGTTTCCAGCAGCGCATCGATCGCCGACAGGAGCTGCGGATGGCGGAGCGCCGTCGACAGGTCGCGGTCGGCGCCCATGGTGCCGAGCAACGCCACTGCCGCACGGTTGGTGCGTACGATACGGCGCTGGCGATCGACACCGATCAGGGGATCGGGCAGGCCGTCGACGACGGCCTGCGCCGATGCGGCAAGGTTGTCGATCGAGGCGCGCTGGCGACGCCAGCCGGCGGCAAGCGTCGCGGCGGCCGAGGCCAGCTCCTCGGTCGCGGGGGCGAAGGGCAGGCGCGGCATCACCGGCTCCTGCTCGCCCGACAATTCGCCGACAAAGCGGGCAAAGCGCGCCAGCGATCCGAGATAGCGCTGCACCAGGACGACCGTGACGGCGGTGATGCAAGCGAGCGCGAGCAGGGCCGGCCGGCCGGCCAGATGTCCCGACCAATGGAGGACGCCGATGGCGGCATAAGAAGGCGCCAGCGCCACGGCGTTGGCGATGAGATGGCGGCGCAGCGGGAGTGCCTGGTCGGCCATGGCGGCGACTATAGCGCGGCCGGAGCCGGCTTCTCAGTGCGAAGCGGCGACGGCAGGTGTTGCCTTGGGCGCTTTCTTGCCGCGCTCCTCGAAGCGCTGCAGCACGGCGAAGAAGGACGGCACGAACAGCACGGCAAGGCAGGTCGAGGCGATCATGCCGCTGAACACGCAGAGGCCGAGAGAGACGCGCGCGTTGGCGCCCGCGCCCGTCGCGGTGACCAGCGGCACGACGCCGAGGATGAAGGCGAACGACGTCATCAGGATGGGGCGGAAACGCGTGCGGGCCGCTTCGACCGCGGCCTCGACGATGGATTTGCCTTCGACCAGCCGGGCTTCGCGCGCCACCTCGACGATCAGGATGGCGTTCTTGGCGCCCAGTGCGATCAGCAGCATCAGGCCGATCTGGGTATAGAGGTTGTTGGCGAGGCCCAACCCGCCCAGCGCGACGGCCGGACCGATCAGCGCGAGCGGCACGGCCAGGATGACGCTGAGCGGCGCGATCCAGCTCTCGTACTGGCCGGCGAGGCAGAGATAGACCAGCAGGATCGCCAGGCCGAAGACGTACATCAGCTGATTGCCGACCACGTTCTCCTGGTAGGACATCGCGGTCCATTCGCTGCCCGTGCCCGTCGGCAGGGTGGCGCTGGCGATCTGGTCCATCAGGGCGATGGCCTCGCCCGAACTGAAGCCTGGCGCCGGCGAACCCACGATCGCCGCCGACGGGTAGAGGTTGTAGAGGCTGATCAGCGGCGGCCCCTGCGCCTCGCGCAGCTCCGCCAGCGCGCCGATCGGCACCATCTGGCCATCCATGTTGCGCACCTGGAGGCGCAGAATGTCGTCGGGCTTGGTGCGGTAGGGCGAGTCGGCCTGGATGAAGACCATGAGGCTCAGGCCGAACTTGTTGAAGCGATTGACGTAGGCCGAGCCGAGATACGCCGACAGCGTGCTGAAGACCTCGCCGACCGACACCTTGAGCGTCTCGGCCTTGGAGCGGTCGACGTCGACCCAGACGTGCGGCGCGCCGGCGCGAAACGACGTAATGAGGTTGGTGAGCGCCGACTGCGTCGCGGCCTGCTCGAGCAGGTTGGCCGTCGCGTTCTGCAGCTTGACGTAGTCGAAGCTGCCGTCCCTTTGCTCGATCTGTATCTGGAAGCCGCCCGCGTTGCCGATGCCCTGGATCGCCGGCGGCACCAGCGGGAAGGCGCGGCCGTCCTGCAGGACTTGGACCTCGCGGGCAATGTGGGCGACGATCGAGCGCAGGTCCTGGCCCGGTTCCTTGTCGCGCACGCTCCAGTCCTTGAGGATCACGTAGGCGACGCCGGCATTGGCCAGTGCGGAGTTGCTGTCCAGCACCGACATGCCGGAGATTGCCACGACCTGCTCCACGCCAGGCGTCGCCTGGGCGATGGCGCTCACCTGGGCGAGCGCTATGTCGGTGCGCTCCAGCGAGGCGCCGTCGGGAAGCTGCAGGCCGACCAGCATGTAGCCCTGGTCCTCGTTGGGAATGAACGCCGTCGGCAGGCGACCCACGCCCCAGCCGCCGATACCCGCCATGACGAAGGCGAGCAGCACCATGAGGCCACTGCGCTTCACCATGGCATGGACGAGGGCGCCGTAGCCGTTCTCGAGGCGCTGGTAGACGTTGTTGAAGCCACGGAAGAAGAAATTGCGCTTCTGGGGAGGCGTCGCGGGACGCAGCCACATGGCGCACTGGGTGGGTTTCAGCGTCGCCGCGTTGATCGCGCTGATGAAGGCCGTAGCAGCGATAACCAGGGCGAACTGGGCGAACATCTGGCCGGTCAGGCCGGGCACGAAGGCTGCCGGCAGGAACACCGACATCAGCACCAGCGTGATGCCGATGACCGGGCCGAACAACTCCTTCATCGCCTGGATGGCGGCGTCGTGACTCGACATGCCGCGCTCGATATGGCGGGCGACGCCCTCGACGATGACAATGGCGTCGTCGACGACGATGCCGATCGCCAGCACGATGCCGAACATGGTCGTCGTGTTGATGGTGAAGCCCAGCGCCGCCATGGCGGCGAAGGCGCCGATGATGGTGACCGGGATGGTGGTCGCCGGCACCAGCATGGCGCGCCAGTCTTGCAGGAAGATCACGATGACGATCAGCACCAGGACGCCGGCCTCGATCAGGGTCATGAAGACTTCCTGGATGGAGGTCTTGACGAACCCGGTGGTGTCGAACGGCACGCCGTAGGCCAGGCCCTGCGGGAAGGCCTTGCTGAGCTCGGCCATCTTGTTGCGCACGCGGGTGGCGACGTCGAGGGCGTTGGCTTCGGGTAGCTGGTAGACGGCGATGCCCGCACCCTGCTTGCCGTTCAGCTTGAAGGTCTGGGCATATGTCTGGGCGCCGAGCTCGATGCGCGCGATGTCCTTGAGCCTGAGGATGCGTCCACCGCTGCCCTGCTCGGTCTTGACGATGATGTTGCCGAACTCCTCGGGGGTGCCAAGGCGACCCTGGACGTCGACGGTGTATTGGAAGTCCTGGCCCTTTGGCGCCGGCGGAATGCCGACCTGGCCCGCCGTCACCGGCTGGCTCTGTTCCTGGATGACGCGGCTCACCGCCGGGGGCGTGAGCCCAAAGGTGAAGAGCTTCTGCGGATCGAGCCAGACGCGCATCGAATACTGGCCGACGCCCAGCACCTGCGTGTTGCCGACGCCCGGCAGGCGGGCCAGCTCGTTCACCAGGTTGATGGTCGCGTAGTTGCTCATGTACAGGCTGTCGAAGCGCCCGTCCGGCGAGGTCAACGAGACGATCTGCAGGATGGCCGTCGATTTCTTCTGCGTGACGACACCCTGCGCCTGCACCGATTGCGGCAGGGAGGCGAGCGCGGCGCTCACCCGGTTCTGCACCAGGACCTGCGCGAAATCGAGGTCGGTGCCGATCTCGAAGGTCACCGTCAACGTGTAAGTGCCGGCATCGGTGCTGGTCGACTGCATGTAGATCATGCCTTCGACGCCGTTCACCTGCAGCTCGATCGGCAGGGCGACGTTGTCGACGACGGTCTGGGCGCTGGCGCCCGGATAGCTCGTCGTCACCTGCACAGTGGGCGGCACGATGTTGGGATACTGCGCCACCGGCAGGGTGACCAGGGCCACGCCGCCGATCAGCACGATCACGATCGCCAGCACGTTGGCCAGGACCGGCCGGTTGATGAAGAACTCGGAAATCATCGGTAGTCGTCCGCGCCGGTCACTTGGCGGCGGCCGGCGGTGCGGCGATAGTCGATTCCTTCGGCACCACCTTGCCGCCCGGAACGGCGCGTCCGCTGGTGGTCAGCACAACGCGGTCGTCGGCCTTGAGCCCATCGGTGACCACGCGAAGGCCGCCGACCAGCAGCTGGCCGGTCTTGATGCGGCGCTGCTCGACGACGTTGTCCTTGCTGACGATCAGCGCGTACTTGCCCGCCTGGTCCTCGGCGATGACGCGGTTGGGGATGAGGAGCACCGGCTTGGCGCCGAGGCCCATCGGTACCCTGATGCGGGTGAAGAAGCCGGGCAGCAGGTCACGTTTGGGGTTCTGGAACAGGCCGCGCACCAGGATCGTGCCAGTCGCGGCATCGACCTCGGGCGAGACGTAGTTCAGGAAGCCCTGGTGCGGGAAGCCTTCCTCGTTCATCAGGCCGACATCGAGCGGAATCTTGGCCAGCTCCTCGAGCGACAATCGCCGGTTGGAGAGATTGTCACGGATCTTCAGGATGTCCTGCTCGCTCATGTTGAACGTGACGTAGATCGGGTCGAGCTGAACGATCGTCGCGAGCTTGGTCGCGGTCGCGGCGCCGACCAACTCGCCGACCGAGATCAGATGCTTGGTGACGATGCCGTCGAACGGTGCCTGTACTGTCGTATAGCTGAGGTTGGCCTTGGCAACGGCAAGGTTGGCAGTCTGGTTGTCGACATTGGCGGCGCTGGAATCCCGCTTGGCCTTCGCCATGTCGTAGGTGTTCTGCGCCGAGACGTTCTGGCGAAGCAGCGTTTCCTGGCGGATGAATTCCGCCTGCGCCTGCACGAGAAGGGCTTTCGCCGCGACCAGTTCCGCCTCGGCCTGGGCCACTTTGGCGGCGTAGATCGTCGGATCGATCTGAAACAACAGGTCGCCCTTCTTGGCATAATCGCCGTCCTTGTAGGCGATCTGCGTCAGGAAGCCTTCGACCCTGGCCACCAGGTCGACGGTGGCGAAGGCCACGGTATTGCCGGTCAACACCTCATAGGGCACGACCGACTGCTGCAGCGGCACGGCGACGAAGACCTCGGCCGGCGGCGGGGCAACGAACTTGTTTTCAGGCTTGCAGCCGGCCAGCGACGCCGCCAACAGCGGAAGGACGATCAGGCCTGCGCGAAGGCGCCTCGACATGGTTTAACTACTCCCCCGACGCATCGGCGACCGATAGCGCATCCCGGCGCAGATGGCTACACGCCGGCTATGCTGCAGAGCGCGGCACGAACAGGTGGATGGCGATGAGACCGTAGACGAAGCCGCCGATATGAGCCGTCCAGGCGATCGGTTCGCCACCGCCTCCCGGGGTGCCGCCGACCAGCCCGAAGAAGATATTGAGCGCGATCCAGATACCGGCGATCGGCAGCAACGACGTCAGGCTGCCGACCCGCCGCATCAGGATCAGCACGGCCCCGAAAACGCCGCTGATGGCGCCGGACGCGCCGATCACGGGATCGGGCGAATCGGAGAAGAACAGCACATGGACGAGACCGGCCACGAGGCCGGCCGAGAGATAGAAGGCGACGAAGCGACGGGCGCCCAGCAGGCGCTCGACCGGTGCGCCGAAGGCCGCGAGGCTCAGCATGTTGATGCCAAGATGCGCCCAGCCGCCGTGCAGAAACTGATAGGTGAAGGGTGCCGCCACCAGCGACAGAAAATCACCGCCGGGATCGGCGGTGTAGGCGGCGGGCACGAGTCCCAGTTGCAGGATGAGCTGCTGGTCGACCGGGTCGCTCAAGACCTGGCGCGCCAGCTGAACCGCCACGTTGATGGCGATCAGCCACAGGATGGCGGGCGGCAAGTTGATGGCGCGTTCGCCCGCACCCCGCCCCGGCCCTGGCCCTTGCTGCTTGGGGTCGTCGAAAGGCATCAATGACTCCGATACATCAGCGCTTGGGTCCGCCCTGGCCCAGGCCACGCAGCCGCAGACGCAAGGCATTGAGCTTGATGAAGCCCTCGGCGTCGCGCTGGTTGTAGGCACCCTGATCTTCTTCGAATGTGACGTGCTGCATGGAATAGAGCGACCTGGGCGACTTGCGCCCGACCACCGCGGTGTTGCCCTTGTAGAGCTTGAGTCGCACCGTGCCGCTCACGTTCTCCTGACTCTTGTCGATCAGCGCCTGCAGCATCTCGCGCTCGGGCGAGAACCAGAAGCCGAAATACACCAACTCGGCGTATTTTGGCATCAGCTCGTCCTTGAGGTGGCCGGCGCCACGGTCGAGTGTTATCGATTCGATGCCGCGGTGTGCGGCATGCAGGATGGTACCGCCCGGCGTCTCGTAGATGCCGCGGCTCTTCATGCCGACGAAGCGGTTCTCCACCAGGTCGAGCCGGCCGATGCCGTTGGCCCTGCCGAGCTCGTTGAGCTTGGTGAGTAGGGTGGCCGGAGACATCTTCACGCCGTCGACTGCCGTGGCGTCGCCCCTCTCGAAATCAACGGTGATGTAAGTCGCCTTGTCGGGTGCGGCTTCGGGCGAAATGGTGCGCTGGTAGACGCTCTCGTCGGCCTCCTCCCAGGGATCCTCGAGGATCTTGCCTTCGCTCGAGGAGTGCAGGAGGTTGGCGTCGACCGAGAACGGTGCCTCGCCGCGCTTGTCCTTGGCGATCGGGATCTGGTGCTTCTCGGCGAACTCGATCAGCTTGGTGCGCGACGTCAGTTCCCATTCGCGCCACGGTGCAATCACCTTCACGTCGGGCTTCAGCGCATAATAGGTGAGCTCAAAGCGTACCTGATCGTTGCCCTTGCCGGTCGCGCCATGCGCCACGGCATCGGCGCCAACCTGCTTGGCGATCTCGATCTGGCGCTTGGCGATCAGCGGCCGCGCGATCGAGGAGCCGAGCAGGTACTGGCCCTCGTAGAGCGCATTGGCGCGGAACATCGGGAACACGAAGTCCTTCACGAACTCCTCGCGCACGTCATCCATGAAGATGTTCTTGGGCTTGATGCCCAGCATCTCGGCCTTCTTGCGCGCCGGACCAAGCTCCTCGCCCTGGCCGAGATCGGCGGTGAAGGTCACGACCTCACAGCCATAGGCGGTCTGCAGCCATTTCAGGATGACCGAGGTGTCGAGGCCGCCCGAGTAGGCGAGCACGACCTTCTTGATGTCGCCCTTCTCGTAGGGGCCGGTATAAGTAACGCTCATGGCAGCGGTCTTTCGTGTCGGTTCGGTGAAGGCGCGCGAATATAGCGACCGACCCCGGTCGGGCAAGCGTCCTACAAAGGCGCTATAGTCGCCGCGAAAGCGCAGCAAACCATGGTTTCCGCCCTAGATCGCCTCACCTATGCCGCCCAGCAGACCGCCCGCGTCGCGTGGTATGCCGGCCACTATGCGGCCGGGCGGCGCTTGTTGAAGCCCATGCCCAAGCCCGACTTTCCCATCGGGCCGACACCGACGCGTGCCGAGATGACGGCCGCCATGCGCAGCACCTTCGAGCGCGAGTGGCAGGATATCGCGGCCGGCCTCTTTCCGGCGCCGCGCGCGCGCGGACCGGAGCCGGCGGAATTCCTGCGCCGCAGCCTGCTTTATTTCCGCGACCTGCCGCAGGTCGACGCCCGCCGCCACGGCAGGAGCGACGAGCTACCGCCCGGCGAGCAGGGCGACGGCCTGCCCGACTACTACCGGCAGAACTTCCACTTCCAGAGCGACGGCTGGCTGAGCGACCACTCCGCAGCGCTCTACGACACCCAGGTCGAGGTGCTGTTCACCGGCGCGGCCGATGTCATGCGTCGACGCGCGCTCAGGCCGATCGCCGAGTGGCTCGTCGGCCGCAACCAGCGCGACGTGCGCGCCCTCGACGTCGGCTGCGGCACCGGCCGTCTGCTGGCGTTCCTACATGACGCCTGGCCGGGCATGCGTATGACCGGCGTCGATCTCAGCGCACCCTATCTTGCCGAGGCGCGACGCCTGATCGGCCGCACCGCGCGGGTGAAGCTGCTCGAAGGCGCGGCTGAGCAGTTGCCGTTCGACGGGGCGAGCCTCGATCTCGTCGTCTCCTCGTTCCTGATGCACGAACTGCCGGACAAAGTCCGCTGTCGGGTCCTGGCCGAGATGGCGCGCGTGCTGAAGCCTGGCGGCCTAGTAGTGATCGTCGATTCGATGCAAAAGGGCGACCGGCACGAATGGGATGGCCTGCTCGACCTCTTCCCGCATTATTTCCATGAGCCCTACTACGCGGCCTACGCCAAGGGGAACCTCGAAGCATGGTGTCGCGAAGCCGGACTCGCACCCGTCGCCACCGAGCAGGCCTTCCTGTCGAAGGTTGCGGCGTTCAGCCGGAGTTAGAGCAGAACCTTCTCGCGTTTGCCGCGTTGGCTCGCGCTCTTGAGCTGGCCGCAGGCGGCGAAGATATCGCGGCCGCGCGGCGTGCGGATCGGCGCGCTCAGGCCGCCATCGTTCACGATCTCGGCAAAGCGGTGCATGCGGTTGTTCGAGCTGCATTCATAGGGCGCACCCGGCCAGGGATTGAACGGGATCAAATTCACCTTGGCGTGGATCGGGGTCAGCAGGCGCACCAGTTCGCGCGCGTCGGCATCGCTGTCATTGACGCCCTTCAGCATGGCGTATTCGAAGGTGATGCGCCGGCTGTTCCGGGCGCCGGGATAGGCCTTGCACGCCTCGAGCAGCTCGGCGATCGGCCACTTGCGATTGATCGGCACCAGCGTGTCGCGCACCTCGTCGCTCACGGCGTGCAGCGAGACGGCGAGATTGACGTCGAGCGCTTCGCCCACTTTGCCGATCATCGGCACGACTCCCGAGGTCGAGAGCGTGATGCGCCGGCGGCTGAGCGCGACGCCCTGCTCGTCCATGACGATCTTGAGCGCCGTCACCACGTTGTCGAAATTATATAGCGGCTCGCCCATGCCCATCATGACGATGTTGCTCAGCATGCGCGTGGTCTCGGTCGGCGTCGGCCATTCGCCATAGCTGTCGCGCGCCACCATGAACTGGCCGACGATTTCCGACGGCGCGAGGTTGCGCACCAGCGGCTGGGTGCCGGTGTGACAGAAGCTGCAGGTGAGCGTGCAGCCGACCTGGCTCGACACGCAGACCGAGCCGCGATCCTCCTCGGGGATGTTGACCGTCTCGGCCTCGTTGCCGTCTGAAAAGCGCAGCAGCCATTTGCGCGTGCCGTCGACCGAGCGCTGTTCGGTGACGATCTGCGGCCGCTCGACCACGAACAATTCGGCCAGGCGCTCGCGCGTCTTCTTGGCGACGTTGGTCATGCGCTCGAAATCTCTGACCCCATGCCAGTAGATCCACTGCCAGACCTGACGGGCGCGAAACGGCTCGAGACCGGCCTCCACCAAGGTCGTCTTCAGATCGTCGCGCGACAGCCCGACCAGATTGCGGCGCGTGTCGTTGCGGCCCCGGAAGGGCTCGACGATCTGCAGCGGTTCGGTGGGCAGCGCGGGCATGTGCGCCATCAGATAGGGCATGCTCCCCCTCCCCGCCAGAGGGAGAGCATAAGGCTATTGTTTCGACAGCTTTTTTTGGCGAAACCGCGCACGGCGCCTGTAGACGGGATCGCCGAACACCGGCAGTTCGACCGCTTCGGTGGGCGCCCCCTCGGCCACGGGCCGCGGCGCATGGCGGCCCAGAGTCAGCAGCCGGTCGTACATGACCAGGGCGCCGGCGACGCCAAGATTGACCGAAAAGCGTGTCGGGATCTTCACCACGTAGTCGCAGCGCGACTGTAAATCCGCCGACAGGCCCTCGCGCTCCGAGCCCACGACATAAGCGGCCTGGCGCGGATGCCGGAAGCTCGGCAACTCGATGGCATCATCGGTGATTTCGACGCCGACCAGGCGACAACCGAGCGGAAGGCAGAAAGCGGCCAGGTCGGCGAAATGATAGGTCGGCACAGAGCGCGGCGTGTCGGATGTATCGCTGGCCGAGCCTTGGTGCGGATTGTACTGGGCACGCACGGTGAAGACGAAGGACGCACCGAAGGCATGGGCGGTACGGAACAAGGTGCCGACGTTCACGGCCTTGCTCGGGCCTTCGATTCCGATGCCGAAATAGCCTTTCATGGTCCCGCGAATTGTTGCACTAATCCGGTGCGGACGATGCCGTATCCTTGCGTTTTCTGGGGGTAGCGGCCCGCTCGCCATGAAACAAGGCCATAATGACGATTCCCTCACCTGTGGATGACGTTCGCGCCCAGTACGAAGCGTTGCCCTACCCGCCGCGCGACCCGCGCGACGAGGTGATCCGGCTGATCACCGGCACGCCGAGCCACATCCTCGAGATCAATCATTACCTGTTTTCCGGCCGGCTCAATTTCACCCGGCCGTTCCGCGCCCTGGTGGCCGGCGGCGGCACCGGCGATGCCTGCATCATGCTGGCCCAGCAGCTCGCCGACCGGCGCTGCCCCGGCGAGATCATCTATCTCGATCTTTCCTCGGCCTCGCGCGCGATCTGCGAGGGCCGCGCCAAGGCGCGCGGCCTGCGCAACATCCAGTTCGTGACCGGCTCGCTGCTCGACCTGCCATCGAGCAATTTCGGCCAGTTCGACTACATCGACTGTACCGGTGTGCTGCATCACCTGCCCGATCCGGCAGCCGGCATGCGCGCGCTGGCAAGCGTACTGCAGCCGGATGGCGGCGTCGGCGTCATGCTCTACGGCCAGTATGGCCGGAGCGGCGTCTATCCCCTGCAAGAATTGCTGCAGACGATCGCCCCGCCGTCGATGGCTCTGGAGGATCGGCTGGCGATGGCGCGACGCCTGATCCGATTCCTGCCGACCACGAACCTGTTCCGCCGCAATCCCTATCTCAACGATCACGTCACCGGCGGCGATGCCGGCCTCTATGACCTGCTGCTGCACAGTTGCGATCGCGCTTTCACCGTGCCCGAGATCGGCACCTTGGCAGGCGAGGCAGGCTTGCGGGTCGTGGCCTTCCTCGAGCCCGTGCGCTACGAGCCCGCCACCTACATGAGCGATCCGGTGATCGCACGGCAGGCAAGCTCGCTGCCGCTGCTCGAGCGTGCCGCCTTCGCCGAGCGGTTGTCCGGCAACCTGCGCACCCATGTCTTCTATGCCACGCGCGCGGGCTTCGACACGGTGGCGCGACCCGAGGACACCTCGGCCATTCCGGTGCTGCGCGAGATGGATGCGCAGAAGCTCGCCGACGGTCTGCAACCCGGTGCGCCGCTGGTCGCCAATCTCGATGGCTTCCCGTGGCGGGCGCAATTGCCGGCGCTGGCGCCGCGCATCATCTCGCAGATCGACGGGCGCAAAACCGTTGCCGAGATCTACACCGCGCTCGGCGCCCAAGGCGGCCTGCCGCAATGGGAGGATTTCTATGCCCAGTTCGAGGACCTCTACATCAAGTTGAACGGCGTCAATCACCTGCTGCTGCGCTTCAGGACCTGAGCCGCCCCCGATATCGCACATGGGCAGTCCTCTTCTGGCGCTCGGCCTCTTCAACTCGCTCCTGTGGTCGCTCTATCTCCTGCTGACGCGCCATGTCGTGAATGGCGCCCAGCTCGATGCCTGGGCCTACACGCTGGTGCAGCTCCTGACTGCCGGCCTCGCCCTGCTGTGGATCGGCCGTCGCGCCGCCGGAAGCTGGTCTGGCCTGCTGGCGCCGTGGACCATCGGTTACGCCTTCCTGCGCGTCGCCATAAACGGCGCCACGGCCGCGGCAATCGTCTGGCTTGCGATCACCGAGAGCACGCTGCTTGCGACGTTGAGCGTGCTGATCGGTGCGGGCTCCGGCTGGTTCCTCACTCGCGCCGCACCGCACCGCCGCGACTGGCCGGGGCTGGCTTTGCTGGCAATCGGCATCGCCGCATTCGCCCTGGCGCTGGCGCCCGAGGCGTGGCGCGGCCTTGGCTGGCTGGTCGTGTCCGAAGCCATGGCCGTCGCCGGCTCGTGGATGGTCGCGTATCACCCGCGCAACCGCTCGACCGATCTGGCCGCCCGCAGCCGCTTCACCGGCGAGATCCTGGTGGCGGCCTCGGTCGCACTGATCGTCGTCTGGTCGCTGCTCGGCCTCAGCGGCGCGGTCACCTCGCCATGGGCCGGCGCCGGCGATGCCTTCGGTCGCTTGGAGCTTTGGCTCTATGCCATGTTGGCAGGACTGCTGTTCCGCGCGCCGGGGACCTGGCTCGGCTTCTGGACGATCAACCACACCGGCGTGCAGACCTACCTGATAGCGCTCACCGCCATGCCGTTCTTTGCCATCGTCCTGGAGGCTACGGCGGCGCATCTCGGCTGGGTCACGCCACCCCATCTGTCGAACGCCGAATGGGGTGCCGCCGCGATAATCCTTGCCGCGTCGACCTGGCTGATCGTGGTTCGGATGAAAGTGCCGCGAGGCGCTGGGCCATGAGACGGCGCTCCGGCGTCGTGCGGGCAAGCCCGAGTGCGCGCTCGAAATGCCGGCGTGCCTCGTCGCGCCGGTCGAGTTCGGCCAGGAATACGCCCCGCGCCGCTTCGACGTAGGGACTGCCATCGATCATCGGCAAGGCAGCGAGACCCGCCGCCGCCCCTTCGGCACGGCCTACCGCGACGGCGCGAGCCAGTTCGACCATCGGCGACGGGTCGATCTCCAGGAGCTGATCGTAGATCGCCCCGATGCGGGACCAGTCGGTCTGCCGCGAACTCGGCGCCGTCGCATGCAGAGAGGCGATCTCAGCGCGCATATGCCAGACCGTCAGCTCCTCGCCTTTGGCCGAGCGTTCGAGATGGGCAAGACCGAGCGCGATCAGGCTGCCGTCCCATTGATCGCGCGGCTGGTCTTCAAGCAACTGCGCGACCCCGTCGGGGCCGACCCGCGTCGCCAGGCGTGCAGCGGTGAGTGCGAGCAACGCCGCCAGCGCGTCGCTCGCCGGTCCGGCGGTCACCGGATGGTGTGCCAAAGCACGCGCGAGACGTACGGCTTCGACGCAGAGTTCGGGATGAACAAGCTCCTCGCCCGACGACGCCGAATAGCCTTCGTTGAACATGAGATAGAGTGCGGTGCGCACCGACTCGGCCCGCTCAGGCAAGGCCTCGGGCGGCGGGGACCCGATCGTCGCATCCGATTGCTCGAGCTGCCGCCGCGCCCGCACCAGGCGTTGGGCGATCGTCGCGGGCTCGCTCAGCAAGCCGGCGGCGATCTGCGGCACGGTAAGACCGCACACCGCCTTCAGCGCGAAGGTGACCCGCATCTCGGGTGAAAGCGCGGGATGGCAGACCGCGAAGAGCAGTGCCAGCTCGTCGTCGTTCAGTTCCCGGTCGAAGCGGCCTTCGCATTCCGCAGTCGGCGCCGGGACCGGCGCCAGCTCTTCGGCCAGCGCCAGTCCACGCGCCTCGTGGCGCAGCAGGTCGAGCGCACGGTTCTTTGCCACCACGGCCAGCCATGCTTCCGGCCGCGCCGGCGCCCCTTTGAAGGGCCACGACGACAGAGCCTGCAGCAGCGCGTGCTGGACCGCATCCTCGGCGACGGCGATGCGGCCCGCGCCCAGCCGCCGCGCCAGCGCCGCGACCAGGCGATGGGCCGAATCGCGCGCCAGCGCGGCGACCAGGTCGTGGACGGGAGCGCTCAGCTCGTCTTCGCCTGTTCGACCGTCATGGTGTCGACCGGTCGAAGCTCGATCCAGTTGGTGCCGTTCCACAGATGCGGGCACTCCTTGGCGATCGCCTCGGCTTCGGCGACATCCTTCGCTTCGATCGTGAAATAGCCGCCGACCACATCCTTGGCCTCGGCATAAGGGCCATCGCTCGCCACCGGCTTGCCGTCCTTGACCTTGATGTGACGCACGCCGCCTGCTGCCAGCTTCTCGCCGCCGACCAGCTTGCCCTTTTTGCGCATCGTGTCGGACCAGATGTAGTAGCGCTTGACCACTTCCATCATCTTCTCGCGCGGCAGCTCGGCCATGTTGCCGGGGCCCTGGTGCAGCAGCAACATATATTGAGCCATGTCGATCTCCTGGGTTGGGACGGCGTGTACCGTCACTTCATCGACGTTCCAGCAGCTCCCGAATCGACATCGCGCCCTACTTTTTCAGCGCATCCGGATTGAGGACGTTGATCGGCTTGCCGTCCAGCCAGGCCTCGATGTCCTTGATCGTGCCTTCGTAGAAGTGGCGGTAGCTGTCCTCGACGACGTAGCCCAGGTGCGGGATCAGGGTGACGTTGTCGAGCTTGGTTAGCGGATGGTCGGCCGGCAGCGGCTCCTTGTCGTAGACGTCGAGGCCGGCGTGCAGGATGGTGCGATTCTTCAGCGCCGCGATCAGGGCCGCCTCGTCGACGATCGGGCCGCGCGAGGTGTTCACCAGGATCGCGGTCTTCTTCATCCTGGCGAGGTCGGCCGCTTTGATCAGCCCGCGCGTGCGATCCGACAGCGCGAGATGGATCGACACGAAGTCCGATGTCGCGAGCAGCTCGTCCTTGCTGACATGCTTCGCGCCGCCGGCGGCAGCCTTCTCGTGTGTGAGATTCTGGCTCCACGCCACGACGTCCATGCCGAACGCCCTGCCGTAGGCGGCGGCGCGGCTGCCCAGCTTGCCGAGGCCGAGGATGCCGAGCCGCTTGCCCTCGAGCACGATGGCCTGCTCGATGCCGTCGTGCCACTTGCCGGTGCGCGCCAGCCGCTCGGCCTTGGCGAGATCGCGGGCGCACATCATCAGCAGCGCCCAGCCGAGCTCCGCCGTCGGTGCGTTCGAGCCGCCACCCGGCGTCGTCGAGATCGGGATGCCTCGTTCGGCCGCCGCCTTGTCGTCGAGGCTCGCCGCGCGGGCGCCGGTCAGCACCATGAATTTGAGGTTCGGTAGTTTCTCGATCAAGGCGCGCGGAAAGGCCGTGCGTTCGCGCAGCAGTCCCAGGATCTGGAACGGCGCCAGTTTCCTGGCCGCATCCTCGATCGAGGAGAACGGCTCATGAAAGACGGTGATCTCGACGCCGCGCTTCTTCAGTCGGTCCCAGTCGGCCATGCGCATGGCGACCTTCTGGTAATCATCGAGCAGGGCGAGTTTGACTGTTTGCGGCATGGCGTTTCCTGGGAGAAAATGGCTTGGCCTGATACTATAGCGGCAGGAGGCGGCTATGAGCATCACCGTCAAGCCAACCCATCCGCAATTCTTCGCCGAGATCTCCGGTATCGACCTTGCGCGACCGCTCGAGGCCGCCGACCGCGACGCCATCGAGGATGCGATCAACCGCTACGCGGTCGTGGTTTTTCACGATCAGAAACTTACCGACGACCAGCAGATCGACTTCGCCGCCCATTTCGGTCCGATCCATTCCTCGGCACAGAAGGCGCGGCACCGCAGCATCAAGCATCGCCTGGCGCGTGACGAGATCGCCGATATCTCCAACCTCGACGGCGACAGCAAGGTGATGGAGGTCAATCACCGCCGCCGGCTCGATGGGCTCGCTAACCGTTTCTGGCACACCGACGCCTCGTTCCGCGCTGTGCCAGGAGCGCTCTCCATGCTCTACGCCCATGTCGTGCCCGGCCAGGGCGGCGATACGGAATTCGCCGACCTTCGCGCGGCCTATGACGCCTTGCCGGAGACGAAGAAAAGCGAACTCGACGGACTGATCGCCGAGCACTCGATCTGGCATTCGCGCGGCCAACTCGATGTCACCAAATACACGCCCGAGGAGCGCGCCAGCCTGCCGCCGGTGCCGCAGCGGGTCGTGCGCACCCATCCCGGCTCCAGGCGCAAGACGCTCTATCTCGCGGCCCACGCCTCGCACATCATCGGCATGCCGGTCGCGGACGGCCGCCTCCTGCTGCTCGACCTGATCGAGCACGCCACCCAGCGCCAGTTCGTGCATGCCCACAGCTGGCGCCAGGGCGACCTCGTGATCTGGGACAATCGCTGCACCATGCATCGCGCGCGGCCGTTCGACACCACCCAGGTGCGTGATCTCAGGCGCGTCACCACGCGCGACGTCGCCTCGACGCTCGAACAAGCCGCTTAAGGAGACGTCCGGTGCCACGGCCCGTCGATATCTGGCTGGCCGCGGGCGTGCGCACGCCCTTCGCCAAAGTCGACGGCCCGCTCGGTGAAGTGGCCTGACCGCCCGCCGCCGTCAGAATCGCGGTGGAGTAGTCCGCCTGACTGTCACATCCGCGCAGTCACATCTGAACCTGGCTGCCGAGCTCGACGACGCGATCGGGCGGCAGGTGGTAATATTCCATCGCCGAGCTCGACAGCCGGACCATCGAGGCGAACGCCGCCTCGCGCCACAGCGCCATGCCGGGCCGGGCGGCGGGAATCAGGATCTGACGACCCAGGACGTAACCGATGCGCATCCGCTCCTCGTGCCAGTCCGGCGGCAGGAACCTCAGCGTCTTGGGTACATTCGGCTCGTCACGGAAACCGAAGGTCAACACCGCGCGGCCGGTGCCCGGCGCCAGCTCCTCGAAGTGCAGTCGATTCGCGTGCCTTACATGCGGCAGCAGGGCCGTCTGTATGGTCAGCAGCAACACGCGCTCGTGCAGCACGTGGTAGTGCTTGAGGCTGTGAAGCAACGCCGTCGGCGCAACCGTTGGGTCGCGCGTGAAGTAGACCGCCATCCCCGGCACGCGCTGGACGCGGGCGGTGGAGCGCAGGAAGTCCGCGACCGGCATGGCATCGCTCGCAAGGCGCGCCGCCAGCAGCGTCCGGCCGCGCGACCAGGTGGTGAACAGCAGCATCAGCCCGGCTGCGATCGTCAGCGGCAACCAGGCGCCATCGGGAATCTTGGTGGCGGAAGCGCCGAACAAGGCGAGGTCGAAGATCAACAACACG
This sequence comes from Asaia bogorensis, assembly GCA_945889625.1. Classification (GTDB taxonomy): domain Bacteria; phylum Pseudomonadota; class Alphaproteobacteria; order Reyranellales; family Reyranellaceae; genus Reyranella. Next base: position 25,869 of record CAMDCE010000013.1, on the reverse strand, counting down.
GCGTAGACCAGAACGGCCCAGACCCTGTGCAGGCGCCAGATGCGGAAGATGACGAAGCCCATGATCAGGGTCGTCAGCACCATGGTCGAGGTCACCGCGAAACCGTAAGCAGCCGCCAGCGCCGTCGAGGACTTGAATCCCAGGACGAGGCCGATCACGGCCACGCAGAGCAGCACATTGACGGCCGGCACGAAGACCTGTCCGCGCTCCGCGGCGGAGGTATGGACGATCGCGAGCCGCGGCAGGTAGCCGAGCTGAATCGCCTGCTGCGTGATGGAAAAGACGCCGGTGATGGTGGCTTGGCTGGCAATCACCGTCGCCACGGTCGCCAGCGCCAGCAGCGGCCACAGCGCCCAGCGCGGCGCCAGCAGGAAGAAGGCCTGATCGATCGTTTTGGGGTCGTCGAGCACCAGCGCCGCCTGGCCGGCATAGCAGAGCAGCAGGGCCGGCAGGACTGCGACCATCCAGGCGCGCGAGATCGGGCGACGGCCGAAATGTCCCATATCGGCATAGAGCGCTTCGGCACCGGTAATGGTGAGCACGACAGTGCCGAGGGTAACGAAGGCGCGCAGGGGATCGGCGGCGATCATGGCGAAAGCATAGGTCGGGTTGGCCGCCGCCAGGATGCCCGGCCGGTCGGCGACACTCACGGCGCCGAGCACCGCAATGGCTGCAAACCAGGCCAACATCACCGGCCCGAACAAGCGACCCACGACGCCGGTTCCATAATGCTGGATGGCAAAGAGAGCCACGGCGATGACCAGCGTGATGGGCACGACGGCAACGCTGAAGCTTTCGTCAACCAGGGTCAGGCCCTCGACCGCCGAGAGGATCGAGATCGCAGGCGTGATCACGGCGTCGCCGTAGAACAGGGCCGTGGCGAGCAGCGCGCCCGTCGTGATGGCCGGCAGCAGGCGCGAGCTGCGCGCCACCCGGCGGATCAGGGCCAGCAGCGCGAAGGAGCCGCCCTCGCCCCGATTGTCGGCGCGCATGGTGATCAGGACATATTTGACGGTGACCACCAGGATCAGCGCCCAGACGATCAGCGAGAGCACGCCCATCACGTGCAGCTCGTCGATCGGCAGCCGGCGGTCGCCGATGAAGCTCGCGCGGAACGCATAGAGCGGGCTGGTGCCGATGTCGCCGAAGACGACGCCCAAGGCACCGAGAGCGGGCCGCAGGTTGGTAGGTGAAGCGGCCGGAGCGGAGACGGCGGATGGGGTCATGGCCTTCGAGGGGCAGTCTGGCACTGAATCGACGCTGACCCCAAATGGCGTTAGGTGAACGGGCCGAACGGCCTTGCAAGACACACCCGAAAGACACCCATGCTTCCCAGACCCGGCATTACGCAAGAGCTCGCCCGCTTCATCGTCGAGACGCACTGGCAAGACATCCCCGATCCTGTCCGCCACGAGGCCAAGCGCGCGCTGTTGAATTTCTTCGCCGTGGCGCTCGCCGGCTGCCGCACCGGGCCAGTCGAGATGGCACTCTCAACTCTTGCCGAGTTCTCCGGCGGCAAGCAGGCAACCGTCATCGGCCGCACCGAGCGCATCGATGCCTTGAGTGCGGCCTTCCTCAATGCCGCCGGCGCCAATGTCTTCGACTATTGCGACACCCATCTTCCAACGGTCGTCCATCCGACGGCGCCGCTCGCGCCGGCGCTGCTGTCGCTCGCCGAGCTGCGACATGTGACGGGACCTGAGTTGCTGCTGGCGTTCATTCTCGGTTTCGAGATCGAGTGCCGGGTGGGCGGCGCTGTGTCGCCCGGGCACTATCCGAAGGGCTGGCACATCACCTCGACCTGCGGTGTCTTCGGCGCCGCCGCCGGCGCCGCCAAGCTGCTCGGCCTCGCCGAGGATCGGATCGTCTGGACGCTGGGCAACGCCTCCACGCAATCCTCCGGCCTGTGCGAATGTCTCGGCTGGCCGGCCAAGAGCATCTCGGTCGGCAACGCCGCGAGGAACGGCCTGTGGTCGGCGCTGCTGGCGGAGAAGGGTTTTATGGGACCGGCAGAGCCGATCGCCGGCGCCCAGGGCTTCCTCGCCGCCATGGGCGAGCCGCCGAACTGGGCCGCCCTGACCGACGGCCTGGGCGAGAGCTGGGAAGTGGCCAACAATTCGATCAAGCCTTACCCCTGCGGGTTCGTGATCCACCCGCTGCTCGATTGCGCCCTCGACTGGCGGCGCGCCCATCCCGACGGCGTCATCGAGCGGGTCGCCATACGCGGCAATCCCCTGCTGCTACAGCGGACGGATCGACCCGAGGTCGCCACCGGCCGCGAGAGCCAGGTGAGCCTGCAGCACGCCGTCGCCGCGGCCCTCGTGCTGGGCAAGGCGGGTCTCGATCAGTTCACCGATGCCTGCGTCAACGATCCGGCGGTCAAGGAGATGCGCAGCAGGATCGAAGTCGCGAGCGATCCGGCCATCTCGACCATCGCCGTCGAAATGGATTTCTGGACCAGGGACGGCAAGAAGCACCACGTCGCGACTAAGGCCACGCGGGGCAGTGCGTCGAATCCGCTGAAGGACGGGGAAATCGAGGACAAGCTGCGCGCCGAGGCAGAGAGCTGGCGGCCCGGACACGACATCCAGAAGCTGATCGACGCGGTCTGGACGCTCGACAAGAGCGGCGACGTGTCGACGCTCGCGGCGATGACGGTGCCGCGTTAATTGTCGGCGGCGGCGGAGTAATCTCCGCCTCGAGCGTAGCGAAGGACCTCACCGAACGACCAGACACGGACCTTTGGGGTTGGCGTCAGGTCCTTCGCTACGCTCAGGACGACAGTGAACCGTCCAAAAACGTCCAGACCAGTTTGGACGGTTCCGACGCCGATGGCATAAGGGTTTTGGGCGATTCGTCCAGAATCCAGCCACACCCCTGGTGCAACAATATTATACGCCGGAGCGCGCTCTAGAAGCGCACCTGCCTTGTGTCGCTCAGCTCGGCAAAGCCGCGACCAAGCAGGCGATTGTGGTGGGCGATGATGCGCTCGGCCGAAAGTTCCGGCGTGTCGAACGTCGTATGCGCGTCGCCGAGCAGCACCACGCGATATCCCAGTGCCGCGGCAGCACGGCATGCCGAGTCGACGCACATCTCGGTCTGCATGCCGGCGACGACCAGCCGGTCGATGCCGGCATCGCTCAAGCGGCGATGCAGATCGGTGTCATGGAAGGCGCTGGAGTGCCGCTTCTCGACAATCATCTCGCCGGCTTGCGGCGCGGCCAATACGTGATGCGGCCAGCCGGGCGAGCCCTTGGCGAGCTGGTCGCTCGGGCCGCCATCATGCTGGACATGGACGATTGCCACACCTTCGGCGCGGGCGCGCGCCAGCACGCCCGCGATGCGCCGCACGATCTCCTCGCCGCGATGGGGTGCCAGGTCGTAGGCAAACATGCCCCGTTGCACGTCGACGATCAGCAGCGCGCTCGACATAGGACCTCACGACGAAAGAGCCGCTTGTCTTCAGATTTGGGGAAGATTGGAGCGGGCGAAGGGATTCGAACCCTCGACCCCGACCTTGGCAAGGTCGTGCTCTACCCCTGAGCTACGCCCGCGCTCCGATCCGGCAGGGTAGTACGCCGGAAGGCGGAGGTGATAGGGGTTTTCGAGGGTCTTTGCAAGTCGCCGAAATCAACGGGCTTACGGCGTTTCGGCACTTGGACTCTTTCTGCACGGTGCGGCGCCCGCGCTTCGGTCGCTTCGCTCCCTGCAGCGCTACACGCCGCCCCCGCGAGCTGCGTTCGCGCGTTAGCCGCGGGCCAGCAAACGCTGCAGATACTTGCCGTATTCGCTTTCCTTGATCGGCTCGATCAGGCGGGCAAAGCCGGCATTGTCGATATAGCCCTTGCGCCAGGCGACCTCCTCGGGACTGCCGATCTGCAGGCCCTGGCGCTCCTCGACCGTCTCGACGAACTGCGCGGCGCGCAGCAGGCTCGACGGCGTGCCGGTGTCGAGCCAGGCGTAGCCGCGGCCCAGCTTCTCGACGGTGAGCCGGCCGTGCTTGAGGTAGTGTGCATTGATGTCGCTGATCTCGAGTTCGCCACGCGCCGAGCGCGGTATCCGCGTGGCAATTTCGCAAACATCCGAATCGTAGAAATAGAGCCCGGTGACCGCCCAGTTGGAGCGTGTCTGTTTGGGCTTCTCGACGATCGAGACCGGCCTATCGGCGGCATCGAACTCGACCACGCCATAGGCCTGCGGATCGGCCACCCAATAGGCGTAGACCACCGCGCCGCTCCCCTTGGCGCCGCGCTCAGCCATCGCCGGCAGTGAATCGCCATAGAAGAGATTGTCGCCCAGGATAAGGCCGACGCGGTCGTGGCCGATGAAATTCTTGCCGACGATAAAGACCTCGGCGATGCCGCCCGGCCGCTCCTGGACGGCGTAGCTGATGTCGAGGCCCCACTGTCGGCCATCGCCGAACAGGCGATGATAGGCTTCCTTGTCGCCGGGATTGACGACCAGCAGGATGTCGCGACAGCCCGCCAGCATCAGCGTGGTGAGCGGGTAGTAGACCATCGGCTTGTTGTAGACCGGCAGGAGCTGCTTGTTGGCAGCCCGTGTCATCGGGTAAAGCCGCGAGCCGCTGCCGCCTGAAAGTACGATGCCCTTCATTCCGATCCTGTAGCCCGATGCAGAGCCCGCAACAACTCTTCGCCCACCTCGCCGAACTCGGCATCGAACAGCGCACCGTCGAGCACGCGGCCGTCTTCACCGTCGAGCAGGCCAAGGCCCTTCGCGGCGAGCTGCCCGGCCACCACATCAAGAACCTGTTTCTGCGCAACAGGAAGGAAGAGATGTGGCTGGTCGTGGCCAATGAGGATCGCGCGGTCGACCTCAAGCGCCTGGGCGAGGTGCTGGATGCCGGCCGACTTTCCTTCGGCAGCCCCGAGCGGCTGAGTCGCGTGCTCGGCGTCGAGCCCGGGTCGGTGACGCCCTTTGCGCTGATCAACGATACTGCGCATCAGGTCCGGTTGGCGCTCGACCGCGGCCTCAGCGATGGCGGGCCGATCAACGCCCATCCGCTGGTCAACACCATGACCACGACCGTGGCGGCGGCCGACCTGCTGCGCTTCTTCGCGGCCACCGGCCACGCACCAAGGTGGCTCGACTTTCCGCTCTAGTGTTATAATATAACAGTATGCTCCGACGTTCCCTGCTCGCTGCAGCGCTGCTGCCCGCCGTTTCGCCGGCCCTGGCCCAGACCAGGATCAAGGCCGTGGCGACCTTCTCCATCCTCGGCGATCTTCTGACCGAAGTCGGCGGCGAGAGGATCGAGGTCGTCACCCTGGTCGGCCCCGACACCGACGCCCACAGCTATCAGCCCAAGCCGACAGACGCGCGTGCGCTGAGCGATGCGCAGGCGCTGGTGAGTAACGGTCTCGGCTTCGAAGGCTGGATCGACCGTCTTGCCGGCGCGGCATCGTTCAAGGGCCGGCGCATCGTGGCATCGGCCGGCGTGGCCGCGCTCGATGCGGGGAAGAAGAATGGTCATGGCCATGCCCATGGGCATGATCCGCATTGCTGGCAGGATGTCGCCCGCACCCGCCGCTACGTCGCCAACATCGCCAGCGGCCTCGCGGCGGCCGATCCGGCCAATGCCGCGCGCTATCGTGAGCGCGCCGCGATCTACGACAGGCGCCTGGCCGAGCTCGACCTGTGGATCCGCAGCGAGATCGCCAAGGTGCCGGCCGACCGACGCAAGGCCATCATCAGCCACGACGCGCTGGGCTATTTCGCCAAGGCCTATGGCGTGCAGTTCCATGCCGCCCGCGGCCTCTCCAACGACAGCGAGCCGTCGGCCCGCGAGGTGGCGGCCCTGATCCGCCAGGTCCGCGAGCAGAAGATCAAGGCGCTGTTCGTCGAGAAGATGACCAATCCCGGCCTGGTCGAGCAGATCGCCCGCGACTCCGGCGGCGTGGTCGGCCCACCGCTCTACAGCGACGCCCTGTCCAGGCCCGACGGACCGGCGCCGACTTACGAAGCCATGATGCGCTACAACGCGGCGGCGCTGGTGGCGGGGATGCTGAAGAACTGATCATGACCCCCTCCGGCCTTCGGCCACCTCCCCCGAAGACGGGGGAGGGATAAGAGGGAGTCATTCCTCCCCCGTCTTCGGGTTAGCGTTTGGCCGCGAAGCGGCCAAATCGCGCAGGTGTCGCCTCCCAGGCGACGGAGGGGGTCGGGTCCTATATCGAAGCGACCGACAACCCAGCCGCACGACGCGCCGCCTGCAGGGTGTTGAACATCAGGCAGGCCACGGTCATCGGGCCGACGCCGCCCGGCACCGGCGTGAGATGGCCGGCCACCGGCAGAACCTCGGCGAAGGCCACGTCTCCGACCAGTCTGTATTTGCCATCGGCCGTCGGCACGCGGTTGATGCCGACATCGATCACGGCGGCACCCGGCTTGATCCAACTGCCGCGCACGAAGTCGGGGCGGCCGATCGCCACCACGGCAATATCAGCCTGGCGGCACAGCGCCGGCAGATCGCGGCTGCGCGAATGGGTGATCGTCACGGTGCAATCGGCGCGCAGCAGCAGTTGCGCCACCGGCCGGCCGACCAGGTTGGAGCGGCCGATCACCACGGCGTGGCGGCCGGCGAGCGAGCCGAGAACATCGGCCAGCAACATCGAGACGCCGAGCGGCGTGCACGGCACGGGAAAATCGAGCGGCGCGCCAGGCGCAATCGAGCCCAGCCGTCCGACATTGAGGGGATGGAAGCCGTCGACGTCCTTGGCCGGATCGACCGCCAGCAGCACATCGGCGGTAACGATATGCCTGGGCAGCGGCAACTGCACCAGGATGCCGTTGACCTTGGGGTCGGCGTTCAGCCTGGCGATCAGGTGCAGCAATTCGGCTTCGGTGGTTTCCGCCGGCAGGCGATGATCGAAATTCGTCATACCGAGCTCGGCCGCCAGCTTGCCCTTGCTGCGGACATAGACCTGGCTCGCCGGATCGCCGCCGACCAGCACGGTCGCCAGCCCCGGCCGGGCAATACCCTTGGCGGAAAGCTCGGCCACGCCCGCGGCCACCCGCTGGCGAAGGCCCTGGGCGAACGCCTTGCCGTCGATCAGTCTTGCCTCAGACATGTTTCCGCATCCATTCGTCGATCCGCTGGGCCAGCGCCGCAGCGTCGCCGGTCATCCCTATTGTCTTGCTGCGCGCGCCAGCACCTCGCACCACCTCGAAGGCCGATTTCGGCAACCGCCATTCCCGGGAGAGCAGATCGATCACCGCCGAATTGGCCTTGCCGTCTTCGGGCGGCGCCGTCACCGCGCACTTCAGCACGCCGGCCTTGTCGACCTCGAGCGCCGTGCGGCGGGCCCGCGGCTGGACGCGCAGCACCAACATCACGCCATTGGCCGTGCGACGCAGGAACGGCGGGTCGCCAAGCGGCGACTGGTCGCCAAGCGGCGTCAGTGCAGGATTGCCGGCCAGACGTACTCCCACAGCAGGCTGCGGACGAAAAACAGACCGAGCAGCAAAATGACCGGCGAGATATCGACGCCGCCGAGATTGGGCATGATGCGACGGATCGGCCGCAGCGCCGGCTCGGTGATGCGGTAGAGGAAGTCGACGATCCAGCGGATGAACTGGTTGCGCGTGTTGACCACGCCGAATCCCACCAGCCAGCTCATGATCGCGCTGGCGATCACGACCCAGGTATAAATATCGATCACGCTATCGATCAGTCTCGCCAGCGACATCATCGGCTAAGCGCCCTCCGATACCGGCGCGCCGCCGGCCGCGCGCACCCTACCCGGCCAAGATTGCGGATCAAGCCCATTTCAGGCGCGTGACAGGTTCAGGGCTACGCCGCCCAGCCGGATCGACCGTGCGTTGGAAATGTCGCGCGCACCGTGTTCGGGCAGGAGCCGGGCGCCATCGATGAATGTGCCGCCACGGCTGCCGAGATCCTCCAGGCCCAGCCGGGCGCCGGAGGTCAGCAGCCGGGCATGCGGCTGGCCGACCGAAGGGTCGGGAATCGACAGCTCGGCCGGCTGCCGCGACGATGCACCGGTCAGAAGATAGGTGGCCAACGTGCCATCGATGGCGAGCGACACGATCTCGCCGCCGATGGTGGTGCCGGAGAGCCGCCAGCTGCGATGATCGGCCAGCGCCTGCGACGGCGGCGGCAAGGCGGCCGGGCCTGCCGGCGGACCGCCGGAGGGCGAAACAGCCGTTCTCGGCACGACACCGACGGCCTCGTCGCGCGGCCAGCGCATGAAGGCAAACACCCAGAGCAGCACCAGCGGCACGATCGAGCCGATACCGGTCAGGGTGAGCAGGATCGCGCCCAGTCCGGCCCAGCCCGGCAGGCCGGCCTTCTCGACGATGCGCCACGCCATCCACCCGGCAAACACGAGCCCGATCACGGCAAAGAAGCTGCCCAGCCCCAAGAAGCCCATCAGGGCGACAATCTCTGCGCCCATCGTCAGCGTCTTCCCGGCGACGCTTCGCCGCTTGGCCAGGTGCTGAAGGCCAGCACCGCCATGACGATGAACGAACCGATCACCGGCACGAGATGAAACAGCGCCAGCGCGCCTGAGAATCCGGCTCGGGCGCAGATGCGCCAGGTCGGCACGATCAGCAGCAGCGCAAACAGCAGATGGACGATGAGGACGCCCGCCAGGAGCAGCGAACCCAGACCCAGGAGCCAGGCCATGACGTTGCCGTCGCTAGACAAGAGCGACCAGTTCGATCTCGACCAGCACGTCGCGCGGCAGGCGTGCCACCTCGACCGTCGAGCGCGCCGGTGGATTGGCGCCAAAATATTCCGGCCGGCCATAGACCTCGTTCATGGCCGCGAAGTCGTTCATGTTCTTGACGAACACCGTGGTCTTGACGGCGCGGTCAAGGTCGGAGCCGGCAGCCTTCAGGACGGCGCGCAGGTTCTTCAGCACCTGATGCGTCTGCTCGGCGACGCCGCCGGTCACGATGTTGCCGCTTAGCGGATCGAGCGGGATCTGGCCGGCGCAGTAGACCGTGCCGCCCGCCACGATGGCCTGCGAATAGGGACCGAGCGCCTGGGGCGCCGCGTCGGTCTGAATCGCCTTCTTGCCGTTTGCCACTGCCTGAATCTCCGCGGAAAGGAGCAAAGACGCTAGCATAGGCCCGTTTGCTTGACAGGTGGCCCGGCAGGCTTTATCCGCGCCATCTCGGGAAGGGGCTGTAGCTCAGCTGGGAGAGCGCCTCGTTCGCAATGAGGAGGTCAGGGGTTCGATCCCCCTCAGCTCCACCAACCCACCCCGATTTGTATCCCCCGCCCCCTCACGGCACACTCGGCCGTCATGCGCCGACGCAAACGCCCTACGCCTGCCGAGCTCGGCCTCAGCGCCGCCGAGGGCCGCGTCCTGCTTGCTCTCGACACGCCGCAGCTCGTCCAGGAATTCCTGATCGGCCTGCACGCCAACTTCGAGCGGGGCGGCGACACGCTGCGCTCGGTGCGCGGCGTGCTGCACCATCGCCAGGCGCATTGCATCGAGGCGGCGTTCACCGCGGCCTGCGCGCTGTGGCTGCACGGCGAGCCGCCGTTGATCATGGATCTCACGGCCAAGGGCGATTCCGATCACATCGTCACCCTGTTTCGGCGCGGCCGCTGCTGGGGGGCGATCTCCAAGAGCAACCACGTCTGGCTGCGCTGGCGCGATCCGGTCTATCGCAGCCTGCGGGAGCTTGCGATGTCGTACTTCCATGAATACACCAACAAGCAACGCAAGACCCTGCGCACCTATTCGGTGCCGATCGATCTTCGCCGCTTCCCGCCAAGCATGTGGGTGACCAACGATGAGGATTGCTGGGAGGTCGGCGCGGCACTCGACGACGTGCGGCACTACAGGCTGATCTCGTCGGCGCAAGCGCGCCGTCTCGCGCCGCGTGACGCCACCGAGCTGCGCGCCGATAATCTGGTGCAGTACGAAAGCCGCGATCGCAAGACCGCGCGGAAGTATTGAGGTTGCAATGACACGCCTGATTGCCACAGCGCTGTTCGCCCTGCTCTTCGCCACGCGGACCGAAGCCCAGATTCCGGCCGAGTGGCAGGCCGCTGCGCAAGCCGTGATCGGCGACCTGGAGCGTGACACGTCACAGGCGGCAAAGCCGTGGCGCAACGAACTCACGCAAGGCTGGTTCCTGGCGCGGGCGTGGCGCCAGCACAACAACGGCAATGTCGAGATCATACTTGCCGAATACCTCACCTTCACCGCGCTCTGCCGGCACCCGGGCTGCTCAGGCAACACCGTCGAGGGCCAGGCCTATGTCACTGTCGCCCAGCAGGTGAGGGACCTGCGCGCCCAGCAGGGCGGCCCCTACGCGCTGGCCGGCAACGCCCATGCCTGGCTGTCCGGCCTCGCCGATCCGACCGGAGCGGCGACGAAGAACGTCGCGATGTGGGGCAAGGACCTCGACGTGGCGGCGGCCGACTTTGCCACCAGCAATCTCTATGCGCTCACCTGGTTGCTGGCCCGCGTCCGCCCCAATCCGGCCGAGCAGGCCGCGACCTTCGCCCGCTTCGCGGTGTTCGTGCAGGGCAAGGCCTGGATCGGCGCACGCTGTCTCGACATCTCCCGAGTGGCCGCCGTGATCGACGCGCCGCCGAAGGTTGAGGTCTGCAAGTAAAGACCCCAACCTAGGGTTGCCTTACGGAAGGTCATACGTCATCCTCTCCTCCTGCGTGTGGCTCGGGGGGTTCGCAATGTCAGGTAGTTGTGAACGCATTGGCGTTCTGCTCGTGCATGGCATCGGCAGTCAGAAGCCCAACGAGCATCTGGTCAATGAAGCACGCAACATCGTCGCCGCCTTAGGCGAGCAGGTGGCTTCGATCACGGTGAGCACCGAGCCGGCCGTCGACAAGGACGTGCCGGGCGAGTTCACGCCCGACTACGCCAAGAACATCGTTCGCGCTGAGGTGAGGCTTAAGGACGGCTCGGACAAATGCTTCGAGTTCAACGAGGTCTATTGGGCCGAGCTGGGAGAGCCGCCGACCATCGTGCGGCAGGTGAAGTTCTGGTTCTGGGCATTGTCGATGTGGACGGTCGCCGGCCGGGAACACTCGATCCTTCCGGGTCTCAAGAGCGAGATGTACGTGCCAAGCGGCGACCGCTTCAAGCCTCTGTATCGCTTTACCCTCGGCTTCCTCGGAGCGCTCTTCCTGCTGGGAGTAGGGACTGTCGGATTGTACAACGTCATCGCCGACCGCCTGAAGCTGCCGCGCGTTCCGATCTCCGGCCTCCTGACCGACTACATCGGCGACGTCATGCTGTATTCCCAATCCTTGCGTGAGGCCAATCCGGAAGTGTCGGAAATCGGCCAGCCGCCAAGAGTCGGGATTCGCGCGCGCATGGTCGATGCGTTGATCGAGTTCTCGATGCGCAACTACGACCGCTGGTACGTCGTCGCCCACAGCCTCGGCACGGTCGTCGCCCACAACGGTCTGATGGAGACTGAAGCCGCCCTGCCCAACTACCTCACGAAGGCGCGCTGGGCCGCGGTCAAAGCCTCGACACTCTTCAAGCAGCTCAATGACGACGTCCCCGCGCTGATGCTGCCGCGCCGGCCGACGTGGCTGTCGACAAAGGACGGCATAGATCGCCGGATGCTGTTTGCCAAACTCGAAGGGCTGCTGACCTACGGTTCGGCCATCGGCAAGTTTCACGGCATCTGGCCGATCATGGTGCCGGCGAACAAGGATGAGTATGTGTTTCCGGAGAAGTTCAAGTGGATCAATGTCTATGACTGGACCGATCCGGTCGCCGGGCCGCTGAAGGGTTTCACGAACGAAGTGCGTGGCCCTTGGGACAAAGACGCCAACGAGGAGTCTGCGCCGCGTTTGTCGTTGGTCAAGGGCGGCAAGAGCGCCGCCAGAATTTCAGAAAACATTTCCTACAAGGCGGGATTCGTCTGGCTTCAGAGCCACCTGCAATATCTGACCTATCCGTCGGCGGCCTATGCGCGGGCCCAGGCTTTTCTCGTGCTGGGCCTGGCCACATGGCTGAGCACCGGCACGTTCGATCGGGAGATATTGGGTAAGTTGATGAAAGAGCAGCCGTTCGAATGGTGGCGGCGCAAGATGGCCAACGCTGAAATGGTTGTGATTGGCCTTCTTGTCTGGCTGCTTACGGCGTTCCTTTTATGGAAGAGCCCGGCGCACGACGCCCTGCAATTCCTCGCTCGCCCGGGCTGGATTGCAACGGCTTTTGGCGCCATAGCGTCGGGCATCTTGTTCAACACCGTCATGGAGATGAACAAGATCAAGGAGGTTCACGGTTCTGCCAAGCTGAGCTGGCTCGAGAAGCTGCAAAACCGAATCGCAGAGCGCGACCCGCCGCGGTGGTTGCGCTGGGTCGTCGTGATCGCGGCAATCCCTGTCGGCTGCCTCGCCGGCTATCTGGCGTCGACGTGTCTCCTCGTGCCGGCAGGCCACGCAATTGTCTGGATCACGACCCATGTGACGGACGCCGTGTCAGGCGGTCTTCAGTTCGTTCTGCGCTGGGTGCCTTGGGTGGGCGGTGCCTTGGCTGACGGCGTGAAAGACACCGTGGACGCGATCTATGCGTTCTTTGACCGCCACGTGAAGGCCGTCTTGTTATCGCTGGGCCTGCTGTCGATAACGGCATTGGTCATCGTTGTCCTGGGCGCCGTGCGGTGGCTGTTCCAGCCCGTGCCGACGAGAGAACACCCTGCGAAGGCGACTCCGCCGCCGACGGCGGCACCGGCGAAAGCTGTGCCGTAGGAAGGACGACCTTGGCAAACCGCCGGGATGGACAGATCATCCCGGCATGGTTTACGAGACGATAAAGGTCCGCAAAGTCACGCCGACGATCGGCGCGGAGATCTCCGGCGTCAACCTCGCGGCTCCGCTTTCCAACGCCCAGGCGAGCGAGCTGCACGACGCGCTGATCGCGCATCAGGTGATCTTCTTCCGCAACCAGCACCTGTCGGTCGATCAGCACAAGGCATTCGGCCGCCTGTTCGGCGAGTTGCTGATCCATCCCGCCGCCCGGGCCGAGATCGACGGCCACCCGGAGATCCGCGTGGTCCATGCCGACGCCGCGTCCAGGAACGTAACCGGCGAGGTCTGGCACTCCGACATGTCGTGCGAGCCCGAGCCGCCGATGGGCTCGATCCTCTATCTGCACGAGAACCCATCGTCCGGCGGCGACACCGCCTTCGCCAACATGTATCTCGCCTATGAAACGCTTTCTCAGCCGATCAAGCTTCTGTGCGAGGAGCTCTCGGCGCTGCATACCAGCGCGCACGTCTATTCGCGCGACGCCTACTCGAAATCCGACAAGAAGTTTCCCGAGGCGGTGCATCCCGTGGTGCGCAGCTATCCGGTGACGGGGCGCAAGAGCCTGTTCGTCAATCGCGGCTTCACCACCCGGATCATGGAACTCGGCAAACCCGAGAGCGACGCGCTGCTCGGCATGCTGCTGCGTCATGCCGAGACCCCGGAATTCCAGTGCCGCTTCCGCTGGGACCGCCACGCCATCGCCTTCTGGGACAATCGCTGCGCCGTGCATCGCGCGACGTTCGATTATCACCCGCAGGTCCGGCACGGCCACCGCGTAACCATCAAGGGTGACAAGCCTTTCTTGCGGACGTGAAAAAAGGGGCGCGAGCGCCCCCTTTTCCGATCTCGTGTACGCGCCGGCTATTCGGCCGCGATCTGGTCGTGCACGAATTTCTTGGCGTCGAAGTCCTCGGCGACCTTGAGGTCGTTGCCGATCAGTTTCTCGATGTCGATCTTGGCGTATTCCAGCACACCCATGTCGCCCAGCGCCTTCTGCACCTTGGGGCCGAACAGGCCGATCTCCTTGAGGATCGGCACGATGCGGGTGAACAGCCGCGTGCGGAACGCCTGCATGGCGCCGGAGTTGTAGGCATGCTCCATCAACTTGTCGACCGGCAGGCCCGAACGCATCCAGACCTCGGCCTGGTTGAAGCGGTCGCGCATGAAGTAGAGCGCCTCGACCGTGAACTCCTCGCGCTCGGCGCGCTCGGCATCGGAAAGGTGCGGATAGTACTCACGCAGCGCCATGCGGCCGAAGGTGACGTGGCGCGCCTCGTCCTGCATGACGTAGGCGTTCACCGCGCCGGCCAGGTTGTTCTTCGCGGTGTCGCGGATGCGCTGGAAGGCCGCGAGCGCCAGGCCTTCGATCAGCACCTGCATGCCGAGATAGGTCATGTCCCAGCGGCGATCGGTCAGCGTCTGCTCGAGCAGCTGCTTGAGCGACGGCGTGATCGGATAGGCCGCTTTGAACTTCTCGTGAATCAGCCGCTTGTAGCTCTCGACGTGGCGGGCCTCGTCCATCACCTGGGTGGCGGCATAGAACTTGGCGTTCATGTCCGGCACCGTGTTGACGATCTTGGCGGTGGCGATCAGCGCGCCCTGCTCGCCGTGCATGAACTGGCAGATCGAGTGGCACTGCAGGTTGAAGCGCAGCCAATCCCGTTCCTTCTCGGTCATCTTGTCCCAGAAGGGCGAGCCGTAGATGGGAATGGACTCGTCGGACATGCCCATCGGGTTGCCTTCGTCGAGTTCCTGCGTCCAGTCGATGCGGGTGGAGGTGTCCCACTGCTGCTGCTTACCCTTTTCATAGAGGTTCAGCAGGTCGGATGAACCGGCGTCGTATTCCCAGTTGAAGGCGATCTCGGTGGCGCCGTCGAACTTCCAATCGGTGATTTCGACCGGCAGCTGGTAAATCTTTTGCGTCGTCATGGGCTCTTGCCTCCTGGCGCTGAACCTTGTCTCTTTCCCCAGCGGAACGTAAAGATGACGCTCCGTTCATTTTTCTCGGCGGAACCTATCACAGTCAGATAGGGGAGTCCCTCTGGAAATCGCAGGTTGGCTGAACGCGGATTATCAATGGCTTATCATCAATTGCGCATCGCTCGAATCGTCCAGGAAACTCCCGACGCCCGCTCCTTCGTCTTCGATGTCCCGGCCAACCTGGCAGACAAGTTCCGCTATCGCGCCGGGCAGTTCCTGACCTTCAAGGTGCCGCACGCCGCGGGCGCCTTCAACCGCTGCTACTCGCTGTCGAGTTCGCCGGAGTCCGACGGCCAGCTCAAGGTCACGGTGAAGCGCGTGGCCGGCGGCAAGGGTTCCAACTGGTTCAACGACAGCCTGATCGAAGGCGGCGCCATCGAGGTGATGCCGCCGGCCGGTCGCTTCGTGTTGGGCGACGGCGACGCGCCCTTGCTGCTGTTCGGTGGCGGCAGCGGCATCACGCCGATGATCTCGTTGATCAAGTCGGCCCTCAAGGCCGGCAGTCGGCGGATGCGCCTGTTCTATGCCAACCGCGACAAGCCCTCGATCATCTTCGATGCCGAACTCGCGGCACTCCTGAAGGCCCATCCCGGCCGGCTGGAGGTGATCCACCATCTCGACGCCGAGCACGGCTTCGCCACGCCCGGCCAGGTCGCGGCCGCCGCCAAGGGCTTCGAGAATGCCGAGGCCTATCTCTGCGGCCCGGCGCCGTTCATGAACATGGTCGAAGCCGCACTGCTTGCGTCAGGTCTGCCGCGCGAGCGGGTACGGCTGGAGCGCTTCGAGGCCTCCGACAACGACGCCGTGCCGATCGAGGCGCCTGAGGAAGGCGACGTGATTCCGAGTGAGATCACCATCCATTTCGAGAACAAGACGCACAAGGTGCCCTACAAGAAGGGCCAGTCGATCCTCGAAGCGGCGCGCGCCGCCGGGCTCAATCCCCTGTCATCATGCGAGGAAGGCTTCTGCGCATCGTGTGCCGCCAAGCGCATCAAGGGCAAGATCGTTCTGGCCAAGAACGACATCTATACGGCCGACGATCTCGCCAACGACTGGATCCTGACCTGCCAGGGCCATTGCTTCGGATCCGAGGTTGAGATCACCTACGACGTCGTGTAAAGAGCTTGCGGGGCAACTGCAAAGTTTTGGGGTGGGGGGATGCGTCACCTTACGTGGGCCATGACTTGGATCGTGGTCGGACTGGCCATCACGCTGGGCACCGCAAGCGTGCTTAGCCAGGTGGCCATGCGGCAACCTCAGCCAGCGGCTCCGCCCATCGTCGACCCGGCGCCAACGATCACGCCCAAGCCGGAACAGGGCCGCAGCGTTGTCGTCGCCTCACGCCGGCATCGCGACAGCGACTAGATGTGAGCTTTCAACAGGTTGTCCATCCGGTCCCGACCGGAAAAGGCGTTTGGACTTTTCCTAGTTGGTCCGCGCGCCGCGTGCCAGTTCCGGCACCCTGGCTTCGAACTCGGCAAAGCGCCGCGCGAGGCTGCGCAGTTCGGCGGACTTTTCCGCGTCGGAGAGGAACGAGTAGCGGATGCTGTTGAAGACCGTCTCCTTGAGCTCGTCGTAGCTCGGCTTGTAGCGGCTGGCGTAAAGCACGTACTCGCCGGACAGGTTGTTGCGCGAGACTCCGGCATCGTCGGTCGAGATCACGAAGGGCACGCCGAGCTTGCGGTAGACCTGCACCGGATGGGCCTCGTTCTTCACCCCCAGGATGAAGGCGTTGCTGGTGAGGTTGATTTCGACGGCCACCCGGCGCTCGCGCATGGTACGCAGCAGGCCGATGGCGTCGCGCTCGTAGACAATGTCCACGCCGTGGCCGATGCGCTGCGCGCCGGCGACCTCGACAGCCTCGCGGATATGGCTTTGCAGGCCCTCGGGCGGCACCATGCCGAGGGTGAGCTCGCCGGCGTGCAGGGACAGCCGGACCTCGGGGAATTTCTGTTTCAGAAAGGCGAACATGCACATGTGCAGGCTGTAGTCGCGCATCGCCACGATGCCGTTCTCCGGCCCGACGATGTTCACCCCTACGACGGGGCCGCCGCGCCTGGCTGCGGCGAATCCCATGTACAGGCCGGCGAATACTTCAGCCGGCGAATTGGAGCGCACCACGTAGGCCTGAAAGCGCACCTTGAAACGGCCATCGTCGATGCCTGTAGCAGCGGAATTCATTCCGGCGACGTATTTTTCAATGCCGCCGGCCATGGCCCCGTTGGTGGCCAGAAAATCATACAGTGAGGTAAGCGCAGCTTGCACCTGGGCCTCGTCCGCATCGACCGGCAATCCGTCGACTGCCTTGGGTAGCGACAGCTTCTCGGGAACCTCCGGGCGGTTCAGCATGGTCTCGATGTACTGCACGTTTTCCGCGATCGCGCGCGCCTTCAAGTGGCGCAGACCCTGGTTGTAGTCGTAGGTGGAGGAGATCGGGCCGAAGTACGGGAAGGTGTCGAAGAAGTGCTGGTCCGGCGCCACCTGCTGATGCGAATGGTTGTCGAAGTCCTTGTCGGACCAGCGCGACAACAGCTCGCGATAGAAGGCATTGTCGGCGCGCACCTGGTCGGCGTTCAGGCAGAGGGCGCGCGCCGCGTCAGGCAGGCCGCGCGGTCTCGTCTCGATGCGGAACTTGGAGGCCTTCAGCCCGGCATTGTCGGCGCGATAGATGCAGTAGGCTTTTTGCTTCACCCAATCGAGATAGGTCTCGACGTAGATCGCGCCGGAATAGTGGTGATGCAGGTCGCCGCCCTTGGGCATCATGGTCATCAGCAGGGTGAGCGCCGACAGGTTGGGGCTTGGGCCGGCGGTCAGGCTGTCAAAGTATTGCCGGGTCGCCTGGGTGTTGGCCGGCGAGCTGGTCTGGCCGGAGCTTGCCTCGGGAGATCCAAACGGCGCGGCAGGCGGTACGGAAGCGCACGCCGCCGCAAAGGCGCACAGCACAACGGCCAAGATCGCCTTTTTCATGTCTTGTCTGGTCCAGGTCTCGCGCGGAGCCGTGCAGCTATTCCGCCGCGATCGCCTTGTCGATGAACATCTTCCTGTCGAAGTCCTCGGCCACCTTGCCGTCGTTGGCGAGCTGTTCGACGACATCGATCTTGGCGTATTCCATCACGCCCATCTCGGCGAAGGCCTTCTGCACCCGCGGGCCCCACAGGCCGATGTCCTTCACCGTCGGCACGACACGGCTGAACAGGCGGCCGCGGAAGGAATTCATCTGCTTGGAATTGTAGTGGATCTCGTCGAGCGTCTTGGCCGGCAGGCCGAGCCGCTCCCAGACTTCCGACTGGTTGAAGCGGTCGCGCATGAAATAGAGCGCCTCGACCACGAATTGCTCGCGCTCGTCGCGCTCGGCATCGGAGAGCTGCGGGTAGTAGTCGCGCAGCGCCAGCCGCCCGAATGAAACATGGCGCGCCTCGTCCTGCATGACATAGGCGTTGACCGCGCCGGCCAGCGTGTTGCCCGACTTGTCGCGGATCGACTGGAAGGCGGCGAGTGCCAGACCCTCGATCAGCACCTGCATGCCGAGATAGGTCATGTCCCAGCGCCGGTCAGTCAGGGTCTGCTCGAGCAGGGTCTTCAGCGCCTTGTTGATCGGATAGGCGAGTTGGAACTTCTCGTGCAGCAGGCGCTTGTAGGCCTCGACATGACGCGCCTCGTCCATGACCTGCGTGGCGGCATAGAATTTGGCGTTCATGTCGGGCACCGTGCCGACGATCTTGGCGGTGGCGATCAACGCGCCCTGCTCGCCATGCATGAATTGCGAGATCGAGTTGGCCTGCAGGTGATGGCGCAGCCAGCCCCGCTCCTTGTCGGTCATTTTATTCCAATGATCCGAACCGTAGATCGAGATCGCCTCGTCCTTGAGCTCCATCGGATTGTCAGGATTGAGTTCGAGCGACCAGTCGAGCCGCGTTGACGCGTCCCACTGCTGCTTCTTGCCCTTGTCGTAGAGCTCGAGCAGTGCCGCCGACCCCGCGTCGTACTCCCAGCTGAAGGCGATCTCGGTCGCGCCGTCGAACTTCCAGTCGGTGATCTCAACCGGCAGGGCGTAGATGCGTTGCGTGCTCATGGGCGGGCCTCCGGTCTTGTTCTTATGGCTGCAGGCGGTAGCCGCCGCGGTCGGTGATCAGGATCGCGGCCTGGGCCGGGTCCTTCTCGATCTTCTGGCGCAGACGATAGATATGGGTCTCGAGCGTGTGCGTCGTCACGCCGGCATTGTAGCCCCAGACCTCATTGAGAAGAACGTCGCGCGCTACCGGACGATCGCCGGCGCGGAACAGATATTTCAAGATCGAGGCTTCCTTGTCGGTCAGCCGCACCTTCTTCTTGCCGCCCTTTTCCATCAGCATCTTGGCGGCGGGATGGAATTCGTAGGGGCCGATGGTCATGACCGCATCCTCGCTGCGCTCGTGCTGGCGCAGATGGGCGCGCAGGCGCGCCAGCAGCACGTTGATGCGGAACGGCTTGGTGACATAGTCGTTGGCGCCGGACTCGAGGCCCAGGATGGTGTCGGCGTCCGAATCGGCCGCGGTCAGCATGATCACCGGCGCCCGCACGCCCTGGCGGCGCATCAGCTTGCACAGTTCGCGGCCATCCATGTCGGGCAGACCGATATCGAGCAGCACGGCGTCGTAGTGGGTCAATTTCGCCTTCTCGAGACCTTCCGCGGCGGTGCCGACCTGGATGGTGGTGAAGCCGTCATAAAGGTCGAGTTGCTCGGCCAGGACGGTGCGCAACGCCTGGTCGTCGTCGACCAGCAGGATTTTCTTGCCGCGATTGTTGACCGACATGCTGTTGCTACCTGCCACGTCCATGATTGCACTCTATATTGTACGGCGGGCCGGCAAAAGCGGGTCACTTCGGCAAAAAGCGGTGTCGTGGTAAGGATATAGGGCATGATCCCGGGTCAAGTTCAGTCGCCCACCGCCGCCGCAGTGGCCGCCGTCGAGCGCGCCATGGCCGAGTTGCGCCGCGGCGGCATCGTGGTGCTGCGCGACGACGACGGCAGCGGCGGGCTGGTGATTGCCGCCGAATCGTGCGGCCCGCGCGCCCTGCGCGGCCTGCAAGGGCTCGCCCAGGACGCCCCGGTGCTGGTCACCACGCGCCGCCGCGCCGAGGCGATCGGCATGGAGATCCCGCCGCATATCGCCGGCGGCATGGGCGAGACCAACGTACCCATCACGCTCGATCTGCCCGACGGCGTGCCGGTCGACATCATCCTGAGGCCGCACGAGCCGGAACCGCCAAGTGAACAGAGGGGCGCCAGCCGCCACGCCGCCGTGCGCCATTTGTCGCGGCCGGTGGCCAGCCATGCGCCGCGCATCGCCGAGACCGCGATCGAGCTCGCCAAGCTGTCGCGCCTGCTGCCGGCCGTGGTGCTGGGACCGCTCAGCCGCGACCCCAACAACAAGCGGCGCGACTGGGCGCGCGAACAGGACCTGGTCTATGTCGATGCCGCCGACGTGGCAGCCTACGAGGAGACCGCGGCGCGCAACCTCCATCAGGTGGCGCAGGCGCATGTGCCGCTCGAGGGCGCGGAGAATGCCCGCATCCTCGCCTGGCGGCCGAGCGACGGCGGCAAGGAGCACCTCGCCATCGTGGTCGGCGAGATCGATCCCACCGAGCCGGTGCTGATCCGGCTCCACTCCGAATGCTTCACCGGCGACCTGCTGGGCTCGCTGCGCTGCGACTGCGGCGTGCAGCTCAGGGGCGCCATCGCCGAGATTGCGAAGCAAGGCACGGGCGTGCTGCTCTATCTTGCGCAGGAAGGCCGCGGCATCGGCCTGGTCAACAAGCTGCGCGCCTACGAGCTGCAGGACGAAGGCTTCGACACGATCGATGCCAACGAACAACTGGGCTTCGACGCCGACGAGCGCATCTACGCGCCGGCCGCCACCATGCTGGCGCGCATGGGCATCAAGCGGGTGCGTCTGATGACCAACAATCCCGAGAAGATCCGCGGCCTGGAGCGCTACGGCGTCGAGGTCGCCGAGCGGGTGGCGCACGCCTTCCCGGCCAACGGGCACAACGAGAACTACCTGCGCACCAAGGCCGAGCGCGCGGGCCACCTGCTGTAGGGATTTGTGTCCATGCGCGTTGGCGTACCGAAGGAAATCAAGGACCACGAGGACCGCGTCGGTCTGGTGCCGTCGTCGGCCGCCGAACTGGTGCGCCACGGCCACGAGGTGCTGGTCGAGCAAGGTGCCGGTCTGGGCGCAGGACTCGAGGACGAGCTTTACGTCGCAGCCGGCGCGCGCATCGTGGCAACGGCGGAGGAAATCTTCGCGGCGTCCGACCTGATCGTGAAGGTCAAAGAGCCGCTCGCGCCCGAGCGCAAGCGATTGCGCGCCGGGCAGGTGCTCTTCACCTACCTTCATCTCGCGCCTGATCCGGAGCAGACCCGGGATTTGCTGGCGAGCGGCGTGACGGCCATCGCTTATGAGACCGTGACCTCGCCCTCGGGCAGCCTTCCGCTGCTCACCCCGATGTCGGAGATCGCCGGCCGCCTCGCGCCACAGGTCGGCGCGCGCTATCTCGAGCGCACCTCGGGCGGCCGCGGCGTGCTGCTGGGCGGCGTGCCGGGCGTGCCGCCCGCCGATGTCGTGGTCCTGGGCGGCGGCGTATCGGGCACGCATGCTGCCACGATCGCCCTCGGCATGGGCGCCACCGTGACCATCGTCGACCGCTCGGCCGAAGTGCTGCGGCGCATCGCCGTGCAACTTCCCGGCGCGCGCACCATCTTCTCGACTCACGACGCGCTGGTGGAGGTCGTGCGGCGCGCCGACCTTCTGATCGGCGCCGTGCTGGTGCCAGGCGCGGCGGCGCCCAAGCTGGTCACGCGCGACATGGTGAGGGCGATGAAGACCGCCAGTGTCATCGTCGATATCGCCATCGACCAGGGCGGCTGCTGCGAGACCTCGCGGCCGACCAGCCATTCGCATCCGGTCTATCTCGAGGAAGGCGTGACGCACTTCTGCGTCACCAACATGCCGGGCGCGGTGGCCCGCACCTCGACCTTTGCGTTGAACAACGCCACGCTGCCCTTCGTGCTGGCGCTGGCCGACAAAGGCTGGCGACGCGCCATCGCCGAGGACCCGCACCTGAGGAACGGCCTCAACGTTCATGCCAGCAAGCTCACCTGCCGGCCCGTCGCCGAGGCGCTGGGACTGCCCTTCACAGCGCCCGAGCAGCTTGCGGCATAGGTGTCGAGCGACTGAAGCCGGTCGCGGCGTCTCATCCGTCTCACGTGGGTGAGACGGCTCGGAGGCCGATGGCACAAGGGTTTCGCGGCAGAGTCTCGCCTTTTGCGTTCTGGAGTGCACCCCCTGGGAGAGACAGCAAAAACCCGGACAGATTGGCTAAGCCATGGATTGGTCCTGTGATTGGTCCTGTCATGGCGGCCGGTCAAGCAGATGCTGAGGCGTGGGCGGCGCGGAGCCCGAGGACTACGACAATCTGAGCGGCGATGAGAAAGTCGAGCTGATCCTCATCAACTATCTCATCCCGGCAAATCGCCCGCAGGACTAGTCTGTGTGGCCCGGCGTAGCAGCGCCTTCAGGGACGAGTATCGCCGATACCTTCGCCGGAACGGACGGCCGGCACTCGACCAATGCGTCGCTCACCTGTCACCGTGAGGCATAGGCCCGTTCGGCGGCGTTCGACGAGATCGAGTTTCGTCAACCGCTCGACGTCGCGTTCACGAAGACCCTTGGGATGCGCCATGCCGTGCGCGATCTGGCGGAGGGTCGACTCTTCATTGGGGCTGAGCGAGACAAGTAAACCGCGGTCCATGCACGTCCTCCTTCTCTCTTCGCAGGAGGCAAATTGCCATGTCGGGCCCTCGCGCGGCTGTACCCTTTGGGACTCGGGCAACATTTCATCAGCCACAGCGTTTCCCCTGCAGGCGGTATCGCTCTCCAGCCTGCACAAGCGTTCCTTCCGTGCAGGCCTCCGGCTCGGCGCTGCGACTCCCCCCAGACGATGCAGCGCCGGGTTCGGAGAAGGTCCCGGGTGGCCGAACTCAATGGCGGGAAATAGCGGTCGGCGCAGGCTATAGTCGCTTGCCCCCGTGAGCGACGCGCGAGCGACCCATGCACCTCGTCCAGATCCTCCTCCCCCACTACGACAGCAAGGGCCGGCACTTCTCCCCGGCACTCTATCGAACGGTCGAGGCGGAGCTGGCGGAAAAATTCGGCGGCGTGACCTTCTATTCGCGCTCGGCGGCGGAAGGCACCTGGAAGGACGCCCGCGGCTCCGAACATCGCGACGACATCGTCGTGGTGGAAGTGATGGTGGGCCGGCTCGATCGAAAATGGTGGGCGCGCTTCCGCAGCCAGGTTGCCACCCGGTTCCGCCAAAAGGAACTGGTCGTCAGGGCCTCGTCGATCGAGGTACTGTAGACGCTACGTCGCGCCGGGACCTTGGACGTTCATTCTCCGGAAGCGCCCGATCGTGGAAATCATTTCCCCGCATGAGGCAAACTCCCCAGAATATAAGAAATCCTGAGGTGCCGGCCGTGCCAAGATGCGCGACGCTGGCGCGACGGGCAGGCGAGAGGGGAACGGCAATGACTTTACCTGCGGCAACGCTCGACCACGTGGTCATCAACGCGCGCGACGACATGGACCGCGCCGCCGACATCTACACGCGGCTGGGCTTCACCCTGACCGAGCGCGGCTACCATTCGCTGGGTTCGATGAACCACCTCGCCATGTTCGGCACCGACTATCTCGAGCTGATCGCCATCCCCAAGGGCGCCTCGACCGGCCGCATGGACCTGCTGCAGTTCCCGTTTGGCCTGAACGGCCTGGTGTTCGGCTCCGAGGATTCCGGCGTCACCTACAGCGAGCTCACCAAGGCCGGCGTGCCGGTCGAGCCGCCGGTCGAGTTCACCCGGCCGGTCAAGTTCACCGACGGCCCCAATGGCATCCAAGAGCGCGATGCCCGCTTCCGCACGGTGCGCATGAAGAATGGCGTCGTGCCCTACGGTCGCGTCTATTACTGCCATCACTTCACCCGCGACCTGGTGTGGCGCGACGAGTGGCGCCATCACGCCAACGGCACTGTGGCAGTGCAGCGCGCGCTGATCGTCGAGCCCGATCCCGCAGCCGGCGCCAAGCTCTATGCCGACATGTTCGGCAAGGACGCGGTGCGCGACATCAAGGGCGGCAAGGCGGTGGTGGTCGGCAATTCGCGCTTCGACATCGTGACCGAGGCGGCGCTGAAAGCCGAGTTTGGCGACTGCGCGCCCGATGCCGGGGGCCGCAAGGCCTACATGGCCGGCCTCACCTTCCGTACCACCTCGGTGGCGAAGGCGGCACGTGCCTTGCAGGCGGGCAAGATCGCGGGGGTCGTTCAGAGCGCGGGCCGCATCGTGGTCCCGGCCAAGCAGGCCATGAATGCTGTATTGGAGTTCATCGAGTAAGTGACAGCCTCACCCTGAGGAGCGGCGGCACGCCGCGTCTCGAAGGGTGGGCAACACCGAAATTGGTTCTCACCCTTCGAGACGCCGCGCTACGCGCGGCTCCTCAGGGTGAGGTAGTTGGATATACTGTAGTCGGGGCGCTGTTCAGGGGACGACGGGGGAACGGCGCGAAGGGGAACATGGAATACTTCGATTGCTTCTCGGCAAGCTACACGCGCGCGCGGGCGAAGTTCCTGAAGGCCGCCGCCGATGCCAAGGGCCGCGTCCGCTCGTTCGTCCATCCCGAGAAGAGGACTCCGGAGGGCGAGCCGCTGGCCATCGACGTCGCCTGCTTCGGAAATGCCAAGGCCGCGCGCCAGGCGCTGTTCATCTCGGGCACGCACGGCCAGGAGGGTTTCTCGGGCTCGGCGGTGCAGGTCGGCTGGATGACGGAAGGCGGTCCCGCCAAGATGCCCGCCGACGACATGGGCGTCGTCCTGGTGCACGGCCTCAACCCCTACGGCTTCGCGCACTTCACGCGCACCACCGAGAACAACGTCGACCTCAACCGCAACTTCATCGACCGCGCGCGCGCGGTACCCGCCAACCCGAATTACGAGACCTTGCACGACACGCTCAAGATCCAGCAGTGGACCGACGCCGAGAATGCGCGGGTCGATGCGGCGATGGGCAAGTTCACCGAGGTGCATGGCCGCGACGCACTGTTCGACACGCTGGCGCGCGGCCAGTACCTGCATCCCGACGGGCTGATGTATGGCGGCAAGGACCGCGAATGGTCCAACCGGACGCTCGAGACCATCGTCGGGGAGACGCTGTCGGGCGCCGAGAAGGTCGCCTTCATCGACTGGCACACCGGCATCGGCGATTACGGCAAGCCGTTCTTCCTCTGCTTCAACGAGCCCGGCGGCCCATTGTTCGCCAGGGCCTGCGAGTGGTGGGGCAAGGACAATGTCGACGGCGTGCGGCCGCACGGCATGGAGCGGCCAAACTACACCGGTCTGGTCTTTCACGGCGTGCAGCGCTTCCTCGGCAATCGCCAGATGTGCGGTGCGGTGATCGAATTCGGCACGCGCGGCGTGGGCATGCGCCGCGTACTGCGGCTCGACCAATGGCTGCGGCGCCAGAACGGCCTCGATCCTGACGTGCGCGAGGGCCTGCAGGCCGACATGATGGACGCCTTCTGTCCGTTCGACGGCCAGTGGCGCAAGGACACGCTCGAGTCGGGTCTGAGATTGACCGACCAAGCGATCAAGGGACTGGCGGCATGGTGAGCGAGACGCTTCGTTACCCCCTCACCCAGCCTCTCCCCCTAGCGGGGGAGAGGAGCAAGAATCATGTTCCTCTCCCCCTTGGGGGAGAGGCTAGGTGAGGGGGTCAGCGGCGGTGCAGATGAAATTCGACAATCAGGGCGACGCCATCTCGCGCGATGCGCCGGGCGATCGGGTGGCGCTGTTCGATCTCGCCTCGGAGCGGGCCTACAGCTACGCCGACCTGCGCCGCCTGACCGGCGCCGTGGCGCGCGGCCTCTTGAAGCGCGGCCTGCAGCGCGGCGAACGGGTAGCCATCGCCTCGGCCAACCGCGCCGAATACCTGTTCACCTTCCTCGGCACCATGCAGGCGGGCCTGGTCTCGGTGTCGGTGAACTGGAAGCTGCCGGCCGAGACCGTGG
>CAMDCE010000012.1 GCA_945889625.1 Asaia bogorensis | reverse complement strand
GCGACCAGCTCATCGACGGGAAAGTCCGCGCCGTAGCTATCGAGCAGGACGGCGCGGCTGATCGGCCAGGGCCTACCGACCATGCCGAGGAAGGTTTCGGGCGTTATCATTGCATGGCCACCCTCGGTTACCGCCAACCCGAACGCTTCCTGGTACAGCGCCTCGGTGTCGAACAGCAGGCCGTCCATGTCGAAGACAACGGCGACCGGGCGGCGGGGAAGCTCCACTAGCCGCGCACCCTAGGCATCATGATCATGTCCCACGGGCTCGGCACGTCGCCGTGCGGCACCCAGACCAGCGCCGGCGCGTTCAGGGCAAAGGCCTTGCGCAGGGCGTCTTCGAGCTGCGGCGGATCGAGCGCCTTGAAGGAGGCGATGCCGAAACTCTCGGCCAGCTTGCTGAAGTCTGGATTGTGCAAGTCCGAGGCGATCAGGCGGTTGCCGTAGTGCTGCTGCTGGATGCGTTTCACATTGCCGAAGGCGCCGTTGTCGAAGACCACGACCACGACGGCGATGTTGTGGCGCACCGCCGTGGCGAGTTCGCCCATCTGATAGAGAAAGCCGCCGTCGCCGGCGATTGCCAGGACCTTCCTGTCCGGCATCGCGGCCTTGGCGCCGAGAGCGGTGCCGAAGCCCCAGCCGAGATTATCCTGGTAGCCGGGTGAAAGGAACGTGCGCGGCTTTTCGATCGGCAACGCCACGCGCGAAGCGAAGCCGATTTGCGAGACCTCGTCGACGAAGATGCCGTCCTCGGGCAGCGCGGCACGGATGGCCTTCAGGAATCCCGTCTGCGGCTCCAACCGCGACAGCCGTTCGCTGAGCCAGGCGCGATGGCCTTTCAGTTCTTCGGCGCGGGAGCTGCGCTTGCGATTGTGCTTGGCGAGAGTGGCGATCAGGGCGCGCAATTGCGGTGCAGCGTCGCCCACGATGGCGACATCGGGCTTGCGGAAGCGCTCGGGCTCATTGGGGTCGATGTCTAGTCGTACGACCTTGAGCTTGGCATCGATACCCCAGTTTGAGTTCTGGATCAGGAAGCGCGTGCCGACCGCGAGGACGGCGTCGGCATCCTTCCACAAGCGGTGGCCGATCGGCATGTCGATGGCCAGGCGATGCGAACTGGGGATAACGCCGCGGCCTCGGCGGTAGGAACTGACCGGCGCCTCGAGCAGCTCTGCAATTTGCGCAATCTCCGCCTCGGCACCGATGGCGCCGCCGCCGACCACGATGATCGGCCGCTCCGAGGTGCCGAGGATTCTTGCAGCCACCGTGATCGTCTCATCGTCGATAGCGTCGGCCGGCCGTGGCAGCGGCATGTCGGGAAAGGCGATTTCGGCGCGCTTGGCCCAGGTGTCGAGCGCACATTCGAGAGCGACGGGGCCTGGCCGACCGGTCGTCGCCTGATGGATCGCTTCAGCCACCAGGCCGGGCGCTTCCTGCGGCCCACGAATGCGTTCGGCCCATTTGGTGATGTGGCGCATCAAGCCGAGCTGGTCGTGGATCTCGTGCAGGTGGCCATGGCCACGATCGATGTCGGCTTGCGGGATCTGGCCGATGAGGCCGATCACTGGTGCGTTCATGCCATAGGCGGTGAGCAGCGCCGCACCGGCATTGAGCAGGCCGGGACCCGGAACGACGGCGAAGGCCTGCGGTTTGCCGGTGGCGAGGGCGGCGCCCAGCGCCATGTAGGCTGCAGTCTGCTCGTGGCGTGGATGGATGACGCGCAGTTTGTCGGCAACGTGGTAGAATGCGTCGAAGAGTGGATCGTTGTGCAGGCCGGGCAGGGCATAGACGGTGTCGACGCCATGGCGCAGGAGCGCTTCGACGGTGGCTTCGGCGGTGCTGAGGCGGGACATGGCGTGGTTATAGGGATCGGAGAGACGTAGTGCGAGTGCTGTTGATTGCCTTCCTGCTCGTTGTTGCAGCCGCCGGCGTCACCGGTCTGGCGTGGCTGCTGGATCGCCGGCTGGATGTCCAGGCATCGGCCTTCATGACCGACGATCCGGTGCGTGCGCAGATGGCGGACGCGGCGCTGGTGCTGGGCGCGGCACCGATCGGGCCGGAGGGCGGGCCGAATCGCTATCTCGTCTATCGCCTCGATGCCGCCGCCGCCTTGTGGAAGGCGGGGCGTGTCAAATACCTGATCGCCAGCGGCGATGGCGACGAGCCGACTTACATGCGCGACCGCCTGGTCGAGCGCGGCGTGCCGGCGGCTGCGATCTATCGCGACTTCCAGGGCGTGCGCACGCATGACTCGGTCCTGCGCGTGCGCTCGATCTACGGGCAGAAGCGCATCGTCATCGTCTCGCAACGCTTCCATGTCGCGCGGGCGATCTACCTCGCGCGCGGCGACGGGATCGAGGCCTGGGGCCTCGAGGCACGCGACGTCGACCGCTCCTACAGGATCATCACCGAGCTGCGGCGCTATCCGTCGGCGCTGCGTGCCTACTACGACGTCTGGATGAAGACGCCGGTCGCGGCAGGCGGCAAACCGGTGGCGCTCGGCGTCGATCCCGCGGCCTAGCCCAGGCGCAGCAGCGGCACCGCAGAGGCGGCCAGCAGCACCGCGGCGATGCGGGTCCGCGTAAAAGGCTCCTTGAGCCAGCTGATGGCGATCAGCACGGCGAAGATGGCGCTGGTGTCGCGCAGTGCCGCCGTCGGCGCGATCGACGCGTGGCTCCACACCCAGAGGATGAGCAGGTAGGAAACGGTCGACGCCAGGGCCGCCGGCACCGCGACTTTCCATTGCCCGGCGACCTGCCGCCATGGTGGCCCGGAGTGCCGCTGGCGCCAGCACATCGCCATCGCGTTGGTGATCGAGACGGCAAAGCCGTAGGCCAGCGGCGATCCCGCCGCGCGCACGCCCTGCGCATCGCACAGCACATAGGCCGCCGTGCCGAGCCCTGCTGCGAGCGTCCAGGCCAGCGCGTGCAAGCTCGCGGCATGGTCGCGTGTCGCATCGTAGGCGAGCACGCCCAGGGCAACGGCGATGATGACGATGCCTGCAAGGGCAAGCGTGCCGATGCGCTCGCCGGCAAATCCCGTCGCCAGCGGCACCACGAGCAGGACCGCCACGGCGCGCGCCACCGGATAGACGATGCCGAAGCCGCCCAGCTCGTAGGCGCGCAGCAGCGCCGATACGGTGACGACGTTCACCAGCGTCGAGGCCGCGATCCAGATCCAGGCCTTGGGATCGGGCAGGCCGACCCACAGAAACCCCGGCAGCACGATGATCGCGCTCAGCAGCATTTGCGCCGTCATCGTCTGTGTCGGATTGTGGCTGTTCTTGACGGCGGCGTTCCAGCCGGCGTGCAGGAGTGCACTCAGCAACGCCGCCGCGACGTCGGTGAGCTCCACTTACCGCAGCCGGCCCGCGTTGTTCTGCGCCATGTCGCGCAGCTCGGGCAGCGGCGAGGCCACCGGCTTGCCGGCGAAGTGATTGTCGATGTTCTGGCAGACCAGCGCGGTCATGCGGCGCTGGGCATGCTCAGTGCCGCCGCCGAAATGCGGCGTCATCACGAGATTGTCGAGCTGCAGCAATTCCGTGCCTTCGTATGGCTCCTCGTCGAACACGTCGAGTGCCGCGCCCTCGATGACGTTGTTGCGGAGCGCTTCGGCCAATGCTGCTTCGTCGACCGCCCAGCCGCGGCTGATATTGACCACGTGGCCACGCGGACCGAGCGCCTTCAGCACGTCTGAATTGATGATGTGCTTGTTTGAGGAGTCCGAGCGCAGGCAGACGATCAGGTAGTCGGCCCAGGTCGCCAACTCCATGACGTTGGGGAAATAGGCGAAGTCGACGTCGCTGCGCTTGTTCCTGTTGCAGTAGCCGATCTGCATGTCGAAGCCCTTGGCGCGCTTGACGAACTCCATGCCGATCGCACCCAGTCCCAGAATGCCAAGCCTGCCGCCCGTCAGGCCGGCAATCGGGCCGAAGCGGTTGGGGATGCGCTTGGTCCAGTCGCCGCGGCGGATCATCTTGTCGGCGCGCACGATGCGCCGGGTCGAGGCAAGGAAGACGCCGAACGCCATCTCGGCGACATCGGGCGCGTTGGCGTCGGCGCCGTGTGTCACCATGATGTTGCGCTTGCGGGCGGCGGTCATGTCGATGCGCTCGTATCCCGTGCCGTAGCAGCAGATTAGCGACAGCCGCGGCATGGCCGCCATCAACGCGTCGGTGGCGCCGACGCTGCCGGTGGTGATCAGGACCTGCACGTCAGGCGCTGTGGTCGCCGGCACCAGCGCCGGAAGCGGCTTGTCCATGTGGCCGGCGATGCTGCAGCGTTCGCCGAATGCCGCCAATGCGGTCTTGGTGAAGTGGAAACCGGTGAGTGCTGCGGGAAGCGAGGCCATGCCTTCGACTAACACGCAAGTTGCATGCCGTAAACGCGACGAAAAACCGACTTGGCAAAGAACAAACCCCTGTGCAAGGTGCGCCGCACAAAAGGTCTTTCCGCGCCCACACACGGACAAAAGCGCTCCATGAAAATTGCCATTCTGAAAGAACGTCGGCCGCACGAGACTCGCGTGGCCGCGACGCCCGAGACCGTGAAGAAGCTGGGTGCACTGGGAGCCGAAATCGTCATCGAAACGGGTGCTGGAACGGCCGCCGCCTATTCCGACCAGGCCTATGCGGCGGCCGGTGCCAGCGTCGTCGGCGACGCGGCGGCCGCCTGCATGGCGGCCGACATCGTGTTCAAGATCCAGCGGCCGATGTCGGTCGAGGAAGGCAACGACGAGCTCGGACTCCTGCGTCAGGGCCAGACGCTGATGGCGCCGCTTGGCGCGCTCATCAACAAGGATCTCGTGCAGGCGCTGGCGTCCAGGGGCGTCACGGCCTTCGCGCTCGAGCTGATCCCGCGCATCACGCGCGCGCAGTCGATGGATATCCTGTCCTCGCAGGCCAATCTCGCCGGCTACAAGGCTGTGCTGGTGGCGGCCAACAGCTACGGCCGCATCTTTCCGCAGATGATGACGCCGGCCGGCACGCTGGTGCCGTCGCGCGCCTTCATCATGGGCGTGGGCGTCGCCGGCCTGCAGGCGACCGCCACGGCGCGGCGTCTCGGCGCCATCGTGACGGCGACCGACGTGCGGCCGGCGACCAAGGAGCAGGTGCAGTCGCTCGGCGCCAAGTTCGTGGCGGTCGAGGACGACGAGTTCAAGGCGGCGGAAACCGCCGGTGGCTACGCCAAGGAGATGAGCGCGGAGTATCGCGCCAAGCAGGCGGCGCTGGTGGCCGAGCACATCAAGCTGCAGGACATCGTGGTCACCACGGCGCTGATCCCCGGCCGCAAGGCGCCGGTGCTGGTCACCGAGGAGATGGTGAAGAGCATGAAGCCGGGCTCGGTGATCGTCGATATGGCCGTGGAGCAGGGCGGCAACTGCCCGCTCTCGGAATTCGGCAAGATCGTCGAGAAGTACGGCGTGAAGATCGTGGGTCCTGCCAATCTGCCGGGCGAGCTGGCGACCGATGCATCCCAGCTGTTCTCGCGCAATCTGCTGAACTTCATCACGCCGATGGTCGACAAGGAGACCAAGGCGCTCAGGATCGACCTTGCGGACGAGGTCGTGAAGGGCACGCTGGTGACGCAGGGCGGCCAGATCGTGCATCCCTCCCTCGTCCAGAATTAGGAGCCGAAGATGGACGACAAACTCGCGGGCGAGGCCGCCAAGCTTGCAAGCCAGGCCGAAGAACTCGCCGGCAACCTCAAGAGCGTGGCGCAGCAGATCACCGACATGGCAGCCCAGGGCACGCTGGCGCTGCCCGACGGCCATATGCCGTTCGTGGCGCTGCTGACGATCTTCGCGCTGGCCTGCTTCGTCGGCTACTACGTGGTGTGGCGGGTGACGCCGGCGCTGCACTCGCCGCTGATGGCGGTTACCAACGCAGTGTCGTCGGTCATCATCGTCGGTGCGCTGCTGGCGGCCGGCCTCAAGGGCATCGGCCCGGCGCAGCTCTTCGGCACGCTCGCCGTGGCGCTGGCGGCGGTCAACATCTTCGGCGGCTTCATCGTCACCTACCGCATGCTGTCGATGTTCAAGAAAAAGCCGGCCCAATCTGCAAATTTAGCGGCCAAGAAGTAGGGATCGTCGGATGACCCAGGAACTGGCCGCCTACGGCTATTTGATCTCCGCCATCTGCTTCATCATGGCGCTGCGTGGCCTCAGCTCGCCCACGACCTCGCGCGGCGGCAATCTCTACGGCGTCGTCGGCATGGTGATCGCCATCGGCGTCACCGTGGCGACGCCCGGCGTGGTCCAGCCGTGGCTGATCGTCGGCGGCCTCGCGGTCGGCGGCGCGATCGGCGCCTTCGTCGCCTGGCGCATCCACATGACGGCGCTGCCGCAGCTGGTGGCGGCCTTCCATTCGCTGGTCGGCCTCGCGGCCGTGTTCGTGGCGGCGGCGGCCTTCGTCTCGCCGGACGCCTTCGGCATCGGTTCGCCCGGCAAGATCAAGATGCAGAGCCTGATCGAGATGGGGATGGGCACCGTGATCGGCGCCATCACCTTCACTGGTTCGATCGTGGCCTTCGCCAAGCTGCAAGGGCTGGTCAGTGGCTCGCCGCTGATGTTCCGCGGCCAGCATCCGCTGAACGCGGCACTTGGCGTGGCCCTGGTCGGCCTGATGGCGTGGTTCGCCATGCGGGGCGATCCCATCACCTTCATGCTGCTGATCGTGCTGTCGCTGGCGCTGGGCTTCCTGCTCATCCTGCCGATCGGCGGCGCTGACATGCCGGTGGTCGTGTCTATGCTCAACTCCTACTCGGGATGGGCGGCGGCCGGCATCGGCTTCACCTTGGGCAACACCGCGCTGATCGTGACCGGTGCGCTGGTCGGTTCCTCGGGCGCGATCCTGAGCTACATCATGTGCAAGGGCATGAACCGCTCGATCTTCAACGTCATCCTGGGCGGCTTCGGCACCGACTCGGGCGTCGCGGTAACCGGCGCCAAGAATGACAAGCCCGTCAAGGCGGGCTCGGCCGAGGACGCGGCCTTCCTGATGAAGAACGCCAGCTCGGTGATCATCGTGCCGGGCTACGGCATGGCGGTGGCGCAGGCCCAGCACGCGCTGCGCGAGATGGCCGACCTCCTGAAGAAGGAGGGTGTGACGGTGCGCTACGCCATCCATCCCGTGGCCGGCCGCATGCCGGGCCATATGAACGTGCTGCTGGCTGAAGCCAACGTGCCCTATGACGAGGTCTTCGAGCTCGACGACATCAACCGCGACTTCCCCTCGACCGACGTGGCATTCGTGATCGGCGCCAACGACGTCACCAATCCCGCCGCCAAGACCGATCCCAAGAGCCCGATCTACGGCATGCCGATCCTCGACGTCGAGCGGGCGCAGACCGTGCTGTTCGTGAAGCGCGGCATGTCGTCGGGCTATTCCGGCGTCGACAACGAGCTGTTCTTCCGAGACAACACCATGATGCTGTTCGCCGACGCCAAGGTGATGTGCGAAAATATCTCGAAGTCGCTCGAGGCGACGCACTAGTCCCCGTCGTCTCGACCGGAGCCTTGCGCAGCGAGCCGGAGTGGAGAGACCTCTTATGAGGCCGACGAAAAAAGGCCCCTCGACTCAGCGCGGAGATTACTTCGCGCGACTCGGGGCGACGGAATGAAATCCGTCCTCTTCGACCTGGGCGGTGCGATCGATCTGGAATTCGCCTGGGAGATGGCGGTCGATGGCGCCATCGCCTCGGCCTGCGGCATGGAAGGCGTGCGTGTCGACCAGGCGATGGTCGACCAAGCCTCCGAACAGGCGGTCGCGGCCTTCGCGCCCGATGTCACCCGTCACATGATCGAAACCCTTTGCGGCGGCGAGCCCGTCACGATGGCGCGCGTGCGCCAGCGCGTCGAGGCCATGACCGGCAAGCTCGACGCCTTCCAGCTGCGGCCCGAGATCGAGGGGCTGTTGCAGCGGCTGCGGGCGAGGGGGCTAAAGCTCGGCGTGGTGGATCCACGATGGGACCGGCTGGAGCATGCCGGGATTGCGCAACTGTTCGAGCGCGATTTCGACGAGCCGCCGCAGTCCTGCATCTTCGTCGGCGACCGGCTCGACAGGGACATCGCTCCTGCCAAGGCGCGCGGCATGGCGACGGTCCAGTTCCGCAGCGGGCGCTATCGCCGGCAACGGCCGCGCAACGCGACGGAGACGCCGGATGCCGTGGTGACCGACGTTCGGGAGCTGGAAGCCGCGATTCTGGCGCTCCTCGGCTGACGAGGGCCCCACGAATAGCTCCGGAAATTGCGGAAAGCCCCCACTCCCCGCTTCAAATCCCTGTGGCCGACGGCATGAGCCGACCCTACGATACCGGGCCCGAAAGACCCGACGACCGACGGAGCGCGCCATGCAGCACAAGCTCATTTCTGGCGACAATCACATCGACCTTACCTACTGCCCGGCCGATCTATGGTCGTCGCAGGCGCCGGCCAAGTGGAAGAAGAACGCGCCGCGCGTCGAGGAGCGCAACGACGGCCAGCACTGGTTCGTCGACGACAAGGACCGCGGCATGTGGAACGGCGTCGGCCCGGGCTTCCTGCCCTACACCAAGGGCTCGTTCGGTCATGTCGACGAGATGAAGGACGCAGGCTTCGTGTGGGACAGCTACCCAGGTGCTTCGCCACGGCCGACCACGCCGGAACTGCGCATCGCCGATCTCGACCGCGATGGACTCGAAAAGGAGATCATCTACGGCTGCCTGATGATCAACGACCTGATCGACGACGCCGAGCTCCGCATCTGGTCCAACGCCCGCTACAACGACTGGGCCGCCGACTTCGCCAAGCGCTCCGATCCCAACCGCGTCTTCCCGCTCGCCATCATTCCCAACACCGATCCGGTCGCCGCCGCGGCCGAGGTGAGGCGCTGTGCGAAGCTCAGCCTGAAGGGCGGCGACCTCGCCTTCAAGCGCATGGGCCTGCCGATTTGGCATAAGGACTGGTTCCAGCTCTGGGAAGCCGCCGCCGAGTGCAAGTTCCCGATCTCCTTCCATTCGACCGGCTTCAAGGCGCTGCGGGCGCCCGACAGTCCGGAGATGGAGAAGGAATACGCCGTGCAGTACCGCCTGGTGCGTTCCGCGCTCTTCCAGCTCGACACCATGGAGGTGCTGGTCTCGCTGCTCGCCTCGGGCGCCTGCGAGCAGTATCCCGACTTCAATTTCGTGCTGGGCGAGTCAGGCGTGACCTGGCTGCCCTATGTGTTCGACCGTCTCGACACCGAGTATCACGACCGCGCCCGCGCGCTCGGCTTCAAGATGAAGCCCAGCGACTATTTCCGCCGCCAGGGCTACGTGACTTACCAGCAGGACAAGTACCTCGAGTCGATCGTGCCGCTGATCGGCGAGGACAACATCATCTGGGGCGCCGACTACCCGCACCCCGATTGCATCTGGCCGAACTCGCGCGAGACGCTGGCCAGGAACCTCGCCAGCTTCTCCGACACGGTGCAGAAGAAGATCGTCCACGACAACGTCACGAAGTTGTACGGGCTGAACTAAAGCCGGCAAACGACAGCACGCTATCGCGACCATGACATGAACTTTCCGACGGCGGTGAAGGCCGGTCTCTCCAGGTATGTGACATTCGAGGGAAGGGCGGCACGGTCGGAGTACTGGTACTTCCTGCTCTTCACCCTGCTTGTGTATTTATTCGTTGTCGCCGTCTACCTGATCGAGCCGAGGACGGCAGAGGTCGTCGGTGTCGTCTTCGTCGTGGTCTACATCGGCCTGTATCTTCCGACCCTTGCCGTCGCCGTGCGCCGGCTTCACGACAGGAACCGGTCCGGGTGGAACGTCCTTTGGGTATTGGTGCCGTTCTTCGGCGCAATCGTGTTGCTTATTTGGTTCTGCCAAAGGGGTGTCGAAGGTGACAATCGATTCGGCCCGGATCCGTTGGTCGGCGTCACAGGCCGCTAGCTTCCTCAAAGCAAAGCCCCCGGTGCTGCCGGGGGTCGTCGTTTCGTCCGAGAGGGAGGACCTGGTAGCCTTCGCGCTCCATGCGCTCGCGAAGCGGCGATCGGCCGGTTCGATTCCGTGGGTCAGGACCGACTTTCGGCCTGTTGCTTCAGCCAGCTTTCCGCTTCGGCGCGGCTGCGGAAGATGCTCACGGCGCCTGGCCGCGTGATGAAGCGGACGATCGTCTCGCACAATTCGAAGGAGAGATCGGTGTTGCCCACGAAGACGGTCGGCTGGCCGGCATCCTTCGGCATCATGTCGGTGCAGATGCGCTTGATGTTCTCCACCCGGAAGTTCGCCATCGGGCGGTCGAACTCGAAGATGCACAGCCGTTGTTGGCCGCCCTGCGCGCGGAACGCCGCGAGCGTCGTCTCGGTCTCCTCGACGGTGAACCAGCCGGCGAAGGTCACGACGGCGAAGGGGCTGTCCGATTCGATCTCGAAGGTTACCGGCATGGCCGTGCCCCCGGGGTGGATTTCGCCTCTAGAGCGTAATGACTTTCAGTGGACTCACGCGTCGGCCCGGCACGGGCGCCGCTTCGCTGCGAGAGCCGGGCCGACGCGAAATGCCAAAGTCATCACGCTTTAGTAGCAGGGGCGCCCAAAAAAACAAAAACCCCCGGGGCTGCCGGGGGTCGTCGTATCGTCCGAGAGGGAAGGCTAGTAGCCCTCGCGCTCCATGCGCTTGCGCATCAGCTTGCGGGTCCGGCGGATCGCCTCGGCGCGTTCGCGGGCGCGGCGCTCGGAGGGCTTTTCGTAGTTACGGCGGAGCTTCATCTCGCGGAAGATACCTTCGCGCTGCATCTTCTTCTTCAGGACGCGCAGCGCCTGATCGACATTGTTTTCGCGGACGAGAACCTGCACTTCGATCGCTTCCTTCCAAGCAAAACCGCCCCGGAAATCGCTCCAGGGCCGAATGAGGCGGCGTAGGTATCACAGGGCAGAACCATTGGGAAGGGGGTGAGAAGCCCCGGGCGGACGCCTATATTTAGCCACATGAGCGCAACTTTTGGCCCTGGGGACGATCTGGACGCCGGCCTGCGGGACCGTCTGGCCGACGCTGTCGTGGCCGAATCGGCCTTCGAAGGCTTCAGCCGGGCAGCGTTGGCCGCTGCGGCCGGAAAGCTCGAACTGCCGCGCGGCGAGGCCGATCGGCTGTTTCCCGGCGGGCCCGTCCAGATCCTGACCTATCTCAGCGAGCGCGCGGACCTGCGCACGGTCGAGGATATGGAGAAGGTGGGCGTCGCCACCCTCAAGATCCGCGACCGCATCCGCACCGCCGTTCGCCTCAGGCTGGAGAAGCACGGCGGCGAGCACGAATCTGTTCGCCGCGCGCTGTCGCTCCTGTCGCTGCCACTCAATGCCGGGCTGGGGCTGAAGCTCCTGTACAGGACCGTCGACGCGCTGTGGTACTCGGCAGGCGACACCAGCGCCGATTTCAACTTTTACACCAAGCGCGCCATCCTGGCCGGCGTCTACTCCTCGACGCTGCTCTATTGGCTGAACGACCGCTCGGCAGGCAACGACGCGACCTGGGGCTTCCTCGACCGGCGCATCGACGACGTGATGAAGTTCGAGAAGCTGAAGGCCAAGGTCAGTTCCTGGGGTTCCGGGAAGACTGCAACTGGTCGGCCCAGAGCCCACTAAGAAGATGGATGACAGGGTGCCTCGGGCTAGGACGAGGGCCTCGGCGTCACGAAAGTGACATGGCCCATCTTGCGGCCGGGCCTGGCCTTGCTCTTGCCGTAGAGATGCAGCCGCGCCGTGGGATCGGCGAGGAAGCGGGGCCAGTCGTTGGCCTCGTCGCCGATCAGGTTGACCATGCGTGACGGCGCCAGTATGTCGACGGCGCCGAGCGGCAGCCCGCAGATCGCGCGCACCAGCTGCTCGAACTGGCTGGTGGTGCAGGCGTCGATCGTCCAGTGACCTGAATTGTGCGGTCGCGGCGCCATCTCGTTGGCCAGCACGCGGCCGTCCCTGGTGACGAACATTTCCAGCGCGACCAGTCCCTCCAGATCGAGGCTCTCGGCGAGCCTGACGCCAAAGCGCTCGGCGGTGCCGAGCGTCTCGTGGCCGAGGTCGGCCGGCACCGTGGTGGTGCGCAGGATGCCGTCGCGATGCTCGTTGACGCCGATCGGGAAAGTGCGCGTCTCGCCCTGCAGGCTGCGCGCCACGATCACCGAGATCTCGCAAACGAAATCGACCAGCGCTTCCAGGACGCATTCGCGGCGCGCGAATTTTTCCCAGGCGGCGGCCAGCTCGGCAGGGTTTGCGACGCGCGCCTGGCCCTTGCCGTCATAGCCGTCGGTGCAGGTCTTGAGGATGCCGGGGAAGAGTGTCGCTGAGGCGACGTCGGCCTGGTTGCGGATCGGCTGATAATCGGCGGTGCCGATTTGGGCCTCGCGGAAGAAGGCCTTTTCGCGCAGGCGATGCTGGGCGAAATGGATCGGCTTGATGCCGGGACGCACCGGTCTGTGGCGCTCGCACTCGCGCACGGCACCTTCGGGCACGTTCTCGAATTCGTAGGTGATGACGTCGACCTGGGCTGCGAAGCGGGCAAGGGCGGCCGTGTCGTCGTAGTTGCCCTGGACGTGGCCCGCCGTCACCTGGCCTGCCACCGATTCGATCTCGGGCGCGAAGACGGTCGAGTGATAGCCCAGCCTCGCCGCGGCCAGCGCCGTCATGCGGCCCAACTGGCCGCCGCCCAGGATGCCGATCGTCGAACCCGGCGGCAGGGCCTTCGCCGAACTCATCGCCTAGCGGTGAGGCGCAGGTTCGTCGGACGGCGCGCGGGCCACGGCACCGGTCTGGCGCGCCCGCCAGCGCTCGAGCGCCGCCATCACCTTGGCGTTCCCGAGGCCCACGATGCTGGCTGCCAGAAGGCCCGCATTGACAGCACCGGCCCGGCCGATGGCGAGCGTTCCCACCGGGATGCCGGCCGGCATCTGGACAATAGAAAGAAGACTGTCCTGGCCTTTCAGGGCGGCACTCTCGATCGGAACGCCCAGCACGGGCAGGGTCGTCATCGAGGCGGTCATGCCGGGCAGGTGTGCCGCTCCGCCGGCGCCGGCCACGATCACCTTGAGCCCGCGACCCTTGGCGGCCGAGGCGTAGGTCATCATGCGCTTGGGCGTGCGATGGGCGGAAATGATGCGGGCCTCGAAGGGCACGCCGAGCGCCTCGAGGGTTTCGGCGGCATGGCGCATGGTCGCCCAGTCCGACTGGCTGCCCATGATGAGGCCGACCACTGGCTTTTTCGCTGGTTTGTTCGGCGAGCGGCGTTTGGCGGTGGATTTGGCCATCTCAGGCGATGATATCGGGAATGAGCCGACTCTCCAGCTTGATTATCTGGTCCTTCAACCCGAGCTTGCGCTTCTTCAGGCGCTGCAGCTGGAGCTGATCGAACGGCGGCTTCTCGAGCAGGCGGTCGATGACCTCGTCGAGATCGCGATGCTCGCTCTTCAACGCCTCCAGCTTGGCCTTGATCGCTTCGGTATCCAGCGGATCCGTGGTGTCGGTCATACTCGGCGCACTCGTCCCCGGCGGGCTAGCCACGTCGCTCAGCGCCGTGTACCCCTTCGCCCGCCCAAAGGGAAGTGTCGCTAGATGTCGGATTTCCTGCCCCATCCGTTCTGGAATTTCTCGCTGGAAATCTATGCCGGCGAGGGGGTGGCCGACGCCTGCCTCGATCTGCAGGAGCGGCGCGGCTGCGACGTGAACATATTGCTGTTCTGTTGCTGGCTGGCCGCCTCGGGCCGGCCGACGCTGACGGCCGAACGGCTGCGCGCCATCCTCAAGGTGAGCGACATCTGGCAGGCCGAGATCGTGCGGCCGTTGCGCCAGGTCCGCCGACTGCTGAAGGACCGGCCGTGGACCGAGGCGCTGCCGGAGACCGTCGACGCCGCCCGCCGCCGGGTCGCCGATGCCGAACTGGCGGCCGAGCATGCCGAGCAGCTGAAGCTCGCAAGCCTCTACGCGCCGCCTGCCGACCGCGACCGGCCGCTGGAAAAACGGCTGCGCGCGGCGGTCGGAAATCTCGGCGTCTATGCGGTGTGCCTGGGGGTGGTGCCCGATGCCAAGGATCGCGCGGCGGTATCGGCCCTGATGGCCGCCACCTTTCCGATGCTCAGCGCCCGCGAGATCGCGGCCGTGGTCGGCCCCACCGCTTGACCATCCCGGTGTCGATGTCGAACAGATCGAGCACGCGGCCGACAGT
Source organism: Asaia bogorensis (assembly GCA_945889625.1). GTDB lineage: Bacteria > Pseudomonadota > Alphaproteobacteria > Reyranellales > Reyranellaceae > Reyranella. The sequence continues at coordinate 88,311 of CAMDCE010000012.1, read as the reverse complement.
ATGGTCGATGATGTCGTCCAACGTCTTGGGCCTGTTGTAGAAAGCCGGCACCGGCGGGGCGATGACTACGCCCATTTCCGCGAGCGTCGCCATGTTGCGCAGGTGAATGGCGTGCAGCGGCGTCTCGCGTGTAACCAAAACCAGACGTCGGCGTTCCTTGAGAACGACGTCGGCGGCTCGCGTCAGCAGATTGCTGGTGATGCCGTGGGCGATTTCACCGAGACTGCGCATAGAGCAGGGCACCACGATCATTCCCATGGTCCGGAACGACCCACTCGAAATCGCAGCGGCGAGATCGTCGATTGGATATGCCACATCCGCGAGCCGCCGCACGTCGCTCACTTTTGTGCGGGTTTCATGAGCCAAAGTGACTTCCGCAGTGCGCGTCATCACCAGGTGGCTTTCCACCCGTTGTCCCTCGGGCAGGGCTTTCAGCGCCTGCAGCAGTCTCACGCCATAGATGACGCCTGAAGCGCCGGAAATACCGACGATGAGCCGCGGGGATGGGTCAGCCATGCTGACCATCCTACGCACTTATGCACAGACTGTGGAGAGCACCTGATTCGGCGTGACTCGGCCCATGGTCGGAGTCAGAGTTTCCTCGTCCGCAACCAGCTCGGAGGTCGCCCATGAGCACCGTGGACCACATCGAAGCGCTCAAGGCCAAGCACGCTTCCCTTGAGTACGCGATCCACGAAGAAATCACACGCCCTTACCCCGACGACGATACGATCTGCAGTCTCAAGAAGAGAAAACTCCAAATCAAGGACGAGATCACCCGGCTTAGTACGAGGACGCGAGTCTCGCACTAGATCCCTCGCACAGGCTCGGGATGACGGGCGAGGCCCGTCAGACCGCCTTGGCCCATTCGCGCAGCACGAATTTCTGTACCTTGCCAGTCGAGGTCATGGGCAGGTCGCGGAACACGACGTGACGCGGGCATTTGTAGCCGGCGAGATTGGCGCGGCAGTGCGCGACGATCTCCTCGACCGTCACTGACGCACCCGGCTTCAGGACCACGAAGGCACAGGGCGTCTCGCCCCATTTCTCGTCGGGCTTGGCCACGACGGCCACGTTGGCCACCGCCGGATGCTCGATGATGACGCCCTCGACCTCGATCGTGGAGATATTCTCGCCGCCCGAGATGATGATGTCCTTGGAGCGGTCGCGCAGCTCGATGTAGCCGTCCTCGTGCAGCACGCCGAGATCGCCGGAATGGAACCAGCCGTGCTCGAACGCCTCCCGGGTCGCCTTGGCGTTCTTGAGATAGCCCTTCATGGTGAGATTGCCGCGGAACATCACCTCGCCCATGGTCGCGCCGTCGCGCGGCACCTCTTTCATGGTGACGGGATCCATCACCGTGACGCCGTCCTCGGCTGTATAGCGCACGCCCTGCCGCGCCTTGAGCCGCGCCCGTTCGTGCGAGGGCAGCGAGTCCCAATTGTCATGCCAGGCGCAGATCGTCGCCGGGCCATAGACCTCCGTGAGGCCATAGACATGGGTGACGCGGAAATTCTCCTTCTCCAGCGCCTCGAGCACGGCGGCAGGAGGTGGCGCGGCGGCGGTCATGAACTCGACCTTGCGGCTGAGCGGCCGGCGTTCCTGGGGCACCGCGCCGATGATGAACTGCATGATGATCGGCGCGCCGCACATATGCGTGACATCGTGATCGGCCAGCGAATCGAAGATCGTCCTGGCGTTGGCGCGGCGCAGGCAGACCGAGGTGCCCGCCACCAGCGCCAGCGTCCAGGGGAAGCACCAGCCGTTGCAGTGGAACATCGGCAGGGTCCAGAGATAGACCGGGTGCATGCCCATCGCCCACTGCGTGGCGTTGCCGTAGGCCGACAGCGCAGCGCCGCGGTGGCTGAACACGACGCCCTTGGGATTGCCCGTCGTACCCGAGGTGTAGTTGAGCGACACGGCGTTCCATTCGTCGGCCGGGTAGGCCCAGACAAAATCGGCGTCGCCGGTGGCGATGAACTCCTCCCATGTCGTGTCGCCGATCTGGGCGCGGTCCTCGCAGGCGGGGTCGTCGATGTCGACGACCAGCGGCTGGACCTTGGCGACGCTTAGCGCCTCGGTGACGACCCGGTGGAATTCGCGGTCGACCAGCAGCACCTTGGTCTCGCTGTGATCGAGGATGAAGGCCAGCATCTTGGCGTCGAGCCGGGTGTTGAGCGAGTTCAGCACGCCACCGGTCATCGGCACGCCGAAATGCGCCTCATACATCTCCGGGATGTTGGGCGCCATGATCGCCACGGTGTCGCCGACCCCGATGCCGACCTTGTCGAGCGCCGAGGCAAGGCGGCGGCAGCGCGCGTAGGTCTCGGCCCAGCTCTGGCGACGCCCGCCATGCACCAGCGCCACCCGCTCGGGATAGACCGACGCGGTGCGCTCGATGAACTGCAGCGGCGTCAGTGCTGCGTAGTTGGCCGCGTTCCGCTCGAGGTCGCGCTCGTAGATGTTGTGCGTTTGCCACGGCGCCCTATGGGACGCAGCGTGCGGCGCCGGCCGCGCCGACGGGATGCGTCCGACGGAGGCACGGCTCTTGACCGACCGGCGCAGCGTGAGAGGCGCGATCGACGGCTTGGCGATCGCAGGCTTCTTCCGGGCGACGGTCTTCCGCGTCTTGGCGGCAGGCTTCCGCGCTTTGGCGACTTTGCGTTGGGCCGGGCGCTTGCCCTTGCCCGATGCTTTCTTCGATCCACCCTTCGACTTCTTGCCTTTGGCCATGCCCGGTTCCCGTTACCCGTTCGATGCCGGGCACGGTATACTTCAGGGACAACAACGGTCGAGTTGTTTCGACAGGCCGGGGAGACAATGGAACAGTTCCGGATGTGGGGCGCCGCGCCGCTGCTGCGGCCCGAACAATTCGACCGCGAGATCGCGACCAACGCCCTGTTGGTGAAGGCGGCCGGAATCCCCATCACCACGCAGTAACACCTCGGTTCCACCCCCCTTGTCAGTCGGGCGATCCTGGCGCATCAAACCGCGGGAGGAACGATGGCCACAGGCGACAAATATCGCGCCCTTCACGCGCGTTCACTCAGAGATCCGGAGGGGTTCTGGGCCGAGCAGGCGGCGGCGATCGACTGGACGAAGCGCTGGGACAAGGTGCTCGACCCGTCGAACCCGCCTTTCTATCGCTGGTTCGCGGGTGCGGAGCTCAACACCTGCTACAACGCGCTCGACCGCCACGTCGAACGCGGCCGCGCCAACCAGACCGCGCTGATCTACGACTCGCCGGTCACCGGGACGAAGAAGAGCTTCACCTATCGCGAGCTGCGCGATCACGTGGCCAAGCTTGCCGGGGCTATCGCGGCACAGGGTGTCGACAAGGGCGACCGGGTCATCATCTACATGGCGATGATCCCCGAGGCGGTGATGGCGATGCTCGCCTGCGCGCGCCTGGGCGCGGTGCATTCCGTGGTGTTCGGCGGCTTTGCCGCCAATGAGCTCGCGACCCGCATCGACGATTGCACGCCCAAGCTGGTGCTGACCGCGTCGTGCGGCATCGAGCCGGGCCGCATCGTGCAGTACAAGCCGCTGCTCGACCAGGCGATCGAGCTGGCCAGGCACAAGGTGCCGCGCGTGCTGGTCTTCCAGCGCCCGCAATCGCCGGCCACCCTGGTGGCGGGGCGCGACATGGACTGGAACGAGGCCGTGGCGGCGGCACGCCCGCACGGTCCCATTTCGGTCAAGGCGACCGACCCGCTGTACATTCTTTATACGTCGGGCACGACCGGCCAGCCCAAAGGCGTGGTACGCGACAACGGCGGCCACGCCGTAGCGCTTAGCTGGTCGATGAAGAACCTCTATGGCATCGAGCCCGGCGAAGTCTGGTGGTGCGCCTCGGACGTCGGCTGGGTGGTCGGCCACAGCTACATCGTCTACGGGCCGCTGATCCACGGCGCGACCTCGATCCTCTACGAGGGCAAGCCGGTCGGCACGCCCGACGCCGGCGCCTTCTGGCGGGTGATCTCCGAGCACAAGGCCGTGACGTTGTTCACCGCGCCGACCGCCTTCCGCGCCATCAAGAAGGAAGATCCTGATGGCAAGCTCCTGAAGCAGTACGACCTGTCGAAATTCCGCACGCTGTTCCTGGCCGGCGAGCGCGGCGATCCGCCGACCATCGAATGGGCGCAGAAGCTGCTCGGCGTGCCGATCGTCGATCACTGGTGGCAGACCGAAACCGGCTGGGCGATCTGCGGCAACTTCAGGGGACTCGATCCGATGCCGATCAAGCCCGGCTCGTGCTCGGTGCCGTCGCCGGGATGGCAGCTCGACGTGCTCGACGACAGCGGCAAGAAGATCACCAAGCCTGGCGAGGTCGGCGCGCTGGCAGCCCGGCTGCCGCTGCCACCCGGCACCTTCCCGACACTGTGGAACGCCGACGGCCGCTTCAAGGAGGCCTACCTCACGGAGTATCCCGGCTACTACAAGACAGGCGACGCGGGCTTCATCGATGGCGACGGCTATGTTTCGGTGATGACGCGAGTCGACGACGTGATCAACGTCGCGGGCCACCGCCTGTCGACCGGCCAAATCGAGGAGGTGCTGGGCTCGCACAACGACGTCGCCGAATGCGCCGTGATCGGCATCGCCGACGAGCTCAAGGGCCAGGTGCCGCTGGGCTTTCTGGTGCTGAAGGCCGGCGTCAATCGCCCGGATGACGAGATCGTGCGCGACGTCGTGCAGATGGTGCGTGACCGCATCGGCCCCGTCGCCTTCTTCAAGAGCGCCGTCGTCGTCCAGCGTCTGCCCAAGACCCGTTCGGGCAAGATCCTGCGCGGCACCATGCAGAAGATCGCCGACGGCCAGCCGTGGAAAATGCCGGCCACGATCGACGACCCGATGGTGCTGGAGGAGATCGCCGGCGGGTTGAAGGGCGCGGGGATGATAGGGAAGGGATAGTTGAAACGGCGCACGTCGTGACCGCGAGCAAGATTGTCATCCCGAGCGAAGCGAGGGACCTTTGCTCATGGCCTTAAAGATCCCTCGCTACGCTCGGGATGACAGCATTACCTTGGCGACGAAGTTCGATTTGGAGGAAGCATGACTCTCGACATCAACCGCCCCGATCTCACGGTGGGCGTGGTCGGAACCGGCGCCATGGGCCGCGGCATTGCGCAGGTGACGGCGCAAGGCGGCATCAAGGCGGTGATGTTCGACGCAGCACCGGGCGGAGCGGCAAAGGCCAAGGCTGCGATCCTCGAGACACTGAAGGGCCTGGTCGCCAAAGGCCGGCTGACCGACGCCGATCTCGCCAGGACCGAGTCCAATCTCGCGGTCGCGGAGTCCATGGCTGACCTGAAACCCTGCCATGTCGTCGTCGAAGCCGTGTTCGAGAATCTCGAAGTGAAGCAGAAGCTGTTCGGCGAACTGGAAGCCGTGCTGGCGCCCGAGTGCATCCTGGCCTCCAACACCTCGTCGATCCGCATCGCCTCGATCGCGCGCGCGCTGAAGCACCGCGACCGGGTCTGCGGCATGCACTATTTCAATCCGGTGCCGCTGATGAAACTGGTCGAGGTCATCCGCGCCGCCGACACCGCGCAATGGGTGGTCGACGCCATGGTGGCGCTGGGCAAGCGCCAGACCCGGGTGCCGGTGATCGTGGGCGACACGCCGGGCTTCCTGGTCAACCTGGGCGGCACCGCCATCGGCACCGAAGGCCTGCGGATCTACCAGGAGGGCAGGGCGAGCCCGTCGCAGGTCGACGCCGTGATGCGCGACAGCTGTGGCTTCCGCATGGGGCCGTTCGAGCTGATGGACCTCACCGGCATCGACGTGAACTTCCCGGCGCGCAAGATCATCTACGAGGGCTTCTTCCACGACCGGCGCATGACGCCCAGCCCCTACCACGAGAACCTGTTTGCGGCCGGACGCCTCGGCCGCAAGACCGGCGGCGGCTGGTACGGCTACGACGCCAAGGGGGCCAAGATCGATCCCGGCGCCGACCACGTGCCCTCGGTCGTGCCGGCCAGCAGCGTCGTGGTCATGGACAGCCACAACGAGAAGCTCGTCGGTCTTGTGATGGCCGCCGGCGCCAAGGCACTGGCCGTCGACGACGGCAAGAGCCCGATCCTGATCGCGCCGATCGGCAAGGACTGCACGACGGCGGCGGTCGAGCGCAACCTCGATCCGCGCCGCACCGTGGCGGTCGACCTCACCGGCGACGTCGCCAAGCGCCTCACCATCATGTGTGCACCCGGCGCCCACGACGTGGTGCGCGACGCGGCGGCTGCGATCCTCGCCCGCACCGGCGCCAAGGTGACGCTGATCAAGGACTCGCCCGGCTTCATCGCCCAGCGCATGTGCGCCATGATCGCCAACCTCGGCTGCGAGATGGCCATGATCGGCATCGCTTCGGCCGCCGACGTCGACACCGCCATGACGCTCGGCCTCAACTACCCGCGCGGGCCGCTGGCGCTGGCCGATTGGCTGGGCGTCAAGGATTGCCACGAGATCCTGGTCCAGCTCCAGTCCATCACCGGCGACGACCGCTACCGGCCGAGCCAGTGGCTGCGGCGGCGGGCGCAACTGGGGATGAGTGCGACGACGGTGGAGTGAGGGCGGGCTCCCGGACCTCCGGAAACTCCGGAAATCCATCATCTCGTCCGGTTTTCAAATGGACCGTACCAAGGTTGACGTTTACGTAAAGGTAAACTACCTAACCGTCACTGGTATCGACCCCGCCAGCGGCCCAAAGTCTGCCGCAAGAAGACTTCCGACTCCCTGGAGGGAAACCGTCCGTGACCGCTTTGGCCGCGCATTACACGCCCGAACACCAGATGTTCCGCGACACCTGCCGGCGGTTCTTCGACAAGGAAGTCGTGCCTTTCCACAGGGAGTGGGAAGAGGACGGCATCGTGCCGCGCGAGCTGTGGCGCAAGGCGGGCGAGCAGGGCCTGCTCGGTATGTCCATGCCGGAGGAGTACGGCGGCGCCGGCGTGGACTTTCTCTACAACGCCATCCTGATCGAGGAGCAGGGCCGCGCGATCGCCTCGGGTCCGGCCTTCTCGCTGCACAATGACATCGTCGTTCCCTATCTCCTGCACTACGGCAACGAAGAGCAGAAGAAGAAGTGGATCCCCAAGGCCTGCACCGGCGAGATGATCACCGCCATCGCCATGACCGAGCCCGGCACCGGCTCGGACCTGCAGGCGGTCAAGACCACGGCCGTGATGGACGGCAATCACTGGGTGATCAACGGCTCCAAGACCTTCATCTCCAACGGCCAGCTCGCCGACCTGGTGATCGTGGTCGCCAAGACCGATCCCAAGCTCGGCGCCAAGGGCACCTCGCTGATCGCCGTCGAGACCAGGACCGAAGGCTTCAAGCGCGGTCGTAATCTCGAGAAGATCGGCATGAAGGCGCAGGACACGTCTGAGCTGTTCTTCGACAACGTCCGCGTGCCCGCCGACAACCTGCTGGGCGGCCAGAATATGGGCACCGGCATGGGCTTCGCACAGCTCATGCAGCAACTGCCGCAGGAGCGGCTGGTGATCGCCATCCAGGCGATTGCCGCCATCGAAGCGGCGATGGAGCAGACGGTCGCCTACGTCAAGGAGCGCAAGGCGTTCGGCAAGCAGATCGTCGATTTCCAGAACACCCGCTTCAAGCTGGCCGAGCTCAAGACCAAGGCCCATGTCGCGCGCGTGTTCGTCGACGATTGCATCGTCCGTCACATGAAGGGCGAGCTCGACATTGCCACCGCCGCCATGGCCAAGTATTTCACCACCGACCTGCAGTGCGAGCTGATCGACGAATGCCTGCAGTTCTTTGGCGGCTACGGCTACATGTGGGAATACCCGATCGCGCGCCTCTACGCCGACGCGCGCGTGCAGAAGATCTACGGCGGCACGAATGAGATCATGAAGGAACTCATTGGGCGCACCCTCTGATGAACAGCAATATTGTCATCCTGAGCGTAGCGAAGGATCTCGCGCCAGACACGCCGACCCTCTTCGCGGCGGAGGTTAGGTCCTTCGCTACGCTCAGGACGACAAGAATGGGAGAACGACCATGACCGACGCATACATCTACGACGCCGTCCGCACGCCGCGTGGCAAGGGCCGCAAGGATGGCTCCCTGCATGAGGTGACGCCGGTCCGGCTGGCCGTCACGGCGCTGCAGGCGATCCGCGACCGCAACAAGCTCGACACCCACCTGGTCGACGACGTGGTGCTGGGCTGCGTCATGCCGGTCGGAGAACAAGGTGCCGACATCGCCCGCACCGCGGCCCTCGTTTCGGGCTATGCCGAGACCGTGGCGGGGGTGCAGGTCAATCGCTTCTGCGCCTCGGGCCTGGAAGCCACCAACATGGCGGCGGCCCAGGTCATGTCGGGCCAGAGCCAGGCGGTGATCGGCGGCGGCGTCGAGAGCATGAGCCGCGTGCCGATGGGCTCCGACGGCGGCGCCTGGCCGGTCGATCCGGCCGTGGCCATCCCGCTCTACTTCCTGCCGCAGGGCATCTCGGCCGACCTGATCGCCACCAAGTACGGCATCAGCCGCGACGACGTCGACGCCTACTCGGTGGAGTCGCAGAAGCGCGCCAAGGCGGCGTGGGACGCCGGCTATTTCAAGAAGTCGATCGTGCCGGTCAAGGACCAGAACGGCATCGAGCTCTTGGCCCATGACGAGCACATGCGGCCGCAGACCACGATGCAGACGCTGGCCGCTCTCGAGCCCAGCTTCAAGATGCAGGGCGAGATGATGCCGGGCTTCGACGCCATCGCATTACAGCGCTATCCCGAGGTCGAGAAGGTCAATCACGTCCACCATGCCGGCAATTCGTCGGGCATCGTCGACGGTGCGGCCGCCATCCTGATCGGCACCAAGGAATTCGGCCAGAAGGCCGGCCTGAAGGCCCGCGCCCGCATCCGCTCCTTCGCCTCGATCGGCTCGGAGCCGGCGATCATGCTGACCGGTCCGGCGCCGTCGTCGGAGAAGGCGCTGAAGCGCGCCGGCATGAGCGTCAAGGACATCGATCTCTGGGAGCTGAACGAGGCGTTTGCCGCGGTCGTCCTGCGCTACCTGCAGATCCTCAAGATGCCGCACGACAAGATCAACGTGAACGGCGGCGCCATCGCCATGGGCCATCCGCTGGGCGCCACCGGCGCCATGATCCTGGGAACGCTGCTCGACGAGCTCGAGCGCCGCAACCTCTCGACTGGGCTGGCCACGCTCTGCGTCGGCGCCGGCATGGGCACCGCCACCATCATCGAGCGCGTTTAGAGCCTTGTCATCCTGAGCGCAGCGAAGGATCTAGCGCTCGCCACATCGAGTTTGGTCGTTCTGCGAGGGCCTTCGCTTCGCTCAGGACGACAAGAGGAGAATCTCATGATCACCTACAAAGTCGACAGCGACGGCATCGCCACCATCACCTGGGACATGCCGAACCGCACGATGAACGTGCTGAACGAGGCCTCGATGACGGCCTATGCCGGCGCGCTGGAAGACGCGCTGAAGGACGACAAGGTCAAGGGCATCATCGTGGCCTCGGGCAAGGCCGACTTCATCGCCGGCGCCGACCTCGAGATGCTGATGAAAACCGACACGTCCGATGCCGCCAAGCTGATCGAGCAGTTCAGCCAGCTTCAGAGGCTGTTCCGCCGCCAGGAGACCGGCGGCAAGCCGATGGTGGCCGCGATCAACGGCACGGCGCTGGGCGGCGGCTTCGAGATTTGTCTGGCCTGCCACTATCGCATCGCGGCAGCAAACCCCAAGGCCAAGGTCGGCCAGCCCGAGGTCAAGATCGGCCTGCTGCCGGGCGGCGGCGGCACGCAGCGCATCCCGCGCCTGATCGGCGTGATGAATGCCGCGCCCATCCTGCTCGAGGGCAAGGATCTCACGATCGACGCCGCCAAGGGCCTCGGCCTGATCCACGAGGTCGTGCCGGCGGGCGAGCTGCTGGCCAAGGCCAAGGCGTGGCTGACAGCGCCGGCGGGCGAGCAGGTCGTGCCGGAGTTCGGCGGCAAGGGCGCGAAGGCAATCGACGGCCGCGCCGTGCAGCCGTGGGACCGCAAGGGCTTCAGGGTGCCGGGCTTCCCCGGCGGCCAGGTGTGGAGCCCGGTCGGCTTGCAGACCTTCATCGGCGGCAACGCCATGATCGCGGGCAAGACCAACGGCGTCTATCCGGCGCCAAAGGCGATCATGAGCTGCGTCTACGAAGGCCTGCAGCTGCCGTTTGACTCAGGCCTCAAGGTCGAGACGCGCTACTTCGTCTCGCTGCTGCGCGATCCGGTGGCCAAGAGCATGATCCGCACGCTGTTCTTCGGCCTGCAGGAGGCCAACAAGCTGGCGCGCCGGCCCAAGGGCGTTGCCAAGCAGGAGTACAAGAAGATCGGCGTGCTGGGCGCCGGCTTGATGGGTGCCGGCATCGCCACCGTCTCGGTGCAGGCGGGGCTGGAGATCGTGCTGGTCGATCGCGACCAGGCTGCCGCCGACAAGGGCAAGGCGCATATCGCGTCGGAACTCGACAAGCTGGTCAAGCGCGGACGCATGGATCAGGCCAAGCGCGACGAGGCGCTGGCGCGTGTCACGGCGACGCCCGACTTTGGCGCGCTCAAGGGCTGCCAGATCGTGGTCGAGGCGGTGTTCGAGAACCGCGACGTCAAGGCCGAGGCGACCAGGAAGGCCGAAGCGGTGCTGAGCCCCGACGCGGTGTTCGCGTCCAACACCTCGACCATCCCGATCACCGGCCTTGCCGAGGCCTCGGGCCGTCCCGAGCACTTCATCGGCCTGCACTTCTTCTCCCCCGTCGAGAAGATGCCGCTGGTCGAGATCATCGTCGGCAAGAAGACCTCGCAGGAGACCTTGGCCCGCGCCATGGACTTCGTGCAGAAGATCCGCAAGACGCCGATCGTCGTCAACGACAGCCGCGGCTTCTTTACGTCCCGCGTGTGCGGCGCCTTCATCACCGAAGGCCATCGCATGCTGAAGGAAGGCATTCCCGCTGCGATGATCGAGAACTGCGCGCGCTTCGCCGGCATGCCGGTGGGCCCGCTGTCGCTGAACGACGAGGTGGCGATCGACCTCTCCTGGAAGATTGCGGACCAGACAAAGCGCGACGCCGAGGCGGCGGGGCAGAAGTACGAATCGTCGGGCACCGAGGATATCCTCGAGCTGATGGTCAAGAAGCTCGAACGCTTTGGCAGGAAGAACGGCAAGGGCTTCTACGACTATCCGGCCGACGGCAAGAAGCGGCTGTGGCCGGAGCTCGGCAAGTACTGGCCGGCCGATCCCAAGCTGCTCTACGGCGAGGGCGAGGAGAAGGCCGCCAAGGAGACCGAGATCAAGAAGCGCCTGCTCTATGTCCAGGCGGTCGACACGGCGCGCTGCCTTGAATCGAACGTGCTGACCGATCCGCAGGACGGCGACGTCGGCTCGATCATGGGCCTGGGCTTTGCACCCCAGACCGGCGGGGCGATCAGCCTGATCGACCAGGTCGGCATCAAGACCTTCGTCGCCGAATGCGACGCGCTGGCCCAGAAGTATGGCTCGCAGTTCGCCGTGCCGAAGCTGTTGCGCGACATGGCGGCCAAGAACGAGAGCTTTTACGGCAAGTGGCACGCCACCAAGGCTGCCGCCTGATCTTGGAGGCCCTCTGATCTTGGAGGCAATGGGCGTCCGCATCCTGGGCGCGTTCGGCGTCTCGGCCAACACCGCCACGCAGCTCGTCCGCTTCCTGCTGGTCGGACTGCTGGCGGCCGTGGCCTACCTCGCGGTGATGGCGCTGGTCGTCGACGGCTTGGGCGGCCGCGTGCTGTGGGCGGCGTTCCTGGCCTTCGTCTTCGCCACCCTGGTGTCCTTCGTCGGCAACGCGCTGTGGAGCTTCGGCGCGCGGCCGACGGCGGCCAACGCGGCGCGCTTCTTCATCGTCAACACCGTAGGCCTGCTGCTCAACCTCCTGATCGCCTGGGCGATGGAGCGGGCGGGCGTGCATTATCTTCTGATCAGCCTTACGGTGCTGATCGTCGTCCCACTGTTCAATTTCGCCGGGCACCGGCTCATCACCTTCGCCCCGCGCTGAGAAAATTCGCAAGATTCAATGCAAGATCCAATGGAGGACCCCATGGACGCCCAGCAGATCGCAGCCCTTGCCGCCACCATCGCTGCAGGCCGGCGCTCGCGGAAGCCGATGGACGTCGCCCAGGCCGCCGCGGGCCTCGCCGAGGCCGACGCCTACAAGGTCCAGTTCGCCGTGCACGACATCATGGCAGCGGGCGGCGACAGGGTGGCTGGCTGGAAGGTGGCGCTGACGCTGCCGCAACAGTACGAGCCGATGAAGCTAAGTGGCCCGGTGTTCGCCGCGATCTACCAGAGCGGCATCCGCGAGAGCGGCGCCGTCTTCGAGCCGGGCTGGCCGATCAAGCCCGGCATCGAGCCCGAGCTGGTGGCGCGCATGGCCAAGGACGCGCCCGGGGGCGGCACGCCCTACACCGCCGACAGCATCCGGCCGTTCGTCGCGGCGCTGCATTGCGGCATGGAGCTGGTCGACAACCGCTATGTCGACGTCGGCAAGATGAGGGGCCCCGCGCGCATCGCCGACAACGTCCTGCAGGCCGCCTGCGTGATCGGCACCGAGATCAAGGACTGGCAGAAGCTCGACTTCCCCAGACTCAAGGGCCGCTCGACGCTCGACGACAAGGAGATCGGCACTGGCCCGGGCAGCGCCGTGATGGGCGGCGCGCTGATCTCGCTCGCCTGGCTCGCCAACCGGCTGATCTCCCATGGCAAGCACCTCCGGGCCGGCGATGTGGTGCTCACGGGCTCTGTCCATCCGCCGGCGTTCCTGCAAGGGAAGGGCGTGGCCAAGACGGAGTTCATCGGCCTCGGAAGCACCAGCATCACCATCAAATAAGCCAATAGAATTAGCGATTTTGGCGAAGACCTTGATTTTCTTCCACAGAGAACATATAGAGAACATATGACCTGTAGAGGAGCGCCAAGTGCACGACCTACTCGCCGCGCCGTCTGAGATTTTCCGTCCGATCTTCTGTACCGGCAGGGACCGACCGTCGACACTGCCCGCCCGACGCGCCGGTCGCCGGCACGCCCTGATCGGCCCGGCGCGGACCGATCGGCTCTTCCTCGCTGTCCTTCCCGACCCGGAAACCGCGTCGCGCATTTCCGAGGTCGCCCGGCATCTCAGGATCGGGCACGGGCTCACGGGCAAGCCTCTCAAGATGGAGCACTTCCACGTCACGCTGTTTCACATCGGCGACGGGTCAGGCCTGCCATCCGGACTCGTCGAGTCGGTGACGGAGCGCGCGGCCAGCGTCGTGATGCCGTCCTTCCGCGTCGCGTTCGATCGCGCCCGGAGCTTCAGCAACGGCGCGCTCGTGCTGTCCGGCGACGAGAGCGTCATTGGCCTGGAGGTGCTGCAGCAGCGCCTGAGCGACGCATTCGACAGCCGACCGCAGCCGGCGCGCCGCTTCACGCCGCATCTCACCTTGCTGCGCGACGGCCATCGCATTCCCGAGCAGCCTATCGAGCCGATCGGCTGGACGGCGCGCGAAGTCGTCCTTGTGCACAGCCTGCTCGGCCAGACGACGCATCGGCACCTCGCCCGATTGCCGTTGGCCTGATCCTCAAGGATCTCGGCTCGGCGCAACGAAGAACCCCGCAACCTCGTCGAGATACCCGGGCCCGACCGAGTTGGCGAGCCAGTGCTTGCCGCCCGTCAGGGTGATCATCCGCTTGGGCTGTTGTGCTGCTTCATAGACGGCGCGGCCCTCGGCGATCGGGATCACCTCGTCGGCGGTGCCGTGGACCACCAGCACCGGGCAGTTGGCCTTGCCGATCCGGCCGACCGTGTCGAAGGAGTTGCGCAGGCGGTCGAGGACCAGCGCCGGCATCGCCGGATACCTGAGCAGCGCCTGCCGCCGGGCCGACGCGACGGGCGCCACCAGGGCCACCGCCCGGCACGGCGACGACACGGCAAGATCGGTCGCCACGGCCGTTCCCAACGAGTAGCCGAACAGTGCGATCGTTGCCGGATCGAGGCCGCGGTCGGCTGTCAGGTAGCGCAGGGCTGCCCGGCCATCGAGGTTGAGCGTGGCCTCGTCCAGCGTCCTGCCGTCGCTCTGGCCATAGCCGCGATAGTCCATGAGCAGGACGTCGAAGCCCTTGTTCTGGAAGATCACGGCATCCTCGGCGAGGTCGACCAGCGTGCCGGCATTGCCGTGCAGCATCAGCACGGTGATCCCGGTCCGCCGGCCGGTGGCGGTGAGGAACCAGCCGTGCAGGCGGACACCGTCGTCAGCCGTCGGGAACCAGACGTCGGCCGCACCGGCGGGCAGTTGCCACGGCCGGCTCGGCTGATACTTCGCGGGGAAGAAGGTCATGCCCCGTTCCAGGGCCGGGACACCGACATAGAGACCGGCCGCGCCTGCTACCGCCCCAAGCAGAACGGTCGCCGCGAAATTCCGGAGAGGACGGGGCACGATGGTCGCCACTGTGGCGGCCATCGTACACCGGTTGACAGGGCCGCCGGCATGCTTCCGATGGAGATGGGGACGATCGTGGCGCGTGCCTTCGAGCCCACGGGAGATGTCGTGGCGTCGGACCTGGCGGCCGACATCAACTGGGAAATCTACGGCGCCACGGAGGACGCCGAGCTCTACGTGCTGCTGGCCTAGCCACCGCGCTGCTTGCCGGCGCAACGTCCTGTTCCTACAGTCCCGTGCAAGCAAGAGAACGCGAGGGGGAGGAGCATGGCGTCCACCACGGTCTTCGGCTCGATCGCCGACTATCAGAAGGGCAGCATCGAGATCGTCAGCGGCGATCCCAGGCACTACGTCTTTTCCAACATCTTCGAGGTCGCGTCGAAATCCAGACCCTACGAGCGCGTGGTGGTCGGCAAGAACCTCGAGTACGTCCAGGAAGTGATGCGCGCCGAGGGCAGCTCGCCATGGTTCGGCTGCGCCCACGATGAGTTCGCGCTGTGCATGGACGGCGAGGTCGAGGTCGAGCTGGTGAAGCTCGCCGCACCTCTTGCCGACAAGAGCGGCGCAGTGCTGCTGGGCGATGCGCCCAAAGGACAGCGCATGGGCCTGATCCGCCTGCGCCGCGGCCACCAGGCGCTGCTGCCGGCGGGCTGCGGCTACCGCTTCACTGCCAACAAGCTCGGCGTCATCCTGCAACAGACCATTCTGGGCGAGCTCAGCCAGCAGAAATGGTCGCAGATCTGCCTTCAGTAGGGGAGCGGGCCATGTCGTCGACTGCAACGCCACCACCAACCGTCGTCTCGACCGATCCCAGCAACGAGAACGGCTATCGCACCTTCAAGCTCGGCAAGTTCGAGCTCGCGCGCGACGAATATTTCGTCACCATCCGCTGGCCAGCCAAGGGCCAGACGCGCTCGCACCAGATGTCAGCCGAGGCCTTCCTGCGCGCCTGCATGCGCGACGTGGCGTGGAACTTCTTCTACGGCTGGGTCAACTTCGATCACGTCATCGGCACGCGCAACCTCTACGGCCAGGTCGACATGTATGCCGGCAGCTTCAACGGCGTCATGAAGGAGGCGGGCGTCGACTACACCGAGCGCTTCGACGCCGCCCACATCATGGCGACCTTCAAGGCCATCCTGCGCGACTGGGTCAACGAAGGCTTCGATCCCTTCGCCGCACCCGTCGAGACCGGCACGGCCTTCGGCACCAAGCAGGGCGACAATATTGCCGCCATCGAGCGCACGCGCATCGCCACCCAGCGCATGCCGGGTCTGCCGGGGGACTCGCCGCTGCGCAACGACATGCCGGTCAACCGCGCCTTCGCCGACGTCTCGCAGGACGAGCCCGAGATCGTGGCCGAGCCGGGCTTCGAGGGCCAGCTTCACGCTTTCAGCCTGTTCAAGTATCTCAGCCGCTCCGACGTCACGTGGAACCCGTCGGTCACCGCGGTGTGCAAGGCCTCGCTCGCCTGCCCGACGACCGAGGAGTACATATTGCCGGTGTTCCATGGCAACGATCGCGTCGAATGGTTCATCCAGCTCTCGGACGAGATCGTCTGGGACGTCGGCGACAAGAACACCGGCTCGCCGCGCGCCCGCGTGACGATGAAGGCGGGCGACGTCGCCGCCATGCCGGCCGACATCCGCCACCAGGGCTACTCCAGGAAGCGCTCCATGCTTTATGTCTGGGAGAACGTCACGCCCGGCCTGCCGCAGCGCTACGAGAGCGGCGAGCTGTCGCCTTATCCCGTGGAGTTCTGAGCGCGCATGAAGCCATACGTCATCTGCCACATGGTCATGAGCGTCGACGGGCGGATCTGGGGCAGCCGCTGGCGGCCCAAGGCCAACGTCGTGCCCGGCCTGTTCGAGAAGCTGCACGATCAACTGGTCGGGCAGTTGGGCGGCGGGTCGTGGCTGTGCGGCCGGGTCACGGCGCAGGAATTCGCCAAGGGCACCGCGTACCCGCCGAGCGACCAGATCTTTGAGCGCCAGGCCTGGTTCGCCCAGCGTGAGGCCAAGGCCTGGGGCATCTTCCTCGATGCCAAGGGCAAGGCGGTGTGGGCGCGCAAGGATATCGGCGGCGATCCGATCCTCGTCATCCTCGCGGAGGCGGTGTCGGATCGGCACCTGGCCGGCCTGCGCGCCGATGGCGTCTCCTACATCTTCGCCGGCAGGACCGAGATCGATCTTGGCGTCGCACTCGAGACGCTCAATCGCGAGCTCGGCATCGAACACCTCCTGCTGGAGGGTGGTGGTGGGGCCAACGGCGCGCTGCTGCGCGCCGGCCTGGTCGACGAAATCAGCCTGGTCGTCAGTCCGGCCATCGACGGCAGCTCGGGCGCTCCCACTGTCTTCAACTCCGGCGACGTCGACCTCGGTCCCGCGCCGATCGAAAGAATGGTGCTCACCAGCCACGAGGTGCTCGACGGCGGCGCGGTCTGGTTGCGCTACAAGCTGAGCTCGACCAAATAAAAAGACCGGCCATTGGGCCGGTCTTTGTCGTTGGATCTCGATGTCTCCGTCTTAGCGGCGGGCCATCGCGGCGATCGGCGGCTTTTGGCCGTTGGTGACCGGGCGGCTGGCGGCAGCGACGGCAGGTGTCGATGCTGCTGCCGGCTGCGAGGCCATGCCGGTGCGGATGTCGCGCGCCACCTTGACCAGGCGCGGACCCCAGTCGGCTTCGAGGCGGTCGCGGCTGATCTGGTAGATCGGCGCCGAGGCGTTGATGGCATAGGCGGCCGTGCCATCGGAATTGCGCAACGGTGCGCCGACGCCGCACAGCTCGGGCAGCCACTCACCCCAGGTGACGCAGAAGCCTCTGTCGCCCAGTTCCTTGAACGAGCGCTCGAGGCCGGTCTTCACCTTGCCCCAGTCGTCGCGCCAGCGGCGGCGGATGGCATCGATCTGCTTGTTGCGGTCGGCGTCGGGCAGCGAGAAGAGATAGGCGCGGCCCATCGCGGTGCTGGCCATAGGCACGCGGGTGCCGACATCGTGGGTGATCGCCACGACCGAGGGGCCGCGGCAGGCTTCGAGATAGATCATCGAATGACGGTCGCGGCCGCCCAGTGCGGTCGAGGCGTTGAGCGCGTGGGCGATCTGTTCGAGCGGCTGGCGCGAGGCGCGGCGCACATCCATGCTCGAGATCGCAGCGTAGCCCAGCGCCAGCACCGAGGCGCCCAGTTCGTATTTGCGGAAGCGCCTTATGTAGTTGAGGTAGCCGAGCTCGGTCAGCGTATGGGTGAGGCGGGCCACGGTGGGCTTGGGCAAGCCGGTGCGATGGGCGATCTCCTGGTTGCCCAGCATGCCTTCGCCGGCATGGAAGGCGCGCAGGATGTCGAGGCCGCGGGCAAGCGCCGTCACGAACTGCCGATCCTTGGCAGGCGTGCCTTCGGCTAGTCCGTTCTCGACCGAGCTCTGGAAGGCAGCGGTTCGCGTGACGAGGTGGCTGACATTGCCCATGGGCGTTTATCTCCTGTGAATGGCCGTTTATTTTTTGCGAAATCGAAGCTGCCACTGGCTCGCCAGCACCGCAATGCGGGACGGCGGGTTTTGACCAGCGAACGTGCAAGGCCGCCATGACGCTGACGCGTGTTTCAATCGCGATAGTTGTGCAAGAGGCAAAACCTTCACGGAATGGGGCGATTTGCACAGCCTGCCGGCGGCGCGGCTGGCCCCGGTGGGCCGGGCCGGCTACCATTGGCGCGACCCCCGGAGTAATGCCCAGTGAGAGGCCCAAATTGGCGAAAGAACCCGCACTGCCTAAGGATATTGCCGGCCTGTCGTTCGAGGATGCGCTGAAGGAGCTGGAGGCGATCGTCCAGCAGCTCGAGCAGGGCAAGGTGAAGCTGGACGAGGCCATACAGGCCTATGAGCGCGGAGCCATGCTCAAGCGGCACTGCGAGGCCAAGCTCGCCGAAGCCAAGATGAAGGTAGAAAAGATCAACTTCTCGCCCGACGGAACGGTCAGCAGCCAGCCTGCCGACCTGAACTGATCCTTGGGCTGATCCCGTCTCATGCCGTTGTCGTCCCATCGCGAGTTCGACTCAGCTTTGGCGTTCACAGCCGAATCGGTCGAGCGGACCATGGATCGCCTGCTGCCACGCCAATTCCCCGGGGGCGAGAGCGGCGAGGCGAGGGTCTTCGACGCCATGCGCTATTCCAGCCTGGGCGGCGGCAAGCGCCTGCGCGCCTTCTTCGTGCTGGCCAGTTCGACACTCTTCAAGGTGTCGGCGACGTCGGCGCTGCGCACCGCCAGCGCCATCGAGTTCGTGCACGCCTACTCCTTGATTCACGACGACTTGCCGGCGATGGACGACGACGACCTGAGGCGCGGCAAGCCGTCGTCCCACAAGCAGTTCGACGAGGCGACGGCGATCCTGGCGGGCGATGCCCTGCAGGCGCTGGCCTTCGAGGTGCTGGCGCACGAGGACACCCATGGAGATGCCGGAGTTCGCGTGGCGCTCGTGTCGGAGCTCGCACGGGCGGCCGGCGCGCACGGCATGGTGGGCGGCCAGATGCTCGATCTGCTGGCCGAGACCAAGGGATCGGACCAGTCGATCGGCGCCGTCACCCGGCTGCAGCGGCTGAAGACAGGCGCGCTGATCTCGTTCTCGTGCACGTCAGGGGCGATCCTGGGCAAGGCGGCGGAGCCGTCGCGCGCCGCGCTGTCGGCCTATGCGCATGACCTCGGGCTGGCCTTCCAGATCACCGACGACCTTCTCGACGTCGAGGGCACTATCGTCGACATCGGCAAGACGCCGGGCAAGGACGCCGCGGCCGGCAAGGCCACCTTCGTGTCGATCCTCGGCCAGGAACGCGCGCGCGCCCAGGCGGGCCTGCTGGCGCGACAGGCCGCCGCGCATCTGGAGCCGTTCGGCAGGGCGGCCGATCTGCTAAGGCAGGCCGCCGAATTCGTGGTTGCCCGGCGCGCATGAGCGACCTTGCAGGAGTATAGTGCCTCAATGGGCCTAGAAATCTAATGACGGCGCCGAGCCCCACGCCGCTCCTCGATACCGTCGACATACCGGCCGACATCCGTCGGCTGCGGGTCGACCAGCTGCGCCAGCTTGCAGACGAACTGCGACAGGAGACGATTTCCGCAGTTTCTGTGACAGGAGGCCATCTCGGCGCCGGGCTGGGCGTGGTCGAGCTTACCGTGGCGCTGCACTACACCTTCGACACGCCCAAGGACCGCCTGATCTGGGATGTCGGCCACCAGGCCTATCCGCACAAGATCGTCACCGGCCGCCGCTCGCGCATCCGCACCCTGCGGCAGGAGGGCGGGCTGTCGGGCTTCACGCGCCGGGTCGAGAGCCAGTACGACCCGTTTGGTGCCGCCCACTCCTCGACCTCGATCTCGTCCGGCCTCGGCATGGCCGTCGCGCGCGATCTGGCCGGCGGCAACAACAACGTCATCGCGGTGATTGGCGACGGCGCGATGAGCGCCGGCATGGCCTACGAGGCCATGAACAACGCGGGCCATCTGCGCAGCCGGCTGATCGTCGTCCTGAACGACAACGACATGTCGATCGCGCCGCCGACCGGCGCCATGTCGGCGCACCTGTCGCGCCTGCTGTCGGGGCGGCCCTACGTCAGCCTGCGCAACCTCGGCCGCACTTTCGCCGAGTCACTACCCAAGCCGCTCGAGATGGCGGCGCGCCGCGCCGAGGAATTCGCCCGCGGCTTCGTGGCCGGCGGCACGCTGTTTGACGAGCTCGGCTTCTACTATGTCGGCCCGGTCGACGGGCACAATCTCGACCATCTGCTGCCGGTGCTGAAGAACGCCCGCGACAGCAAGCTCGACAAGCCGATCCTGGTCCATGTCGTGACCAAGAAGGGCAAGGGCTATCCGCCCGCCGAAGCGAGCGCCGACAAGTACCACGGCGTGGTGAAGTTCGACGTCGTGACCGGCAAGCAGTCCAAGCCGGTGGCCAATGCGCCGGCCTACCAGGCGGTGTTCGCCAAGGCGCTGATCGCCGAAGCCGAGGCCGATCCCAAGATCGTCGCCATCACTGCCGCGATGCCCTCGGGCACCAGCATCGACAAGTTCGCCGAACGCTTCCCCGAACGGACCTTCGATGTCGGCATCGCCGAGCAGCACGGCGTCACCTTCGCCGCCGGGCTGGCCTGCGAGGGCTTCAAGCCGTTCGCGGCGATCTACTCGACCTTCCTGCAGCGCGCCTACGACCAGGTGGTGCACGATGTGGCGATCCAGCGCCTGCCGGTGCGCTTTGCCATCGACCGCGCGGGCCTGGTCGGCGCCGACGGCGCCACGCACGCCGGCTCCTACGACATCGCCTATCTCGCCTGCCTGCCCGACTTCGTGGTGATGGCGGCGGCCGACGAACTGGAGCTGATGCACATGGTGGCGACGGCGGCCCAGATCGACGACCGTCCCTCGGCCTTCCGCTATCCGCGCGGCGAGGGCGTCGGCGTCGAACTGCCTGCCCGAGGCACGCCGCTGGCGATCGGCAAGGGCCGCATCCTGCGCGAGGGCACCAAGATCGCGATCCTGAGTTTCGGCACGCGCCTCGCCGAATGCCTGACCGCTGCCGAGGATCTCGGGGCCAAGGGGCTGAGCGCCACCGTGGCCGACGCTCGCTTCGCCAAGCCGCTCGACACCGATCTCATCCGCCGTCTGGTGCGCGAGCACGAAGTGCTGATCACGGTGGAGGAGGGCGCCGTCGGTGGCTTCGCCAGCCACGTCCTGCAGTATCTTGCGACCGCCGGCCTGCTCGATCAGGGGGTGAAGGTGCGGCCGCTGACCCTGCCCGACCGCTTCATCGACCAGGCCTCGCCGGCCCGTCAGTACGAAGAGGCCGGCCTCGATGCCCCGCACATCGTGGCGGCAGCGCTTGCCGCGCTCGGCCAGAGAGCCGAGCGCGCACGGGGTTAGCGGAGTGGAAATACCGGCCCTGATCGCCTTGGCCGTCGTCGGAGGCTTTGCCTACTACCTCTATCGCAAGGACACGCGCGGCAAGTAGGACGCCGCGCCCCTGGATGAACCGCTTCACGCTCTACGGCAGCCCGCACTCGCTCCCGACCTACAAAGTCGCGTTGATGCTGCACATGTCGGGCGCGCCGTTCTCGTTCCGATACGTGAGTTTCCAGAAGGGCATGCACAAGACGCCGGAGTTCCAGGCAATGTCGCGCTGGGGGCAGGTTCCGGTTCTCGTCGACAACGGCCGCGTCCATGTTCAGGCGACCGCGATCGTCGAACATCTGGCCGAGACGCTCGGGCGATTCCAGGGCGCCGACTCCGCGACCCGCAAGCTCGTGCGCGAATGGCTGTATTGGGAGGTCGACGCGCTGTTTCCCCCGATCTTCAACTGTTACGGCGTTCAGCTCGGCAAGAAAGGCCTGCTGCCGATAAGCGTCGAGCCGGCGATCGTCGACTACCATGCCCGGCACGCCGAGGCCGCCTTGTCGGTGTTCGACTCCCATCTCGCTCACGGGAACTATCTCTGTTCCAGCGAGCCCACCGTCGCCGACATCGTCTGCCGCTGCGACGTGGCCTTTGCCGCGATTTCCGAGATCGACCTCGGACGCTGGAAACACATCTTCACCTGGGCAGCGCGCGTGGCCGCGCTGCCTGGCTTCAAGTTGCCTTTCGACCTGCTGTCGATGGCGGACGTCGAGTTGCCTTAGCGTCCACTGGCTCGCAGCTAGCCCTTGGGCATCGGCACGATGCGGAGATAGGGCTTGGGCGCCTTCCAGCCGTTGGGATACTTGGCCTTGGCCTGCTCGTCGTTGACGGCCGGGACGATGATCACGTCCTCGCCCTTCTTCCAGTTCACCGGCGTCGCCACCTGGTGCTTGGCGGTGAGCTGGCACGACTCCAGCAGGCGCAGCACCTCGTCGAAGTTGCGGCCGGTGCTCATCGGGTAGGTGAGCATCGCCTTGATCTTCTTGTCCGGGCCGACGATGAACACCGAGCGGACGGTGGCGTTGTCGGCCGCCGTGCGGCCTTCCGACGTCGTGCCGGCGCCTTCGGGCAGCATGTCGTAGGCAGTCGCCACTTTAAGTTCCGGATCGCCGATCATCGGAAAGGTGACGGCGTGGCCTTGCGTCTCCTCGATGTCCTTGGCCCACTTGGCGTGATTGGTCACCGGATCGACCGAGAGGCCGACGATCTTGGTGTTGAGCTTGTCGAACTGCGGCTTCAGCCCGGCCATGTAACCCAGCTCGGTCGTGCAGACCGGCGTGAAATCCTTGGGATGGGAGAACAGGATTGCCCAGCCGTCGCCGATCCACTTGTGGAACTCGATCGGGCCCTGGGTGGTCTCGGCCTTGAAGTCAGGCGCGGTGGAGTTGATGCGAAGCGTCATGGTGTAGTCCCCTCTGTAAGACAACCTTACATCTAGCCCTCTGATGGAGGCCGTCAAGCCTTGGCAGGAATCCAGCTGATCAGGCCGATGCCACCATCAACTTCTACTGTCGTGCCCACTACATAGCGGCCAAATCTTTCTGACAGTACCGCGACAGCCACCTGGGCGATGTCATCGGGAGTGCCGGCGCGGCCGAGCGGGATTTGCGCAACCAGGTCAGCAAGGTTGTCGGCGACGAAGCCGCCGCCCGGGATGGCGCCCGGCGCGATGGCATTGACCCGGATGCCGTCGGGCGCCAGCACGCGGGCCAGCTCCTTCATCACCATGGTCATGCCGGCTTTCGAGGCGCTGTAGTGGGCGAGGTTGCGCGTCATCTCGCGGTGCTGCGAGGTGATCAGAAGGATGCGGCCCTTGGTCTTGCGCTCGCGCATGTGCCTGCCGACTTCGCGGGCGAGGAAGAAGCCGCTGCGCAGGTTGATGTCGGTCATGGCGTCCCAGGTTTCCTCGCTGACCGACAGCGGCGTGTCGACTTCCAGTCGGCGCGGGCTTGCGGCATGGACGAACAGCGAGATCGAGCCGAGCCTGGCCAAGGCGCCGTCCAGCAGGCCTTTCCAGCCGTCGCGTTTAGCGAGATCGGCGGCGAGGAAATCGATGCCGTCCCCGGCAGGCGGCGCGACGATGTCGCTGCCAAGAACTGTCGCGCCCTCGGCCAGGAGAGCCTTGGCGATGCCGCGGCCGATGCCGCCGGCGCAGCCGGTGATCAGGGCGCGCTCGCCCTCGAGAAGTTTCGTGTCCATAGTCGCGTCCGTATTCCTTCCCGAGGAGCGTGGCGATGAGCAATCCACGGCCGATGTTCAGTCAATTGAACATTGTAAGCGGCGATCTTGCCGCTTCCATAGACTTCTATCGCAGGCTTGGCGTGATGATCCCCGACAACCGGGTGTGGCGCACCGCGACCGGCGCCCATCATGCGAGTGCCAGCGACGTGGCCGGCCCCGCGGGCTTCGATTTCGATCTCGACAGCGCCGTCTTTGCCACGAAATGGAACGAGGGATGGCGCGGTCGCCAGGATCTCAAGGGCCGAGTGGTCGTCGGATTTCGCGTGGCCTCGCGCGGGGAGGTCGATCGCCTCCATGCCGAGATGATCGTGGCCGGTTACCGCAGCCTGCAGGTGCCGTACGATGCGTTTTGGGGCGCCCGCTATGCCGTCGTCGAGGACCCGAACGGCGTGGCCGTCGGCCTGATGAGTCCGCGATCGGCGGACAAGCGGTCGGTGCCGCCGGAGGTTTAGGCCAGAGGTTGGGAGATGGCGGGGACCAAAACGCGGCTGGACGTGGCGCTGGTCGAGCGCGGACTCGCCGAGACGCGCGCCGCGGCGCAGCGGTTGGTCATGGCTGGCCTTGTGTTCGCTGGAGAGCGACGATTGGAC
The DNA here is from genome assembly GCA_945889625.1 of Asaia bogorensis. Lineage (GTDB taxonomy): Bacteria > Pseudomonadota > Alphaproteobacteria > Reyranellales > Reyranellaceae > Reyranella. The sequence goes on along the minus strand of CAMDCE010000012.1, from coordinate 64,100 downwards.
AAGGCGGGCCAGGCCATCGCGGCCGATACTGCGCTCGAAGTGCGGGGTCAGCCGCATCCCTATGTGTCGCGCGGCGGACTGAAGCTGGAAAAGGCGCTGGATCATTTTGCCATTCCCGTGACGGGGCGCATCGCGCTCGACGTCGGATCGTCGACCGGCGGCTTCACCGACTGCCTCCTGCAGCGTGGCGTCGCCAAGGTCTATGCCGTCGATGTCGGCACCAACCAGATCGCCTGGAAGCTGCGTTCCGATTCACGCGTGATCTCGATGGAAAAAACCAACATCCGCGACGTCACGCGCGCGACGATCGCCGAGCCGATCGGCCTGATCGTCTGCGACGCCTCTTTCATCGGCCTGCGCACTGCCCTGCCGGCAGCGCTGGCGCTCGCGGGATCGGGCGCGCATCTCGTGGCGCTGATCAAGCCGCAGTTCGAAGTAGGCAAGGGACGCGTCGGCAAGGGCGGCATCGTGCGCGAGCCCGAGTTGCACACCGAAGTCTGCGACACCATCGCGGCCTGGCTCGCCGCCCAGAAGGGCTGGCGCGTGCTCGGCGTCACGGAAAGCCCGATCACCGGTGCGGAAGGGAACAAGGAGTTCCTGATCGCCGGCTTCTTGGAAGAAGAGCCTCGCTAGCTTGTCATCCCGAGTCGCGTGGGGTAACCCCCGCACCCAAGCGAGGGATCATTGCTCTTCTACCGCGGAAAGATCCCTCGCTTCGCTCGGGATGACAAGGGTGACGGCGCGTTCAGCGCACGGCGCGGCTGACGCGAAACTTGTTGTTGTCGACCAGCGTCTCGAACGATGAGAAATGCGCCTTGAGCAATGGCTCGTAGGGCAGGCCGCGATTGGCCACGATGTAGAAACGTCCGCCCGGATGCAGCGAACGCGCCGCTGCCTCGATCACCTGTTGACCAAGCGCTGGCGAGGCGGCGCGGCCGGTATGGAAGGGCGGATTGCAGACGATCGCGTCGTAGGTCGCCGGCGCCGGCTCCGCCGTGAGATCGAGCCAATGAAAGGTGGCGCGCTTGTCGGTGATGTTGAGGCGCGCTGCTTCCAGAGCACGATGCTCGGCGTCGATCAGGTCGATATGCGCAACGCCCGGCGAGCGGCCCAGGACCTCGCGGCCGAGGTAGCCCCAGCCGCAGCCGAAATCGGCGACGTGGCCGGCGAGATCGTCGGGCAGGTGCGCGGCGAGGAGCGCAGAGCCATCGTCGATGTGATCCCAGCTGAAGGTGCCGGGCTGGCTCGTCCACGATCCGTCGCCGACCGCTCGCAGACGCGCGAGGTCGCGCCAGTAGTCGGGCGAGGTCCGCTCGCCCTTGGCGAGCCAGAAAACGCGGCCATGGAATTTTGCCAGCGAGCCCTCGAGGCCGAACGCCTTGGCCGTGTGCTTCTCCAGGCTGGCGGCGCCGTCGTCGTTGGCGCCGGCAGAGACCAGACGTCCGCCCGGCGCGAGCAGCTCCCAGCCGCGGGCGATGTTGGCGAAGTTCTCTTCCTTGTGTTTGGTCAGCAGCACCAGGCCGAGCTCCTGGCCGCCGCGGTCGAGGCGCGGTGCGACCGACCAGCCGGCCGCTTCCAGGCGCAGGTATTCCGGCCGGAAGGATTGCTCGGCAGAGATCTCTTTGCGCCACGTGAACGGGATCGGCTCGGCGCGCAGAAAGAACGCCGGCTTCTGCGCAAGCGCTCCTGACTCGAAGGCGTAGGCGAGCGCGCGGCCGGCCTGGCTCACGGAACGAGGACGGCGCGTCCCATGATCAAGCCCTTGCGCAGCTCCTGCAGCGTGGCGTCGGCCTCGTCGAGCTTGCGCCTGATGACCGGCACCGGCGTCACCTTGCCTCCCGTGACGAGATCCATCATCTCCTTCATCTCGGCCGGCGTACCGGTCACCGAGCCCATGATCTGGTTGGCGGTGAAGGCGAACATCGGCATCGGCATGGTGAAGGTGCCGCCGAACAGGCCGACCACGATCAGCCGCCCGCCGCGGCCCAGTGCGCGCCAGCCGAACTGCGCCGATGTATCGGCGCCGACGAAGTCGATGGCAGCGCCCACACCGGTGCCGCCGGTGAGATCCATGATCTGTTTGCGCGCTTCCTTGTCGCGCGGATCGACGACGGCCACCGCGCCGTTCTCGAGCGCCAGCTTGCGCTTGTTCTCGTCGATATCGGCCACGATCGGCTCGCGTCCGAGCACCGACTTGGCAAAGCGTACGCCCATCAGGCCGACGCCACCCGCGCCGATCACCAGGATCGGCCGGCCGGCGTCGTGGCCGACCGCTTTCTTGACCGCGCCGAAGGCGGTGATGCCGGAGCAGGCGTAGAGACAGGCCAATTCGACCGGCAGGTTGCCATAGGGGTAGAGGTACCTGGTGTGCGGCACCAGCACGTGGTCGGCGAAGCCGCCGTCGTTGTTGACGCCGAGCGCCCGCGGCGTCGGGCAGAGGTTCTCGGTGCCCTGCTGGCAGTACCAGCACTTGCCGCAGCCGATCCAGGGATAGACCACGGCCTTGTCGCCGACCTTGGCGCCTCTTGCGTCGGGACCGAGGGCCGCCACTTCGCCCACGATCTCATGACCCATGGTGCGCGGCGGATTCATGGTCTTGGCGGTCGAATATTTGTTGCCGCCGCCCATGTCGAAAAAACCTTCCCATAGATGGACGTCGCTGTGGCAGACCCCGGCGGCGGTGATGCGTACCAGCACCTCGCTGCCCTGCGGCTTGGGCGTCGGCTCCTCGACCCTTTGCAGCGGCTGGCCGAATTCCACGACTTTGTAGCTCTTCATTGGGCGAACTCCCGTATCCTGTGCGGCCGAGCATAGAGCATCCCCGCGGCAATTGTGCTAGTAGGGCGGCAAGTAAAAACCGCCGGGAGGAAACGATGTTGAGACGTGGAATTGCTGCGGCCGCGACGCTCGCCTTGTTCTCGTCGGACGCGTTGGCGCAGGAGACCGTGAAGATCGGCCTGATCCTGCCGATGACCGGCCAGCAGGCCTCGACCGGCAAGCAGATCGACGCCGCCGTCAGGCTCTATGTCGCCCAGAAGGGCAACATGGTCGCCGGCAAGAAGATCGAAGTGATCCTCAAGGACGACACCAGCGTGCCCGACGTCACCAAGCGGCTGGCCCAGGAGCTGGTGGTCAACGACAAGGTGGCCATCCTCGCGGGCTTCGGGCTGACGCCGTCGGCGCTGGCCACGGCGCCGATCGCCACCCAGGCCAAGGTGCCGCAGGTCGTGATGGCGGCCGGCACGTCGTCGATCACCGAGGCATCACCCTTCATTGTGCGCACCAGCTTCACGCTGGCGCAGTCGTCGGTGCCGATGGCCGAATGGGCATTCAAGAACGGCATCAAGAAGGTCGTGACCCTGGTCAGCGACTTCGGTCCCGGCATCGACGCCGAGAAATCATTCAGCGAGAAGTTCAAGGCCGACGGCGGCACGATCGTCGAAAGCCTGCGCACGCCGCTGCGCGGTCCCGACTTCGCGCCGGTGCTGCAGAAGGCGGCCGACGCCAAGCCCGACGCGCTGTTCGTCTTCCTGCCCTCGGGCCAGGGCGCCCAGTTCGTCAAGCAGTTCGTCGAGCGCGGCCTCGACAAGTCGGGCATCAAGCTGATCGCCACCGGCGACGTCACCGACGACGACCAGCTGAACGGCATGGGCGACGTGGTGATCGGAGTGATCAACGCGCACAACTACTCGGCCAACCACGATAGCGCCCTGAACAAGGCCTATGTCGAGGCCTTCAAGAAGGCCAACAATGGGCTGCGGCCCAACTTCATGTCGGTCGGTGGCTATGACGGCATGCACCTGATCTACGAGGCGCTGAAGAAGACCAACGGCAACACCGACGGCGAGAAGCTGGTCGCCGCCATGAAGGGCCTGGCCTGGGAGAGCCCGCGCGGGCCGATCTCGATCGACCCCGAGACGCGCGATATCATCCAGAACATCTACATCCGCAAGGTCGATAAGGTGGGGGGCGAGCTCTACAACGTCGAGTTCGCGACCATCCCGAACGTCAAGGACCCGGTGAAGGCCGCGAAGAAATAGGTGCGGTCGCCCATGCTTCGAGACGGCCGCTTCGCGGCCTCCTCAGCATGAGGCTTATCGGTCGTAACGGTAAACGCCTCACCCTGAGGAGCGGGCCGCAAGCCCGCGTCTCGAAGGGTGGGCAACGAGGCCCCTAGTGGCCACCATCCTTTTCGACGGCGTGGCCTACGGCATGCTGCTGTTCGTGCTGGCCTGCGGGCTGGCGGTGACGCTGGGCTTGATGAATTTCGTCAACCTGGCGCACGGCGCTTTCGCCATGGCGGGCGGCTACGTCACGGTGATCCTGATGGATCGCTGGGGCGTGCCGTTCCTCGCCTGCCTGCCGGCGGCGTTCGTGTTCGCGGCAGTCCTCGGACTCGTGCTCGAGCGCACGCTCTATGTCCATATGTACGGGCGCAGCCATCTCGAGCAGGTGCTGTTCTCGATCGGCCTGGTTTTCATCGCCGTGGCGGGGACCGACTATTTCCTGGGCTCGAGCCAGCGCAACATCACGCTGCCGGCCTGGCTGCAGGGGCGGCGCGAGGTGCTGGGCGTCAATATCGGCATCTACCGCTCGTTCCTGATCGTGCTGTGCGGCGCGTTGGCGGTCGGCCTGCAGGTCGGGCTGATGCGCACGCGGTTCGGCAGCCGGCTGCGCGCCGCCGTCGACGATGCGCGCGTGGCACGCGGGCTCGGCATCCCGGTCGGCACGGTATTTGCCGCCACCTTCGCAGTGGGCTCCGGCCTTGCCGGCCTCGGCGGCGCGCTCGGCATCGAGCTCCTGGGAATGGATCCCTATTTCCCGCTGAAGTTCATGATCTACTTTCTGATCGTCGTCACGGTCGGCGGCACGTCGGGCATCATGGGCCCGTTCGCGGCGTCGCTGCTGCTGGGCGTCGCCGATGTCGCGGGCAAGTACTATCTCTCCTCGGCGCTGGGCGGCTTCGTGATCTATGTCGTGCTGATCATCGTCCTGGTGCTCAGGCCCAACGGCCTGTTTTCCCGCGCCCGATGAGCGCCCAGGCGATCCTCCTGAGGCGCGCCCGCTGGCGCTGGCCGGAGATCGTCCTGTGGCTGGCAGCCTTTGCCACCGTGTTCCTGCCCGGCGGCAAACTGCTGCTGCTGAACGACATCGCCATCCTCGCCCTGTTCGCGCTCTCGCTCGACCTGATCCTAGGCTATGCCGGCATCGTCTCGCTGGGACACGCCGCCTTCCTCGGAGTCGGCGCCTATGCCGCCGGTCTCTTGTGCAAGCATGTGACGGCCGATCCGCTGACCGGCCTTGGCGTCGCGATCGTCGCGGCGGCGGCCACGGGCGCACTGACCAGCCTTCTGGTGCTGCGCGGCAGCGACCTGACGCGCCTGATGGTGACGCTCGGCGTGGCGTTGGTGCTGCACGAAGTTGCCAATGCGCTGTCGACATGGACGGGCGGCGCCGATGGGCTGCAGGGCATGGTCGTGGGCCCGTTGTTCGGGCGCTTCGACTTCGACCTCTATGGCCGCACTGCCTACGCCTACAGCCTGACGACCCTGTTCGTGCTCTTCCTGCTGGCCCGGAAGGTCGTCCATTCGCCGTTCGGCCTGTCGTTGATGGCGATCCGGCGCAACACCTTGCGCGCGTCGGCTCTCGGCGTGCCGGTCAACCGGCGCCTGATCGCGGTTTACACGCTGGCCGCCGCCTATGCCGGTGCGGCAGGCGCCTTGCTCGCCCAGACCAAGGCCTACGTTTCGCTCGAAGTGTTCGAGTTCAGCCGCTCGGCCGACGTGCTGCTGGTGCTGATCATCGGCGGCCCGGGCTGGCTCTACGGCGGCCTGGCGGGATCTTTCGTCTTCATGATCCTGCAGGACACGCTGTCGTCGAAGGCGCCGCAGTTCTGGATGTTCTGGCTGGGACTGTTCCTGGTCGTGCTGGCGCTGATTGGTCGGGAGCGGTTAAGCGGTTTTGTGCGCAATCTTCTGTCACGCCTGAGGCGCACGTGACCGCGGCGCTCGAAACCCGCGGGCTGGTCAAGCGCTTCGGCGGCCTGGTGGCGACCAGCGACGTGTCGTTCCAGCTCGAGCGCGGGGCGCGCCAGGCCCTGATCGGACCGAATGGTGCCGGCAAGACCACCTTCGTCAACCTGCTGACCGGCGTGCTGGCGCCGTCGGCCGGCCAGGTGCTGCTGGCCGGCGAGGACATCACGCGTCTGCGGCCCGAGGCGCGGGTGCGGCGCGGCCTGGTGCGGACCTTCCAGATCAACCAGCTCTTCGCCGACCTGACACCGCTCGAAACGCTGACGCTCGCGGTCGGCGAACGGCTCGGCTGCGGCGGCGACTGGCGGCGGCCGGTCGGCGCCGACACCGAGGTGGCGCGCGAGGCCGAGGACGTTGCAAAGCGCTTTGGCCTCGCTGAGGTGCTCGAGGCCAGAACCGATACCTTGCCCTACGGCAAGCAGCGGTTGCTCGAGATTGCCGTCGCCTTCGCCTGGGCACCCCAGGTGCTGCTGCTCGACGAGCCGGCGGCGGGGGTGCCCGAAGCCGAGCGGCGCGACATTCTCGATGCCATCGCTGCCCTGCCGGACGACGTGTCGGTCCTGCTGATCGAGCACGACATGGACCTGGTGTTCAGCTTCGCCCGGCGCATCTCGGTGCTGGTCGACGGCGCGTTGCTGGTCGAAGGCGAGCCCGAGGCGATCGCCGCCGATCCCAGAGTGCGCGCCGTCTATCTCGGCGAGAGCCACGATGGCTGACCTGCTCGCCATCGACGGACTGTCCGCCGGCTACGGCCGCGCGGTCGTGCTTTCCGAGGTCGCGCTCCGTCTGGGCGAGGGCGAGGCGCTGGCCGTCCTGGGCCGCAACGGCGTCGGCAAGACGACATTGATCGACAGCATCGTCGGCGTGACGCGACGCTTCGCCGGCTCGCTGACGTTAGGCGGTCGCGAAATCGCGACCCTGCCGCCGGAAGCGCGGGCGATGCTGGGCATCGGCTGGGTGCCGCAGGAGCGCAACATCTTCCGATCGCTCACCGTCGAGGAGAACATCACCGCCGTGGCCCGGCCGGGACCCTGGACGACCGACCGCGTGTTCGGGCTGTTTCCCCGCCTCAAGGAGCGTCGCGGGCAGGCTGGCAGTTCGTTGTCGGGTGGCGAGCAGCAGATGCTGGCGATCGGCCGCGCGCTCGCCACCAACCCCAGGCTGCTGCTGCTCGACGAGCCGACCGAAGGGCTGGCGCCGATCATCGTCGAAGAAGTGCTGGCCGCCCTCTCGAAGTTGTTCCGCAGCGAGGGCCTTGGCGGCATCATCGTCGAACAGCATGCACAGAAGATTCTGCCGATCACCGACCGGGCACTGATCCTCGAGCGCGGCCGCGTCGTCCATCAGAGCGCCAGCGCCGACCTTCTCAAAGACGCCAAGCCGCTCGAACGATTCCTGGGAGTTGCCGGGGGCGTCGTCACCGGGCGGTAACCACTGGATATCGCGCCGCAGCGATCTTCGAAAAGAGTCGAAAGTTTCGAAAAGCCGTTTACACACCCGAACCATTATCCCAACATCCGCCCAACGGCGTCCTTCGAAAACAACGCGCCGGGCGGAGGAAATGATGGTCGAACAGGTAGGCGCGTGGCGCCGTCGTCGTGTATTGGCGGGAATGGCGGGAGGTGCGGCTGCGCTGGCCGCGCCGGCAATCCTGCGAGCGGCGCCTTCAGGCGCTCCGGTGAAAGTGGGCGGCACGCTGTCGCTCACGGGCTTCCTCGCCCAGACCGCCGTGATCCACAAGATCGCCGCGGAGATGATGGTCGAGGAAATCAACAAGCAGAACGGCCTCCTTGGCCGTCCCGTCGAGTTCGTGCTGCTCGACGACCAGTCCAAGCCCGAGGTGGCACGCAGCCTTTACGAGAAGCTGATCACGGTCGACAAGGTCGACCTGATCCAGGGCCCCTATGCGACGGCGCCGATCCTGGCGGCGATGGGCGTGGCCCAGCGCTACAGCAAGGTGATGATCCAGAGCAGCATGGGCATTCCCAAGCTGCAGACCTACGAGATGGCCTTCCCGGCGACGCCGTTCGGCTCGGAGCCGGACAAGACCTATCCCAACGTCATCCTTGACGCGATGGCCGCCATGCCAAAGCCGCCCAAGACCATCGTGGTGCTCACCTCCAAATTCCCGTCGGCGCAGTTCATGGCGTTGGGCATGAAGGAGCAGGCCGAGAAGCGCGGCGTGAAGGTCCTGATGTATCTCGAATACGAATCGGGCAATCGCGACTTCGGCGCCATCGCCGCGCGCGTCAAGGAGGCCAACCCGGACATGCTGTGGGTGGGCTCGCTCGGACTGGAAAGCAACCAGCTTCTCGAGTCGCTGCGCAAGCTCGACTACTCGCCCAAGAACCACTTCCATCTCTATCCGGCGCCGGGCCCGCTGGCGCTGTCGCCGGACGGCAACAACGCGCTGTGCTCGACCTTCCTCGAGCCTGACGAGCCGTTCATGAGCCGGCCCGGCATGAAGCGCTTCGCCGAGCTCTACAAGGAGCGCGCCACCAAGGCCAACCTGCCCTACACCACCATCGATGCGCAGGGCTGCGGCATGATCTCGGAGTGGCAGATCCTCGAAGCTGGCGTGAACGGCGCCAAGAGCCTCGATGACAAGGCGATCGCGGCGTGGCTGAAGAAGAATGGAGCGACCACCATCTACGGCAAGCTGCGTTTCGACGGGCCGTTCAATCACGGCGACGCGGCGCAGTTCATCAAGCAGGTCCAGAACAAGGAGTGGAAGGTCGTCTGGCCGAAGGAGGTCGCCGCGCCCGGCGTCAAGCTGATCTCTTCTTAGTCGGATGCCGAGTGCAACGCTTCTCGGCCAGGCGCTGATCTCCGGCGTCCTGGCCGGTGGCATGTACGGCCTGCTCGCCATGGGCCTCAGCCTGAGCTGGGGCTTGCTGCGGCTGGTCAATCTCAGCCACTTCGCGCTGGCGTTCCTGTCGGCCTACATCGTCTATGAACTCGGTACGAACTTTCACGTCGAGCCATGGTGGTCGGCGGCAATGGTCGTGCCGGCGATGTTCCTGGTTGGCGCGCTGCAGCACTGGTTGTTCGATCGCTTCAAGGTGAACGAGCTTGCCTCGCTGCTCATCACCTTCAGCTTCGCGGTGATCGTCGAGGCCGGCATCCAGCTCTACTGGACCGCCGACTATCGGCGCTACGAGACCGAGTACTCGACGATGTCGTTCAAGGTTGGCGCGTTCTACATCCCGGTGCTGGAGCTCGTGCTCTGCATGGTGGCGGGCGTGCTGGCCTGGGGGACGTGGCTGTGGCTGCGCAAGACCTACATCGGCAAGGCGTTGCGTGCTGCGGCCGAAGATCCCGACATCGCCGCCGCCTACGGCGTCGATCACAAGAAGCTCGCCTATCTGCTGTCGGGCATCGGCGCCGCCTATGCGGCAGTCGCCGGCACCTTCATCGCCCTGATCGCCACGCTCGCCCCGGCGCAGATCTGGGCATGGCTCGGCGTGGTGTTCGCCGTCGTCATCATCGGCCGGCTGGGCAACCCACTGGGCGCGCTGTTTGCCGGCATGCTGATCGGGGCCAGCGAATCCATCGCCATGGCGGTGCTGAGCCCGGCCTGGGCGCCGGTCGTGTCCTTCTCCGTGCTGATCGTCATCCTGCTGTGGGATCCGGACTGGCTATGACCGTTTCCCAGCAGCTTCCCAAGCTCGTCGTGGTCGCCGCGATCGTGGCCTTCGCGTTCCTGCCCAGGGCCGGACTGCCGGCCTTTTACGATTCCTTCTTCTACATCGTGTTCTTCTGGGTCTCGCTGTCGACGAGCTGGGCGCTGCTGAGCGGCTTCGCGGGCTACTTCAGCCTGGGTCACGCTGCGTTTTTCGGCGTCGGCATGTACGCCACTGCGACGCTCACGACGAAATTCGAGGTGCCGTTCCTGCTCACGCTTCCCGTGGCGGTCGCGATCCCCGCGCTGCTGGCCGTCGGTATCGGGGCCATCGTCTTCCGCCTGCGACGGCTGCGCGGCGAGCTGTTCGCGCTGCTGACACTCGCCGTCACCTTCGTCATCGCCACGATCATCCTCAACACGCCGATCGACGGCGGTGGCGGCGTCTTCATGAGTGCGGTGCCGCTGCCGCCTCTCATGGCCTCGCCCACGGCCACGATTTACATCCTGGGCTTCGCGGTGTGCGTGGCCACGCTCGCCATCACCTGGAAGGTCGCCCACTCTCGGCTCGGCATGGGCCTTTACGCCATCCACGACGACGAGGACGTGGCCGAAGCCAAGGGCGTGCCGACCTTCCGCTACAAGATCGCAGCCTTCGCGCTGTCGGCCGGCATTGCCGGCGCGGTGGGCGGCATCCATTCGATGTATGTCGGCTTCCTGACGGTGGCCGGCACCTTCGAACTCACCGTAGGCCTATACGTCGTATTGATGAGCGTGCTGGGCGGCGCACGCCACTGGTTCGGTCCGGCGATCGGTGCGGCCTTCATCACCACGCTGCTCTATGCCTTCATCAGTGGCGGCGAGGCGATGATCGGCCGGGCCATCGTCGGCCTGACCTTGATCCTGGCCATCCTCTGGCTGCCCGACGGAGTCATTCCCGCGATCAAGAAGTGGACCGGCCGGCGGCGGCCGGTCGCCAGCCAGCCTCTGGCCGAGGTGGCGCCGGTCGTCACGGCAGCGATGCCGGTCGGCGAGCGCAACATCCTGGAAGTTCGCGCCGTCACCAAGCGCTTCGGCGGCCTGCAGGCGCTGGCCGGCGTCGATCTCGACGTGCGCGAGGGCGAGATCTTCGGCCTGGTCGGACCCAACGGCTCGGGCAAGACGACCCTGATCAACGTCATCTCCGGCCACTATCCGCTCAGCAGCGGCACCGTCGCGGTCGACGGCGTGCAGCTGGGCGGCCTGGCGGCGCACGAGATCGCCCGCCGCGGCGTGGCGCGGACCTACCAGATCCCGCGGCCGTTCGCCAACATGACCGTGCTGGAGAATGTCACCTTGGCCGCGACGTTCGGCGGCCCGTCGCGCAGCCCGGCCGAGATGCGTGACGAGGCGCTGCACTGGATCGGCTTCACCGGGCTCGGCGGCAAGGCCGACGTGCTGCCGGCCGGACTCAACCTGCACGAACGCAAGTTCCTTGAACTCGCCCGCGCGCTGGCGGCACGACCCAAGCTGCTGCTGCTCGACGAAGTGCTGTCGGGCCTCAATCCCGCCGAGGTCGACAACGCCATCCGGCTGGTGCGCGCCATCCGCGCCCAGGGCGCCACCATCGTGTTCGTCGAGCATGTGATGCGCGCCGTGGTCGAGCTTTCCGACCGCATTGCCGTGCTGAACGAGGGCAAGCTGTTTGCCCTGGGCGCGCCGCGCGAGGTCATGCGCGATCCGCGCGTCGTCAGCATCTATCTCGGCAAAGCCTATGCTGCTTGAAGCGCGCCACCTCCATATCGGCTACGGCGACGCCCCCGCGGTATGGGACGTCTCGCTCGACGTCGACGCGGGCGAAATTGTCGCCGTGATCGGGCCCAACGGCGCCGGCAAGACCACCCTGATCAACGCCATCGCGGGGCTGCTGCGCTGCCGCCAGGGCGATCTCAGGTTCGACGGCGCCGACATGACCTCGGTGCCCGCGCATGACTACTGCGGTCACGGCATCGCCCTGGTGCCGGAGGGACGGCGGCTGTTCGCCAGGATGTCGGTCGAGGAGAATCTCGAACTCGGCTGCTATCTGCCGGCGGCCCGGTCGGGACGCGCGCAGTCGCTGGAGCGGGTCTATGGTCTGTTCCCGATCCTGCGCGACAAGCGCGGCCAACTCGCCGGCGAGCTGTCGGGCGGCCAGCAGCAGATGGTGGCGATCGGCCGGGCGCTGATGGCGAGGCCCCGCATCGTGCTGTTCGACGAGCCGTCGCTGGGCTTGGCACCAACCATCGTCGACGGCATGTTCGACATTATCGCCAAGGTGCGCGATGACGGCGTGGCGGTGCTGCTGGTGGAACAGAATGTCCTGAAGGCGCTCGGCATCGCCGATCGCGCCTACGTGCTGGAGCAGGGGAGGATCGTGGCCGAAGGGTTGCCCGACGTTCTCCTGAAACAGCCGCACATCCGCGAAGCTTATCTCGGAGTTTGAGGGTGCCATGGCCAAGATCCTGAAAATGCCTGTCGAGGTGCACGACCGGACCGCCGCTACCACGGCGCCACAGGACGTGCTCAGCGAGGGCGCCGCCACCTTCGACGTGCTGCGCCAGATGCGCGAGGACATATTGTGCTGCGTGCTGAAGCCCGACCAGCGGCTGCGCTTCGGTGAGCTGCGCCAGCGCTACGCCACCTCGGTCGGGACCTTGCGCGAGGCGCTGTCGCACCTCGTGTCGGAAGGGCTGGCGCGCACCGAGGCGGGCCGCGGCTTCAGCGTGGCGCCGATTTCGCTCGCCGATTTCCTCGATCTGTCGGAGCTGCGCGTCTATCTCGAGACCCGGACGCTGGCCGACGCCATCCGCCACGGCACCGATGCCTGGGAGGCCGAGATCGTGGGCGCCTATTTTCTTCTCAACAAGCTCAGCGCCCCCCGGCAGGACGATCCGGTCAGCGTCAAGCGCGAGTGGGGCAAGCGGCACAAGCGCTTCCACGATTCGCTGGTGGCAACCTGCACCTCGCCATGGTCGCTGCACTTCCGCAGCGAGCTGTTCGACCAGGCCCGGCGTTACCACTGGCTGACCATGATCCATGCCCGCTCGCGCCGGCGCAACGAGCACCTCGATCTGCGTGATGCCGTGCTGGCGCGCGACGTCGATCTCGCCTGTGGCTTGATCGAGAAGCATATTCGCACCACGGTCGAGCAGGCCGCGTCGGAAGTGCCCGGCCTGACCATGGACACGCGCGTCGTGCGTGCGGACAAACGGAGGAAAGCATCATGAAGCGCCGAACTCTCCTGGTCGCCACGGCCGCGGGGATCGCAGCACCTGCGATCGCGCGCGCGCAGGGTTTTCCCGCCAACCCGATCCGGCTGATCCATGGCTACGATGCCGGCTCCAACCCCGACACCATCGCCCGGCACCTGTCGCCGGCGCTGACCGAGATCATCGGCGTTCAGATCGTCATCGAGCCCAGGCCAGGTGCCGCCGAGCGGCTGGCGGCGGCGCTGGTCTCGCGCATGAAGCCCGACGGCAACGTCCTCTACCTGATGACCGGCGGCCAGGCCGTGGTGTCGGCGACCGACCGCGGACTGCCCTACGCCCTGCTGCGCGACTTCGAGTTCATTTCCATTGTCACGCGCTTTCCCTTCGTCTTCACGGTGGGACCGGACTCGAGGTTCAAGACGATCGAGGACTATCTCGGCGAAGCCAAGCGGGAGCCCGGCAAGCTCACCTACGGCACGTCGGGCGTCGGCTCGACCTTGCACATGGCGATGGAGCTGCTGCTGTCCAAGCTCGATCTCAAGATCACCCACGTGCCCTACAAGGGCGGCATCGGTGCGCCCTACAACGATCTCGTCGGTGGCCGGCTCGACATGCAGGTTATCACCTTCTCCAATGCCCAGCCGCTCATGAAGACCGACAAGCTGCGGGCGCTCGCCGTCACATCGAAGGAGCGCCATCCCGGCTTCCCCGATGTGCCGACCGTGGCCGAATGCGTGATGCCGGACTATGACGTGGTTTCGTGGCTGGGCTTCACCACGCCGGCCGGCCTGCCGCCGAACGTCCGCGACAGGCTGCACCAGGCCTTTCGTCAGGCGATGGCGCGGCCGTCCATCAAGGCCAAGCTCGAGGAATTGGGCAACGACACGCGGGTCAGCACACCGGCTGAATTTCGCGCGCGCGTCGAGGCCGACTTGGCGCGCTGGCGGCCGCTCGCCCATGTCGTGAACCAGTCGTAAAACCGTCGGATCGGGAGCAAGAGCGTCATGAGCAAGTACGGTATCGGGCAGCCTGTTCTGCGTTTCGAGGACCCGCGCCTGTTGCGCGGGCAGGGCCGCTTCATCAACGACGTCAATCTGGCCGGACAGGCTTACACGGTGTTCGTGCGCTCGCCGCATGCCCACGCGAAGATCCGCTCGATCGACGTCGAGGAAGCAAAAAGGGCGCCGGGCGTGCTCGCGGTCTATACCGGCCACGACGTCGTGGCCGACGGGCTGGGCATGCCCAAGGCCAACATGCCGCGCAAGCGCCCCGACGGAAAGCCGATGTACGCACCGCAGCGTCCGCCGCTGGTCACCGACCGGGTGCGCTATGTCGGCGATCCGGTGGCGATGGTGGTGGCCGACTCGCTGGCCGAAGCCAAGGACGCCGCCGAGCTGGTGAACATCGACTACGAGGCGATCCCGTCGGTGACGCTGACCGAAGACACGGTGAAGCCTGGCGCGCCCGCGGTGTGGGACGACTGCCCCGACAACATCTCCAACCATGTCGAGCGCGGCAACAAGGCCGCCACCGACGAGGCGATCAAGGGTGCGGCCAAAGTCATCAAGCGGCGCTACGTCATCACGCGCGTGCATGCCCAGTATATGGAGCCGCGCGGCACCTTGGGTGTCTACGACCCGGGCGAGGACCGCCTGACGCTCTATGCCGACGTGCAGTATCCCCATCGCGTGCGCAACATGCTGGCACAGAACGTCTTCAAGGTGCCCGAGAGCAAGATGCGGGTGATCTCGGGCGACGTCGGCGGCGGCTTCGGCACCAAGGGCTGGCAATATATCGAGCATCGCCTGACCCTGTGGGCGGCACGAAAGCTGCTGCGGCCGGTGAAATGGACCTGCGAACGCAGCGAAGCGGTGATGGCCGACGAGCACGGCCGCGACAATGTCGGCGAGATCGAGCTGGCGCTCGACAAGGACAACAAGTTCGTGGCCCTGCGGCTGAACATGCTGGCCAACATCGGCGCCTATGTCGGCTCGGACCGCAATCTCCTGTCGCCGTTCGGCATGATCGGCACCGTGCTGGGCGTCTATCTGATCCCCAAGGCCTATATCGACGTGGTCGGCGTGCTCTCCAACACCAACCCGACGGCGCCCTATCGCGGCGCCGGGCGGCCGGAGGCGGCCTATCTCATCGAGCGGCTGATCGACGACGCGGCGCGCGAGCTCGGCGTCGATCGCGTGGAACTGCGGCGCAAGAACATGCTGCCCGAATCGGCGCTGCCCTATCAAAGCCCGGTCGGGCCGTTCTACGATTGCGGCGAGTTCGAGAAGAACATGGACATGGCGCTGAAGTTGGCCGACGTGGCCGGCTACAAGTCGCGCGCCGAGGACTCCGGGAAGCGCGGCAAGCTGCGCGGCCTTGGCATCGTCAACGCCATCGAGCAGGCGGCGGGACCGGCCCAGCCGGAATATGCCGAGATCCGCTTCAACCCGAGCGGCACCGCGGCGCTGCTGATGGGCACCAAGGCCCAGGGGCAGGGCCACGAGACCATGTTCAAGCAGATCCTGAACGAGCGGCTGGGCATCGATCCCGCCGACGTGCAGTACATCGACGGCGACACCGACCGCGTGGCCTTCGGCATGGGCACCAACGGCTCGCGCTCGACGGTGCTGGGCGGCTCGGCGGTGTTCTTCGCTGCCGATAAGGTGATCGCCAAGGGCAAGAAGCTTGCCGGCCACATGCTCGAGGCGGGCGAGCAGGACATCGAGTTCGCCGACGGCACCTTCAAGGTCGCCGGCACCGACAAGACCGTGTCGCTGAAGCAGGTGGCGATGGCCGCTTTCAATCCCACCCGGTGGCCGAAGAACTTCGAAGGCGGGCTCTATGAGAACGCGACCTTCAAGGCGGAGAAGGACACCTATCCCAACGGCTGCCACATCTGCGAGGTCGAGATCGATCCCGACACCGGCGAGGTCAAGCTCGACCGCTATGCCGTGGTCGACGACGTCGGCACGGTGATGAACCCGACCGGGTTGAAGGGCCAGATCCATGGCGGCGTCGCCCAGGGCGTCGGCCAGATCCTCAGCGAACAGGTCGTGTGGGACCGCGAAAGCGGCCAGTTGTTGACCGCAAGCTTCCTCGACTACGCCATGCCGCGCGCCGACACGATGTGCAGCATGGAGATCAAGTCCAATCCGGTGCCGACCAAATACAATCCGCTGGGCGCAAAGGGCGCCGGCGAGGCGGGCACGGTGGGCGCCATGCCGGTGGTGATGAACGCGGTGATGGATGCGCTGGCGCCCCTCGGTGTCAGCGACGTACTGATGCCCGCGACGGCCCAGAACGTGTGGCGCGCCATCCAGCAAGCAAAGGGGAAGTAGAAGATGAGCGCTCTCGAGGGCAAGCGCCGCGAAGTCCGTCACGTCATGAAGGACGGCAGCGCCTATTGGGTCGAGTTCAAGGACGGCCTGATCGTCTTCGCCGACGGCCGCACCTGCGACGAAAAGGACGTGGTCCATTTGCCGCCGTGCAATCCGACCAAGATCGCGTGCGTGCACGTGAACTACATCTCGCGCTACTTCGAGTTCAACAACACGACCAAGCCGCCGGCCACGCCGACCTATTTCCAGAAGCCCTTGACGGCGCTCAACGCCCACAAGGGCGAGCTGGTGCGGCCGGCCGGCTACAAATACGTGAACTACGAGGGCGAGATGGCCGTGGTGTTCGGCCGGGTGACCAAGAACGTCACGCGCGAGGAGGCGTGGGATTGCATCGCGGGCTTCGCGCCATCGAACGATTTCGGCTGCCACGACTTCCGCGACACCGATGCCGGTTCGATGCTGCGGGTCAAGGGCATGGACGGTTTCTGCCCGATCGGCCCGGGCCTGGTCTCGGGCGTCGACGTGCGCAAGTCGACGCTGCGCTCCTACAAGAACGGCAAGATGGTGCAGGAAGGCGCGGTCAGCGAGCAGATCTTCGACTGCGGCTACCTGATCGCCGATCTCGCGCGCCACATGACCTTTCTGCCCGGCGACATCCTGCTGACCGGCACGCCCGCCAACTCGCGGCCGCTCGAGGTCGGCGACACGATCGACGTCGAGGTCACCGGCGTCGGGCGCCTCTCGAACAAGGTGGTCGAGGCGCCGGCGCCGCGCGCCAGGGACGGCTTCCCGGCGAGCCCCGACAGCGACGGCGTGCGCCGCGTGGCGCTCGGCAACGAGGAGCGCCTGCCAGACAAGTTCAAGGCATCGTAGGACTAGAGCGCGATGACTTTCACTCGAATCATACCGTCGGCCCGGCACGTGCGCCGCTTCGCTGCGGAGGCCGGGCCGACGGCCGAAGCAAAAGTCATCGCGCTGCAAGTGTAGGAGGAACATCATGGTAGCGATCAAGGTTGCAGAATTCGCCTTTCCGCGCATGGAAGCGCCGGACCTCGACGAGATGGAGGAGTTTCTTACCCATTTCGGTCTGGTGCGGGCCGAGCGCACGCCCGACGCGCTCTACATGCGCGGCACCGACGGCCATCATCACCTGCACGCCGTGCACAAGGGCGGCACCAAGTTTATCGGCTTCGGCTATCACGCGGCCAGCGAAGACGACCTCAAGCGCATCGCCAAGCTACCGGGCGCCTCGGGGATCGAGACCATCAACGAGCCGGGCGGCGGCAAGCGCGTTCGGCTCACCGAGCCCAACGGTTACCAGATCGAGGTCATTCACGGCATGGCGAAGGTGCCGACGGCCAAGATCGAGCGCGATGTCCCGAACTCCGGCAATGAGCCGCACCGGCGCGTCGGCCGGCTGATGCGGCTTTCCAAGTCGCCGACGCCGATCCAGCGCATCGGGCACGGCGTGCTGTCGACACCGAAGGTCAAAGAAACCGTGGCCTGGTTCCGCGAGACCTTGGGCATGATCCGCTCCGACGACGTCTATGCCGGCGAGAAGGACAACGTCATCGGCGCCTTCAGCCGGCTCGATTGCGGCGAGGAATATGTCGACCATCACGTGCTGTTCTGCGTGCACAACGAGAAGACGGGCCTCAACCACGTCTCCTACGAGGCGAATGACATCGACGCCATCTTCCAGGATCACGAGTACCTGAAGAAGGTCGGCAAGTACGACCACATGTGGGGCATCGGCCGTCATCTGTTGGGCAGCCAGGTCTACGACTACTGGTGCGATCCCTGGGGCCGTTGCCATGAGCGCTGGGCCGATACCGACCGGTTGAACGCCGCCAACGGCGGCCATCTCTTGAGCGCCGAGGAAGGCTTCCAGTCGCAGTGGGGCGAACGGCCGCCGGAACGTTTCCTCGGCCACGCCAGTCCGTAACAAATAGGAGTAACTCAATGTCCAAGGCACCCACCAATGCCCGCGATCGCGTGCGATCGTTCGTCCCCAAGCTGATCGACCTCACCGAAAAGGTCGTCTACGGCGACGTCTGGGAGCGGCCCGGCCTCTCCAAGCGCGACCGCAGCCTGATCACCGTCGCCTCCCTGGTCGCCATGAACAGGAGCGAGCAGCTGCGCGGTCACGTCGCCCGCGCCATCGACAATGGCGTCACCAAGGACGAGATCGTCGAGATCATCACGCATATGGCGTTCTATTCCGGCTGGCCAACCGCCATGACGGCGGCGGGCGTCGCCAAGGAAGTGCTCGAAGGAGAACAGAAGTGAAGCTCTGCTATTTCAACGATTTCCGCCTGGGCGTCATCAAGGGCGACCAGGTGGTCGACATCACCGACGCGGTGAAGGATCTGCCCCATCGCGACACCCGCGACCTGATTTGCGGCGTGATCGAGCACTGGGACAAATACAAGGCCAGGGTCGAGAAGGCCGCCAATGACGGCAAGGGCGTGCCGCTCTCGGGCGTGCGGCTGCGCGCGCCGGTGCCGCGGCCCGGCAACATCGACTGCATGGCCGTCAACTACATGGAAGACGGCACGCTGAAGGAAAAGCCCGCAATCAACGCCTTCCACAAGGCCGCGACCGCGGTGATCGGCGATGGCGATACCATGGTGCTGCCCGACGTGCCGGCCGGCATCTTCGAGGGTGAGGCGGAGCTGGCACTGGTTATCGGCAAGCGCGCCAAGAATGTGAGCCAGGCCGACGCCTTCAAGCACATCTTCGGCTACACCTGCTTCATCGACGGCTCGGCGCGCGGCCTGCCGCCGCCGGGCAATGTCTTCTTCCAGATGAAGTCGCGCGAGACCTTCGCACCGATGGGGCCGTGGCTCGTCACCGTCGACGAGATCGCCAACCCGCAGAAGCTCACCGTCGAGCTCAAGAACAACGGTGTCAGCATGCAGAAGTTCAACACCGACGACATGGCGCACCAGATCCCGCGGGTCATCGAATGGCTGAGCTCGATCCACACGCTCGAACCCGGCGACGTCGTCGCCACCGGCACCAATCACCGCGGGCTCAATTCCTTCATGGACGGCGACAAGGTCGAGCTCACCATAGAGAAGGTCGGCACACTGCATTTCAACATCAAGGACGAGCACAAGCGCACCTGGGAACGCACCACGCGCTCGCAGCACAAGGACAAGGGGCTGGAGGGCGCGCACACGCCGCAGCTCACCGGCAAGTACGCGAAGAAGTGACAGCAAAACCTGATCATTCGTCGGCGAACGGGTCATAGTCGACCGGGCAGTGCGGGACGTCGTCGTCATCGATGTCGTCATTCGAGATAATCCGTGGCGTCGCGCAGCCGCCAGCGAACCGGCCGGATCTGCATGTGCTCGGGCGGATCGTAGGGCTGCCAGGTCGGCGGCGCGGGCGGTTGCACCATGACGGGTGGGTCGGGACGCGGCTCGGGCTTCGGTACAGGGGGCGGCCGTGGCGGTGACGGCGGCGGCTTTGGTTCGGGCGGCGCGGGTATCAACCCCCATTCGACCGCGATATCGGGGCGATTGTCGATGACCCGCTGCTTCATGTCGAAGAACTTGAGCTGCTTGAAGCACCAGAGCAGCTTGCCGTCGCTCTCCAGCCAGCGCACCTGGCGGTCGAGGGCGAGCACGCGGCGTCGCAGGGTGCTCATCACCGAAGCTCGGCCTTGTAGCGCAGCACCCGTGCCTCGAGCTGATCGACGCGCTGGGCGAGGTCGACCACCTCGAAGGCGCGGCGCTGGGCCTCCAGCACCGACGCGACCGCAGCCGCCTCCTCCGGCGTGAGGCTGCCCGCGCTCATCGCCGCCACGACCAAGGCGTGGGCGCGCACCAGGTCGGCCGGTTCCTCGATCGCCGGCAGATCGAGCTCGACCGGCCGGCCCTTGGCCATCGTCCAGGTCTGCTTCAGCACCAGCGCGGCGGCGCGCGGATCGCCGTCGCTGGCGATCTCGATCTGCTTCTTCAGGATGGCCTCGGCGCCGTCGGCGGCGAGCCGGTCGAGGATGCGATTGGCCGCGGTGCGACTGCCCACCGGTCGGCCGGGACCGCCGGGATTGCCGTTCTGGAACGTACCGGCATTTTTTTGCTGCTTGCTCATGGCGGTGTCTCCTTCGAGGGGGCTCGCCGTTTAATAAACGGTCGAAAAACGGCGGCCACCGCCCACCGGGGAGGCAGGCGAGGGCCAACACCGTTCTACGCCCGGTGACCTCGAATCGACGATTATGGTCCTTACCGAATTCGCTCGGCGTACCGCTTCGCAAGCGCGGTCAAGGCCGGTCGACTTTCCGGCCTCACCCCGTCAACGCGGTGGAGGGGTCCGCTTGTCGCCACCCGCCGGGCCGGCACCGCCGGGCTTGCGTGATGGGCCGCCCTCGATGACCGGCAGCATGACGGCCATGCCGGCAGGATAGACGTCCTTGTATTCCTCGGGGGTCGTGAAACGGGCGAGATGCACCGGCACGTCGTCGGCGGTATGCGTCCTGGCGTAGGCCTGAGGGTCCTTGCCGCGCGCCTCCCGGACGAACCTGCGGGCCCGGCAGAGGTCCTTGCGGTCGGCCGCCGACATCGACTCGATATCGGCCGGCTCGATACGGCCGGCCTTGGCGTTGGCCAACGCCTGGTAGTCGGCGTCCGTCAGCGCACAGGGCAGCGGCTGCGCCAAGGTGGCAGTGGGCAGGAACGCCCATAGGGCCAAGCCGGCGAGTCGGAGTCTCATCGCGCGTCCAGCCTGTCCTGGATGCCCTGCATCCACGCCTCGCGCGACATGAATCGCGGGCGGCTTTTGCACATCGCCTCGGTGCGCGCGAGGATCGCGTCGTTGGGCTGGTCGAGGTCGAGCGGTTCGCCGCAGGGCTGCGGCGTGTAGAAGGGCGAGTCGACATAGAGCTCGACCGGGTTGCCCTCGGGGTCCTTGAAATAGAGCGCCCAGGCATTGCCGTGGTCGGTGATGCGGTGCTGCGTGATGCCCTCGGCGATCAAGGCCTTGCGATAGGCCTTCAGCATGTCGAGCGAGTCGAGTCGGAAGGAGATCTGGTTCACCGGATTGTACGCCAGGTCCTTCGGCTTGCCGTCAAACAGCACGAACTGGTGATGGCACTCCGGGTTCTGGGTCATGAAGGCGATGCGCGCGCCCGAGCTGCCGGTCCCGCTGTCGGAGACCACAAAGCCCATGACGCGGGTGTAGAAGCCCACCATGAGGTCGAGGTCGGTGGTGTGGATGCCGAAATGAGTGAGCTGGGCGGAGAGGATCATGGCGCCATTTTCAGGCGCGCCCCGGAGCTCCGCAACGAAAAAGGCGCCGCGGTTGCCCGCGACGCCCTCTCCATAGGAGCCTTTCGGCTGTCTAGGCGTTTGGCCGCAACGGCGCATGTGAATGCGCCGTTGCGGCCAAAGCGCCATTAGTGCGTGATCGCCGTCTGAGCCGGCTCCGCGGCGATCGGAATCGCGCGGGCCTTCTTCTCTTCCGGGATCTCGCGCTGCAGCTCGATCGTCAGCAGGCCGTTGGCCAGCTTGGCGCCCACGACCTTCACATGGTCGGCGAGCTGGAAGCGGCGCTCGAAGTCGCGCCCAGCGATGCCGCGATAGAGGAACTGCGTCTCGTTCTCGCCGTTCGCGGCGGCCGGGGACGCGGCTTGGCCGGTGACCAGGAGCTCGTTCTCCTTCTGGGTCACGTTGAGCTCGGCCTCGGCGAAGCCCGCAACCGCCATCACGATCCGGTAGGCGTTATCGCCGGCCTTCTCGATATTGTACGGGGGGTAGCCGTTGCCGGCCGATTGGCCGGCCACCGAGTCGAGCAGGTCGAAAACCCGGTCGAAGCCGACGGTGGCGCGATAGAACGGGGAAACATCGAATCCACGCATAGTTCATCCTCCTGGTGAGCGATGTCAGATGTCGCCGCCCCGGAATGGGCACGGCTGACAAGCGGGATGTAGGGCGGGGTCGACGGCCTTCAAGGGGGGCCTTCAAGGGGGACAAAAAAGCCGCGGGAGGCAAATTTTCCGCCCCGGAAGCTGGCGCAGCAGATTTTGCCGTGCCGCCCGAGACCTTCGGGAAATCAAGCCATGGCGGACATGCGAAAAAGCTCCAGATCATAAGCCAGACCGCAACGATCAAAGCGGAGTCGCCATGACGCAGTTTTTCGACCGCCATCCCAGCGCCAGCCTTTGGGCGATTTCGATCGCGCAGGGCGCCGCCATGCTCGGTTTCAACTACCTGCTGCGCACGCTGGTCTCGTAGAGCAGCGGTCGTGAAACATCTGCCGTTTTTCTTCGACCTCGTCGGCCGACGGGTCGTCGTGGTGGGCGAGGGGCCCGCTGCCGATCGCCGTGCGGCACTCGCGCGCTCGGCCGGTGCGGCGGTCCATCGGGCCGCCACGGTGACGGCGGGTGAGCTGAAGGGTGCTGCGGCGGTGTTCGTGGCAAGTGGCGATGCCGAGCGCGACCTCGAGGCGCGCAATGCTGCCCGGCAGGCCGCCGTCCCGGTCAATGTCGCCGACCGTCCGGCGCTCTGCGACTTCATCCTGCCGGCGATCGTCGATCGCGACGGTGTCGTCGTCGCCATCTCCACTGGCGGCGCGTCGCCTACGCTGGCGACGATCCTGCGCGGCCGTATCGAGGCGGCACTCCCCGAACGGATCGGCGCGCTGGCCAGGCTCGCCGCGACCTTCCGCGCCCAGGTCAATGCCCTGATTGCCGATCCGGCCCGCCGGCGCAGCTTCTGGCGCCGACTGGTCGAGGGGCCGGCGGCGGGTCTGGCGCTGGCGGGGGACGAGGCCGGCGCGCGCCGCATCGCGCTCGGCGAACTCGATGCCGCCCGCCGGATCCTGAAACCTGTCGGCATCGCCCACATCGTGGGCGCGGGCCCCGGCGATCCCGATCTGCTGACGCTCCGCGCCGCCCAACTCCTGCAGGAAGCCGACGCCATCCTGCACGACGATCTCGTGCCGCCGGCGATCCTGAGCCGCGTGCGCCGTGACGCCGAAATGATCCCGGTCGGCAAGCGCAAAGGCCATGCGAGCTGGGCCCAAGCCGACATCGAGGCCGAACTGGTGCGCCGCGTGCGCGCCGGCCAGACGGTGGTACGACTGAAGGCGGGCGATCCCTTCGTGTTCGGTCGCGGGGCTGAGGAAGTCGATGCGCTCCGCGCCGCGGGTCTGCCGGTATCGGTCGTCCCGGGCATCACCGCGGCGCTCGGTGTTGCCGCATCGGTCGGCATTCCGCTCACGGACCGACGCATCGCGTCCTCTGTCACATTTCTCTCGGGTCATGCCGCGGCGCAAGCCGCCGGCGGCCGCACCTACGTCATCTACATGGGCGCCACGGAAGCTCAGGCCGTGCGCGATCGTCTGCTGGACGCCGGCACGGATCCCACCACGCCGGTCGCCATTATCGAGAACGGCACGCGGCCCGACGAACGGGTCTCAACGGGCCGCCTCGCCGATCTGGCGCGGCTTGCTGCTCCCCACACCTCCCGCAGCGACGCCGGTCCCAGCCTTATCATCGTCGGCGCGGTGGCAGCACTTGCCTCGGTCGCCGGCCAATCCCGTCTTGCACAGGTGTCCTGATGGCCAAGAATCTCAGTGGCGACCTGCAGGTCGCGTCGGCGAACCGCCTGACCGACGGCGTCGTGGTGTTCCTCGACGACGCCGGCCAATGGACGGCGCGCCTCGATCGGGCGGCGCTGGCCCGCGACAAGCGCTCAGCCGAGATCCTGCTCGAGCGGGCCAAGGTTGAGGCCTTCAGCGTGATCGATCCCTTCCTGGTCGCCGTGACCGAGGACGACGACGGCACGATCGAGCCGCTTTCCCTGCGCGAAAAGATCCGGGCGTCGGGCCTCACCTTCGATGCCATTGCCGCCGACGCGGTGCGTTATGCCTGACACGCATTTCTACCGCTACGACGACTACGACCGCGCTCTGGTGGCCGAGCGGGTCGAGCAGTTCCGCGACCAGGTACGCCGCCGCCTTTCCGGCGAGCTCACCGAGGAGCAGTTCAAGCCGCTGCGCCTGACCAACGGCCTCTACCTGCAGCTTCACGCCTACATGCTGCGCATCGCCATTCCCTACGGCACGCTGTCGTCGCACCAGCTGCGCAAGCTGGCCGACATCGCGCGCAAGTACGATCGCGGCTATGGCCACTTCACCACCCGCCAGAACCTGCAGCTCAACTGGATCAAGCTCGAGGACGCCCCCGACGCACTGGCCGCACTTGCCGAAGTCGACATGCATGCGATGCAGACCAGCGGCAACGTCATTCGCAACGTCACGGCCGATCATTTCGCCGGCGCCGCGGCCGACGAGATCGAGGATCCGCGCATCTGGTGCGAGATCGTGCGCCAGTGGTCGACGCTCCATCCCGAATTCAGCTTCCTGCCGCGCAAGTTCAAGATTGCCATCACTGGCTCGCCCAACGACCGCGCCGCCGTGCGGGTGCATGACATCGGTTTGCGCTTGTGGCGCAGCGCCGAGGGTACGGTCGGCTTCGAGGTGATCGTGGGCGGCGGCCTTGGCCGGACGCCCCTGATCGGCAAGACGCTGCGCGAGTTCCTGGCCAAAGACGAGCTGCTGGCCTATCTCGAAGCCACGTTGCGC
The DNA here is from genome assembly GCA_945889625.1 of Asaia bogorensis. GTDB lineage: Bacteria > Pseudomonadota > Alphaproteobacteria > Reyranellales > Reyranellaceae > Reyranella. The sequence continues at coordinate 39,289 of CAMDCE010000012.1, read as the reverse complement.
GTCTACAACCGCTATGGCCGGCGCGACAACCTCTACAAGGCGCGGATCAAGATCCTGGTGCACGAGGTCGGCGCCGAAAAGATGCGCGAAGAGGTCGAGGCCGAGTATGCCGCCATCAAGGATGGCGTGCTGAAGCTCGCGCCGGAGACCATCGAGGCGATCGCCCGCCAGTTCGCGCCGCCCGCACTACCGCACCGCTCGGCCGTCGTCCCGGAAGTGGAGGGGCTGAAGCTCGACGATGCCTCCTTCGCGCTGTGGCTGAAGTCAAACACCGCGCCCCACCGCATGGCGGGCTACCGGATCGTCACCGCCTCGCTGAAGCCCGCCGGTGCGCCGCCGGGCGATGCCAGCTCGGTGCAGATGGAAGGCGTCGCCGACATCGCCGACGCCTATAGCCAGGGCGAGATCCGGGTCAGCCACGAACAGAACCTCGTCTTGCCGCACGTCGCGATCGAGGATCTGCCGGCAGTCTATCGGGCGCTGGAGCGGCTGGGGTTCGCCGAGGCGAATGTCGGCAAGATAACCGACATCATCGCCTGCCCGGGCCTCGATTATTGCGCGCTGGCCAACACGCGCTCGATCCCGGTGGCGCAGAGCATCTCCAACCATTTCGCCGGGCTGGCGCGCCAGCATGACATCGGCGATCTCAAGATCAAGATCTCGGGCTGCATCAATGCCTGCGGCCATCATCACGTGGGCCACATCGGCATCCTGGGCGTCGACAAGAACGGCGTCGAACTCTACCAGATCAGCCTGGGCGGCGACGTCGATTTCGGCAAGACGGCGCTCGGCACGATCGTCGGACCCGCCATCGAGGCCGACAAGGTGGTCGAGGCGGTCGATGCGCTGGTCGCCACCTACCTCGAGGCGCGCGGCGAGGGCGAGCGCTTCGTCGACACTTATCGGCGCATCGGCGCCCAGCCTTTCAAGGACCGCATGTATGCCGCTGTTTAGGGAATCGGGCATCGTCGAGGATCCCTGGACGAGGCTGCCCGACGACGAGGCGGTGCCGGCCGACGGCATGATCGTGGTGAGCTTCGCGCGCTGGCGCGAGGCAAGGGCGGCCTTGCTGGCACGGCGCGGGCCGGCCGGCGTGGCGCTGGCCAACACCGATCTGGTCGAGGCGCTGGCGTCGGACGTCTCGCGGCTCGACCTGATCGTGCTGCATTTCCCCAAGTTCAGCGACGGTCGCGCCTACAGCCAGGCGCGCCTGCTGCGCGGCCGGCTGGGTTACGAGGGCGAGCTGCGTGCTACCGGAGGCGTGCTGCAGGACCAGGCGCTCTTCATGCTGCGCTGCGGTTTCGATTCCTTCGAAAGCGACCAGAAGGGTTTTGGCGAAGCGCTCGCCCGGGCGCGCACCCTGTTCAGCGTCGTCTACCAGCCTGCCGAGGACGACCGCTCGCCGGTGTCGCAGCTCCGGCTCAAGCGCCGCAACGTCGCGGCTAAAGCGTGATGACTTTGGCTTTTCGCGTCGGCCCGGCTCTCGCAGCTATGGCGCGATGGTTGGCCATCGCGCCTGAGCGGCGCCCGTGCCGGGTCGACGCGTGAGTCGACTGAAAGTCATCACGCTCCGGCTGATCAGACTTCGGGCTGGGCCTCGAGCCACTTGCGGGCTTCGTCCTCCGACCTGAACACCCTGGCCGGCCGGTCGGACTTGCCGAGATTGATGAAACGCTGCGACAGCTCGAAATGCTCGTCGGTGCCGGCGATCAGCGCCAGCGCCCCACGTTGCTCGATCTTGGCATAGGCGCTGACCCGTGCACCCAGCGCCATGACGTCATCGTTGGTATATTGGGGGACAGCGCCGCGCCCGTCGAGCAACTTGCGATAGCGCAGCGCGTCTTCGACGACGACCGCGTCAAGGAAGGCCTCGACGTCTTTCAGGTCGACGACGCCCTCGCACCGCGCTTCGACGTAACGGGCCTTGTGATCGATGGTGAATTTGATCCCCACCCATCGGCTCTTACCCGCAAGTGGCTGTAGCGGTCAATCAACTGATGAGTGAAGTCAGTTGCGCGCCACCTGTGCGGCCACGCACAGCCAGCGGCCGTCGCGGCGGGCCCAGATGTCGGTGTAGCGGCCCTGGCCCGGCCGGCCGTCGAGCAGGGCGTAGCTGGTGCGGGCGTGGATGATGGCGAAGTCGCCCATCACGCGGACATTCACGTCGTGGCAGGCGAGGTCCCTGATCTTCACCGGCGGGGAGATCTGCTTCAGGAAGCCCGGCTTGTCGACCAGCGAACCGTCGGGGTTGGTGTTCAGGAAATCCTCCGACAGTATCTCGCCAAAGCGCCTGGTATCGCCGTTCTGCACCGAGCTGATGTAGTCGCGGTTGAGGTCTTCCAGGATCTTCAGATCGCTCATGTCGGCACGCCTTCGTGTTTCAGAAGCCACTTCTTGCGCGACAGGCCACCGCCGTAGCCGGTCAGGCTGCCGTCGGATCCGATCACCCGGTGACAGGGCACGACGATGCTGATCGGGTTCTGGCCATTGGCCAGTCCGGCCGCGCGCACCGCCTTGGGCTTGCCGATGCGCCGCGCCAGCTCGGCATAGCTGATGGTGCTGCCGCGTCCGATCTTGCGCAGCGCCCGCCAGACGCTGCTCTGGAACGGCGTGCCGGCGGTCGCCACGGGCAGGCGTTCGATGGCCGCGAGATCACCCTTGAAGTACTTGCGCATCGCCGTGGTGAGCCCGCCGGGATCGCGCGCCTTCTGGAGTGTGTAGCCGTTCTTGCCGTAGTGGCGGTCGAGCAGCTGACGCATGCGCTTCTCGTGGTCGGTCCAGTCGATGGTTCGCAGCTTGCCGTCGCGGTCGGCGATGACGATGAGTTCGCCGATCGGCGTGGCGAGGCGGTCGATCAGCAGCTCTAGTTGTTCACGCGGCATTGGCGGCAATCCTCAAATGTTGTTCGGCATAGGCATGCCAGGGACGCCACGCTTGAGGTGCCCGGGTGTCGAGATTGGCCGCTGAAATATCGTGATCCCAGTCGCCCTCATCCCAGTTACCAGGGGCGCGCAGGCCGGGGCGCCTGGCGATCAGCGGCGCCAGCTTGGGATCGCGCGCCAGGTGGCTGTCGATGGTGATGATGTCGGTGCCGAGATCGAACACACGCTTGACCCGCGCCACGATGGCAGGCAGCGCGCGCACATCGGGGAAACGGATGGTGACGGCCACGGCGTTGCGCTCAGGCAAGTGCGCCACCGCGACGCTGCCCTTCTTGCCGTCGAGCTCGATGCGGCGGTGCCACACACCGTTTTCCACCCTCTCGATGCGTTTGGCCGCACGTGCCGACAGTGCATCAAGGATGCCCGGCCAGTCGTAGGGCGGACGGTAGGAGAGGCGGAGCGTCACGGCATCGCCCGCCGCCTGCGCCGGGCCACTGCCTTTGCGCCGCAGGGCGCTCGGTGGTCGGCCGAACATTTTGCGGAATATCTCGTTGAAGCGGCGCACGCTGCCGAAGCCGGCCGACAGCGCCACTTCGGTCATGGGCAAATGGGTGTCGTGGATGAGCTGCTTGGCAAACAGCACGCGGCGGGTCTGCGCCACGGCGATCGGCGAGGCACCGAGATGCTGGCTGAACAGACGCCGTAGCTGGCGGCCGCCGACGCCCAGCTTTTCGGCGAAGGCCTCGACACCGGCCTCGCTCTCGTCGAGCGCGCCCTCGGCGATCAGCTTCAGCGCCCGGCTCACCGTGTTGGAGCTGCCCCGCCAGAACGCCAGCTCGGGCGCGATCTCCGGCCGGCAGCGCAGGCACGGCCGGAAGCCCGCCTCCTGGGCTGCCGCCGCCGAGGCGAAGAATCGGCAATTTTCGAATTTTGGCGTACGGGCCGAGCAGATCGGCCGGCAATAGATGCCAGTCGAGGTCACGCCGACGAAGACCCGGCCGTCGAAACGGGCATCGTGGCTCTGGAAGGCTCTGTAGCAGGCCTCGCGGTCCATGAGTTCCATGGGCCCGACTCTTCCACGCCCGGCGGAAGGACGCTGGCGGTTTTCGGACTTCATTCAAATTCGAGCGACAGCGGAGAAATCTCTTCGCCGGGCCGCCGGGCATAGTCGTGCTTGGGCGCATCGCGGATCATGCGCGCCTGCGCTTCGGCGACTTTCTCCATCGCGGCCTTGGGGTCGAGATGGACCGGCTCGCCGTCGGCCAGCACGACCTCGCCGTCGACCAGCACGGTGCGCACTGCCCGGTCGGCGGCATGGAACACGAAGGAGCGCAGCGGATCGCGGGCCGGCTGCATCAGCGGATGGGCCAGGTCGACCAGTACGATGTCGGCCGCCATTCCGGGTGCCAGCGCCCCGATATCGTCGCGGCCGAGTGCTGCGGCGCCACCGAAGGTCGCCGCCTCGAAGGCGCCCGCGGTGTCGAGGCTCCTTATGTCTTCGCTCATCAGGCGGCCGGCGACGATGGCCAGCCGCATCTCCTCGATCAGATTGTGCGGTGCGCAGTCGGTGCCGAGGCCGACATTGACGCCGCGGCTGCGGTAACGGCCGACATGGTCCATGGCCAGGCCATAGCGCGCGAAGGGTTGCGGACAATGCGCCACCGAGGCGCCCGCCTCGGCGATCAGGTCGAGATCCTTCGACGTGTGCCAGCGGATCTGCGGATGGTCATCGAGCAGGATGCAGTGTGCCAGCACCGTGTCCTTCTTCAGCAGGCCCTGCAGGGCCGCCCACTGCACGGGAGTCATGTTGTGGCGGCGGATCATCTCGCGCACTTCGACCACCGACTGGCCGATATGGGTCGAGAATCGCCGGCCCGATTCGTCGGCATGACGGCGGCCCGCCGCGAACAGCTCGGGCGTCACCGTGTCGATCTGAGCAGGGAAGACAATGGCGTCGAGCCGGCGCGAATTGTGCGCCTCGGCGTCGGCCATGACCCGCTTGGCCTTATCGAACTGCGCCAAGCCGGCGGCCTCGTCCCATTTCCATGTCACGGTCTGCGGCGCGCTCATGCCCCAGCGCGCCGAGGCAAAGGTCGGCGCCGCATAGAAGCGCATGCCGGTTTGCGCCATGGTTTCGAGCCAGCCCTCGAACGGCGCCGTGACGTCGCACGCCGTCGTCGTTCCGGCGCGCAGCATCTCCGAATAGGCTAGCGTTGCGGCGCCCTGCCGGCCGTCGTCGCCGAGACGGAAGGCCTGCAGCCGCTCCATCAGGCCGGTCATCTGCTGCTCGGGCACGCCATGGTCCTCGCGCACCCCGCGATAGCCGGGCTCGGTCGAGGGATGGGAGTGGATGTTGACCAGGCCGGGCAGGGCCAGCAGGCCCTTGCCGTTGATCACTTTTTCGCCAGGACCGGTGGGCCGCGCCCCGGCCGGGGCGATTTCGACGATCTTGCCATCCTTTAGATGCAGGTCGACCTCGCGACGATAGACATGTCGCCGCTTTGTGCCGTCGCGCACCACGGCCCAGGAGAGATTGCGGATCGACTCGGGCATGGCTGTTGCATAGCCTCTGCCACGGGGGATCTACAAGGGGATGGACAGGGAGGCGGTCATGCAAAATGTAAAATGGGCGCTCGGCGCTACGGCGGCGGCGTTGATTTCCTTCTCGGCCGAGGCGCAAACGCTCCGGGCGGTCATGCACGCCGATATCAAGATCATCGATCCGATCTGGACCTCGGCCTACAACGTCCGCAACTACGGCTACATGGTCTACGACACGCTGCTGGCCATGGACGACAAGCTCGTCGTGAAGCCGCAGATGCTCGAAGGTTGGAAGGTGAGCGACGACAAGCTCGTCTACACCTTCACCTTGCGCGACGGGCTGAAGTTCCACGATGGCGCGCCTGTCACCTCGGCCGACTGCATCGCCTCGCTGCAGCGCTGGGCGCCCAAGGACGGCATGGGCCAGAAGCTGTTCAGCTTCGTGAAGTCGCTCGAGGCGGTCAACGACAAGACCTTCGTCATGACGCTCAAGGAGCCTTACGGCCTCGTCCTCGAATCGCTCGGCAAGCCGTCATCCTTCGTGCCCTTCATCATGCCCAAGCGCGTCGCCGACACGCCGGGCAACGTGCAGATCACCGATACCACCGGCTCGGGGCCCTTCGTCTTCCGCAAGGACCTGTGGCGGCCGGGCGAAAAGACGGTCTACGACAAGTTCAAGGACTACAAGCCGCGCGCCGAGCCGCCCTCGGGGCTGAGCGGCGGCAAGGTGGTGTATGTCGACCGCGTCGAATGGCTCAACATCACCGATGCGCAGACCGCCGTGAATGCGCTGCTGAACGGCGAGATCGACTACATCGACCAGCCGGAGATCGAGCTGCTGCCGCTTCTGGAAAAGGACAAGAACGTCACCGTGCGCAGCCTCAATCCGCTCGGAGGCCAGATCAATTTCCGCTTCAATACCCTGCACAAGCCCTTCGACAATCCCAAGATCCGGCAGGCGGTGCTGTACGCGCTCAACCAGAAGGACTTTCTGGTGGCGGGCTTCGGCAGCGAGAAATACTACAAGGAGTGCAAGGCGCTGTTCGTCTGCGGCACGCCCTTGGCCACGACGGCGGGCTACGAGGACAAGCTTGACTCCGACTTCGCCAAGTCGAAGGCGATCCTGAAGGAAGCGGGCTACGACGGCACGCCGGTCGTGCTGCTATTCGCCACCGACACCCAGACCGGCCGGCTGACGCCGATCCTGAAGTCGCTGCTCGAGCGCGGCGGCTTCACCGTCGACATGCAGGCGATGGACTGGCAGACCGTGCTATCGCGCCGCTCGCGCAAGGAGCCGCCGGAAAAGGGCGGCTGGCACGGCTTCATCACCACCTGGGTGTCGGTCGACATCCTCGATCCCGTCATGTCGTCGTACCTTGCCGCCAATTGCGACAAGGCGGCCGTCGGCTGGCCGTGCGATCCCAAGATCGAGAAGCTGCGCGACGAGTTCGCCAAGGCGGCCACCGACGCCCAGCGCAAGGAGCTGGCGACGGCGGTCCAGGTGCGTGTCTCGGAGTTCCCCACGCACGTCCATCTCGGCCAGTACAACATGCCGGCCGCGATCCGCAACACGCTCTCCGGCCACCTCCAGGCGCCGGTGCCGATGTTCTGGAACGTAAAGAAGAAGGAGTAGGGGGCTGTCCGGGCATTTGCTGTGGACTAAGCCTGCCAAATGGCCCAAGCCCGCACGGTGCTCAGCTTTCCCAACCAAAGCCGCTTCTACGACGAGGCGCATCACGTCGTCCGCTTCTGGGGACACGATGGCGCAATGGAAGCGCCATTCTTCGTCGACGAGGGCGCTTTGAGGAGACTCCAGCCCGCGATGACTTCCGACGAGGCCGGCCTGCTGGGCGCCTTCGATTCGCACCTCGAGAAGATCCACGCCGCCGCGGCCAAGGTCTACGGCCGCGGCCGCAAGGGCTCGTACGACCTACAGTCCTCCGACTTCTGAACCTCCCGAATAGGTTCGGCCGCTGCCGAAACGTTGGGCGGCGGCGGCGGCCTAACGTGCTCTGCCCTTCACAAGGAGAACGCACATGGCCGACGTGAACACATTGAAAGACGGACTGATCGTCACCGCCTTCTGGGAAGCCAAGCCCGAAGAGGTCGGCGCCCTGGTGGAGATCATCCGGCGCTTCCTGCCGCAGGCCCAGCGCGAGCCCGGTGTGAAGGCCTTCCAGATCCACCAGTCGACGACCGAGCCCACGAAGTTCTTCTTCTACGAAGTCTTCGAGAACGAGGCGGCCTTCGCCGAGCATTCGGCCAGCGAGCACTTCAAGAAGTTGATTCTGGGCGATGCCGTACCGAGGCTCGCCAAGCGTGAGCGCACGCAACACAAGTTCGTGGTCTGAACGTCAGGTCCGGATTCCGCCAGACCCTGATGGCCGCTCCGTTTATCGAGGCGGCATGACCAACGACGAAATCCAGGATTTTGTCACCCGCTTTGCCGCCGCGTGGGCCTCACGCGACGGCGAGGCTTTTCTCACTCTTTGGCATCCCGACGGGCTACTGTATTCGCCGCTCTACGACCGGCCTGTCGCCGGCAAGGAGCTTGGCCGGCTGACCGAGCTGGTGAGGGAGCGGGCGCCTGACAGCGTGTGGCAGCTGCTCGACTGGACGGCGCGCGGCGACACGGTGATCGTCGAATGGCAGAACACGCGCACGGTTGGCGGCACCCGCATGGACTGGCGCGGGGTCGACAAGTTCCGCCTGCGCGAGGGTCGCATCGCCGAAGAGCGCGTCTATATGGACACGGCACCCCTGCGCGCGGCTGCGGAAGGCCTCACGCTGCGTCCGGTGATTCCGCTCTGAAGGTCATGCATAGTCCGCCGGCATGGCGACGGACGACGAAAAGCGAGACCAGGAACCGACAGGTGGCTGGCGCGCGCTCGCGAAGCCGGAATGGCTGTCGGCGCTCGCCGTGCTGCTGGGCGGCGTGCTGCTGCATTCGATGAATGTGCTGATGCTGGCCACGGTGCTGCCGACGATCGTCGGCGAGCTGGGTGGCGCGGCGCTGATGCACTGGCCGACGACGGCGTTCGTCGCCTCCTCGATCGTCGCTGCGACGTGCACCGGGCTGCTGACCGCGGTGATCGGCGGGCGCGCGACGTTCTGTGCCGGCGCCGTCATCTTCGGCGCGGGCGCTGTGCTCTGCTCGCTGGCGACGGCGATGGCCTGGGTCATCGCCGGCCGCTTCGTGCAGGGCTTCGGCGGCGGGCTGCTGACGGCCGTGGCCTACGTCCTGGTGCGCAACACATTTCCAGAGCACATCTGGCCGCGTGTGCTCTCCCTGCTGTCGGGCATGTGGAGCGTGTCCATCCTGGTCGGGCCGCTGGCCGGCGGGGCGTTCGCCCGTTACGGCGACTGGCGCGGCGCCTTCGTCGCCGTGACCGCGATGGCCGCGGTGCTGGCGCTCGGCGCCTTTCGCGTCCTGCCGGCGACGCCGCCCGATCGCAGCGGCCCGCCGCCGCGCGTGCCGGCGGACCGCGTTGCGCTCATCTGCCTTGCCATCGCCGGCACCTCGTCGGCCGCCATCGTGTCGACGCCGCTGGCCAAGGCGGCATTGATCGCAGGCGCGTTCGTCGCACTGGCAGTGATGGTGCTCATCGACCGCCGCGCCGAGGCACCGTTGTTGCCCAGCGACGCCTTCTCGATCAGCACTCCGACGGGCATGGGCCTGTGGCTCGCCCTGTTGCTGTCGATCACTTACAGCCCTTTGCAGATCTATGTGCCGATCTTCCTGCAGCGCCTGCATGGCCTCGACCCGCTCGGGGCAGGCTATGCCGCCGCCGGCGCCTCGCTTGGCTGGACAGTGGCGGCGGTCATCGTGGCCGGTGCACATGACAGAGTGCCGGGCCGCCTGATCGTCGCCGGGCCGATCGTCATGGGCGCGGGCCTCGTGGCCGTTGCCTGGTTGATGCCGGTCCGGCCGGTCTTGGCCGTCGTTCCGGCGATCGTTCTGGTTGGCGCCGGCATCGGCATATGCTGGGTGTTCGTCGCCCAACGCGTCATGAGCGGTGCGCGCAAGGGCGAGGAGACCGTGGCGGCCTCGTCGATCGCCACCGTACAGCAGATGGGTTTTGCCGTCGGCGCCGCGATCGCCGGCCTGGTCGCCAATGCCAGCGGCCTCGCCGACGACGTGACGGCGGCGACGTTCTGGGTGCCGATCAGCTTCGTCGTGGCAGCGCTCGTGGCTTTCCTGGCCGCGCTGCGTTTGCGTAGCGTGCGTTAGTGCTTTTCCGTTGGCGATTACATCAAGCTTTTCCTCCCCAGTCTGCTGGAGAGGTGTCGGCGTCTTACGCCGACGGAGGAGTCATGCGTCACGGACTGGGGCCTCTGGCCCCTCCGTCGCCCTATGAGGTCGACACCTCCCCATAAGAATGGGGAGGAAAAAAAAGCGATTCGACTAGTGCCAGGCGCCCACGTCGAGATAGGTGCTCTGGTAGGTCGCCCCTTCGCCCATGTCGGTGTAGCGGTCCGAGCACAGCATGTTGATGGTGCCCGAGACGGCTTCGCCGACCGGGCGCTGGCCGGGCACCAGCACCACACCCGGCTGTACCTCGTCGCTCACGCGCAGGCTGAGACCGATTTTGCCGCGATCGTTGAATAGACTGACCTCGGCGCCGTCCTTCAGGCCGCGCTTGCCGGCATCCTCGGGATGCAGGATGCAGAACGGCTTGCCCTCGCGATTGCGCAGGAAACCGACGCCGGAGAAGGCCGTGTGGGCCTGGAAGTAGCCCGGCGCGGTGAGGAGCCGCAGCGGCCACTTCTTGGCGTCGGCCGCCTCGATCGGATCCTCGTTCCAGTCGGGCATCGGCGAGACGCCCTGCTTGGCCAGTTGCTCGGAATAGAATTCGAGCTTGCCCGATGGCGTGCCGAAGGGCTGTCCGTTCCAGTCGTGCTTGATGTGCACGGGCTCGCCGGCGAACAGCTTCTGCGGATCGGCCTTGGAGGCCGGACCCGTCGAGCCCTTGAAAAGTTCGCGGGCTGCGTCCTGCGGCGACAGCCCGAAGATCGCGTCGGCGAGGCCCATGCGCCTCGCCAGGGCCTGTGCCACGTCGAAGTTGGAGCGCGCCTCGCCTTGCGGCGCGGCGGCCTGCCGGCCCCACTGCATCCAGTAGGCGCCATAGGCGCGGTAGAGATCGTCGGTCTCGAGATAGGTCGCCGCCGGCAGCAGAATGTCAGCGAATCTGGCGGTGTCGGTCATGAAAGGATCGTGGACCACCGTGAACAGGTCCTCGCGCGCGAGGCCCTTGCGCACCTTGTGGACCTCGGGGCAGGTCACCGCCGGATTGTTGGCCGAAATGTAGATCGAACGGATCGGCGGGTCCTTCATGTTCATGAGCTCTTCGCCCAGTCGCAGGTGATTGACTTGCCGCGCCGTCGCCGGACCCGAGGGCTTGCGCACCGCGGCATAGTTGAGATCACACGAGGCCGCCGTGAGCAGCAGCGCGCCGCCGCCCTTGGCGGCATAGTGGCCCGAGACGCCCGGCAACAGCACCACCGTGCGCAACGCCTGGCCGCCGGCGGCGAGGCGCGTCATGCCTTCGCCGAGGCGGATCAGTGCCGACTTGGCTCGCCCGTACATCGCGGCGAGCTTCTCGATGTCGGCAACCGCCAGGCCGGTGATCTCGGCGGTCCGCGCCGGGGTGAACTTCGGCAGGATCTCGCGTTCGACGCGGTCGAAACCCAGCGTGTGCCTGGCGATGTAGTCGCGGTTGGCGAGCTTGTCGCGCACCAGGATATGCATGATGCCGAGCGCCAGGGCTGCATCGGTGCCGATCCTGATCGGCAGATAGAGGTCGGCGGCCTTGGCGCTGCGGGTGCGGCGCGGATCGATGACGACGATCGGCATGCCGCGCTTTTTCTTCTGCTCCTCGGCCAGCGCCCAGAAATGGACGTTGGTGGCGGCAAGATCGGCGCCCCACGAAATCATCAGGTCGGAATGGACCACGTCCTCGGGATCGGCGCCGCCGACCGGCCCGACGGTCACATTCCAGGCTTCCTCGCAGCAGGTGTCGCACACCGTGCCGGCCTGCAAGCGGCTCGAACCCAGCGCGTGGAACAGCCCGTTCACCAGCCCGCGGTTCATCAGACCCTGGTGGGCGGAGTAGGCGTAGCCCAGCAAGGCCAGCGGGCCGCTCTCCTTGATGATTGTTTTCCACTTGGCGGCGATCTCGTCGAGCGCCTCGTCCCAGGAAATCGGCGTGAACTGGCCCGACCCTTTCGGGCCGCTGCGCCTGAGCGGCGTCTTGATGCGCTCGGGGGAATTAACGAGGTCGGCGTCGCGGTTCACTTTTCCGCAAGCGAAGCCCGCCGTGTAGGGGTGATCGGGGTCGCCCTGGACGCGCACGACCTTGCCGTCCTCGACATGGGCGATGAGCGAGCACATGTCAGGACAATCGTGCGCACAGACGACTCTAACGGAATTCACCACACCGCCTCCTCAAAAGGATCGCGGCGCGGAGTGTAACAGAGGCCCCGGAAAACCTCGGCCTTACTTCTTCTTGGCGGCGCCCTTAGCTGGCGTTGCCTCGGCTTTGGCGCCCGCCGACTTCGTGCCCGCACCCATGCCGGCTTCGGCGCTGCCGGTCATGCCGAAGCGGTCCTTGAAGCGCTGCACGCGGCCGCCGCGATCGACGCTCTGGCGCACGCCGGTCCAGGCCGGGTGGGTCTTGGGGTCGATGTCGAGGCGCAGGCTCGCGCCTTCCTTGCCCCAGGTCGACTTGGTCTCGAACGCGGTCCCGTCGGTCATCACCACGGTGATCTTGTGGTAGTCGGGGTGGATCTTCTCTTTCATGGGCCTCTCCAGCGCTTCAGGGCCGATTTCCGACCGGCCGGCGCAACAGGGCCGGGGGTATACCGGCCCCGGCCCGCAATCTCAAGGGGCCATATATGCCGGTTGTCCGGGCTCCCGGCGGCCTGTAGACCGGCCAAGCCCCTATGACCGATAGCGCCTTTGACAGCCTGGCCGACAGCCTCCTGGAGATCCTGGAAGAGGGCATCGGCGAGCATGCCGATGCCGAGCTGCAGGGCGGGATATTGACCGTGCGGGGTGATGCCGGGACCTGGATCGTCAATAAACATGCACCCACCCGGCAAATCTGGCTGAGTTCGCCCAAGTCGGGCGCCAAGCACTACGCCTTCGAGACTGGCGCCGGCCTGTGGCAGGATACCCGCGGCGGCGCCGACCTTTTGGCGACCTTGTCGGGCGAGTTGGGCGTGTCGCTCACCTGGCGGCCGCGATGAACCGTTTCGCCGGCCTCAAGCTTCTGGTGCCTTATCTCCGGCCGCATCGCGGCCGGGTGGCGTTGGCGCTGCTGTCGCTGCTGGTTGCCGCCGGCACGGTGCTGGCCTTCGGCGCTTGCCTGCGCGCCCTGATCGATCGCGGCTTCGCCCAGGGCCGGCCGGACATCTTGAACTATGCGCTGGCTTCGCTGCTCGTCGTGGCGCTGGTGCTGGCCATCGCCTCGGGCGCGCGCTTCTATCTCGTGTCATGGCTGGGCGAGCGGGTGGTCGGCAATCTGCGCAAGGATCTCTTCGCCCATGTCGTGCGGCTGGGGCCTGCCTGGTTCGAGGTCAAGCGCTCGGGCGACGTCATGAGCCGCATCTCGGCCGACGCCCAACTCATCGAGCAGGTGATCGGCTCGTCGGCCTCGGTGGCGTTGCGCAACACGCTGATGTGCGTCGGCGGCATCGCGATGCTGGTGATCACCAATCCCAAGCTTGCGCTCCATGTGCTGGCGGTGGTGCCGCTGGTGGTGGCGCCGATCGTGCTGTTTGGCCGCAAGGTGCGGGCTTTGTCACGCGAGGCCCAGGCGCGCCTTGCCGACATGGTGTCGGAAGGCGGCGAGACGCTCGACGCCGTGCGCACCGTTCAGGCCTTCGCACAGGAAGACCACGCCAGTCAGCGCTTCGGCGAGGCGACCGAGCGTGCTTTCGGGGCAGCCTGCCGGCGCATCGCCCGGCGCGCCGTCATGACCACGCTGGTCATCTTCATCGTCTTCTCCGCCGTCGGCTTCCTGCTGTGGATGGGCGGCCACGATGTGATCACCGGCCAAATCAGCGCCGGCGACCTCTCGGCCTTCATTTTCTACGCGGTTCTGGTAGCCGGTTCCGGCGGCGCCATCAGCGAAACAATTGGCGATCTGCAGCGCGCCTCCGGTGCCGCCGAGAGGCTTGCGGAGCTGGGCGCGGAAAAGCCGGTTATCGTCGAGTCGGCCAACCCCAGGGCGCTGCCCAAGCCAACCCAGGGTGTGGTGTCGTTCGCCGAAGTGTCGTTCCGCTATCCCACGCGGCCCGATGCGCGCGCGCTGGATCGCTTCGATCTCGCCGTCGCGCCGGGCGAAACGGTGGCTATCGTCGGCCCCTCGGGAGCCGGCAAGACCACGGTCTTCAATCTGCTGCTGCGCTTCTACGATCCGGAGGCCGGGGCGATCCGGATCGATGGTGTCGATATCCGCGAACTGCGGCTGGCCGACCTTAGAAGCACCCTCGCCATCGTGCCGCAGGAGCCGGTGCTGTTCACCGCGTCAGTGGCCAACAACATCCGCTACGGCCGGCCTGACGCTTCGGACGCCGAGGTACGGGCCGCCGCGGATTCGGCTTCGGCGCTGTCCTTCATCGAGGCCCTGCCGCAGGGCTTCGCCACCGACCTCGGCAATCGCGGCGTGCGCCTGTCGGGCGGCCAGCGCCAGCGCATCGCCGTTGCCCGGGCGCTGCTCTGTGATCCCGCCATCCTGCTGCTCGACGAGGCCACCAGCGCACTCGATGCCGAGAGCGAGCTGGCCGTCCAGCAGGCGCTCGACCGGCTGATGCACAAGCGCACCACCCTGGTGATCGCCCACCGGCTGGCGACAGTGCAGAAGGCCGACCGGATCGTGGTGATCGACCGGGGGCGGGTGGTCGACGTCGGCCACCATACCGACCTGGTCCGCCGGGGCGGGCTCTATGCCCGGCTGGCCGAGCTGCAATTCAACCTATCGGCGGCTGCGAGCTAATCTGACACTTTAAGTAGACTAGTATTTTCCTTGTGTTTCAGGGAATTAGGCCGTACTGTTCAGTCATATTTCGGCCCTATTTTGACACTGACAAGAGCCATTCCCATGCTCGCACGATTTCCCCTGCAGGCTTCCTCGTCCCGCGATAACGGGTTGAGCCGTCTGGCCGAGTGGTGGCCGGCGGCCCTGATCGGCCTCCTGGCGCTCCTGGGCGGCATTCCCGAAAGCAACGCGCAGACCCTGCTCAGCCTCTTCTAGGTCGATCCGCGCGGTCATTTTATTGCGCGAAGGGTGTGGCCGGATTCTGGACGAATCGCCAGAAACCCCGATGTCGTCGGCATCCAGGACGTCCCACTATGTGGGACGTCGCGGGCGTCCAGATAAGTCTGGACGAATCTTAGCGTCCGGCCTTCCGCTCGGCGTCCAGCCGGCGCAGCTCCCGGCGCATGATCTTGCCGGTGGTGGTGAGCGGCAGCTCGGTCACGAACTCGACCTCCCGGGGATATTCGTGGGCGGCCAGCCGGGTCTTCACGTAGGAGGCCAGATCGGCCTTCAGCGCCTCGGTGGCGGCGATCTCGGGGCGGAGCTGCACGAAGGCCTTCACGATCTCGGTGCGCACCCTGTCGGGCACGCCCACGACCCCGACCATGGCCACGGCCGGGTGCTTCATCAGGCATTCCTCGATCTCGCCCGGGCCGATCCGGTAGCCGCCCGAGGTGATGACATCGTCGTCGCGGCTCTTGAAGAAGACGTAGCCGTCGGCGTCGATGGTCCCGAGATCGCCCGTCAACAACCAGTCGCCGGCATATTTGCGCGCCGTGGCCTCGGGGTTGCGCCAGTATTCCAGCATGACGATGGGGTCGTGCCGCCAGCCCGCGATCTGGCCTTCCTCGCCGGGCGGCAGCACGCGGCCGTTGGAATCGACGACGGCAACCTTGCGACCGGGACAGGCACGTCCGCAGGATCCGGGCCGGACCTCGAACCACTCCGGGGAATTGAGCAGCATCAGGTTCATCTCGGTCTGGCCGTAGCCTTCCGAGATGGTGGTGCCGAATGTCTCGCGGCCCCATGCCAGCAATTCCTCGCCCATCGCCTCGCCGCCCGTGCTGACGGCGCGCACATCGTAGCGCCAGCGCTCCTGCGCCTTGGCCACCTGCCGCATCATCTTGAGCGCGGTGGGCGGAATGAAGCTCACGCCGACCTTGTGCCTTTCAAGGAGCGCAAAGGCGCGCTCGGGATCGAACTTGGCGAAGCGGTGGGCCAGCACGGGCGTGCCGTAGTACCAGGCCGGGAACAGGGCGTCGTAGAGGCCGGCGATCCACGCCCATTCGGCCGGCGTCCACATCACCTCGTTGCCGCGCGGCCAGTGGCCGAGCCACTGCTCCACGGCCGGCACGACGCCCAGCATCATGCGATGGGCATGCAGCGCGCCCTTGGGCTGCCCCGTCGTGCCCGAGGTGTAGATCAGCAGCGCCGGATCCTCGGCGGCGGTGTCGACGGTGGCGAAACTGTCGGACGCCGCGGCCAGCAGGCGATCCCAGTCGAGGAAGGCGCTGCCGTGCGCGCCGGCGCCGATCACGATCACCGTCTTGAGATGCGGCAGGCGATCGCGCACCGCCAGCACCTTCGCCAACTGGCTCATGTCTGTGACCAGAGCCGAGGCTTCAGCGTTGGCCAGGCGGTATTCCAGCGCGTCCTCGCCGAACAGGGTGAACAGCGGCAACACCACCGCGCCCATGCGATAGCCGGCAAGGTGGCAGAGCGTGAGTTCGGCACCCTGGCTCAGGAACACGCCGATCCTGTCGCCCTTGCCGATGCCCTTGGCGGCAAGCGCGTTGGCCAGCCGCGAACTGCCGGCGAGCAGCTCGCCGAACGTCCAGTTGCGCACGCTGCCATCGGCATTCTCGACGATAAGCGCCAGCGCCTGGTGGGGGTGGCGCTCGCAGACTGCGCGCCCGATGTTGAAGTGCTCGGGCCTGGGCCAGCGAAACTGGCGCATTGCATCGTCGTAGGGCAGGCCAAGCGGGATCATGTCACTGCTTTACGCGGTGAATGACGCGGCCTGCCAGCAATTCCTCGGGCGTCGGCACCCAGATCGAACCGGGCGGCGTGTCGACCACTCGCTGGGCGAACTCCGGCGTGATGCCGGCGCCGCGGACCAGGAACCGCCTCATGTCGCGATTGCTTTCGTACATGTCGTTCTCGCCCATGCCGGGAAAGCTCGTCTGGTGGAAGCCAAGTCGGCCACCAGGTGAAATGCTGCGGTCGACGCCGCCCAGGAAGGCGATGGTGCAGGCTGAAGCGCAGCCGGACTCGACCCGCGTGGCCAGCCGGCGCTTGCGGATCATGTTGTTGATCGCAAAGCCCACGCCCACCCGTCCGCCGGGGCCGCTGAGGACGACTTCGCGGATTCCCGGATGCCGCTCGAGCATATTGCGCACGGTCGCATCGCCGCCCGTGCCATAGGCGCCGTCGATGGACAGAGTCTTGCCGTCGGAGCTGAGCTCGACCACGAGATCGCCCAGGGCCTCGTCGCCGGCATAGATGGCCCACAGTTCGGCGAGCGACGGTACAGCCCGGTCATAAAGGGCGGCGCCGATGAGCAGAATAGCGGCGGCGGCGGCCATTGCGGCCAAGGCGAGGCGATGACCGGTGCGCTTGGCCGCAAACACGACCAGGCAGATCTGCCAGACCGCGAAGAGGGTGGCGATGAAACAGAGCAGGGCCGGCGCGGCGATGTGAAGCCAGCTGAGCTTGCTGTCGCTGAAGACGGCGATCGAGACGCTGCCGAGGCCGAGGATCATGGCGATCGCGGCCCAGACGCCGCGATAGTAAAGCGTCGTGCCAAGTGTCGCGGTGCCATCCCGCCACAGCGGGACGCCCACCCCCTCGAGATAGGCCGCAGCCTGTGCCGCCCTGCTTTTCCGCACCGACTTGACGCCGTCGCGATAGCCCAGCGCGGTCGCCAGAGCGTCGGCCACGACGCCGGCACGCAGTCGGACCTCGCTGAGGTCGAGCGCATGGGCGGCGGTCTCGGCGAAGGAAATCAGCGATTGCCGACATTCGTCTTCCTGCGCGCCGGACACGACCCGCAGCTGTTCGACACTCAGGTGCTTGGCCGCCTGCGCCAAGTGCATGACGCCGAGCAGGCCTGTCTCGCCTTCGATGACGAAGGTGGCGCGATCCTCCGCCGCGGTCGAGGGCGTCAACCAGGGCGCAAGGGCTGCGAACGCGCTCGCATCGGCCTCGATGGCGCGGCGGATGGCGCCAGTGGACGAGGGGCGCTCAGAGGTCAGGCTGGGGTGTTCCCATGGGCTGTCGCGCGCTATGCTGCGGCACTTCTCGCGGAGCGTCCATATGTCCCCCGATGATCATGCCCATGCGCCCCATTCAAATGCAGAGGGCGCACGGGCCAAGAACAGCGACTCCGGCATCACCATCGTGCCCTCGGTCTGTCCGCACGATTGCACCAGCACCTGCGCGCTGGACGTCGAGCGACTCGACGCCAGGACGATCGGCCGGGTGCGCGGCTCGATGCGCAACGACTACACGGCGGGGGTGATCTGCGAAAAGGTCGCCCGCTATGCCGAGCGCATCCATCATCCCGACCGGCTGATGAAGCCGCTGCGCCGCACCGGGCCCAAGGGCTCCAGGCAGTTCGCCGAAATCTCGTGGAGCGACGCCCTCGACATCGTGGCCGAGCAGTTCCAGGCCAAGGCGCGCCAATTCGGCACGGAAACGATCTGGCCCTACTATTACGCCGGCACCATGGGATTGGTGCAGCGCGACGGCATCAACCGCCTGCGCCATGTGATGAAATACTCGCGCTATTTCTCGACCATCTGCGTGACGCTCTCCGACACCGGCTGGATCGCCGGCGTCGGCGCCAAGCGCGGCGCCGATGTCCGCGAGGTCGACGAGCATTCCGAGCTGGTGGTGATCTGGGGCGGCAATCCGGTGAACACCCAGGTCAATGTCATGACCCACGCCATGAAGGCCAAGAAGCGCGGGGCCAAGCTGGTCGTGGTCGATCCCTACCGCACCGGCACTGCCGAGCAGTCTGACATGCACCTCGCAGTCCGCCCCGGAACCGATGGCGCGCTGGCGGTCGGGGTCATGCATGTCCTGTTCAAGGAAGGCTACGCCGACTGGGACTATCTCCGCCGCTACACCGACGCGCCGGACGAGCTGGCGGCCCACGTTGCTGCGCGCACGCCGGAGTGGGCGTCGAAGATCACCGGCCTGCCGGTCGACGAGATCGTGGCCTTCGCCCGCCTGTTCGGCCAGAGCAAGGCCGCCTTCATCCGCTGCCATCATGGTTTCAGCCGCAGCCGCAACGGCGCGCACAACATGCATGCCGTCACCTGCCTGCCGGCAGTGACCGGCGCGTGGAAATACAAGGGCGGCGGTGCGCTCTACGGCCACACCGGCATGTATCCGGTCAACCGGACGGTGATCGAAGGCCTCGATGTCGTCGACACTTCGATCCGCGAGCTTGATCAGTCGCGCCTGGGCCCGATCCTGACCGGCGATCGCGAAGCATTGAAGGATGGCCCACCGGTGACCGGCCTGCTGATCCAGAACACCAACCCGGCGATGGTTTGCCCGGAGCTCGAGCTGGTGCACAAGGGCTTCAAGCGTGAGGACCTGTTCGTCTGCGTGCACGAGCAGT
Organism: Asaia bogorensis; assembly: GCA_945889625.1. GTDB lineage: Bacteria > Pseudomonadota > Alphaproteobacteria > Reyranellales > Reyranellaceae > Reyranella. The sequence continues at coordinate 20,195 of CAMDCE010000012.1, read as the reverse complement.
TCATGACCGAGACGGCGGCCTATGCCGACATCGTCTTGCCGGCCACCATGTTCCTCGAGCACGACGACTTCTATACCGCGAGCGGCCACACCTTCTTCCAGGTGACCAAGGCGGTGATCGAGGCGCCGGGGGAGTGCCGCGAGAACCACTATGTGATCTCCGAGCTCGCCAAGCGGCTGGGCGCCCGGCATCGTGGCTTCGACATGACGCCGTGGCAGATCATGGACGAGGCGCTTAAGAAGTCCGGCATGTGGGATGCCGAGACCAACTGGAAGAAGGGCGGGCAGGATTTCCATCTCGGCTTCGAGACCTCGCACTTCCTCGACGGCTTCGCCTGGCCCGACAAGAAGTTCCGCTTCAAGCCCGACTGGGCAGCCTACGGTCCGCGCGGCAAGGACATGCCCGTGCTGCCCGACCATTTCGACGTGATCGACAACGCCACGCCGGACAAGCCGTTCCGGCTGGTTGCAGCACCTGCGCGCACCTTCCTCAACTCGACTTTCACCGAGACGCCGAGCTCGCAGAAGCGCGAAGTGCGGCCGACGGCGATGATGAACCCCGAGGACTGCGCCGCCATGGGCCTCGCCGACGGCGATCGCGTGGAAGTCGGCAACGAGCGCGGCAAGACCATCGTCAACGCCAAGGCCAAGTCCGGCCAGCAGCGCGGCGTCGTGGTGGTCGAAGGCATCTGGCCCAACCGCAACTTCGAGACCGGCATCGGCATCAATGCCGTGACCTCGGCAGATCCCGGCTGGCCGCACGGCGGCGCGGTGTTCCACGACACCGCCGTCTGGATCCGCAAGCTTGCCTGAATTCCCGGCGTGAGCGACCGCTTTCAGCCGGCGGCCAATCCCAGCATCGTCCAGACACAGGCGGCGCGGGTGCCCGGCCGCGCCCATGTACTGGTGATCGGCAACGAGAAGGGCGGCTCGGGCAAGTCGACCACCGCGCTGCACATCGCCGTTGCCCTGATGGGAGAGGGCGCGCGGGTGGCGACCGTCGATCTCGACGCCCGACAGGGCACGCTCAGCCGCTATATCGAAAACCGCGCCGCCTACGCCCAACGCAAAGACGTCGACTTGCCGATGCCGGTGCATGCCATCGTGCCGTTGTCCGCGCTGCCTGATCGCGCCGCCGCCGAAGCCGACGAGTCGGCGCGTTTCGAGGCGGCGCTCGAGCCCGCCACGGCGTCGGCAGATTTCGTCATCATCGATACTCCGGGCAGCGACACCCATCTCAGTCGGCTCGCCCATACCTGGGCTGACACCCTGCTGACGCCGCTCAACGACAGCTTTATCGACCTCGACCTGCTGGCACGGGTCGATCCCGACACGCTCAAGATCGTGCGGCCGTCGATCTATGCCGAGGCGGTGTGGAAGCAGCGCCAGCTGCGCGCCATCCAGGGCGGCCGGCCGGTCGACTGGGTGGTGATGCGCAATCGCCTGTCCTCGCTCGCCGCGCGCAACAAGCGCGATATGGGCGCCGTCCTCGAGGCGCTGGCCAAGCGCATCGGCTTCAGGATCGCGGCGGGCCTGAGCGAGAGGGTGATCTACAAGGAGCTGTTCCTGAGCGGGCTCACGCTGCTCGACTTGAGGCGCGGCAAGAGCGGGCCGCCGCTGACGCTCAGCCACGTCGCGGCGCGTCAGGAAGTGCGCGACCTCGTGGCGGCGCTCACTCTGCCACCGCCAGCCGCTCGCGCGCCATCGGCCGGCCCCGCGACAGCAGCAGCCACGCCAGACCGGCCAGTTGCAGGATGAACAGCCCGCCGAACGCCCAGACATAGCCGTCGGGCGCGTAACCCGTCGCGGTTTTGGGCCACAGGTCGACAACTTTGCCGATCGCCCATTGACCGGCGAAGATCACCGCGAAGGCCACGAGATTGCTGCTTGTCGTGACCCTTCCCGCGTAGTGCGGCGGGAAAGACGCCGCCATCACCGGAAGGTATTGGATGGTGCAGGCCCCGAAAAAGCCGAACAGCGCCCACGGAACCAGCGGATACATCGGCGGCGCAAAGGCCAGCCAGCCGCACACCAGGGCGAACAGGAAGCTGATGATGCTGGTCGAGACGAAGTCGTTGAGTCCGATCCTGCGGCATGAGCCCGCGATGACCCCGCTCAGGGCAAAGCCAAGGGTCATGATCGCGGCTGTGCAGAGCTGCAGGTCGGCGCGCGCCTCCATGCTGGCAATGCCACCGACGTCGCGCAGCCACGGCCCGATCCACAGCGAGATGCAGCCGATGAAGGCGAGTTGCTGGGCGCAGAGCAACGGCTGGATGCGCCAGTAGAAGCCATCGGTCAGCACGATGCCGGTGGCGCGGAATTGTTCGCGCAGAGTGCCTCGTGACCCGGTCGACGGACGCTCCGGCACCACACTGAAAAGCAGCACCGCGGTCGCCAGGCATATCGCCGCCAGCCAGAAAAACAGCCCCTGCCAGCTCATCACGGAGAGCGACCACTGGACCGGCAAGGTCGCCGCCATCGTGCCGACCCCGCCAGCCGTCATGTGAAAGCCGGTGATCAGGCCCCACCGATGCGGCGGATACCACAGCGTGATCGCCTTGATGGCAGCCATCAGTCCGCCAGCAAAGCCGAGGCCGATCAATATGCGCGCCAGGATCAGCTCGGGCAGCGAGCCCGCCAGACCGAACAGTGCCGAGCCTGCCGCGGCGAGGACGAGCAATGTCGTCTGCACGCGGCGCGGCCCGTAGCGGTCGAGCGCGACGCCCAGGATCGGTTGGCAGCCGGCGAAGGCCAGAAAGAAGGCGGAGGTGAGAAGGCCGAGGTCGCCCGCGGTGATGCCGATGTCGCGTTCGAGGGAGGGGAAGATCACCGCGTTCACGCCGCGGAAGATGTAGGAAAGGAAATACGCGAACGCGAACGGCAGGAAGACCCGCAGCAGCAAGATGGCGTAAGCGCGAACGGCGTTAACGCGGGTCGGGGCGTTTCCGGTCATGTTTCTTATGGGCGGCGAAGCGCGACGCGCACCATATTCCACAGCCCGGAGGGGGTCAAAACCCTAGCGACGCAGCGCCAGTACTTCCTTTGCCAGGCGAGCGGCCACGACTTCGTTGCCGTGCTCGGTCCAGTGCAGGTCGGTCTTGCGGTAAGTGCCGCGCACGCCCTGAAGATCCTGCTGCAAGTCGACAAAGCGAATGTCGGTCTTGGCGAGTGCCGCGACCATTGCCGAATGGACGGCCGCGCGACCCAGCGTGTAGCTCGAGAAACGCGGCCAGGGCTTCCAGAAATCCATGAAGTCGGGATCGGTCGTGCCGACGGGGATGACCGCAACGAGGAACTTCACGCCGCGCGAGCGCACCAGCCGGTCGATGGCGGCGAGCCACGACATCGTCGCCTTGATCTCGTCGGCCGACACCCCGGTGGCGGCCTCGGCCGGAGTCGTCGCGAATTTCTGCGGGCTGGTCTCCATCGAGATCAGGCCCTTGAGAATCCAGCCCTGCAGATACTCGCGATCGAAGCGCCGTGGCACGAACTCCGACCAGAAGCGCTCGCCGCCGCGGCCGAGGACTTCCTCGATGACGCGCGGATCGAGCTGCGGGAAATAATGCTGGCGCATGAGCTGCACCAGCATGGCCAACCCTTCGGCACGCGGCCTGTTGAGCGCCTCGGTGATGATCTCGTGCTCGTTCGGGGCGTAGGTCCCGCCTTGTGCCGCGCCTGAGAGCCGGAGCGCATTGACGGACTGCCACGCTATGTGCGGCGCGACGCGGCCGAGAATCGAAGGACGGGGCAATTCGGCGATGAACGGCAGCGGCGGGGTCGCGTGCGGGAACGGCCCGGTGACAGTGTCGTTGCCCGAATAGAACATCAGCACGACGGCGTCGGGCGCGAGGTCGAGGCCGAGTTCCCTGATGCGGTAGTAGTATTCGATCGGCCCGGTCCCGGCGACGCCGAGATTGATCGCCTCGACGTCCTCGTGCCGCGCCCCGACGAGCATGCCCTCAATTCGCGCCGGCAGGGCGGCGCGCGTGAATCCGCCTTCGAGGAAACTGTCGCCGATGAACACCGAGCGGAAGGCCACGCCCGGCGGCTTGCCGATCGAACGCTCGCGATCGCGCATCAGCCAGCGGTTGGTGGCGAAGGTGACGTCCGGCATGCCGCCGCTCCATTGCGCGACGGCATCGACGCCGACCGGCGCCGGCCGCAGCAGATAGGCGGGCCAGGATGGCGTGAAAAGCCAGGCCACCAGTTCGACGCCAATCAGCGCCGTGCAAAGCAGGAGCGCGCCGTAGACAATCCAGAAAAAAGACTTCTTCTTTTGCAAGACAATGACGGCGTGTGTGGGCCAGGCAGACTATGCTGGACAGGGTCAGAAGAGGCAAGGAAGGGTGAAGGTCGATGCCTGGCGATCGCAAGCTACCCTCTGCCGCGCGCACCAATGCTGTCGATGCATTTGTCCGTGAGGTCGAGCGTCTGCCGGCAACCCGTGGCGGCGGCCGCGGCCGTCTGTTGTTCGCCATGGATGCCACAGCCAGCCGCGAGCCTACCTGGGATCACGCCTGCGCCATTCAGGGCGAAATGTTCGTGGCCGCTGACGCCCTGGGCGGGCTGGATGTGCGGCTCGCCTTCTATCGCGGCTTCGACGAGTTCAAGGTCAGCCGCTGGACTTCAGACGGCCGAGAACTGGCGCGACTGATGAGTTCGGTGCGCTGCCTGGCTGGCCGCACGCAGATCGGCAAGATGCTGCGCTATGCAGGCGAGCAGCGGCGCGAGAGCCGCATCGACGCCGTGGTGTTCGTGGGCGATTGCTGCGAGGAGGATGCCGATCAGGTTGGCCACGAGGCCGGGCAACTCGGCCTGCTCGGGCTTCCGGTGTTCGTCTTCCAGGAAGGCAACGACCGCGCCGCGTCGCGGCTGTTCCCGCAGATCGCCAAGTTGACGCGGGGCGCCTATTGCAAGTTCGACCGCACCAGCCCCGACCAGCTCAAGCGCTTGCTGGGGGCGGTCGCGGCCTATGCCGCCGGTGGCCGCGCCGCGCTTTTGAAATATGGCCAGGAGCAGGGCGGAGCCGCGGCGCTGCTCACCAACCAGATGAAATAGCGACGACGTAGTCCGGGCTCTCTTCGACAGCGAGATCCTTCCGTGCCGTCGTGAGTGGGGCAGCATGTTACCCGCGCGTGAGGCAGAGAAAGATCCTGGAGCCACAGCGGCGATTGCAGCGCTGGCAGACCAGCGCCGGCCGTGGGGTGTACGACGGCGTCAGGCAAGAATACATTGGCCACCGACTGCGGGTTGTTGGTCGCCAGGAACACTCAGGAGGCAGGTTTGGGGGATATCATTCGCCGCGCACGAGCGCTTCGCGCGGAGGTCTTGAGCGGTAGTCCATCGGCATTCAAGGCATCGCAGATCTGGGAGAACGCGTACGATTCTCTCCATCGCAAAGCCATCGCGGAAATCGATGATGAATTGGCGTTCATAGACGTCATGACCGCGAACAACGCGTTTACCTACCCTCGACTCGTCGATGAGCCGCTGTTTCAGCCAGTCGTCGACCGCTATCTTGCCTATCTTGAAGAGCAAGGCTCTTCGCTGAATTCGCTGCCGAAAGAGATCGAGGAATCGCTTTTTGTCAGCAAACGTTCCACGACTACCGCAGTCGGACGGCCCATTTCCACGATGTTCCTGCATCATCTTTGCATGATGCTTCGCGTCTCTTCGTTGACGAGCGATCTGGGCAAGGTGATCGAGATCGGCGGAGGCTACGGCGGGCTCGCCCGGATGATGCGCCTCTTCAATCCTCGGCAGACATACATCATCGTCGATCTCCTGGATTCTCTTTACTGCAGCTACGTATTCATTTCCGCTCACTTCCCCGACGCGAAGATACTCTTCGTGACCAAACCGGAGCACGCAGCGGATATCGCGGGCTCGGATTTCGTTTTTGTCCCGACGCAATGTTTCGACGTCTTGAAGGGGGGCTCCGCGGATTTGATCGTCAACACGGCATCATTCGGAGAAATGGTCGGACGCGACGTCGATGACTACATGCAATTCATCAATCATGGATCGGACACGAGGTACTTCTACAGCGTCAATCGATACGCACGCTTTTCGGAAGACGTGTCGCTCCCGGACCAGGCCTATGCTTCCGTGAAGCTCTCGCCCGATTGGGAAATCCTGTACTGGGATGCGTTCGGCACCAGGAGCTTCCACCAACTGGACCCCTGCCATCCGCCTCAGCTTGAGCTCTTGGCCAAGCGAATTCCAGCAGACCAAAGTGCCACAAGGACACGAGAGACGATCGCCGGTCTGCTTGCGTCGGCCGCCACCCATCTGCCGACCGGTAGCTCGGACTGGCATTACTGCATGTGGGAAGCCGCGAGGCTGTTTCCGTCCAAGCCGCTGCTCGAGAAGTATATCGAGGGAGCCTTGCCGCAAACGTTTCGCGACGCTGTCTATTACAGGGAGCTGATGAAAACTGCGTCTCCCTCGGCGCCCAGGCTGCCCGCGGGCATCGATCTCACGTCGCAAGATTCAGAACCGCTCACCGCATCAACGCCAGCACCGGCGGGTCGCCTCGGTCGCTGGATCGCCGGTCTCTCCAAGAGGTAGTGTGGTCTATTGCGCAGCCGCGGCGCCGCAAGCTTCCGTTCGATAGACAGAATGGAACTCCCTCTTTTCGAGTAGTGCGAGGCGGCAGCGAGCAGTGACGATGTCGAGGATCTTCTGTTGGAGCTGCAGGAGATTGGCGCGGTCGTTGGACACGACGACGATCTCGCCGTCCTGCATCGAGTCTTCAGCGACGCGGCGCAGGATGAGCGCGACCAGGGGCTCGGATATTTCGTCATTTAGCGGACTCGATATCGGCCACCGGTACCATTGGCCCGTTTGTATCAATGCGGTCAGGCTCACGTATGGATTGGGCAGGTTGTCCGCCAGCAGGGCGACACGCCGCTGGTCGGGCGCCCATCGTTTCAGGATATCCGCCGCCTCCACGATACTCTGCCAGCCGACGGCGCCGTCCTTCTGGATGAAGATCGGCGCGAAGTCGGGATTCGTGTCGAAGAGATGCCGCGCGACCGGCCCGTCGGGATCGACGGCGGCGGCGTTGAGGTGCCGCCTCAGGTTTACCGGGATCTCGGCCAGCTGGCATCCCTCAGCAGAAAAACAGCGGCGCAACACGGTGTGGTTGCCCAGATTGGACTCCATCGGCCGGGCAAAGCGTTCGGTGCCGAAGGCGGCCATCGCCGAGCTCACAGTTACGAGCGCGAGCAGTATTGCCACGCCGATGGTCCCGTATTTCCGGGGATTGATAGCAAGCACTTCCAGGACGCAGATCAGCTCGATCGCGACCGGCAGGAAGCCCCAGCCCAGGCTGAGCCAGGTCGGCAGGGCCATGTAATAGTTCAGCGTGGCCAGACCGTAGGCGGCCACGGGTGCGAGCCGGCTTGCCATGTCCGTCGGCGGCCGTCCGCGCAAGGCACTGTATCCTGCCACGGACAGGACGAGGAAGTGTCCCAGCCAGATCGGCACCCAGACCTCGAAGTTGGGGTCGAAGGCCGCCTGCCAAAAATTCCCGGGCTCTGAATCCGGCCGGAAACGCAGGAACTGGCCGAAGTAGGGCACGTAGTCGATGGTCTTGCCCGTTGCCAGAAATGTCGCCAGCCCGAACGTCGCATGGGCCAGGACCATCGCCGCGATCCCGACGAGCAATGTTAGGCCGGCATTGCGGACGGAGCGCTCACGTATCGCCTGCAGCAACAGCACATAGCCCCAGGGAGCCAGTGAATAGGTCAAGGCCTCGACGCCCCAGACCGACGCGAGGGCGAGGAGCGCCGCCCCGATCCAGCGCGACCAAGCCGGCGAGCGCACCGCCGCCAAGACCAGGACCATGAGGGTCGGCACGATGTAGCGCATGCCGGTGGTCGAAGGTAAGGCGTTGAGGTTATAGACGCCGGGATGGAGCGTGACGGCCACCTGCACCGCAGCCACCATCAAGATCATGGCCGCGAGGCGCCGCCGGGAAATCGTGTAAAGAACGAGCACCATCACGCCCAGGGTGACGAGTTTCACGATACCTACCGCCAGGGCCGCGGCTCCGAACGTCGGACCGAGCAGCTCGAACGCCGTGCGAATAATGAACCACGGCAACAAGCCATATATGCAATAGATATCGACCATTGGAATGCCGCCGTGGAGTGCATGCATCGCCGGTCCGACGTACACCATGAGGTGCGGCAGGTTGATGAAAAGCCCGTCGTCGAACAGGCTGAGCACGAACAAGAGCGTGCCCGCCAGCGCCAGGCGATCGAGCAATCGCTTGGTGCGGACCGAAGCCCTATCCTGGAATCGCCACAGCCAGAGCGCCGCGCAAGTGACAAGGAGGCCGAGCCCCAGCCAGGAGGCGAAATGGGGAGTCTCCCAGGCGTAGATCACAAAATCCGAGGCAAAGGGAACGCCCGGGTGGCCGGCCGGATAGAAGCGGCCGAAGAAAATGGTGAAAGCAACTAGAAGTGCGACCAGCAGCACATCGAGCACGCTCAGGACGGCAGTCCTGCGAACCGGGTCGCTCAGGTAGGGTAGGCGACGCGATCGGCGACGCGGCAGGTTCAGGATTGCGGCGACAAGGGCGCTAACAAGGACGACGGCGAAGAACGGCCAGCTTGTCGAAAGCAAACTCCGGTTTGCATATTCGACGCCTCCGAGCGCGAGGCTGCCGGCCAGCACAAGGACCAGAAAAAGCTGCAGAGCCGGCACTAACCTCTCCAGCAGCCACGGTCGGTTCCTTGCCATGAACAGCAGAGATGCGGCAAGCAGCGGTGCGCCACCAAGAAGAAAGAGGTAGGCCAGATATCCTTGGGCCTTTGATTGGCCACCGAGCGCAACCGCGGCCACCGTGGCGATGACGATCACGCCGCCGATCAGTCCCAGTCTTGCGACTGTGCCCTGCGCCGACGGCGAATGCGAAGGCCCGGCCATACCGTCTCAGCCCGAAGTTTTCACGGTTGACCCGGTCGCGGCGCCACACGCTTCCGTCCGGAAGGCAGAATAGAATTCCCGCTTTTCGAGCAGCGCGAGGCGACAGCGCGCCGTGACGAGGCCAAGAATTTTCTGTTCGATCGACAGGAGCTGATCGCGCTCGTTGGAAACGACGAGGATTTCGCCGTCCCGCATCGGGTCTTCAGCAACGCGGCGCAAGATCAGGTCGACGAGCGGTTCGGCAATCTCGTCATTCAGCGGGCTTGATATCGGCCACCTGAACCATTGCCCCGTTTGCATCAGGACGAGCATGCTCACGTAGGGGTTCTTGAGGTTGTCCGGCAGCAAAGCGACGCGCCGCTGGTCGGGCGTCCAGCGATTCAGAATATCCACCGCCTCCCCAATTTTCTTCCAGCCGACCTCGACATCGTCCTTGGGGGGCAGCGTCGAGAACTTGGGATTGGTTTCGTGGAAATAGACGCTGACCGGGCCGCTGCGGTCGAGCGGTGCGGCGGCGACGCTGCGCTTCAGGCGTTCGGGGATCTTGGCCAGTCGGCATCCATCGGGTGTAAGGCAGCGGCGCAACACACTGCTGTTTCCCACGAAGGACTCCATTGGCCGGGCAAAGCGCTCGGTGCCGAAGGCGATCATCGCTGAACTGACGACAACCAACGCTAGCAGCGCCGCCATGCCGATGGTCCCGTATCTCCGAGGATTGATGGCAAGCACCTCCAATCCGCAGATCAACTCGATCGCGACGGGTAGGAACGCCACACCCAGGCTCGGCCATGTCGGCTGGCCCATATAATAGTTGAGGGTGATGTATCCGTAGACCGCCACCGGTGTGAGGCGGCTGGCCATGTCGGTCGGCGGCCGTCCGCGCAGGGCGCGGTATGCCGCCGCCGACAGGACGAGAAAATGCCCCAGCCAGATCGGCACCCAGACCTGGAAGTTCGGGTCGAAGGGGATCTGCCACCAGCCCGTCGACTCGGCATCGGGCCGGAAGCGCAGGAACTGTGCGAAGTACGGTACGTAGTCGATGGTCTTTCCGGTCACGACGAACGTCCCCAGCGCGAGGGCACTATGAGCCGCGACGACTCCGGCGATCCCGATGAGCAAGGTCAGTCCGGCTTTGCGGAGGGAACGCTCGCGTATCGCCTGCAGCAGCAGCACGAAACCCCAGGGAGCCATCGTGTAAGCGAACGTCTCAGCGCTCCACAGAGAGGCGACGGCGACGAGGCCTGCCCCGAGCCAGCGCGACCGGCCAGGCGAGCGCACCGCCACCAGAATCAGCACCATGAGGGTCGGCAGCAGATAGCGCATGCCGGTGGTCGAGGGGATGGCGCCCAGGTTCAGGACCCATGGATGAAAGGTAATGGCGACCAGCACCGCTGGAAGCATCAGGCTGAGGGCACCGAGGCGGCGCCGGGACACTGCGCACAAGACCAGTATCGTCGAAATTAGCAGGGCGAGCTCGGCAAGCCGCACCACTAGGGCAGCGGTTCCGAACGTCGGCGCCAGCAGCCCGAAGGCCACCTCGACAACGACCCAGGGCAAAAGGCCGTAGATCGAATAGACGTCGACCATCGCGATACCGCCATGGAGGGCCTGCATCGCCGGTCCGACATAGACCATGTAGTGAGGCACGTTGACGTAGAGCGCATCGTCGAACAGGCCGAGCACGAACAGGCTGGCACCGACAAGCGCCAGACGATCGAGCAGCTGCCTGTTGCGGCTCGATGCCTGCTCCTGAACGCGCCACAGCCAGAGAGCCAGGCAGGTGAATGCAAACCCGCCTGCCAGCCAGAAGGTCCAGTCAGGAATCTCCCAAGTGTAGTACGCGAGATCCGAGGGGAAGGGGGCACCGGGATGGCCGCCCGGATTGTACAGGTATCCGTAGACGTCAGGTTCGCCGGCCGGATTGAAGCGGCTGTAGAGGACCGTGAAGGTTACCAGCAGGCCGATCAGCATCGCATCGAGCAGGCCCGACACGGCAGTCCGGCGCGCCGGGTCGCTGAGATAGGCTAGGCGGCGCGGCCGGCGCGGCCACACACGCAGCAGCCGGGGAAGCGGTAAACTCAGCAGTACGGTGGCAAGGGCGCCGCCGAGGACGACCGCGAGAAACGGCCAGCTCGTCGAAAGCAAGCGCCCCTTCGTATACTCGAATCCTGCGAGCATGAAGGTGCCGGCCAGCACCAGGGACAAAAAAAGCCTCAGTGCAGGCGCCAGTCGCGCCAGCAGCCGGGGTCGCTGCCGCGCCATGAACAGCAGAGACGCGGCAAGCAGCGGCGCCGCGGCGCCAAGGAAGAGGTATGCGAGATAGGCTTGATTTCTCGTCTGTCCACCAAGAACATAGGCCGTGATGCAGCCGACGAGTAGCGCGCCGCCGATTAGGCCCAGTCCTGCGACTGTCAAATAGGCACTGCGTGCTTGAGAGGGAGCCTTCTCCCATTGGCCGGCTGCTAGAAGCACACCGCCGATGAGCCTCGGTCGTGCGACCACGAAATCAGGATCGTGCGCTGGGGGGGAGGCCTTCTCTCCTTGGCCGGCCGGTGGCGACTGCACTATTCCTACCATTCATTCAGATCGCGATCGCCGTCCGGGAGAAGCCGCTTCATATGGCAACCTTGATAGTTGATTATACAATCATGAGAGGCGCAAAAAAGCTGCAATGGCGTGCATGGAACAGACCCACCAATGCGCGGAGAAACTTGCAGGTCACTGAGGCGATAGGACCGGTGGTGGGATATGCCGCACCTCGGCGTAGTAAATGTTGCTGGGCAGTTGCCGCCTGACTAGGGTCGGCTTTCAGCATCACTTGAAGCGTTTTGTGGCGTCTATATGTAACGGCCCAATGCCCATCGCAGCGCACAAGTGCATTTTTGTTGGGTGCCAATTCGACTGACTCGAATTAGTTGTCGCGTCTCAGGAAGATCAACTGACGGTTTTCTCGGCACTCGTACTCTCAAGCGCAGATTGAGGGTGGCGATGTCGGCCTGACGAATGATGCGCCATACCTCGGCCGTATAGTCCAACGTGGTCCAGTCGATGCGGGCGCGGTCCATTTTTCAAGGAGTCGTGAAATGGCCGCATGCATGGTCACTCAAACTTCTGTTGATGGCTAGCCTGCTCAACCGCCAGGCACGCCGCAGGGGCGCCTTACGCTGGTGAGCGCAACGCCGGTAATGACGTCGGATCAAAGCGGCAAGACCACAATCTATTACACTCCGTACAATGGTAATCAGGTCGTCATCTACGACTGGATGAACATGCTCTCGACTTCCTTTTCGGAGCTGTCGAATATCACGACCAACAGCAGCACGGGTAACGCGGGTCCGGCGGCGGTCGCCGCCAACAGCAATTATGACCTGTTCGTGTGGAACAACAGCGGCACGGTCATGCTGACACGCGGCCCGGCCTGGAGCAGCGACGCCGCACGCGGCACAGGCGCCGGCACGACGGAGCTGCAGTGCATCAACGGCATCCTGACTAACAAGGTCGCCATTACGAACGGTCCCGGCGCCAATCTCGGGACTTATGTTGGGACTGTGCGCAGCGATGGCTCAAGTCAAATCAACTGGCTTCTCGGCGGCGTATCTGCTGGGGAACAGCGGCCGTTCTCGGTGTGTGGAATGCCTACAATCGATTGGTGGTTGCTGGTCTGATTGGTGACACGAACATATGGAACTACTCCACGGCGACCTGGCGCGCCGCCGACAACTCGACCAGCATGCGGGTGTCATTCGTGCAAGGTCTCCAAGAAGAGTATTTCCACGCAGACTATGTGGCGATGTCGAATGACAGTTCTACAGGCCAATTTGCGGCAGGCATTGGCTACGACAGTACGTCGGCACCGTCAGATCGGACCGCGTCGGCCATAGCGACTTCATCCATCACGGGCTTGCCTGCAGGCGGCTATGACAGCCAATCACTCGGCTATCACTACATGCAAGCAATCGAAATCACGCAGGTATCAGGCGGCACAATGAGCTGGTATGGAACGGCAACACCGGGCACTAATCAAACGGGAATTCGCTATAGCGGAGTGTTCTAGCGTTCCAGACTCAATCAGGTGCACCACAGGACGATTGTAGCGATTGCGACGGCGGCTGCGAAGTTGGCGGCGAGCTTGTCGTAGCGTGTGGCAACGCGGCGCCAGTCCTTGAGGCGGCAGAACATGCGCTCGACAAGATTGCGACGCTTGTGGATGTCGGCGTCGAAGGGGTGGAAGCGCTTGCGGGTCGGATTGTTGGGGATCACCGGTTGGGTACCGCGCTCAGTCAGGAACTGGCGTAGCCCATTGCTGTCGTAGGCTGTGTCGGCGATGCACAATCGAGCTGCCGGCAGGGGTCCCAACAACGCCCCGGCAACGCGCACGTCGCCGAGCTGGCCCGGCGTTACCTCGAAGGCGATGAGCCTGCCGAGGCAGTCGACGACGGCGTGGATCTTGGTCGTCCGCCCGCCGCGCGAACGACCGATCGCCTGCGCCAAGGCCCCCCTTTTCCGCCGCCTGCAGAGCGGTGAGCCTTGGCCGTCGTGCTGTCGATGATCTGCGTGTCGGCGGCGTCCGTGGTGACCAGGGCTTCGAACAGGCGCTGCCAAAGCCCGCGCCGGGACCACCGGTTGAAGCGATTGTAGATCGTCGTGGAAGGACCATAGAGCGCCGGACAATCTTCCCAGCGGCAGCCCACCTTGAGCACGTGAACAATGCCGCTGATCACCCGACGATCGTCGACCCGACGCGCGCCCGGTTGATTGCGCGGCAACAGCGGTTCGATCGCCGACCATTGCTGCTCGTCGAGCCAGAACTCGTTCGCCATCATCAACGCTCCATCGTTTCAGAGCTTGAACCACTACTGGCAAACGAATTCAATACTTTGATTGAGTTTTGACCCTAGACGCCACTCAAGGCGGCGTTCTCCGGACGCTTACTGTTCTCGACTTGCCGTGGATTGAGCAACGGCGGGTCCAACGCTTCGCAAGCCGCAAGAAGCGGCAACATGTAGCACAGCATGATCGACCGAGCATGACGCATGATTTCGCCCAGCTCGAACCTTCAGCGCGCCGGTGCGGGCGCGGGACGACAAGCTTCCATCCGGTACACGGAGTGGAATTGCCGCTTCTCGACCAGCGCGAAGTGGCATTGGCCAGCGATGTCGGCGAAAATCTTCTGCTCAAGGAACAGCCAGTATTCGCGATCGTTGGAAACGACGAGAATCTCACCGTTCCGCATTGGATCCGCCGCGACCCGACGCAGGGTGAGCCTCACCAGCGACTCCGAGATCTGATCGTTTCCCGGGCTGGAAATTGGCCAACGGTACCATTGGCCCGTTTCCATCATGACTGCGAGGCCAATAAACCAATTATAGGGTTCTTGATCGGCCAATAGGGCAACACGCGGCTGGTTCGGAGCCCAGCGGCGCAAGATGTCGACCGCTTCCGTAATGCTCTGCCAGGCGATTCCATTCGCCTCCGGCACGGGTCGCGGTGCTTGGAAGAGGTCGGTTTGATGAAGATCGACGCTGAAAGGTCCCTCGGGATCGAGGGGTGTGGCGGCAATGCCGCGCTTCAAGCGCCCCGGTATTTCGGCGAATCGACATCCCTCAACTGTGAAGCAGCGGCGCAACACAGTGCTGGTTGCTTGGTAAGCGACCATCGGCCTGGCAAAGCGCTCACTGCCGAAGGCCACCATCATCGAGCTCACCGCTACGAGCGCGACCAGCGCCGCAACGCCGATTGTTCCATACTTTCGGGACTTGGCGGACAGCACTTCCAACACGCAGATCAACTCGATCGCAACCGGAAGGAATGCCAGTCCCAGACTCGGCCACGATGGCCCGATCATGAAATAGTTCAGGGCGATGAAGCCATAGGCCGCCACCGGCACGAGGCGGCTCGCCATGTCTGTCGGCGCGCGCGCCTGCAGAGCACGATATGCTGCCGTCGACAGGACGAGAAAATGCCCCAGCCAAATCGGTAACCATACTCCAAAATTGGGATTGAGGGGCACCTGCAACATGCCGCGGTCCACATAGGGGCGGAAACCCATGACTTGGCCGAAGTATGGCTCGTAGTCGACCGTCTGGCCGGTCATCAGGAAGGTCCCGAGCGCAAAGCCCACGTGGGCCAGAGCGACGCTGGCGAGGCCCAGGAGCAGGGTCAGGCCGGCCCTGCGGAGGGACCGCTCCCGCACCGCCTGCAACAGCAGCACGTAGCCCCACGGCGCCAGCGTGTAGAGGAACGTCTCCACACTCCAGAGAGCGGCGACCATGAGGACTGCTACGCCGAGCCAACGCGACCATGCCGGCGAGGGCACCGCCGTCAGGACCAGCACCATCAGGCTCGGCGGCAGGTAGCGCAGCCCCGACGTACTAGGCAAAATGTTGAGGTTGACGAGCCCAGGATGGAAGGTGACGGCGACGAGCAGCCCGGGCACCATGAGACTCAGAGCTGCAAGGCGCCGCCGCGAGACCGCGTACAGCACCAGCACCATCGCCAGCAGCGTAAGGACCTGCGATACGCGCACAATCAGGGCCGCCGTGCCGAAGGTCGGGCCCAGCAGCCGGAAGCCCATCTCGACGACAACCCACGGCAGAAGACCATAAATCGAGTAGGTATCCACCATCGCGACGCCGCCGTGAAAGGCGTGCATCGCCGGGCCGACATGGACCATGTAGTGCTGCACGTTGACATAAAGCCCATCATCGAACAGGCCGAGCACGATCGGAATGGCACCAAGCAACGCCAGGCGGTCGAGCCAGCGCTTGGTGCGGTCCGACTTCCGGTCCTGCAGGCGCCACAGCCAGATCGTCGCGACGGTGAAGACCAGGCCGAACCCCAGCCAGGCGGCGAAGTGCGGCGTCTCCCAGGCGTAGATCACCAGATCGGAGGCCAGGGGAACCCCGGGATGGCCGGCCGGATAGAAGCGGCCGAAGAAAATCGTGACCGCGACCAAGAGCCCGATCAGCAGCGCATCGAACCTCTCCAGGACAGCCGGCCGGCGCGCCGGGTCATTGAGCAGAGACAAGCGGCGCGGGTGGCGACGTGGTCGGCACAATATCGCTGCGGTAAGCACACTGCCGAACACGACGGCAAAAAACGGCCCGCGCGTGGAAAGCTCCCGCCCGTTCACATATTCAGCGCCACCGAGCAGCAGAGCGCCGGCCAGCACCAGGCCGAGAAAGAGCCGTACGGCAGTTTCCAGCCTCACCGTCAGCCGCCCTTGGCGCGGGGCCACAAGCAGCAAGCTAGCGGCAAGCAGCGGCGCAACACCGAACAGAAAGAGATAGGCCAGATAGGCCTGGCCCTTCGACTGGCCGCCGAGGACATAGAGCGTCGCGCAAGCAACCAGCATCACGCCGCCCATCAGCCCCATTCTTGGGACCGCCTCACGCATCGCCAAATCCCTGCCAGGAGCCTGAGATGGACCCACCTCCACCGATAGAGAATGCAATGATTTCATTTATTCAGCGCTCCGGCGCGGACTCGGGACGACAAGCTTCCACTCGGAACACGGAATGGAATTCTCGCGTTTCGACAAGCGCGAGGCGGCAGCGGGCCGAGACGACGGCCAGGATCTTCTGCTCGATTGGCAGGAGGTTGGCGCGATCGTTGGACACGATAATGATTTCGCCGTCCTTCATCGGGTCTTCGGCGACACGGCGCAGAATCATCGCGACGAGCGGCTCGGAGATCTCGTCGTTCAGCGGGCTCGATACCGGCCATCGAAACCATTGGCCGGTCTGCATCAGGGCGGTCACGCTGACGATGTTGTTCAATATGTACGGGGCGCTATCGGCCAACAGGGCAACCCGAGGCTGATGGGGCGCCCACCGACGTAGCATGTCGACCGCTTCCTCGATGCTCCGCTTGCTGATGTCGGCATCCTTCCGGGAGGGAAAGGGCGGGAAGTCCGGATCGATTTGAGTCAAATAGACGCCAATGGGGCCGCGCGGATCGAGCGGTGCGGCCGCGATTCGGTGCTTCAAACGCTCCGGCATCCCGGCGAAATCGCAACCTGTGGCCGACAGGCAGCGACGCAGCACGGTGCTGTTGGCGAGCTCAGGCTTCATCGGCTGGGCGAAGCGCTCCATGCCGAAGGCCACGAGAACGGAACAGACCCCGACCAGAGCGACCAGCACGGCGGCACCGAGAGTTCCATAGCGCCGCGGCGCAGAGGACAGCACTTCCAGCGCGCAAATCAACTCGATCGCGACGGGGAGAAAGGCCAAACCCAGACTAGACCAGAGGGGCGCCGCCATGAAGTAGTTCAATGTGACAAGGCCATAGGCCGCCACCGGCACGAGGCGGCTCGCCCTGTCGGTCGGCGCCCGCCTCTGCAGCGCGCGGTATGCCGCGATCGCCAGGACGAGAAAATGCCCGAGCCAAACCGGCATCCAAGCCTCGAAGTTCGGATCGAACGGCCTTTGCCACCAGCCCACCGACTCGGCGTCTGGCCGGAATCGCAGGAACTGGCCGAAATAGGGACCATAGTCGATCGTCTTGCCGGTCGCGAGGAACGTCCCGAGCGTAAACGTCGCGTGAGCCAGGACAACGCCGATGCCGCCGATGAGCAACGTCAGCCCGGCACGACGGAGGGAGCGCTCGCGCACCGCCTGCAGCAGCAGCACATAGCCCCACGGTGCCAGCGTGTAGACGAACGTCTCCAGGCTCCACAGCGAAGCGAGCATGAGCAACCCGACGCCAAGCCAGCGCGACCAGATGGTCGAGCGTACCGCGACCAGTACGAGCACCATGAGGGCCGGCACGAGGTAGCGCAGGCCCGAGGTCGAGGGCAGAGCTCCGAGGTTGTAGAGCCAGGGGTGGAAAGTGATGGCAACCAGCACGGCCGGCACCATCAGGCCGAGAGCGGCTAACCGCCGCCGCGAGACCGCGTAAAGGACGAAGACCATCGTCAGCAGTGTCACGAGCTCCGAAAGCCGCACCACCAAAGCAGCTGTCCCGAAAGTTGGGGCAAGCACATCGAATGCCGTCTTGACGACGACCCAAGGCAGAAGACCGTAGACCGAATAGACATCCACCATCGCGATGCCGCCATGGAAGGCGTGCATCGCCGGCCCCACATGGACCATGTAGTGCGGCAGGTTGACGTAGAGGCCTTCATCGAAAAGGCTGAGCACGAACAGGCCGGCTACAACCAGCGCCAGTCGATCGAGCAGCCGCTTGGTCCGGATCGATATCCGGTCTTGGACGCGCCATAGCCCGATCGCTGCACAGGTGATGGTCAGACCGAGCCCCACCCAGGCGGCAAAATGAGGCGTCTCCCAGGCATAGATCACGAGATCCGAGGCAAGGGGAACGCCGGGATGGCCGGCCGGATAGAAGCGGCCATAGAAAACCGTGAACGCGACGACAAGTCCGATCAGCAGCGCATCGAGCACCTTCAAGACCGCAATCCTGCGCACCGGGTCGCTCAGGGGTGGCAGGCGACGCGGGTGGCGGCGCGGCCAGCAAATCATCGCGGTGACAAGTACGCTGCCGAAGATAACGGCGAGGAACGGTCCGATGGATGCAAGCTCGCTCCGGTCAATATATTCAACTGCGCCCAGCATCAGAGCGCCGATCAACACGAAGACGAGGAAGAGCCGTGATGCGAGCGCCAGCTTCGTCCCCAGGCTGTGTCGATCGCCCGCAGCAAACAGCAGCAAGGCCGCGAGCAGCGGCGCGATGCCAACGAGGAAAAGGTAGACCAGATACCCGTTGCTCTTCGACTGGCCGGCGAGGGCGAAGACCGTGACGCAGGCGACGAGGAGCATGCCGCCGATCAACCCCAACCGTGCTGCCGTCAAATCCGTCTCGGGTACTTGAAAAGAAGCCGTCTCGTGCCGGCCGGCTGGCAACAATTGCGGTGTTCCGGTCATTCCTGCAGTGCGCCATTCCTCGAGAATACGACCCGCTATATACAACGCGCCGGCGATTATCCGGAAAGCAAATCGGACCCGGCCGCGGGTCGGTTGACATCGGTCTTGGGTCACCGCGAAATGGGACCAGGCCGCAGAGCCGGAGGATGTGACATTTGATTCCTGAAGCCAAGCCGACCGAGCGCGACCCTGTCGCAAAGCTCGGCCTCATTGGCGGCGTCCTTCTAGCCCTATGCCTCGCCGTCGTCGTGCTCTCCGGCCGAACGAAGCAATCCGAATTCCTGGCCTTCGCGTTCCTGGGCGGCGTGGCGCCGCCGCTCGCCGTCGTGCTGCTGGCCATGATGGGCGGCTTGCGCATCGAGGCGAAGCTTCTGGCCGCTGTTCGGATGTTCCTCGCCGTCGCGATGATCGGCATCCTCGTCCTGGGGGGCGTGGAATTCGTCGAGCGAAACCCGCTTTCGGGAATCCTGCCCTTTGTTGCCGCGCTCGCAGTGAGCGTTGCTGCGGCGGCTCTTGTTTACTTTCAGAAGCCGTCGGCCGCGGCGGCTAGGTTCGCCTCAGGCGTCCCGGATGGACTCCTGATTGGCTTGCTGGCGGCCATCGTCATTATCTTCAGCCCGCTCGAGCCTACCCGGAAGAGTGCAGCTCTGGTCGACTACGTGTTGGCAACGCCGCATTTCCTGTGGTGGCTGGCCTTTGGCCTGGCCTTCGTCGGCTGGGTGATCTGGCTGTCGCGTCTTGAGGCTCGGGCAGCCAGCGCACGCAAGAAATGGATCGACGGTCTGGCGCTCTTCGCCTTCAGCCTGTTCCTGCTCGGTCTTTTCGACGACGAACTATACGTGAACCTAGAGCACTACTTCGTTCATCTGGGACCCGCCATGCATGCGTTCAACGGCGGGATCGCGATGGTGGAAGTCTATTGCCTCTACGGGCTGATGCCCTGGGTGATCATCAAGGCAGCACTGGCCGGCATCGCTCCGACCTTCGGGACTGCCGCGGTCGTCGTGCGCCTTTCCATGCTTGCGTACTACTTGTCGATCGTCGTGATCCTCTTCGCGATCGCGCGACGTCGCCTGACGGCGATGATCCTGCTGGCGCCGATGATCCTGGTCGCCGTCACGTTTCATCCCGGACTCCTCAACCTGAACGCTTTGCCCTCGACGTCGGGACTACGCTATCTCGTGCCGACACTCATGGTCGTGGTTCTGGTGACGGTGCGTACCCCGGCCTGGTCACGCTGGCTCGCCACCGCCATTCTCGTCCTCGCCGCAGCCTGGAGCATCGAGACCTTCGTCTACACGTTGGCTCCGTGGGGATACGTGCTGTTGCTGCAGGCCGTTCGCACGCGCTCAATTCGCGAACCGGGCACCGTGTTGGC